>JBEVWG010000016.1:0-157889 GCA_040506705.1 Candidatus Thiodiazotropha sp. 6PLUC1
GAGGCGCTCAAGAAGCAGTACTTGGAGCAAGAAACCGCCTAACTACGAAGCTACCGCCAAACAAAGAGCGAAAGATTATTGACACTACCTGACTTTGCACTTAGTTTTATCAACCTGACTTGGTGGGGCATGGCCCCACCCTACCGTTGAACTCAGTGTGTAGGGTGGGGCCATGCCCCACCAAATGCGTAATAATCTCGATTAACTCAGCTGTATAGCGATGGGACTAGTCAACCCATAGCGCTTGCAATGGATAGCAGCTGAATCATGCAACACTGATCTTCTGCCTTTTTTGAAAAATCAATCCGTCACCAGAAGTATCCACTTCGATCATATCACCGGGTCCAAACCGACCGGAGAGAATTTCCTGTGCCAATGGATTCTCAAGCTGCTGGCGTATCGCCCGCTTCAAGGGTCGAGCACCATATACAGGATCAAAACCAGCCTTACCGAGGAGGTCGAGCGCCGCATCTGAAACAGACAACACCATATCACTATCGGCCAGACGTTGACGAAGGTAATCAACCTGAATACTGGCAATCGCGCGTATCTGCTCCTCACCCAGAGGATGAAAGACAACAATCTCATCGACCCGGTTGATAAACTCAGGACGGAAGTTCTGTTGTACTGTCTCCATCACCGATGCCTTCATCTGATCGTACTGATCCTCAGTGGCCATCTCCTGAATGATCTGGGAACCCAGATTCGAGGTCATCACAATCACACTATTGCGAAAGTCTACTGTGCGCCCCTGACCATCTGTGAGCCGACCATCATCAAGTACCTGCAGTAGCACGTTGAACACATCAGGATGCGCCTTCTCCACTTCATCAAGCAGAATCACTGAATAGGGTCTGCGTCGGACAGCTTCAGTCAAATAGCCACCCTCTTCATAGCCTACATAACCTGGTGGTGCGCCAATCAAGCGTGCGACTGAATGCTTCTCCATGAATTCCGACATATCAATACGGATCATCGCTTCCTCTGTATCGAAGAGAAACTCTGCCAGAGATTTACACAGCTCTGTTTTACCTACACCGGTCGGGCCAAGAAACAGAAATGAACCATTGGGTTGATTGGGATCGGAAAGCCCTGCTCTTGATCGGCGTATGGCATCACTGACGGCTCTCACACCCTCCTGCTGTCCTATTACCCGCCTACCCAGCTCCTCCTCCATACGCAACAGCTTATCCCGTTCCCCCTCCAACATCTTGGAGACCGGAATGCCTGTCCACTTGGAGACCACGTCAGCAATCTCCTCCTCTGAGACCTTGTTTCGCAGCAGTTTCATCTCCTGCATCTCAGCCTGGGTTGCCATATCGAGCTGTTTCTCAAGTTCCGGAATCCGCCCATACTGAAGCTCTGACATACGTGCCAGATCACCAGCCCTATGGGCAGTTTCCAACTCCAGTCGGGCCCGCTCCAGGGACTCCTTGATATGGGTTGTCCCCTGCAGTGCTGCTTTTTCCGATTTCCAGATCTCTTCCAGGTCAGAGAACTCCCGCTCCAACCGTTCAATTTGTGCTTGCAGATCGGCCAGTCGCTTTTTTGAGGCCTCATCAGACTCTTTATTCAGTGCCTCACGCTCAATCTTCAGCTGAATCAGACGACGCTCAAGACGATCCATCTCCTCAGGCTTGGAGTCGATCTCCATGCGTATCTGAGATGCAGCCTCATCCACCAGATCGATGGCTTTATCGGGTAGCTGACGATCGGTGATGTAACGATGGGAGAGGGTTGCTGCGGCAACGATTGCCGGATCAGTGACATCTACTCCATGGTGCACTTCATAGCGCTCCTTCAAGCCTCTCAGGATGGCTATCGTATCCTCGACACTGGGCTCTTCCACCAACACTTTCTGGAATCGTCGTTCCAGGGCGGCATCTTTCTCAAGATATTGTCGATACTCATCCAGGGTGGTGGCACCCACGCAATGCAGTTCACCCCGAGCCAATGCAGGCTTCAGCATGTTACCGGCATCCATTGCCCCTTCGGCCTTACCGGCGCCAACCATGGTATGCAGTTCATCGATAAAGAGGATAATCTGCCCCTCCTGCTTGGAGAGATCATTGAGTACTGCCTTCAGGCGCTCCTCGAATTCACCACGAAATTTAGCCCCTGCGATCAAAGACCCCATGTCGAGAGAGAGCAGTCGCTTGGTTTTCAGCCCTTCAGGAACTTCGCCGTTGACGATTCGCTGAGCCAATCCCTCAACAATTGCTGTTTTGCCGACACCAGGTTCACCGATCAGTACCGGATTATTCTTAGTCCTGCGTTGCAGAACCTGTATGGTTCGACGAATTTCATCATCCCTGCCGATAACAGGATCCAGTTTGCCCTGCTCTGCCCGCTCAGTTAGATCAATGGTGTATTTTTCCAGTGCCTGACGCTGATCTTCCGCATTCGGGTCGTCTACTTTCTGGCCACCACGCATCTTCTCAATGCTCTTCTCAAGGGCTTCCTTGGCAGCCCCGGCATTGCGCAACATTTCGCCCAGTTCGCCCTTATCCTCGACAGCTGCGAGAACGAACAGCTCACTGGAGATATATTGATCATTACGCTGTTGTGCTAATTTATCGGTCTGATTGAGCAGCCGCCCCAGTTCATTGGAAATATGCAGGTCACCGGCTGCGCCCTCGACGCTTGGGAGACGTTCGGTAGCAGCACTCAGACTGGAGCGTAATTGATTGATATTGACATCGGATTGCGCCAATAGGTGACGTACAGTACCACCCTCCTGATCGAGCATGGCGCTCATCAGGTGTACAGGCTCGATAAACTGATGATCCCGACCGACAGCAAGGCTCTGGGCATCTGCCAGAGCCATCTGAAATTTACTGGTCAAACGATCCATTCTCATGGGGTATTACTCCAAAAATCTTCTATTAATAACCATAAGATGGGGCAAAACCCCGTTTTTTCAAGTTGATTTCGATGGGCTGACCCCGTGGCGTATGAGGATGAACCAGAACTGTCAGTAACTGCTCACTATAGTCAAAACAGTTGAATTTATTGGTATTCCGCCACGCTTGTGATTGTTGAATGGTGTGCTAAACTTCCCGGATTCCGTTGCACTTCATCCAGGTTACTTTCTAAAGATATCCTGAGGTGCGGCCGGGTCGTACCCGGCAAAAAAATCAGCAACTGGAATCCTGCTGCTTCTCCATCACTTCAACCTTACCCAGTACCATGGTTTCCAGTGATTGCTTGTAATCCTTAACTTTTTGTCGCATTTCGAGATCAGTGGCTCCGAGCATCTGAGTCGCCAGAATAGCCGCATTTTTCGCACCATTGATTGCCACTGTCGCCACAGGAACTCCTGGGGGCATCTGCACGATAGAGAGCAACGAATCCTCTCCACTCAAGGCAGAAGACTTAACCGGCACACCGATCACGGGCAAGGGTGTAATAGACGCCACCATGCCAGGCAGATGGGCAGCACCACCTGCACCTGCGATTACAACCTGCAAACCACGCTGTTCCGCACTTTGGGAATATTCATATAGTCTTGCCGGGGTACGATGAGCCGAGACAATGGTCATCTCATAAGGTATCTGAAACGCCTCAAGTTGCTTTGCGGCCTCTTGCATCACCGGCAGATCTGAATCACTACCCATTATGATGCCAACGATAGGTTTGCTCATGGATGCTGCTCCCCACAAATTTGAATTATATCCCGTACCTGCTCGGCTTTAGTTCGAGCACTATCCAGATCCTGATCGATAACAGTCACGTGTCCCATTTTCCGAAAAGGTTTAACTTCGGCTTTGCCGTAAATATGGAGACAGACGCCAGGAATGGCCAAAGCCTCCTGCAAGCCATTGAAAACCGGTGTGCCAACAGCATCCGCCTCACCCAGGAGATTGATCATAGCTGCTGGGGCCAACTGCTCTGTTGATCCCAGAGGCAGATCGAGTACGGCACGTAAATGTTGCTCAAACTGATCTGTTATACAGGCCTCAATGGTGTGATGACCTGAGTTATGGGTTCTTGGTGCAATTTCATTCACCAACAGTTCGCCATCTGCAGTCAAGAACAACTCAACACCAAACATACCTACCCCCTCGAGGGCATTGATGGTACGCATAGCCAGCGCCTCAGCCTGTTGAGCAATAGCTCTATCCACCTTGGCGGGGCAGAGCAACAGATCGAGAACATTTTCACCTGCGCGAAAGCACATCTCCACTGTTGGGTAAGCCACGCAATCTCCATTGGCGCGACGAGCAACCATCACAGCCAACTCTTTGTCAGCCTCGATAAAACGCTCAACCAGAGATGGTACAGGTAGATGAGCATTGAACGCATCAGCATCCAACATCACTGAGACCCCACGACCGTCGTAGCCGCCACGCCTGGCTTTCTGTACCAAAGGAAAACCAAAGGATTCAAAGTCGGCCAGATTCGGTTCTGCCATCTCTATAAATTCAGCTGTAGGAATATTCGCCTGACTGAGGAACCGCTTCTGTGTCAGCTTGTCTTGCAGAGTGGAGAGCAGAGCAGGAGCAGGATTGATCTTATGTCCCTCTAGCTCCAGTTGACGCAAGGTCTCAGTATCAATGTCTTCCAGCTCATAGGTCACCACATCACAGGATTCCGCCAATTCTCTCAATTTGGCAGGATCGTGGTAGCCGCCAATGATCTGCTCTCCGGCAACCTGACCAGCAGGCGACTTTGGATAGGGATCCAGAACGACACAGGTGCAGCCCAGGCGCTTAGCCGCTTTGACCATCATACGACCAAGCTGACCACCGCCTACCAAGCCAATACGGGCTATAGGAAAGGGGTAACTATCCTTCATGGTGTTGCGTAACTCATTATTGGGTAAGAAAACGTTACAGTATAACCGGCCTGGGCCTGGAATGTCTCATCTATCCTACAGATTCAAACCAAACCCCGCCTACTGAGAGAGAAATAGTGATTGAGTGATGAGGAAAATCATCATGAATATCCATTTGCCCCTTAAATCGAAGACGATCACTCCTTTTCTGCAGGCGCCTGAAGTTGAACCGCCCCTTTAGTAACACCCGCGAAGGCTTGCAGCCCCTCATCATCAAGAATATCAACCCGGCTTCCATCCACCCGAATCACCCCATGATCACTCAGATTATGCAGAATTCGGGAAAAGGTCTCTGGTGTCACTGATAGCCGGGAGGCGATTACCCCTTTAGGGACCTGCAACTCAATGCTGTCACCCTGCTCTTTGACAAGACTCCAGTGATTCCAGAGAAAACTGGCAACACGACAGCTTGCAGTTTGCAGTGTCAGATCATCAATTTCACGGATCAGCATCCGCAAGCGATGACTCATGTCAGCTAACAGATAAAAACAGGTCTCTACTGAGCCACGCAGCAACGCCTTAAAAGGCTCGCTTTCGAAACTCAGCAGATGAGTCTCCCCCATGGCCAGGGCATTGACTGGATAATCGGGTTCTTCACCGAACATCAATGCCTCAGCGAAGGTCTGCCCTGGAGATATGATCTCGATAACTTTCTCCTGACCCTGCAGCGACAGCCGAGTTAGCTTGACCTGCCCACTTGTCACCAGAAAAAAGTGCGTGGCAGGATCGCCAACCCGAAAATAGAGCTGGCCATCCAAGAGCTTTACCTCACGGGCCATCTGCTCCACTTTGCTGAATTGCTGATCATCCAGATGGGTAAACAGATAGCACTGCCGAAGATCGAATGTCACTACTCAGCCTCCTCTTCAAGTGCGTCTTTTAAAGAACCTTTAGATAGCCCTGAAACGAGCAGACCATCACTCATGAGAGACCATAACCCAGAAAGATTGCATTTTGCAGGTTTGATGTCGATACATGACTTACTCAAAGGTTCTTGAAACTCATCGATTCAGCTTCCATACCCGATAGTAGACAATTCCACTACTGTTATCGGTCACTAGCCATCGGCCGTTATCGAAATCAAAACGATTGTCACTATATTGCTGACAGTTCAAATGACTCTGGTATTTGGAAAGAACCTCATCACCGGTAACTTCCAGAAACCATGCCGCAGGTGCCTGACAATCCACACTCAGGTAGTCGGCCTCATTTCGCAGATGAATATCAGTCTGCTTGGGAAGAATTTTCAGCCAGGCGCTGAATCCTCGAACCATGACGCCACCATCGGCCAGTAGCTCTATTTCCTCCAGTGAATTCTCAAAGCCATCTTTAAAAATCAACTCAGGATCTGTTGCAGTGGGATCTCCACCACTGCAACCCAGCTGCCAAATCAAGACAGTGTGGAGTACCACGCCAACCCATGATCTATTCATGGCATATTTGCGCTCAATAAAATCCTATGCATCAATCCAGTTGTGATACATCCCTGACTGCGCCACGAGCAGCAGAAGTCGTCAGCGCTGCATAAGCCTTGAGGGCCTGAGAGACTTGTCGATCGCGATTTTTTGGTTTCCATGCCGAATCACCGAGCGCCTCCATTGCTTCGCGTCGCTGCTGCAACACCTCATCACTGATTACAACCTGGATTGATCGACCGGGAATATCAATTTCGATTCTGTCCCCCTCCACCACTAAGCCGATATTACCCCCCTCTGCAGCCTCAGGTGAGCAGTGTCCTATGGAGAGTCCGGATGTACCACCGGAAAAACGACCATCAGTGATCAGAGCACAATGCTTACCCAGCCCTTTCGATTTCAGGTAACTGGTAGGGTAGAGCATCTCTTGCATTCCAGGCCCGCCTTTAGGGCCTTCATAGCGGATAATCACCACATCACCTTCGTTAATCTGGTCATTCAGGATCGCATCAACCGCAGCATCCTGGCTTTCGAAAAGTCTTGCAGGCCCCGAAAATTTGAGGATCGATTCATCAACCCCGGCTGTCTTCACGATACACCCTTGTTCAGCCAGGTTTCCAGAGAGTACGGCAAGGCCGCCATCTTTTGAGTAGGCGTGCTCTAAGTCCCGAATACAACCTGCAACGCGATCCAAGTCGAGTGCCGGCCAGCGAGCCTGCTGACTAAACGCCACCTGAGTCGGCACACCCCCAGGAGCAGCCAGATAACGCGTCTGAACCTGCTCCTCTTGAGTGCGAATCACATCCCAGCTCTGCAAAGCATCGCCGAGACTTTTCGCATACACCGTGGGTACATCACGCTTGATCAAGCCAGCCCGATCCAACTCACCCAGGATGGCGATCACACCACCAGCCCGATGAACATCCTCCATATGATACTGTTGAGTAGCAGGGGCAACCTTACAAAGATTTGGCACCAGACGACTCAAGCGATCAATATCTGTCATGGTGAAATCGACCCCCGCTTCATGGGCCGCGGCAAGCAGGTGCAATACAGTATTGGTCGATCCACCCATCGCAATATCGAGACTCATCGCGTTCTCAAATGCCTGGAAGGTCGCAATCTCTCTAGGCAAGGCGGTTGCATCATCCTGCTCATACCAACGTCGGGCTAAATCCACCACCAGGCGACCTGCTTCGAGAAAAAGTTGTTCGCGATCAGCATGGGTTGCCAACAGTGAACCATTGCCTGGCAGAGAGAGTCCCAATGCTTCGGTAAGACAATTCATCGAATTGGCAGTAAACATGCCTGAGCAGGAGCCACAGGTCGGACAAGCGGAACGCTCGATCTGAGCTACATTCTCATCTGACTCCTGAGGATTGGCTGCGGATACCATGGCATCCACCAAATCAAGATGCAGCTCCTGCTCCTGCCCCTGAAGTTTGACCTTACCGGCTTCCATGGGTCCGCCGGAGACGAAAACCGTAGGAATATTCAGTCTCATTGCCGCCATCAACATGCCGGGGGTAATCTTGTCGCAATTGGAGATACAGACCAGCGCATCTGCACAATGAGCATTGACCATATACTCAACAGAATCAGCAATAATATCCCGGGATGGCAGTGAATAGAGCATGCCACCATGCCCCATAGCAATACCGTCATCTACCGCGATGGTATTGAACTCCTTTGCAACACCACCAGCCGCTTCGATCTCACGGGCCACCAACTGCCCCAGATCCTTAAGATGAACATGGCCAGGTACAAATTGGGTAAATGAATTGGCCACCGCAACGATTGGTTTCTCAAAATCATCATCTGTCATGCCTGTGGCCCGCCAGAGGGCGCGTGCGCCCGCCATATTGCGGCCCTGGGTCGTTGTACGTGAGCGGTATTGTGGCATCTCAAGCTCCGAGAAAAATGGCGACAGGAAATTGCTATTATGCCTGTTTTCTGAGGCCTCGAACAAACTCAAATAACCACAATATTACTACTGCCACGTATTCACTCGGTTCTCCTATGGGAACAGAGAGACAACTGGCAAATGCACTCTGACCCGAATGGCACTTACTTAAGCCGTTTTGGTGGGGCAGGGCCCCACCCTACCGTTCAATTCAGGGCGTAGGGTGGGGCCCTGCCCCACCAAAATAGCTTGGTTACCTCAGAAAATTCTCGTTCTACGTAACAAATCCCCTTAAGTAAGTGCCATTCCACTCTGACCCTTTCATTTCGGAAGGGAAGAGATATATTTTTAACAAAGTGGTGGAAAGGGAGTTGAGGAACAATCAGTTATGCGCTATCACCCAGAGGGTCATTGCTCTCACAAGGCATGCTCATCGAAAATGTTGCACCACCCTGATCATTATTTCGGGCAGACACTTTGCCATGGTGCTTCTCAGCCACAACCTTTACGAAACTAAGACCCAGACCAACCCCTCTCGTATCGGATAAGGCGTGGTATGAGGATTGAGTGAAGGGCAGAAAAACCTCATTCAGCTGATCCTCAGGTATGCCTGCACCCTGATCTGCAATATCACACACTACCTGAGCGGCTTCTCTATAGACACTCAAGGTTATCTGACTCTCCGGGGGGGAGAATTTGACTGCATTTTCCAGCAGGTTGAATAGTGCCCGTTCGAGCAGCCCTGGATCGCCATGCATCCAAATCTCATCTTCATCAAACTGACTCTTCAGAACGACACTATTCGCCTTAGCTTTGGTATAGATCTCATCCAGGGCGTTATAGGCAATAGTGACGAAATCAGCCTCAATAAATGATTGATCCTCTACCGCCTCCGCTCTCGCCAGACGAAGAAAGTCGTCTGCCAGCTTTAACGAACGTCGCGCCAAGGGCTCTATCGCCTCAGCCAAGTCATCTGCACTACCCTTACGTTTAATTTGCGACTGGGTCAAAGAGAGCAGTGAGGTGATAGGCGAACGAATGTCATGGGATAAGAAGTTAAGCATCTTTGCCCTGGTGCGTTCCGATTGCTTCAGGGTGCCAATATAGGAGAGATTAATGATCATGCCATGCGTTTCAGCTTCAACCCCGACCAGAGATTTCAACTGAACGAAGAGTTCGGTATCAGGACGACGAACAGCTTCAAAACGTACAGGCTCATTAGCCAGCATTACCTTTGTAAAAATAGCGTCCCAGGTCTCGCCACCCTGTACATCAAGAACACTTAGCAGTTGGTAGGCATCCTCCCCCAATAGCTCCTTGTCATCGCTGTGGCCTAAATAGAATGCACTCCTTGGATTAGACATCACCACCTGACCATGGCTATTGATGACCATCAACCCGTCATCCATCTGACTAACAGCATTTCGGATCAGATTGCGAAACCGTTGTATGCGTACTGTAGCCTCCCGCATCTGTTGCATTCGCAACTCGACACGCTCCAATACACTGCCCTGACTAGCCAGGGGCTTCTCAGAAAATTGATAGGCAAAGTCGCTTACCAATCGTAGAGCGCGCCCCTCAGGCACAGCATTCCGGGGCCAGGACAAACCAAGCTGCCAAAAAGTATCCGGACGCTGTACCAGGGTCCAAATCTCTGCACCGGCTCTCTGCCAATGGCCTTCAGCAAGTGAATCAAGGGGGGAACCCAGGGTTTCGCCATCACCCATCAGTTGACGACCGCTGCGGGAATCATAGACCACCCACCCCTGAAGCGGCATCAAACGGGAGAGAAACTGCATTGCTGAAGCTATATCACCAGGAGGCAGGTGAACGGGTAACAGACTCTGTTCCCGTTGCATGCGCTCTAGTTGTTCATTCAAATAGCGCACAGCCTGGTCGAGACGCCGCCAACTCCATAGCGGATAACTCAAGGTCAAACCCAGCAGTGCCGCAGAGGGAGGAAACCAGATTTCCAAGCCGCGCAACATAATCCAATTTACCAGGATAAACCCCATAACCAAAGCCACTGAAACCAAAGGGGCTGCTCGGGTTGGAAAATAGGGATAGAAGAGAAACGGTAAGACAACCACCAGGGTGCTGAGCAAAAGATGTGTGAGGTAACTTACCTGAGTGATTGTCTCACCACTGCGTAAGCTATCCAGGATATTTGCATTTATCTCCACCCCGGGCATGGGTACGCCATATCCAGACAGCGGCGTTGGCAAAGCATCACCAATCCCAGTTGCAGTCACACCCACCAAAACGATTCGATCACGAAACAGATCAGGCAGGTAGTCGCCTTCCAACACTTGACTGTAAGAGTACCTGTTGTAATACCCCGCTGGGCCGGAGAAGGGGATTAAACGATAAGTATGCCGACTGATCACATGTACATTGGGCGCATGCTCAGTCAGTTGTTTACTCTCTACATCATACTTATCTGGATCGAGCCAATTCAACACACTCAACATCAATTGAGGCCAGTAGGCCTGACCCAAGCCCTCAAACAGAAAGACACCACGAGCAATACCGTCAGTATCCAGCTCTATATGAACATGCCCCAAACCTGCAGCCACATTGGAGAGTGCAGGCAACGGCATGGACTCTATCAACATCCCCCCCTGGCGATGCTGTTCCAGTATCACCGGCATGAATACACGCTCACTCGCCGCAACAGATTGAATCAGTCGAATGTCTGCCTCTGGATCCAGTCTATCCTCTTCAGCCATGAGGATATCGAACACAATCGCTTTTGCCCCCGCTTGAGTTAATTCATCAACCAACTCCGCGTGTACCCGTCTGGACCAGGGCCATCGCCCCAAAGCCTTGAGGCTTTTTTCATCTATCGCGACAATCACGATATCATCGGAAGCAGGAACTGACTTACCCCCCATCTGCAGGTCATACAGAAGATGATCCCAGCGCAACAACCAACCACTGGCTGCAAAAAATGCAGTAAACAATAGCAAAATCAAGGCACTTCTAACCGACTCTGAAAAGCCGCCACGACCTCTTTTAACTGCTGTTGTTTGCCTGGGATTCGACATGGTTCCGTTTTAATATGGACTTTCTAATGGTGACTGAAATAAGAGGATAAAGGAGAGACTCTCTGCAGAAAGTCAATTTACATAGGCTCAATACCAACCGGGAATCTCAAGGAGGTAGCTATTGGATAGAAGCCCCCCATCCCTATCTTCTATCAGAGCCTCAACAGCGACATAGTAGCGTCCCGGACCAGGAGAACTGGTGCTGAACCCTTGATCGAAGGAGAGCCGTTCGAAGAGAATATCATTGAGTGCCTGGTCGCGAGCCAGTATGAACCGATATGCCCAGGCTGCTTCAGTTGCCGTCCACTCGAAGGCTACTCCTTGCTGAAAAAACCTGGGTTTTTTCATCGTTGGCGCTTTTGATATGGGGGCTGCAACCGGTGGGCTCTGGTGAACCGGTTGAACATCGAAATGAAAGTCTATTTCACCCTCCATACCCTCCAATCCCAGAGCATCGATACCTCGCAAGGAAAATGAGTAATCCCCTGTTGTCATAAGCGGCAGTTCAACCTGATTAGAATGAGTAACGCCTACTGACAGGATCACTTGATCATGATCTTTTAACTGATATCGATAGTCGACTGCTTCAGCCAATTGAGGCCACTCGAGCAGCAGTGCATGATCATGCTTTTCCATACTCAAATGTTTCATATCTGGTTCCGGCAGGAGTTTTCGGGGTTCAGATGGCGCTTCTCCTGACTTAACAAGAGTACCCTCCCCCTGTTTCACAAACACTGATTCCCCTTGAGCTGAAACCTCGACTTCACCGTCAGTGACTTCACTACGTGTCAGAACATCGTCCGCATCAGCTGAAATTCGAAAATCAGTTCCCCTCACAACGGTAACTGCTGAGGGAGTATGTATCTCATATCGGGACTCTGGACGTTTAAATGGCGTCACTCGGTTTTCCACCCGCCCACGCTGTAATCGTATGCGGGTATCCAGCATGCCTATGCCTTCATAAGATGAGAGCGCATCAAAAAGAACCTCGCTGGACTCTCCTACGAGTAGCACTGACTTATCAGCAAACAACAACGAGACTGCAGACCTGGCCCCGGTAATGATTCGATCACCCGCTTTGAGAATAGCCCCAGCCACGACCACTTCCGAGAGACTGGAGGCGCGACGTGTAACAGTCGCTTCACCAAACACATAATTGACTTCAACACCGGCCAGCTGATCCTTCATCCAATCGATGGGAACCCGGATTTCTGTTCCCACCGGGATCTCTCGATCCTTCTCGATACCATTAAAAACCTGCAACTGCTCCGGGGTGAATTCCGGTTTGAGAAAACGCTCCTTTACCAGAGTCAGGTTTTCACCTTCATGTAGCCGATAGATCCAATCCTCTGACCAGGCCTGGTTGGAATATAGGGCACACAGGAGAGAGAGTACCCCAGCGACTCTGACAATTGACCACAACTTGGACAGAGTAGTGTTGATACAACTGGGGAAATTATTTTTAAAGGTATGATTTTCAGGCATCAGCCGATTTCATCCACATAACGCTGCTTTAATTCAGATCCTGACTAAAACGCCCAAAGCAAAAAAATTCAAGGTACGACTAACAACCGAATCGAAACAACCTCATTCAGTGTTCAATTCAAATCCGTGAAATCTTCCTGTAATCCTTCAGAAAGAATCAAGTGTGGTGAATTGGCTAATTCACTCTTCGCCTTCAAGCTGCTCAAGACGATACCCCTGATGATAAACTGCTTTCAAGCGCCATCCATTTTCTGGGCTCAAACCCAATTTTCTACGCAAACGGCTTATATGAGTATCAACTGTTCGGGTCATCAATCCAGGCCCAAATCCCCATATACTCTCCAAAAGATGATCTCTCGACAGCAGTCGACCGATATTGCTAAACAGCATCCAGGCCAGTTGAAACTCCTTTTCTGTCATTTCAACAGGAACATCTTTCAAGGTAAGGGTTTTATTCTCTTTATTCAGAGTAAAATCAGAGATCCGAATCAAATCTCTTCGACCGCTATGACGTCTGACCAACGCTTTGATGCGGGCCAGCATAACTTCTCGATTAACCGGTTTTGCCAGATAGTCATCAGCACCCTTGTCGAGGGCTTCAATAATATCCTGCTCCCCATCTCGATGGGTAATAAAAAAGACAGGTAGATCCCACTCTCGATCCTCCCTCAACCAGGAGAGCACCTCAACACCACTTTTTCCAGGTAACTCCCAATCCATTATCAACAAATCGTATGTCTCATGGCGAAGCTCGTGCATAAATGCCTCAGCATTATCGAACACTCGACAGACGTATCCCTCTGCCTCAAGCCACTCCTTCATTACACCCGATTGTACTTTGTCGTCTTCCAAATAGGCTATACGCATGGGCTGCTCCCATCCATGCAACACGCCTGCGCGCGGAATTGGCGTATTGCGAAACGACTACTATAGGCGCAGGGTAACGCCACTATGTTGCTATTTTTTATATCTACAGCCCCATATGAGTCATTTAAACCCTGAATCCAAATTAACCCCTCTGTCATATTATTCGCTATTCCTTCACAATGAAACCACTAGGGGCTGTTAACACTAATTAAACCGGCAGTGTCAGCAGAAGAGTAACTCCTATCCTGATCCATATGCATCCATATGAGATCCCAAGTCGCAACGGTCAGTCATCAGTATCTGATATACCTACCAGCTGCCGGATCACCACACTGACGCTCCTGTAAAAGCTGCAATCCCGAGCCAGTTGGCAAACCACCAACCAGCCCGGAAAAGCTGCAAATCTCAAGTGAGATCGATTTAATCCTTTCAATCCGAGCTTACTAGTTCAATCCCAACTCAACCCTACGATTCTGAGCCCGGCCTTCAGATGTCTTGTTATCTGCTACAGGCGAAGCTTCACCCATCCCTTTGGTTGAAATCATCCCCTGATCCACACCTTGGGCAATCAGCGCATCAGCAACAGCCTTCGCTCGCTTTTCAGATAACACCTGGTTATAACTTGCAGCACCACTGGAATCGGTATAACCGACAACCTCTATAGCTTTGATATCACTTCGGGATTTCAGAGATGCGGCGACTCGTTCGATAACACCACTGTAATCACTGCCAATCCGGTCACTATTCAATTCAAACTGGATATTCTGCAACACAATTTTTACTGCACAACCGTCAGGTGTGACAGTTGCACCATTAGGGGTATTCGGACACTTATCCTGACTGTCAGCAACGCCATCCCCATCGCTATCCAACTCACAACCCGCGGCGTCGACCTTGATCCCTGAGGGGGTACCAGGACATTTATCATCTACGTCAACAACACCATCGCCATCACTATCAAGGGGACACCCCTTGGCATCGACCTTTACACCGGCCGCTGTACCGGGACAATTATCAAGGCTGTCGACAACACCATCACCATCTGCATCACCCTCTTTAACTGCCATCTCAACTTCAGGTTCACCAAAGCAGCCGCTCTCCTGGTTCGCCTTGTCACGAAAAGATGTTGTCCAGCATTCACCTGAACCTGTGCGCCAAACCGAGCCTGCCGCATCGTAAGCCAATCCCTTTTCAGCACTAACCTGACCACTGAAAAGAACCGGCAATATGGCCAAGGCCAGGGTGCACTTAATTTGCTTCTTCATATAAATATACCTCAGTTGCTTTCATCTAAGACCACCCAGATATCAGGCAGCACTCTGTTGAATCATGTGAATGTCTCTTTGCGGATAAGGGAAACTGATCCCCTGTTGATCGAATTGAGTCTTGATTGCCTCGAGCAGGGCAGCTCTGGTTGTCCAGTAGTCACCAGACTTAACCCAGGGTCTTACAGCAAAATCAACGCTGCTCTCACCCAACTCCAGCAGCATGATGGTAGGCGCAGGATCTTTAAGCACGGTTTCATCCGCTTTCAAGATCTGCTCGATTAAATCCCTTGCTTTCTTGATATCGTCGTCATAACCAATACCGATGACCAAGTCGATCCGACGGGTTTCACGAGCTGAGTAGTTGATGATCGTGCCACTGTAGATCTGTGCATTGGGCATGGTGATTTCACGGTTATCACCAGTCTTGAGCACACTATGAAAAATACGAATATCCTCGACCACACCGGATACACCACCAGCTTCTATGAAATCACCGAGCTTGAAGGGGCGGAATATAATCAGCATCACCCCAGCAGCAAAACTGGCCAGAGAATCTTTCAGAGCCAAACCAACAGCCAAGCCGGCAGCACCAAGAATGGCCAATGCAGAAGTCGTGTTGACACCCAGCTGTTCTAATGCGGCAAGCACCACAACTGCCAGCAAGGCAGTATTGACAATATTTCCCAAAAAGCTGACGAGCATCTGGTCGACATCGCTTTTGGTCATGATTTTACGCATCGTATTTGTCAATGCCTTCGCTATCCAGCGACCGATAATAAATACCAGTAGTGCCATGACAAATTTTGTGCCCCAAGGAATAACATATGTATTCATCAGAGTGTCAATTGATATATCCACGTTTTCTCTCCCAAACAGTTTTTCGTTGTTAGTTAAAAATCGATCACAGGCGGATTATTGATCGCCAATCCTGCCAATCCAGCAACATCTATTTACCAGATAATCGCTTTTGATTTCCCACTTAATAGACGGGTTATAAACAGATCCTTCCTCATTTGAACTATACCTTGTGAATAAAGCCCCTTCCCTCTAGTAAGCAACAACAGTATGGTTCCGCAGCTTAGGTAAGATACCCCTAGGAATAAAGCGACTACCTGTGAAGAATTGTAAACTTACTTATTCTGGGCTAGTGGGCCGCTTGCTAAATTCGGTAACCCTCAACCGCACCACAAGCGCCATGAGCAAGGCATGGGAGCAAGACTAGCGGTTGCTAATTTAAATGAGCAAACACCGCCATTTGGCTTGTGGTACAGTCCAAAGGGAGCCCCGCTACTGGGCCAATGCTGCGTTGCACTGCTTGGGAGGACATGCCATTCCCGACGACGTGCACCTTGCCTTAGCCCAGTAGCGGAGCTCTGAGTGGTACCAAGCGGCCTACTAGATTGTCCGTTAAAGGCTTCAGAATCAAAAAAAAAGGTTCAAACAGTCGATTTGATTCCTGCTCAAAAAATCGTGCAGCATATCAACAGACCATCCGTAACAAAAAGTTTTTACAGTAAATCGCGTATTTCCCGCACACTTACTGCAATAAACACCATTTCCAAGGAAATTAAGCTACGCTTTTTTTTAAATACTTATTAAGGTTGACCAATGTCAGTGTTATTAGAATTCAGTATCTTTCCACTGGACCAGGGGGAGAGCGTAAGCAGGGAAGTTAGTCAGGTAATCGACATGATCAGGAAGAGCGGCATCAACTATCAACTGACTGCGATGGGAACACTGATCGAAACCGACAGGGTGAACCAGGCCTTGGAGGTTGTGGAAAAAGCCACCGAGTTGCTCAATGGTGCGGGCTGCAATCGTATCTATACCGCGATAAAAATGGATATCCGTGTTGGACAAAACAATCGCCTGGAGTCAAAGAGACAATCTATCGAGGCGCATATTGGTGAGATAAAAACATAGCAAGCCGCTATATACTCAGGCAGACCTGAGAATAGAGACAGACCTTCCACTGAGACTATGAGAACAATATGAACAACGAAACCTCATCAGAAGACCTGCTGCAGAGTATTCACAGACTTTGGAGTGAAAGTTTTAGTGGTATTTTATCCACCCACTCCACAAAATTCCCCGGCTACCCATTCGGCTCTCTACTGCCGATCTGCCGTGATCCAAAGGGTAACCCTTTGCTCTTAATCTCTCATTTGGCTCAACACACCAGAAACCTCGATGCTAATCCCCTATGTTCGCTAACGCTCAGTGAAACAGGGGAAGGTGATGTTCAGCAATTGACCCGATTGACCTGTCTGGCCAAAGCTGAACCCATCAATTCAACATCAGCTTCAGAACGCTATTTTCGCTACTACCCCACTGCTCGACGTTATCAGAAGGAGTTAAACTTCAACTTCTACCGACTCACCATTCAACAATACTATTTCATCGGTGGTTTCGGATCGGCACGCTGGTTCGATGCTAGTCGTATACAGCCACTCGCACCCTATTCGACATCCGAAGAATCAGAAGCACTGTTTCAGCTGAATGCTCATGACCACCAACTGCTCAATCGTTATCTGCAGAGGCAGGGGATTAAACCTACATCGTCACCCCTGGAAGCAATTGGCGCAGACCCACTAGGGTTGGATTTTCGCGAGGGAGAGCACCTGCGTCGCATTCATATGACTCAACCCTGCGAAAATATAGCCGAGTTTATTCAGAGAATAGAGGCAGATTAATCTAATCCCTTACAAAATTAAGGGTAGATAACCAGACCCCGTTGCCCTTAAACTCCTCACCAAGCAATAACCAACCATTTCACTTGGTAATAGGAGCAGTACAAATGAGCACACAAATCCCAGAACGCGATGGAGATGGCTATCTCACTGATATGAATGAATGGAGCCCAGAAATAGCACATGCGATGGCCGTTGAGGATGAGTACGAAATCACTGATGAGAAGTGGCAGCAGATTCTGAAAGCGCGTGAGTACTACAATGAATTCAACGTAGTACCTCCGATTCGCAAGTTCTCCAAATATCTTGGCGAGGACAAGAAGGCGATGTTTGAGCTATGGCTTACCGGCCCAATGAAACCAATCACAAAATATGGCGGCCTCCCAAAGCCAACAGGCTGCGTATAGCCCGGCCGGGAGATTACAGATGACCATTGGTGATACCATTAATTGATACGGCCTATCAGCCCCTGACGCAAGCTATCAGTGGTCATTGCGTAATCTTGGTTTAAGCACTTTACTGGATCAGCGAACCCCTTGCGGGGTACACTTGTGCGGTTTTAGCCTGTGGAGTAGCAGTATGACCGCACCGGCCATTCTCAGTCAGTTGAGTGGTTTATACGAGATGCAACAGCATCTTCTCGAATCCAGAAGTGATCAGGAGTGCGCAACCCAGCACCACCCCACACTGGCCTCATTGAACTGGTATTTTGGCAATGGTGTCTATCTGGAGCTCTATTGGCTGCGGTCAGTACTCTGCGCTGATGATAGCCTCAGCAGCCGAGTCAAACACCTCTTTACGCCAGGCACAATCAGCCTTAAGGAGCAGTGTGAGAATCTTCCCCCTACCGATCACTTGATCAACTGGGGTGCAGAGATAAGGGATGAGCACCTGCGCCTGCTGGCCACACCTGGAAGCATTCCAGATCACCCGTTGATGAAAGATGACCGCCTTGCCTGGTATCTGCTTCAGGAGCAGGCGAAACTCTATGAGTGCATGTTGCTTGTTATCAACCAACTTAACTGTCGGCAGACAACTCCCGGCTATCTCTGCATGCAACCATTACAGCCAGCACCCCCAAGCTGGGAGACTAAAGAACTTTCACAAGGACACTATCGCATCGGTTCGAGGGATGACCCCCGCGCCTATGATAATGAGTTACCACCACAAGCAGTTGAATTAAGCGGTTACCGAACCGCCCTGACACCAGTATCCAACGCCCAATTTCTTAGTTTCATGCAGGCGAATGGATATCAGAACAAAACATACTGGAGCGAAGCGGGCTGGGAGTGGCAGTTACAACATCAAGCAGACCACCCGGAATACTGGCAACAGGATCCCCTGGGTAACTGGTATGAGGTCGCATTAAATGGCCCATCTCACCTTCCCCCTGATGAACCGGTTACCGGCATCAATCTCTATGAAGCAGAAGCCTTTGCCAGTTGGGCTTCCCAGCAACAGGATCAATTCTCCGGGGCAATTTTACAGCACGAATATCAGTGGGAGATGGCTGCCCGCAGTGGCGTGTTAACCCACTCTGGTCGCGGCTGGGAGTGGTGCAGCAATAGACTCCATCCTTACCCCGAATTTCAGCCTTTTCCAGATGAATCAACGCCCAAAGAGCTGCTTAGTAGTAACAATCATGTATTAAAGGGTGGTAGCGTCCATACCCAAAAGGTTCTGAGGCGCGCCAGCTATCGGCATTGGGCTTTACCCTCCGAGCGCCACCACTACACATCTGCAAGGCTAGTCTTCCCACCACTTCATAAATGGAATTAAGGAAGTGAATTCATCAATTTAGAGACAAATCGACCACTTGCGAATGAAACTATTAAAGATTTAGCCGAACCTGCCAACTAACCGGTTAGAACGAGCCGATTTCGACCAGGATCTGTTGTAAGTATGGGCATAAATTCAATCACTGGAACAGCACTGCAGGGTATCCATAAAGGACTACAGGGTATGAGGCGTGTCGCCTCTGAAATTGCCAGCACAAATCAGACACAACAGACTAAACCCAAAGATCTATCCCGCTCCATGGTTGAGATGCAGCAGCATGCCAACCAGATCAAAGCCCAGGTTAAAACCATTAAAGCTGCGGACGAGGTTCTGGGAACGCTGATCGACGAGAAAGTTTAACCCCACAAACAATCCCAACTGAAAGCCTGACTCCCGCTTTGTCTACCAACTGACGCTAGTGTACCTCGTCATACTAGCGCTCAAACAGCATCGAGAGATCGACCGCTCGAACATCCTTTGTCAATGCGCCAACTGAGATGTCATCGACACCGGTTTCGGCAATTTCCCTGATCGACTCTAACTGAATCCCTCCGGACGCTTCCAGAGTGGCACGTCCTCCAGCCATCTTCACCGCATCACGTAGTTGTTGAAGTGAGAAATTATCCAACAGCACCCGCTGAGCACCACCCTGTAATGCTTGCTCCAACTCATCAAGGGATTCCACCTCTATCTCGATAGTAACACCCTCTGGCACCAGTTCTCTGGATTTGGATAGCGCAGCAGCAATCGAACCAGCCACCCGGATATGATTCTCTTTGATCAATACTGCATCATAGAGACCCACCCGGTGATTATGGCAACCACCGCACTGTACCGCATATTTTTGCTGTAGACGAAGCCCAGGTATTGTCTTTCGAGTATCCATGATCCTGACACTCATACCCTGAACTGCGTCAGCGTAGCGCCTGACAGTAGTTGCAGTACCAGACAGGGTCTGCAGATAGTTTAAAGCACAACGCTCTCCACTCAACAGTGCCCGGGTATTCCCGTTTAATCGGCAAAGCACCTGATCTGTGGATACAGCATCACCATCAGCCACCATCCAATCCATTTCAATTGCCGGATCGAGTTGTCGATAGACCTCTTCGACCCAGGGAATACCACAGATCACCGCAGACTCCCGGGAGATAATTTGCGCTTGGATGACCGCAGCAGGATCCAATAAGGCAGCGGTAAGGTCACCACTACCGAGATCCTCAGCCAATGCCTGACTGACTTGACCGCTGATAAGATATCGACTGGATAGTAAATTCATCAGGAGACAGCTAGCAGTTCCACGTCAAATACCAGAGTTGCATTTGGTGGAATTACACCACCAGCACCTTGCGCGCCATAACCCAACTGAGGCGGGATTGTCAGTCTGCGTTTACCACCGACCTTCATACCCGCTACACCTTCATCCCATCCACGGATCACCATCCCTTTTCCGAGGGCAAAATTAAAGGGCTGATCTCTATCAACCGATGAATCAAACTTATCACCATCCAGTAACCAACCGGTGTAGTGTACAGTGACCTGTTGACCAGACTCTGCTGTCTCGCCATCACCCTCGTGAAGCTCTTCTATTTTCAAGCCTGAATCGGTAATCTTTTCGCTCATCACACTCTCTCAATTAAAAAGAATTCCGGAAAACCCATTATCTTCCGGGAAGAGAGCAGTTTAGCGGTGAAATTCTGCGAGTCAACGACAGGGATAAAAAGGAAGAACCTGGCCCACATCGTAGCGTCGCTGACGAACTCTCAGAGAGACCAATATAGGCTTAAGGGCACCTCTATGTAACTGCTTATGCCCTAGGCTGATGCAGATGAGGCATCGGTGTTCTTTAATGCACTGAGCATGGCATCAAGCGCACGATCCATGATCGGTGTAGTGGAGACTTCGACAGTTCTGGCTTTGCCTTCACGAAGCTGCTGGGCAAGCCCGGCAGAGGTCAGTTCCTTAGCCTTCATACCTTTGCGATTGACAAAGATATATGTGTCAGTCACTTTACTCTTCCAGGATAACTTGACCCGGACTTTAGTGCTTCCGTCGGCCATCTCCAACCAGCTGCCTGGTTCAAGGTCTTTGGCTAGTTGAGAGTATTCATCATTATCTGAAATGGCCTCATCTGCCAATTCACGAAGTTGACTGGTATCATCCGCAGTCAACTGACTGTCAGGAAAATGGATCTCATACTGGTTGACTGGTTGAGTTCCGGGGGTGCTCACCTGACCACCATCACCACCGCGTAGCACTTGTATGTGACAATTTTGCAGCTCTTTGAAGAGGCGGGCCATTTTATGTTGATCGAAAGAGATGCTGTTTAAACGCTCTCTAACCTTGCGTAACAACTCGGGTATTCCCCGCAACAGTTGTTGGCGTTCAGCGTATTCGGATTTAGGTTGTACACTCCAGAGCAGGCGATCGACGATCTCCAGGGCCCCCTCCCAATCCTGACTCTGATCCCCCTCTCGCAGGTAGATCAGCAGTAGCGCATCCTTCCATCCATCTTCCAGAATTGACATCACTGCCTGGGGCACAATCTTCTGCTTTTGCAAGCGTTTGTTGAGCTCTTCCGAAACAATCTGCTTAGCTGACTTCAGCTGCTCTTTGCCTCGGGTAATCTGATTGGTACGTTTTTCAGCGATCTCAGCGCCACGTTGCTCTTTCTCCCACCAGCCGGTGAACTCCTCATCCAGTTCGGCAAACAGTTGAGGATCATCATGAAACTCATTGAGTATCCGCTTGATGGTGGATTCAATCTTGCTGTAGAGGGTATCGTTTACCCGATCCCCTGTGTCATTCCAACCGACAGCCGCCTTAGCAAGAGAGTTCAGCAAACGACGAGCTGGATGAATCTTCTCACTGAAGAAAGACTTATCGATGATTGCCACCTTAAGCATTGGGATCTGCAATCGACTGATCAGTGCTTTCATGGCATCAGGAAGGCTGTAGTCATCGAGAATAAACTCAAACAACATGGAGATGACATCAATGGTATCGTTGTCCGCATCACCCAGTGAGCGGGTCAACTGCCCATCTTTTGCAATTTGCAGGTCACTGACCAAACGAGCCCTCATCTCTTCAGGATTCAGTGTCTGACTGATCCTGCGCCCTTGGGGTAACATCACCACATTTGACTGTTGAATTGCTGAAAGCACGCCCAGTAACTCCCCAGTATCCACCACCGGGACATTTCCGTTAGGTGTTGAGAGCATCAGACTAGAGGTCAGCATGCTACTGCCAGTCGTGGTGCGGCGAGTGCCCAGAAGCTGTTGCAGAGTAGCGAAAACCTCTGCCTGCACATCCCCAGCGGTAGCCATCTGACTCTCAGGATTTTGACTTGAGGTTGACGGCGCGTAAGAGGAGTCACTTGCCAGATAGCTCTCTCCACCCTCTCCTCGCACACTGGGCGCAACAGGATTGCGACGAACTTTGGGTGTCAACTTAGGAATTACGCCGGCGCGACCAAGTAGCAGGTTGACCTCATCATAGAGGCCACCGATATAGTGCATCACATGACGATCGAATAATTTATAAACAACCAGTCTGACCGGTAACTCGACCGGCACGTTGACCATAGCTGATTGAAAGGCGCTGCAGATTACTCCAGGCTCTAATGGAGAACGCTGTGCCACATGCTCATCCACCCGTCCACCACCAATCACATAGGCAAACCTCTGGCTCATGGCAAAGAGCTCTTTGGCATAGCGGCTCTCAGACTTACTCACCATATTGGTAATCGCCAAAGAGTCCTCAAGCTCATCGTTTTCCACCAGGGACATCTCGGAATCCCGGCTCAACTCATCCAGGGTTGGCTGGTTGACTTGGATATCTCCAGTCTCCCAGTAACGATCATAAATTCGCAGAAGCTCCTGAGTGAAGTTGCGGTCGATCCCTGCTCGCTGCTTACGCAGCTCACGCATGGAATCAAAATAGATGTTCTGTAGGGCATTATTTTCTGACTTGTTCGCCATTTCGTATAGAGAATCATCGAGATTCTCGAACAAGTCGCTCATTAATTTGGGAATAGTCTTAACAATCAGATTGCGACATTCAGACACAATCCTACGTCCGCCACTATCAAGCATCATGTTTTTCTGACGAGGCACAGCCGAGCCGAAAGTAATAATGTTATCTTGCCTTTGCATCTATAAGTCACTTGAAGAATCCTGCCTATACCCAAGCAGATGCGAACAAGTCCCTTTAGCCTGCATCTGATGAAAGGCTATGCTAGCAAAGGAACAGCGTCTGCGAATAGCCTCACAAAAGAACCATACACGGATAGTGGCCATTCAGCATCCTCAATGGATACACTATTCAAAAACTAGCACCAAGTGCCTGTTCAATCAATAGTTTCTGTCATTACATCAGGGTAGCACGTGTAATATATCGAGCTCGAAAAGCTACGTAAAAAAGCAACTTTCGGGAAATTAAATCCACCTCTATTGTAGCAGAGAGACCATTGAATTGAGAATTCAGGAGTTTAAGGAACCTCTGAGCATCTCATCGGCTGAACAGATTGACCATCAAAATGGAGCGACTCAAGGCGAAAATCACACCTAATAGCCCAGCTGTTGCGAAGATCCACAGCCCAGAAGCGGCGCAGTTTGGCGACAAGAGTCGCGCAGAGGGCATAAGCAGTTAGAGGTGTCCTTAAGACATTTCTTAAGTTAAGAGAAATGAAATAGAAGCGCACTCAAATCTAATGTATTGTTCTAAGGGGCTAAAGGGATAGCCCCAAGAAAAAACCAGCCGTTTCGATTTGATCGAAAAAAATAACCGGCCCGATAAATAATTATGAATACAATCCGGCGCCTATTCTCATCACTCCTCAGTAGTTTTCGCGATCTGCTGCCGATCGTTATTGTCATCACTTTTTTTCAACTGGTGGTTCTGCAACAACCCATCCCCAACCTCAGTTCGATACTGGTCGGCACTCTGTTGGTACTCATTGGCCTTAGCCTGTTTATCGAAGGTTTGAATCTGGGTCTATTTCCTATCGGTGAATCCATGGCTTGGAACTTTGCCCGAAAAGGCAGTCTCTCCTGGCTACTCTTGTTCGCCTTTTCCCTCGGTTTCGGTACAACCGTCGCAGAGCCCGCATTAATCAAAATTGCTGAGGAAGCAGCAAAAATTGCAGCGACAGGTGGGATGATAAAAGACTCACCGGAAGCCATGCATGATTACAGTCAGGGACTCAGATATACCGTAGCGCTCTCTGTGGGCTTTGCCATCGTTCTCGGCGTTGTCAGAATAGTTAAAGGCTGGCCCGTCCAATATCTGATCATTGGTGGTTATCTCGGAGTTGTCATCATGACAGCTTTTGCGCCCAAAGAGATAATAGGTATTGCCTACGACTCAGGCGGCGTCACGACATCAACAGTCACCGTGCCCCTGGTAACCGCCCTCGGTGTCGGTCTCGCCTCGAGTATCAAAGGGCGAAATCCGATGACAGATGGTTTTGGGCTTATCGCCTTTGCATCTTTGACACCGATGATTTTCGTTATGTTTTACGGGATCATATTATGATTGAGGGTATCTGGCATTTTCTCTCCATACTGGGCGGAACAGTGCTCGATATTTTGCCAATTGCAGCCATTCTGGTCGGCTTTCAGGTCTTCGTCCTGCGCCGCCCTCTGAAAAACGCCAGAGAGATTGCAATTGGTTTTCTGATGGTGCTTTTCGGACTGGCACTGTTCCTGGAAGGTCTCGATCTTGCCCTCTTCCCACTTGGCGAACTAATGGCCAGCCAGCTCACCTCTCCGCAGTTGCTAAACATACCCACCGAGGGACAAAGCGTTGAATGGCATCACTATTTTTGGGTCTATCTATTTGCTGCTAGTATTGGTTTCTCAACTACTATTGCAGAACCCTCATTGATCGCTGTCGCCATCAAGGCAAATCAGGTCTCAGCTGGCGCTATCAGTCAGGGGGGGTTACGCATAGCGGTGGCAATCGGTGTAGCGCTGGGTATAACCCTGGGTAGTTATCGAATCATCACCGGCACACCACTACATTGGTACATTATTGCCGGCTATGTGGTTGTCATGCTCCAGACCACAGTCGCACCACGCTCTATTATTGCCCTGGCCTATGACTCAGGCGGTGTAACCACATCCACCGTAACGGTTCCTCTGGTGGCCGCACTAGGCATTGGCCTGTCTAGCAATATCCCAGGAAGGAACCCTTTGCTGGATGGATTTGGTCTGATCGCCTTTGCAAGTCTATTTCCCATTATGTCAGTTATGGCTTACGCACAGCTCAGTGAATGGCGCAGTCGTAAACATCAAAATTGAGTGATTAATTCGAGGTATCCACATGCACTTCAAACTCATCATCGCTCTGGTAGAGGACAGTACCACTGAAAAGGTACTTGAAGCAGCCCGGGCAGCCGGAGCGACAGGCTCAACAGTCATTAATCATGCTCGTGGAGAAGGGATAGAACAGTCTAAAACCTTCCTCGGACTTACCCTGGACACACAGCGCGATGTTGTTCTGTTATTGGTAGAAGAACACCTTAGCCGGACAATATTGGAAAAAATTTCTGAAGCTGGTGAATTTGATGACCAACCGGGAAATGGCATCGCATTCCAGATAGACATCGAAGATGCAGTTGGTGTCAGTCACCAGATCGCGTCTCTTTCACAAGTGATCGAGGAGGAGTTATGAACGATAACAAACTAGTCCGCGTCCGTGACGTAATGAAAAGCAACGTTGACATGGTTGATGGAATGGATACCGTGCAGAAGGCTCTGGATAAGATGACCCATGTCGAAACCAAGTCTCTGATTGTTAAAAAACGCCATGAACATGATGAGTTCGGCTTGGTTACCCTGTCCGACATCGCCCGTCAGGTGCTTGCCAAAGACAGGGCTCCTGAGCGGGTCAACATATACGAAATCATGAGTAAACCGGCATTTACCGTCTCACCGCAGATGGATATACGATATTGCGCAAGAATGTTTGCTCGCTTTGAACTGAACAGGGCACCTGTAGTGGAGCAAGGCGAGGTAATAGGCGTTGTCAGTTACACCGACATGGTGCTAAAAGGCTTCCCCTCATCAGATCAGTCTTGAAGCAGTTGCAAAACGGCCTACTCAAGAGTGCCGTCTTCAGAAGCTCGGTCAACCAGGATGAGCGCCCTCCTGGTACAGAGATAGACCTGTTGGTAATTCACAGTATCAGTCTTCCTCCGGGAGAGTTCGGAGGATCATGGATTGATAACCTGTTCATGAACTGTCTTGACGCTAACGCTCACCCATTCTTTAATGAAATCAAAGACCTGAAAGTCTCCAGCCACCTTCTGATACGACGTGATGGCTCGCTTGTCCAATATGTTCCATTTCACAACCGGGCTTGGCATGCTGGTGAATCAAGCTTTTGTGGGCAGCAGCGTTGCAACGATTTCTCAATTGGCATTGAACTGGAAGGCTGCGACGATACACCCTTTACAGAAGAGCAGTACCTGAGTCTTGCTGTAGCCACAAATCAGATTATGAACAGCTACCCATCAATTACCAAACAGCGCATCACAGGACACGCTGACATAGCACCAGGAAGGAAAACTGACCCTGGCCCCCTGTTTGACTGGGAGTATTACTTCAGTCTATTGCATTCTTGAGACAAAGGGCGGATATTCCATCATCACTTTAATTTTCAACTGACGATCAGCATGTTCCGCATCTGAATGGATAGGGGTAGTGCATAGGATGCTAATCAGGAATCACTGTAAACAGATCGCAAATTCTATAAAAACCCCACTCACAACTTGAAACTTTCTTCACTTTCGCCGAAACTCTCGCGATGACATTGACGATCATACTTATCTGCCTGATAGCAGAGCGTTTTTTACTAGAGCATATCCACCTGCGAAATCATCGCTGGTTCTCCAGATATTGCCAGTGGCAGCTACTGCAAAATCTACCCGACTGGTTGCAACAAGGCCTTTTCGGACTGATCTTACTCCTTTTGCCCCCCCTTCTGGGTATTGCCGTTCTTCAACAACTCTTCGCAGATAGTCTGTTAGGAATTCCTGCAGTCATCTTCTCCATTGGCGTTCTCCTCTACACCCTGGGACCAGAGGATTTAGACCAACAGATCAACCAATATGTCTCTGCTGCTGAAGATGATGATACCGATGCACGAGATGTCGCACGGGTGATTATCGAAGATGAACCACCAACCAGTGAACCTGCCTGTTCTCAAGCTGTGGCTGAAGCCGCATTACAACAGGCCAATCGACGCACAAGCGCTGTACTTTTCTGGTTTGTAATCCTTGGCCCTCTAGGTGCTATGTTCTACCGCCTGGCTACTTGGCTACCCAGCTCAGATCAGGCTGCGCAGGATATCGATTTCAAATTAAACGCCAAACAGTTGTTAACCATCTTAGATTGGGTACCAGCGAGGATCACATCATTCTGTTACGCCATCGCTGGTAGTTTCGAGGATGCCCTGTATGGCTGGAGAAGCTATCAGGAGAGCCGCCATAGCGAATTCAGTGACAGTAATACCGGTACCTTGATCTGTACAGGTAGTGGAGCAATGCGCTTGACCACACTACTCGACGAAGCCTATGCCGGGGCACATCTCTATTCATACCTGCCCAAGGCCGCGATGGCATTGATTTGGAGAAGTCTGATTGTGTTTCTCGTAATTTTGACTTTTCTCACCATTACAGGTCTGATCTAGGGCCGATCCGAGTCGTATTAACAGGCCCTGGTTATTTTTTGCTTAATCTCCCCTTATGAGTCAAAAAACCATAATCGATCTGATGCGTCATGGTGAGCCTGTTGGAGGTAGACGTTACAGGGGGCAAATCGACGACCCGCTTAGCGAGAAAGGGTGGCAGGAGATGCGACATGCAACATCTAAGGAGTCTCCCTGGGAAGTTGCTATAAGCTCGCCACTAAAGCGATGTAGTGAATTTGCTCTAGAGTTGAGTAACCAACTGAAAATCGATCTCATCCATGATGATCGCTTGAAAGAAGTTGGATTTGGAGCGTGGGAAGGCCACTCTGGAGATGAACTACGCGCAACTGACCCAAATATTCTTAACCGTTTTTACCACGATCCCATCACCAACCGACCAACAGGCGCAGAGTCTCTGGATAGCTTCAGTAACAGAGTTCAGCAAGCCTTTATCGACGCGACCTCAGAACATGCGGGAAAGCATATCCTTATGGTTACCCATGCCGGGGTTATTAGAAGCATCCTGACCCACTTACTGAACGCACCTTTGGCATCCATGTACCGCTTGTCTATTGGCACCGCCACTATCTCCAGAATAGAAATCGATCAAGAGCGGCCGCCAACCATAATATTTGTCTGTAAAACAACACCTTGATACATATGTGAAAAAGTTGAACCCCTGGAGATATTTGACGCCCAACGCCTAAAATATCTGCACCAAAAAAATTAGCGCCAGAGGGATTAATGTGATGCCGATCACGCTTCGCTTAAGTTTAACTTAAGCTAAATCAGTTATAAGTCACAGAAGAAGCTAAGTTTATGGCTTAGCCTTTATACCTAACGACCAATAAATAACCATACCGACATAGAATCGGTAGTTATTAATATAGAGGATGATTGATATGTCTTGGCTACTAATTGCTGCGCTCTCAGTTGTTGTTATAACTGTATTATCCACAAAAAGTGTTGATCTACCGGACCTATAGTCACTAGTTCAACATAAAAAGATTTCTCTCATCAGATATCTTATCTCGATGAGTGCTGTCGCACGTATTCATACATAACGATCGATGCCGCAACAGCAACATTGAGGCTCTCAACCTGGCCATACTGAGGTATGGAGAGGCAATCGATATCCGGGTACTCCTCCTGCTGAAAGCTGTGCCCCCACTCTTCGTGACCTAAAACAAAGGCACTCTTCCTGCTCAGGGCTACATCAGTGGACAACCGTCCGCAGCCGCCTTGCAACATTACAATGTCATAGTCCCGGGCAACAAGATCCTGATAGCTCTCCTCAAAACTATTAAAAAATTTAGCGGGCACCTTCTTGAAAGCACCTTTTCCTGGCGATGGATCGAAAGGACCAATATCAATAAGATGAACTTCTGAAGCCCCAAAGGCTTCTGCACTTCGAAAAATTTTGGCCACATTGAACCCTGCTTTCATGTGATCAAGAACCAGAATAAACTCATTTACACCAGGTTTAGCTAAAAGATTACGCTGTCGCTGTTTTTGGTAACGCAGGAGGGCTTGATCCCTGGCCTCTCGCTTCTCTCTTTTGTTCTTTCTTTGCCTCAACATGTTATTTATCAATGCCAAATTAGTTGAATGTATTGGATATTATTAGCACTAGTGCACCTCGTCATAGATTCTGTACCATTCAGCGAGTCTGGAAGGGGTTAGCCGCGCCCCGGAGGGAGCCGCCCCAATACGCCAGCTCTGCATTGTGGCTCTTGTAAAGGGCCTGCCATTCCCTGCGAGCCACGCCTTGATCTGACGTATTGGGGCGGGGCTCTGAATGGAACAGAATATATGACGGGGTACACTAGCAGGCCTATACCAGTTGAATTTGAACAGTTCTGCAGCCAACCATTCTCCACTATCATCCACATCACCATTGAGACCTAAAAAAAACTAAAAACCCTATGAACAACATCGATCAATACTCTCCTTACAGCGTAATATATAGCTTATTCATACAGTGACAGGAATTACCATGCAAACCAATAGCGTTACCCGTGTTTTAATCTGGAGTCACTGGCTAAGGGTGTCGCACTGGCTTATCGCATTCCCGACCCTTGGCTTACTGGCTACTGGATTTCTGCTCAACAACCAGCTCCTCTCATCCACAGACCTCCACGAAATTCACTACATACTCAGTGCAATACTACTACCCGGCCTTCTGATCAGACTCTTTCTTCTCTTTTTTGGAAAGGGTACTGAGCACATCAGTGACTGTGAGCCGAATCTCCACCGCATATCTCAAGCGTTACAGGTTGTTAAGTTCTACTTAACCCTTGGTAAATCACCCCTGCCAAAATGGTTTAGCCATAATCCACTATGGGGCCCAATCTATTTGCTCTTTTTCTTTTTCCTGACTTTGAGCGTGATAAGCGGCTTTACTCTACTCAACGAACTGCCGTCTATTTTGGGAATGAGCATGACCGATCTTCACCAAATTACCTACCAGATCATCGCCTGGTATTCACTTCTCCATGTGATTGCGGTTTTCACCCATGATCTTGGTAGTTCAAATGCAGACATATCAGGCATGATCAATGGACATCGCATATTTGAGATCAAGGAAGCAGAAAAGCAAACAGCCCAAACTATTGATCTGGATGACTTAATGAAAACACTTAAAAAGTAGTGCTATTAATTCCCCCATATGCTTTATTTTTTTACGGCAAACCTGCACGATCGCCACTTTTGTGGCAGTTGACCGCTGGTATTAACGTCTTTCCGGAAAGGCTGATTTTTTACACAAATCGATGTAGCGGTAATGAGTTTACCCAATGGGTGAGCAAAAACTTCATCAATTGAAGTGGCGTATCATTTACTTACGTCAGATATCAGCGGTCAACTGATTTTTTGAGGTTGAATAGATAACGAACATAAAAAAACCCATACATTGCTGTATGGGTTCTTTATGCTCTTAACCCTGCTGGTTTATTCTTCAGTATCCGCCTCAGCTTCCTCTACTGGCTCTTCAACCGCTGGACGGTCGACCAGTTCAACATAAGCCATAGGCGCCTTATCACCAGCACGATAGCCACATTTCAGAATCCGCACATAGCCACCAGGACGAGCCTGATATCTTGGGCCTAACTCTGCAAAGAGCTTACCGACAGCTGATTTATCACGTAGACGAGAGAAAGCCAGACGCCGTTTAGCGACGTTATCTGTCTTTGACATGGTAATGAGCGGTTCAGCAACTTTACGCAGTTCTTTAGCCTTGGGTACAGTCGTCTTGATCAATTCATGATTGATCAAAGAGACCGCCATGTTTCTAAACATGGCATTCCTATGGCTGCTGTTCCGATTAAGCTGCCGTCCTGATTTGCGATGGCGCATGGGTCGACTTCCCCAAATTCAAAAATAGTTTAAAAGGTGAAAGAAACGGGCTTAATGAGCCAGTTGCTCTTCGATATTTTCTGGTGGCCAATGTTCCAGGCGCATGCCCAGTGACAAACCACGACGTGCAAGCACGTCTTTAATCTCAGTAAGTGATTTCTTACCCAGATTTGGCGTTTTAAGCAGTTCCACCTCGGTTCTTTGAATCAAATCACCGATAAGGAAAATGTTTTCAGCCTTTAAGCAGTTGGCTGAACGAACAGTCAACTCAAGATCATCAACCGGACGCAACAGTATTGGATCGATTGCTGGCTCTTCTGGTTCTGCAACCGACTCAGCAGCCTCAGCTTCCAGGTCGACAAATACAGAGAGCTGGTCACGTAAAATACTGGCTGAACGTCTGATTGCCTCTTCTGGATCAATGGTTCCATTGGTTTCCAATTCGATGACCAGACGATCTAAACCTGTGTTCTGCTCTACACGAGCAGCCTCAACGCTATAGGCTACTTCGCGGATGGGACTAAACGATGCATCAACCTGCAACATACCGATTGGACGTTCGTCGCCGGCGGAACCCTGACGGGCTGCTGCAGGGTGATAACCCCGCCCACGGTGTACATTCAGAGTCATGTTTATTTCGCCTGACTTAGTCAGAGTCGCAATAACATGATCAGGATTAGCAACTTCCACATCATGATCTACAGCGATATCACTTGCAAAGACCTGTCCTGGACCCTTTTTCTGCAACTTCAAAGTCGCTTCATCACGGGTGTGCATAACCAAAGCAACCTGCTTTAGATTAAGCAAAATATCCAGTACATCTTCTTGCACACCTTCAATCGTGGTGTACTCATGTAATACCTCTGCGATCTCAACTTCAGTTATCGCACTACCAGGCATTGACGAAAGAAGGATGCGCCGAAGTGCATTGCCCAGAGTGTGTCCAAAACCTCTTTCGAGAGGCTCAAGAGTTACCTTGGCTCGTGTTGCTGTTATCGGCTGTACATTGACGATGCGAGGCTTTAGAAATTCCGTAACGCTTTCGGTCATATATTTTCCCTCGTCAAGGCTTACTTGGAGTAGAGCTCAACGACCAGTTGTTCGTTAATTTCAGCAGATAGATCAGAACGGTCCGGAATGCGCTTTAGCTTACCCTTCATTGCTTTAGGATCCACTTCCACCCAGTCAACGAATCCATATTGTCCCTGCAACTCCAGGGCCCCCTGAATTCTGACCTGCTTTTTAGCCTTCTCACGGATTGTAACTTCGTCTTCCGCGTTAACTTTAAAGGAAGGCACATTAACAATTTTACCGTTGACCTCGATCGCTTTATGGCTGACGAGTTGGCGGGCTTCAGCACGTGTGGCGCCGAATCCCATACGGTAGACAATATTGTCCAGTCGTGTCTCAAGGAGCTGCAGCAGATTTTCACCTGTTGCGCCCTTGTTCTGTGCAGCAGCCTTATAGTAGTTACGGAACTGCTTTTCCATTACACCGTAGATACGACGTACTTTCTGCTTCTCACGTAACTGCAAACCATAGTCAGAAACCCGGCGACGACGGTCACCCGCCTGTCCTGGTACTTTTTCCATGTTGCACTTGGAGTCAACCGAGCGCACACGACTCTTGAGGAAAAGGTCTGTGCCTTCTCGACGGCTCAGCTTACACTTAGGTCCGATGTACCTTGCCATGATTCAATAACTCCAGTGATTATACGCGGCGCTTTTTAGGAGGACGGCAACCGTTATGAGGTATCGGTGTCACGTCGGAAATACTGGTGATTTTGAAACCAGCATTATTAAGAGATCTAACGGCAGACTCACGTCCAGGCCCCGGACCTTTAACATTGACATCGAGATTCTTGACGCCGTACTCCTTAACCATCTGACCTACACGATCTGCAGCAACCTGTGCTGCAAACGGCGTACTTTTTCTGGAACCACGAAAACCGGAGCCGCCGGCTGTAGCCCACGCTAGGGCATTACCCTGACGGTCGCTTATGGTAATGATGGTATTATTGAAAGAAGCGTGAATATGAGCAACACCGTCGGTGACGCTCTTTCTTACCTTCTTTTTGGTACGGCTACTGGGTTTTGCCATCTTCTGTACCTACAGATTCGAATTAAAATTAATTAACGTTTGATCGGACGACGCGGCCCTTTACGGGTGCGTGCGTTGGTGCGTGTACGCTGTCCACGTAACGGAAGACCGCGACGGTGACGTATACCACGGTTACAACCGAGATCCATCAAGCGTTTTATATTCATGGAGATCTCACGTCGCAGATCGCCTTCAACCGTAAAACGGGATACGATGCCACGAATGGACTCAATTTGGTCTTCACTCAATTCCTGGATTTTGGTACTTGGTTTAATACCAGCCTCTTCACAGATATCACCCGCACGTGAGCGTCCGATACCATAGATAGAGGTCAATGCAATAACTGCATGCTTTCGATCCGGAATGTTGACTCCAGCAATTCGAGCCATCTTTCTAATCTCCTAATGTACCCCCCGAAATTATTCCGAAGGGAAACGCACAATAATACCTCAGGCAACAGACTCTATCAAGTCGTTACCGCGTCATTTTTTAATCAGGTTATCCCTGACGCTGCTTGTGGCGGCCTTCTTTACAGATGACACGCACTACGCCATTACGGCGAACAATCTTACAATTGCGGCAGATTTTTTTAACTGATGCACGCACTTTCATGTTACAGACTCCAAATTAGATTCGGTCAAATCAGCGCAGCAGACCACCGCTGCCACCACCTTTTAAATTGGCCTTTTTCATCAAGCCCTCATACTGGTGTGACATCAAGTGCGCTTGAACCTGCGCCATAAAATCCATCACCACCACCACTATAATCAGTAGCGATGTACCACCGAAGTAGAAAGGTACATTCCAACCGACGATGAGAAACTCTGGCAGCAGGCAGACCAGGGTTATATAAATAGCACCAGCCATTGTTAACCTGGACATAACCCCATCTATATACTTTGCAGTCTGCTCGCCAGGTCTTATACCCGGTATAAAAGCACCTGAACGCTTCAAGTTATCAGCGGTATCACGTGAGTTAAAAACTAACGCCGTATAAAAAAAGCAGAAAAATATGATCGCTGCTGCATAAGCCATGACATAAACAGGCTCTCCTGGTGAGAGCTTTGCGAATATGTCTTGAATCCAGCGCGTTCCCTCAGTATTTCCAAACCACTGCCCTAGTGTTGCTGGGAAAAGAATAATACTGGAGGCAAAAATTGGTGGTATTACGCCAGCCATATTAAGCTTTAAAGGCAAATGGGTACTCTGTGCCGCAAGCATCCTTCGACCTTGCTGGCGCTTTGCATAGTTAATTGTGATACGTCGTTGACCACGTTCAACAAAGACAACAAAAGCGGTAACTGCAATAGCAAGAACAAACAGAAAGAGAATTGTTATCGCATTAAGTTCACCGGTGCGAGCCAGTTCAAGAGTCCCGCCGATTGCAGCTGGCAATCCAGCAACAATACCTGCAAATATGATCATCGAAATACCATTGCCGATACCGCGCTCAGTAATCTGCTCGCCAAGCCACATCAAAAACATAGTGCCAGTTACGAGAGAGACGGCTGCAGTAACCACAAAACCTACACCCTGGTGTACTACGATAGTCTCACCACCAACGGTCTGACTCTGTAGCGCAATCGAGATGCCAACAGCCTGAAATGTAGCTAGTACAACTGTGCCATAGCGAGTGTATTGCGTGATCTTTCTTCGACCAGACTCACCCTCTTTCTTCAACTGCTCCAAGCTAGGGATAACAGCAGACATCAACTGCATGATAATAGAGGCTGAGATATAGGGCATGATACCAAGAGCAAAGAGACTGGCACGTTCAAGAGCACCACCCGAAAACATGTTAAACATGTCCAGAATGGATCCTTGAGCCTGCTCAAACAGAGCAGCAAGTGCCACTGGGTTTACGCCAGGTACAGGTATGAACGTACCAATGCGAAAAACCAAAAGCGCGCCAGCAACAAACAGTAGACGTTGACGTAACTCAGTCAACTGCCCCATGCCACCGAGCGCTCCCATCATTGAACCTTGGTTGGCCATGATCTATTCGACCTTACCACCGGCGGCTTCAATAGCAGCCTTTGCACCCTTAGTCAGGCTGATACCTTTTACTGTAACAGCGCGATCAATGCTTCCAGAGGCGAAGATCTTTGCACGCTTCATTGAGCGGCGGATCAGATTCGCTTTCTTTAGAGCTTCAAGATCTATGACATCACCTTCGATTTTAGCTAACTCACCCAGACGTACCTGAGCAGAAACTATGGAAACTCGAGAGGTAAAACCGATCTTTGGAAGACGGCGTTGCAAAGGCATTTGACCGCCTTCAAATCCGACTTTATGGAAACCACCTGAACGAGACTTTTGACCCTTATGACCACGTCCGCAGGTTTTTCCGAGTCCACTACCGATGCCGCGACCAACGCGTTTGCGTGTAGTCTTGCTTCCCGGTGCTGGCTGAAGAGTATTCAATTTCATCTTAAGACTCCACTACCTTAACCATGTAACTGACCTTGTTAACCATGCCGCGAGTGCAAGGGGTATCTTCAACATCAACTTCGTGATGTATACGACGTAGACCCAGTCCTTTCACACATGCTTTATGACTCGCAAGGCGACCACTTGTGCTACGCACCAGTTTTACCCGCATCATCTTCTTATCAGCCATGTCTTACCCCAGGATATCTTCGACGCTTTTACCCCGTTTAAGGGCAACTGATTCAGCGTCAGCCATTTCGTTAAGGCCGTTAATGGTAGCTCGCACAACATTCATTGGATTGTTTGTGCCGATACACTTTGCCAAGACGTTCTGTACACCCAGCACTTCAAAGACAGCGCGCATCGCGCCACCTGCGATAATGCCGGTACCGTCTGAGGCTGGCTGCATGAATACCTTTGCTGCACCATGTCGACCAACCAGAGGATACTGTAGTGTAGAGCCATTGAGTTTTACGCTAACCATGTTTTTGCGCGCAGTCTCCATAGCTTTCTGGATAGCAACTGGTACCTCTCTAGCCTTACCAGTCCCAAAACCAACTCTACCTTTTCCATCACCAACTACTGTCAGTGCAGAGAAGCCGAATTGACGACCACCTTTGACCACTTTCGCAACCCGGTTAACATTGACGAGCTTTTCTAGTAACTCGTCACCCTCAGGCTTTGCATTAAAATTTGCCATAATCCTAAACCTTTAAAATTGAAGACCGGCTTCACGAGCCGCTTCAGCGAGGGCCTTAACGCGACCGTGGTAACGAAAACCCGAACGATCAAAAGCCACACTTTCAACGCCGGCACTCTTTGCCCGCTCTGCCACAAACTTTCCTACTACTGAGGCTGCTTTGATATTGCCGCTGGCTTTACCGTCGATCTCGCCCAGTACAGCCTTGTCCAGAGTTGAGGCACTGGCTAATACACTCTCACCATCAGGACTTATCACCTGAGCATAAATGTGGCGTGGTGTACGATGAATCGAGAGACGATGAACACCAAGCTCTCTGATCTTTGCTCTGGTACGACGCCCGCGGCGTATACGTGATTGTTTCTTGTCCATCGTTCTACCTATTTCTTCTTGGCTTCTTTACGAACCACATGTTCGTCAGCATATCTGACACCCTTACCCTTATAAGGCTCAGGTGGGCGGTATGCGCGAATCTCTGCAGCAACTTGGCCAACACGCTGTTTGTCACTACCACTTACTACGATTTCAGTGGCTGAAGGCGTTGCGATACTGATGCCCTCTGGAACTGGATAATCGATTGGATGTGAAAAACCAAGATTTAAATTGAGGCTTTTACCACCGGCTTGTGCTCTGTAGCCAACACCGACAAGCTGCAACTTCTTTTCAAATCCCTGGCTAACGCCAGTAACCATATTATTGACCAATGCACGGAAGGTTCCTGCCATGGCCCAAGCTGATTTGGCTTCAGATTTAGGTGCTACATTGAGATTATTGTCTTCTTCTTTGATTGCAATATCAGGATGAAGATTCAGAGCCATTTCACCTTTAGGCCCTTTGACAGAAATCGATTGATCACCCATTTTCACGGTAATACCGGAGGGTAATGCGATAGGACTTTTTGCTACACGTGACATGATTCGACCTCCTATGCAACAAAGGCGATAACTTCACCGCCCTGGCCGAGTTCACGTGCGGCTCGATCTGTCATCACACCTTTAGATGTGGAGATAATCGCAACCCCGAGTCCGGCGCGTACCTTTGGCAGATCATCTCTACCTTTATAAACACGCAGTCCAGGACGGCTGACCCGTTTGATAAGCTCAATTACGGGACGACCCTGAAAATAGCGCAACTCCAAAACCAGTGTTGGTTTAGGGCTATCTTCTTTAACTGAGACTTCTTGGATATAGCCTTCGCTTTTCAAAAGGTTTGCAATTGCTACCTTTTGCTTGGAAGAGGGCAACTCGACAGACGATTTTTTTGCTGCCTGGCCATTTCGTATACGTGTGAGCATATCCGCTATGGGATCTGACATACTCATATTTTAGCTCCTAAGGTCAGTCCGCCTTTATGGCGCGATACCTAACGATTAAACAACCAAGTGCTCAGGGCACTCGGGGTAAGGGCGCAGGATTATACTGTTACCAGCTAGCTTTAACAAGCCCTGGAACATCACCTCTCATTGCCGCTTCGCGCAGTTTATTTCTGCACAAGCCGAATTTACGGTAAACACCGTGAGGACGACCGGTCACCTGGCAGCGATTCCGCTTGCGTGATGGACTAGCATCCCTTGGTAATTTCTGTAATTTATTTACAGCCACTTCAACTTCTTCAAAACTGCTGTTTGGATTCTTGATCACAGCTTTGAGAGCATCACGTTTCGCGGCAAACCGGGAAACTGTACGTGCACGTCTGGTTTCACGTGCGATCATGCTTTTCTTTGCCATATTAAACTCAGTTCTTAAATGGAAATTTAAAGGCTTCCAAGAGCGCACGACCTTCCTCATCAGTACGCGCTGTTGTGGTGATGGTAATATCCAAACCACGAAGCGCGTCGATTTTGTCGTAATCGATCTCAGGAAACATAATCTGTTCTTTGACACCCATTGAGTAGTTTCCTCGACCATCAAATGACTTGTTACTCAAGCCACGAAAGTCACGGATACGGGGTATCGAGATGTTAATCAGTCGATCAAGGAATTCATACATACGCTCTCTGCGCAGTGTCACCTTGCAACCAATTGGCCACCCTTCACGAACCTTGAAACCAGCGATAGATTTTCTGGCATAGGTAATGATAGCCTTTTGACCGGCAATCTTCTCCATGTCACCTACTGCGTGCTCAAGTACCTTTTTATCACCGATTGCCTCACCGACACCCATATTCAGGGTAATCTTAGTGATTTTCGGCACTTCCATGATGCTGTTGAACTGAAACTTATCCATCAGATTCTTGACAACAGTCTCACTATAATATTGCTGTAACCTAGCCATCTCTCATCGTGCCTCAAATGTCGACGACTTCTTGGTTGGATTTAAAAATCCGAACCTTTTTGCCATCTTCGAGAATTTTGAAACCTACCCGATCACCCTTATCAGTTGCCGGGTTATATAAAGCGACATTGGAGATGTGTAACGGCATCTCCTTGTCCAGGATACCTCCAGGTTCACCCTTATTAGGGTTTGGCTTGGTATGCTTTTTTGCCATATTGACGTTTTCGACGACCAAACGGTCATCTGCAAGCGTCTTGACTACTGTACCGCGCTTGCCCTTATCCTTTCCGGTAATGACGATAACTTCGTCACCTTTTTTAATCTTGCTTGCCATTAGTGCTGCCTCACAAAACTTCAGGTGCAAGCGAAATTATTTTCATAAATCGCTCACCCCTTAATTCACGGGTAACGGGACCAAAGATACGTGTACCAATGGGCTGTAACGAACTGTTGAGCAGTACGGCAGCATTGGAATCGAAACGAATCACCGATCCATCAGGTCGACGAACACCTTTTCTGGTGCGTACGACAACCGCATTGTAGACGTCACCTTTCTTAACTTTGCCTCGAGGGATTGCATCTTTGACACTGACTTTAACAATGTCGCCAACGCCGGCATAACGACGGTGAGAACCGCCTAGCACCTTTATGCACTGAACCCGCTTCGCACCGCTGTTGTCAGCAACGTTGAGGTTAGACTGCATCTGAATCATGGTATTGCCCTAATTCCAAATAGTTACGATTGGCACAAACTGCTTAAAAGTCAGCTCGCACGCTCCAGTACCTTCACCAGACGCCAGGTCTTGGTCTTCGACAGTGGACGGCACTGTTCTACCATCACGGTATCACCGGAGTGACACTCATTTGCTTCATCATGAGCGTGAACTTTGGTTGAACGTCTCATGAACTTCCCGTAAACAGGATGTTTCACTCTCCGTTCAACGGTTACTGTGATTGATTTATCCATCGCATCACTGACCACCTGGCCAATCAGTGTACGGTTAGTTGCCTGTTGCTCACTCATGATGCGTCACCTGACTTCTGTTCATTCATCACAGTCTTGATCCGCGCAATATCTTTACGAACTTCATTCATGCGGGATGGACGAGCAAGCTGTCCGGTGCCCTGTTGCATGCGCAGGTTGAACTGTTCTTTCAAGAGCTCATCCAGTGTGCTGGTCAACTCTTGTTGCGACTTCGCTCTAATTTCAGATGCTTTCATTACATTACCGTCCGTTTCACGAAAGAGGTCGCTACAGGCAGCTTCGCAGATGCTAGCGCGAACGCTTCGCGTGCGATTTCTTCGGAAATGCCTTCAATTTCATAAAGCATGCGACCAGGTTGGATCTGCGCAACCCAGTACTCCACATTACCCTTACCTTTACCTTGACGTACTTCAAGTGGCTTCTTGGTAATCGGCTTGTCAGGAAAGACCCGAATCCAGATCTTGCCACCACGTTTTACGTGACGGGTGATCGCACGACGTGCTGATTCGATTTGACGCGCGGTAATACGTCCTCTGCCAGTCGACTTTAGACCATATTCACCAAAGGAGACCGAGCTGCCGGCAAACGCCAGCCCACGATTGCGACCTTTGTGCTGTTTGCGAAATTTTGTCCGTTTTGGCTGTAGCATGACTTAAGACCTCTTGCTCGATGCAGCGGGTTTGGTCTCAACTTCAACTTCCTCGCGATCACCGAATACTTCACCTTTGAAGACCCATACCTTGACACCGATGATGCCATAGGTGGTATTGGCTTCAGCAAACCCATAATCAATATCTGCACGCAGGGTGTGCAAAGGAACGCGACCTTCGCGATACCACTCAGAGCGTGCAATTTCAGCGCCGTTCAATCTACCGCCAATATTGACTTTTATACCCTCAGCACCCAAGCGCATGGCGTTCTGTACAGAGCGCTTCATGGCTCGACGGAACATAACGCGACGCTCTAGCTGCTGTGCAATACTCTCCGCAACCAACTGGGCATCCAGTTCAGGCTTACGAATCTCTTCGATACTCATATGTACCGGTATGCCCATCATTGCAGAGATATCGGAACGCAATGCATCGATATCTTCACCTTTCTTACCAATCACCAGTCCTGGACGGGCTGTGTGAACAGTAATATGTGCATTGTTGGCTGGCCGATCGATCTGAATGCGGCTGACTGAGGCTTGAGACAACCTCTTTTTCAGATACTCACGCACTTCAAGATCTTTGTTTAAAAGCGTGGCATACTGCTTAGAATCTGCATACCACTTGGACGTCCAGTCTTTAACAATGCCAAGACGTATCCCGGTTGGATGTACTTTCTGACCCATTTCGGCCTCTCTTGCCTTTTACTTTTCTGCAACCGTCACATTAATGTGACTGGTTCGCTTGAGAATTCTGGATGCACGGCCTTTAGCCCGAGCACGAATACGCTTCATGGTGGGACCTTCGTCAACACTCACGGCCGCAACCTTCAGTTCATCGATATCAGCACCATCATTGTGCTCAGCATTGGCGATAGCGGATTCGAGAACCTTCTTTACCAATACTGCGCCCTTTTTCTTGCTGAACGACAGAATATTAAGCGCCTGCTCTACTGGCAGCCCACGAATTTGGTCAGCAACCAATCTACCTTTTTGAGCCGCAAGACGGGCATGACGTAACTTTGCTGTTGTTTGCATCATATCCCCCTTACTTCGACTTCTTATCTGCGGCATGACCACGATAAGTGCGGGTCAGAGCAAACTCACCCAGTTTATGTCCGACCATATTTTCGGACACCAGTACAGGTACATGCTGTTTGCCGTTATATATAGCGACGGTCAATCCTACCATCTCAGGAAACACGACAGATCTGCGTGACCAGGTTTTGATAGGACGCTTGTTGTTCTGGGCTACCGCTTCGTCCACCTTCTTTACCAGATGGTGGTCAATGAATGGGCCTTTTCTGACTGAACGTGGCACGACTCTAACCCCTAATTATCTATTTACGGTTTCTACCACGAACAATCATCTTGTTCGTGCGCTTGTTGGTGCGGGTCTTATATCCCTTGGTTGGCGTACCCCAAGGAGACACTGGATGACGTCCGCCAGAAGTACGGCCTTCACCACCACCATGTGGATGATCAACCGGGTTCATGGCAACACCACGTACGGTTGGACGAATACCTTTCCAGCGCGTCGCACCGGCTTTACCCAGTGAGCGTAGGTTATGCTCAGAGTTTGACACCTCACCAATAACTGCTCTGCAGTCGGCGGGTACCTTTCTCATTTCACCAGAACGCAAGCGCAGTGTAGCGTACTCACCCTCGCGAGCTACCAACTGAACAGCTGAACCTGCAGATCGGGCAATTTGCGCACCTTTGCCAGGTTTCATTTCAATACAATGAACAACTGAACCAAGTGGCATGTTTCGCAGTGGGAGACAGTTACCGGTCTTGATTGGTGCGGCTGAACCTGACTCTACACTATCTCCAACATGCAGATTGTTAGGCGCAATAATATAATTGCGTTCTCCATCTGCATAGCGAATCAGAGCGATTCGTGCGGTTCGATTAGGATCGTATTCAAGTCTTTCAACGACAGCTGGAATAGCTTCCTTGTTTCGCTTGAAATCGATAATACGATAGCGCTGTTTATGACCACCACCACGATGACGGGTAGTTATACGACCGTTGTTGTTACGACCACCGCTCTTGCTCTTTTTTGCCAGCAGTGGACCATAGGGCGCACCCTTATGGAGCTCTGCATCGACAACCTTGACCACAAACCTGCGGCCTGCAGAGGTCGGTTTTGATTTAACGACTGCCATTATCCCAATCCTGTATTACTTGCTCATGCACCAGCTGCGAAATCGATTTCGCTGCCAGCCTTGAGACGTACATATGCTTTTTTCCAGTCGGAACGTTTGCCATTGATGGCGCCAAAGCGTTTTTGCTTACCTTTGACATTCACCACTTGAACACGCTCGACCTCAACCTCAAACAGCTTTTCAACCGCTTTCGCAATCTCACGCTTGGTAGCGTCAGTTGTTACGCGAAAGGTATATTGAGCGTTTTGGTCTGCAATAATGCTGCTTTTTTCCGAAACCAGCGGACTCAAAAGAACCTTCATGAGACGTTCGTTATTCATGCCAGACGCTCCTCAAGTTTTTTAACCGCGTTCTCGGTAACCAAGATATGCTCATAGGCGACCAGACTTACTGGATCGATCTCTTCTACATCGCGCACATCGACACCATATAGGTTTCGTGACGCCAGATAGAGATTTTCATCCGGGCTTTCAGATACCACGAGGACATCGTTAATATCCAGTCCCTTCAATTTGCCAACCAACTCTTTAGTCTTTGGTTGAGAGATGCTGATCTCATCGACCACCACCAGTCTCTCCTGGCGATTGAGCTCCGACAATATTGATCGAATTGCACCACGGTACATCTTACGATTAACCTTCTGTGCATAACTGCGAGGGGCGGCAGCAAAGTTGACACCACCACTGCGCCAAATCGGGCTACGGCTAGTACCTGCACGGGCACGGCCAGTACCTTTCTGACGAAATGGCTTGGCACCACCACCTCTCACTGCAGCACGATTCTTTTGTGCTTTAGTTCCAGCACGCGCTGCAGACATATAAGCAGTAACTACTTGATGTATCAGCGTCTGCTTGAATTCTGCGCCGAAGACATCATCAGATACCTGCATTGTCTGAGATCCAGCGGCTGTCTTTACGTTGAGATCCATTACTGTCACCCTTTATTCTTCATCTTCACAGCAGGCGTAACGATGACGTCACCCCCTCTGGAGCCCGGTACTGAACCTTTAACCAAGAGCAGATTACGCTCTGCGTCAACACGAACAATTTCAAGGTTCTGCTGGCAGCGCTGTGCCGCACCCATGTGACCTGCCATCTTCTTACCTTTGAAGACACGACCAGGGGTTTGACATTGTCCAATCGAACCAGGAGCACGATGAGACAGTGAGTTACCATGGGTCGCATCCTGCATATGGAAGTTGTGACGTTTCACACCACCCTGAAAACCTTTACCCTGAGTCTTACCGCGAACATCAACGATCTGGCCAGCTTCAAAAAGGTCAGCTTTAATCTCGCTACCTACTTCGATGCCTTCTACATCAGATGATTGAGCGCGAAACTCCCACATGTTACGTCCAGCCTCGACACCTGCTTTCGCGTAGTGTCCGGCAGCTGGCTTACTTACCCGTGATGCTTTACGCGCACCGGTAGTAATCTGAATAGCAAGATACCCATCGGCATCTTCAGACTTCAGCTGTGTAACACGGTTGGGTTCAACCTCTATAACCGTAACAGGCACGGAATCACCTTGTTCGGTAAATACTCGGGTCATTCCTGCCTTCCGGCCGACTACTCCAATCGCCATCGTTCTTAACCTCAGTTCAGTTTGATCTGCACGTCGACGCCGGCAGCCAAATCGAGCTTCATTAACGCATCCACAGTCTTATCAGTCGGCTCGACAATATCGAGTAGACGCTTATGGGTGCGTATCTCATACTGATCTCGCGCATCTTTATTGACATGCGGTGAAATCAGAATGGTATATCGCTCATTCTTAGTCGGCAGTGGAATCGGGCCACGCACGTGCGCGCCTGTCCGCTTAGCGGTCTCCACAATCTCGCGTGCAGATTGATCAATCAGACGATGATCAAATGCTTTGAGACGAATTCGTATTCTCTGGTTAGCCATTATCTATTACTCGATAATCTTGGATACCACACCGGCACCCACTGTCCGACCACCTTCGCGGATCGCAAAACGCAGACCCTCTTCCATCGCGATCGGTGCTATCAGTTTTACAACCATCTTCACATTATCTCCGGGCATTACCATCTCTACGCCCTCGGGAAGATCACAAGCTCCGGTCACATCAGTTGTACGGAAGTAAAACTGCGGACGGTAGTTACTGAAGAATGGCGTATGTCGTCCACCTTCATCTTTACTCAATACATACACTTCACACTCAAAATGGGTGTGCGGTGTTATTGAACCTGGATGTGCCAATACCTGGCCACGTTCAACTTCATCACGCTTCGTACCACGCAGCAGAACGCCTACGTTATCTCCCGCTTCACCCTGATCAAGCAGCTTGCGGAACATCTCTACACCGGTACAAGTCGTCTTGGTGGTATCTTTAATACCAACAATCTCGATCTCTTCACCAACCTTGACTACCCCTCGCTCCACACGACCCGTTACTACGGTGCCGCGTCCAGAGATCGAGAACACATCTTCGATCGGCATCAGGAACGCACCATCTACTGCACGCTCCGGCTCTGGAATATAGGTATCCAGCGCCTCTACAAGCTTGTCGATTGACTGACTGCCAATCTCTGAGGTATCACCCTCCAGCGCTTTCAGCGCCGATCCCACTACGATCGGGGTGTCGTCTCCTGGAAATTCGTAGCTGTCCAGCAGCTCACGCACTTCCATCTCTACCAGCTCAAGCAGCTCTTCGTCATCTACCATGTCTGCCTTGTTCAGGTAGACCACGATGTACGGTACACCTACCTGACGCGACAACAGGATATGCTCACGGGTCTGTGGCATTGGGCCATCTGCTGCTGATACCACCAGGATCGCACCGTCCATCTGTGCCGCACCTGTGATCATGTTCTTTACATAGTCAGCATGTCCTGGGCAGTCCACATGGGCATAGTGACGTGTATCTGACTCATACTCCACGTGCGAGGTCGCTATGGTAATACCACGCTCTCTCTCTTCCGGTGCATTATCAATTTGGTCAAAGGCACGCTGCTCGCCACCATACTTGGCCGCCTGGACTGTTGTGATGGCCGCCGTCAGCGTGGTCTTGCCGTGGTCTACGTGACCAATCGTGCCCACATTGACATGCGGCTTTGTGCGTTCGAATTTTTCCTTGGACACAGTGCTACCCCTATACCCGTTACTGTTTCTTGATTACGGCGTCAGCAATACTTGCCGGCACCTCTGCATATTTACCAAATTCCATACTGTAGTTAGCCCGACCCTGCGTGGCCGAACGTAGATCAGTTGCATAACCGAACATCTCTGACAGTGGAACTTCAGCTTTTATCTGGCGACCGGCAGGTGTGTCATCCATACCCTGCACGATACCGCGACGACTATTGAGATCACCCATAACGTCACCCATGTACTCCTCAGGTGTTGTAACCTCAACTTTCATGACTGGCTCCAAAAGAACAGGCCTAGCCTTGGCTGCACCCTCTTTGAAACACATAGAGCCAGCAATCTTAAATGCCATTTCGTTGGAGTCGACATCGTGGTAGGAGCCATCATAAAGTGTAACCTTCACATCAACTACCGGATAACCAGCGATAACGCCATTACCCATAGCCTCTTGGATACCCTTATCGACTGCCGGGATGTACTCTCGAGGTACAGCACCACCAACGATTTCATTTGCGAACTCGTAACCAGCACCCGCCTCTTGAGGCTCGATGCGCAGGTAGACATGACCAAATTGACCACGACCACCCGATTGACGAACAAATTTACCTTCCTGCTCAACCGAGGAGCGGATGGTTTCACGATAGGCTACCTGAGGCGCACCAACGTTAGCCTCCACCTTAAACTCGCGACGCATGCGATCAACGATAATATCGAGATGCAACTCACCCATGCCGGAGATAATTGTCTGGCCAGACTCCTCATCAGAGCTGACTCTGAAGGAGGGATCCTCCTGCGCAAGCTTGGAGAGAGCGATGCCCATCTTCTCTTGGTCAGTCTTAGTCTTCGGCTCAACCGCAACTGAGATTACAGGCTCAGGGAACTCCATGCGCTCAAGAGTAATCGGCTTATCAATAGCGCAAAGCGTGTCACCTGTTGTGACATCCTTGAGTCCTACAGCAGCAGCGATATCGCCAGCTAAAACCTCTTTGATCTCTTCACGAGAGTTGGAATGCATCTGCAGAATACGACCCACACGCTCTTTCTTACCCTTTACAGGGTTGTAGACGTGGTCACCTGATTTAAGCACCCCGGAATACGCCCTGAAAAAGGTCAGGGTCCCAACGAACGGGTCAGTGGCAATCTTGAAAGCCAGCGCTGAAAAAGGCGCGCTATCATCTGACGGCCGCTCTTCTTCTGTACCAGCAGCATCATCGAGAATACCAGTAATAGAAGGCACATCCACAGGCGAAGGCATCAACTCGATAATCTTATCAAGGACAGCCTGAACACCTTTATTCTTGAATGCAGAACCACAGGTCACCGGAATAATCTCGAGCCTTAGAGTGCGAAGTCTCAACCCTTCAAGAACCTCCTCTTCCGAGAGATCTCCCTCTTCGAGGTACTTCTCCATAAGCTCATCAGAACCTTCGGCAGCAGCTTCGACCATATGCTCGTGCCACTCATCACAGGTATCCTGTAGATCTGCAGGGATATCGACGTATTCAAACTCTACGCCCATATTCTCTTCGCTCCAGACCACTGACTTCATCTTCACCAGATCGATCAGTCCTTTGAAGCCCTCTTCAGCGCCAACCGGCACCTGAATAGGCACTGCATTGGCTCCAAGGCGATCCTTAAGCTGCTCAACAACGCGGAAGAAATCAGCACCCATGCGATCCATCTTATTGACGAACGCCATACGGGGAACACTGTATTTATTAGCTTGACGCCATACAGTTTCAGATTGAGGCTCGACGCCACCCACAGCACAGAGAACAAAGACCGCGCCATCCAGAACACGCAAGGAACGCTCCACCTCGATGGTGAAATCCACATGTCCGGGGGTATCTATAATATTGAAGCGATGCTCAGGGAATTGCTGAGCCATTCCACTCCAAAAACAGGTCGTGGCAGCAGAAGTGATAGTAATACCACGCTCTTGCTCCTGCTCCATCCAATCCATGGTGGCAGCACCATCGTGCACCTCACCAATCTTGTGAGAGACGCCCGTATAGTAGAGTACACGCTCAGTCGTTGTCGTTTTACCAGCATCAATGTGAGCCATGATACCGATATTGCGATAGCGCTCGATAGGAGTTTTCCGTGCCACGTTACAAACCTGTTTTTAAAGAGCTAAAGTTAAAAGGGTTAAACGATCGCTTACCAGCGATAGTGTGAGAATGCCTTATTGGCCTCCGCCATGCGATGCGTATCATCCTTCTTCTTGACTGCTGCACCTTTGTTTTCAGAGGCGTCCATCAACTCACCAGCCAACCGGTAAGCCATCGACTTCTCACTACGCTTGCGAGAGGCATCAATCAGCCAACGCATAGCTAAGGAGTTACGTCTGTTTGGACGCACCTCAACTGGAACCTGATAGGTTGCGCCACCAACCCGGCGAGATTTAACCTCAACCAAGGGGCGCACGTTTTCCAGTGCAGTTTCAAGCAGATCCAGAGGCTCACCACCTCGCTTATCAATCACAGAATCCAACGCTCCATAGAGAATCTTTTCTGCGACTGATTTTTTACCGTCCTGCATCACCATATTGATGAATTTGGCCAGCAGTTCACTTCCATACTTGGGATCTGGCAAAGTTTCTCGCTTTGCTGCAACTCGTCTTCTTGGCATTGCTCTATCTCAAACCTGTTGAATGATGTTGATCAAGGACCCTAAGCCTTAGGTCGCTTAGCACCGTACTTGGAACGACCCTGACGTCGTTTCTCGACACCAGATGTATCAAGACTACCGCGCACTACGTGATAACGAACACCTGGCAAATCCTTAACACGACCGCCACGAATCAATACGACCGAGTGCTCCTGGAGATTATGTCCTTCACCACCAATGTAGCTTGAGACTTCGTAACCGTTGGTCAATCTCACACGAGCCACTTTACGCAGCGCAGAGTTAGGCTTTTTCGGTGTAGTGGTATATACACGAGTGCATACGCCACGACGTTGAGGGCAGGCTTCCAGTGCCGGCACATTACTCTTTTGGGCTTTTCGCTTCCTGGGCTTTCGCACCAGCTGATTGATTGTCGCCATCTATCCGTCTCCAGAGACGTCATCTTTACTATTTGCATAAAAAAACCGGAGAACAGTCCCTCTTGCCGCTTTATTAAACAGCATACGGGTCACGCACATTCTCTGGCTTGAATAACTTTACTCAACAACACTTTAAAAGGCGCCTTGAGCTTCAGAAACGACAGGCCGGCAAAGGCCGGCCTGTCCAAGGAGCGCGCATTCTATGCCCACTCCAGCCCCATGTCAAGAAGTATGTAATATCACTTACACAATCTTTATTCACCCTCTGGGGTGTTAAGTGCCTCTTTAAACGCCTGCTCCACTTCTTCCACTACGAGCTCGTTCTTAGCCTCAGGCTGCTCCATGGTTTCCTCATGGCGTCTGCGACGTCGTTCATTATGGTATGCGAGCCCTGTACCTGATGGGATAAGACGCCCAACAATGACGTTCTCTTTCAAGCCATGAAGCCGATCCCCCAGTCCTCTCACGGAAGCCTCTGTGAGAACTCGCGTGGTCTCCTGGAACGAAGCAGCAGAAATGAAAGATTCAGTTGCCAGAGAAGCTTTGGTAATACCTAGCAGAAGTGGCTCAAAAAGCGCAGGATGTTTACCCTCTGCACGGAGTGCCTCTGTCTCTTCTGAGAGCATGGTTCTCTCGACCTGCTCTCCTTTGAGGAAACGACTGTCGCCTGTATTCGAAATCTCTACCTTACGCAGCATCTGGCGAATGATCACCTCGATATGCTTATCGTTGATCTTTACACCTTGCAGCCGGTAAACATCCTGTATCTCCTTGACAAGATATTCAGCAAGATCTGTGACACCCTTCAGACGCAGTATGTCATGGGGATTGAGCTCTCCATCGGAGATCACTTCACCTTTGACCACCTGCTCACCTTCAAACACGTTCACATGACGCCACTTGGGAATCAACTCTTCATGCTGCTCGCCATCAGAGTCAGTAATGATCAGGCGTTGTTTACCCTTGGTATCCTTGCCAAAACTGACAGTACCTGTCTCTTCAGCAAGAATCGCTGGGTCTTTTGGCTTGCGCGCCTCGAACAGATCGGCAACTCGAGGAAGACCACCGGTGATATCACGAGTCTTGGAAGACTCCTGAGGGATACGAGCCAGGATGTCACCTACGCCGACGTTTGCGCCATCCTGTACATTAACAACCGCATTCGCTGGCAGATAGTAGTGAGCCGGTATGTCAGTACCTGCAATATTCAGATCCTCACCCTCAGCATCGACCAGTTTAACCATCGGTCTGATATCTTTACCTGCAGGTGGACGCTGTTTCGGATCGATGACCTCGAGAGAGCTCAGGCCGGTAACATCATCGGTCTTCTTCTGTACGGTTACACCATCGACAAAATCAACAAAGCGCAATACACCTTCTACTTCGGTAACAACTGGATGAGTATGGGGATCCCAGTTGGCTACAATCTGACCACCATCAACTTTAGAGCCATCTTCAACCTGCAGGGTGGCACCATAAGGCACTTTATAGCGCTCACGTTCACGACCCACATCATCAACGATAGTCAACTCACCTGAACGCGAGGTTGCCACAAGATGGCCACTGGTGTGCTTAACTGTTTTGATGTTATGCAGCTTGGCCATACCATCAGACTTAACCTGGATATTATTGACTGCAGCTGAACGGGATGCAGCACCACCAATATGGAAGGTACGCATGGTCAGCTGTGTGCCTGGCTCACCAATGGATTGAGCGGCGATAACACCGACAGACTCACCCATATTGACCTGATGGCCACGGGCGAGATCACGTCCGTAACATTTACCACAGACACCAACTTTGGCATTACAAGTAATTGCTGAACGTACTATAACCTGGTCAACACCGGCGTTATCGAGGGTTTCAACCCACTTCTCATCCAGCAGTACACCGGCTTCGCAAACTGCAACATCACCACCAGGCTGATAGACAGGTACGGCAGTGACACGTCCAAGAATCCGCTCTCTGAGCGGTTCAACAACGTCACCACCTTCAATGATGGGTTGCATCAGCAAGCCCTCTTCGGTGCCGCACTCTTCCTCAAGGACTACCATATCCTGAGCGACGTCGACCAATCTACGGGTCAGGTAACCTGAGTTAGCCGTTTTCAACGCTGTATCTGCCAGCCCCTTACGAGCACCATGGGTTGAGATAAAGTACTGGAGTACATCGAGCCCTTCACGGAAATTCGCAGTGATTGGCGTTTCGATAATGGAGCCATCAGGTTTAGCCATTAAGCCACGCATTCCAGCCAACTGTCTGATCTGGGCGGCAGAACCACGAGCGCCTGAGTCGGCCATCATGTAAACAGAGTTAAAGGAATCCTGTTCGACCTCATTGCCATCCCGATCGAGGACCACCTCTTTACCCAGTTTACTCATCATCGCTTTGGCAACCTGGTCATTGGTGTGAGACCAGATATCAACTACTTTGTTATAGCGCTCACCATTGGTAACAAGACCTGAGGTGTATTGATTTTCAATCTCTCTGACTTCAGATTCGGCATAGGCGAGGATGTCACTCTTCTCTTCAGGCACCACCATGTCGTTGGAGCAGAAGGAGACAGCAGCACGGGTCGCATATCGGAAACCCATATACATCAGCTGATCAGCGAAAATTACCGTATCCTTCAAACCAAGCTGTCGATAAGAAGCATTGATGAGGTTGGAAATGGCTTTCTTGCCCATTGCCTGATCTACCAGGGAAAATGGTAAACCTGATGGAACGATACTATAGACCAGGGTCCGACCTATGGTGGTATCGATTACCCGAATCTCTTCAGACATATTGCCTTCATCGTCAAGAATCGACTCCTTCATTCTCACTTTGACCCGCGCCTGCAGATCAGCATGTCCAGTCTCGTAGGCTCTTTTTGCTTCAGAAACATCAGAGAAGGCCATACCTTCACCCTTGGCATTGATCCGGTCTCTGGTCATGAAGTAGAGACCCAAAACAACATCCTGCGAAGGTACGATGATTGGATCACCATTCGCTGGAGAGAGAATGTTGTTGGTTGCCATCATCAGGCTGCGCGCTTCGAGCTGCGCCTCCAGAGAGAGTGGCACGTGAACAGCCATCTGGTCACCGTCAAAGTCAGCGTTGAAAGCAGTACAGACCAATGGATGAAGCTGAATCGCTTTACCTTCAATCAGAACTGGCTCAAATGCCTGGATACCAAGACGATGCAAGGTTGGCGCACGGTTAAGCATTACTGGATGTTCGCGGATAACCTCTTCCAGGATATCCCATACTTCGGCGGAACCTCTCTCAACCAGTTTTTTCGCAGCCTTGATGGTTGTCGCCAAACCACGCAATTGCAGTTTGCTGAAAATAAATGGCTTGAACAGTTCCAGCGCCATCCGCTTTGGCAGACCACACTGGTGCAGTTTCAGGGTCGGGCCAACCACGATCACTGAACGACCAGAGTAGTCGACACGTTTACCCAGCAGATTTTGCCGGAAACGCCCCTGTTTACCCTTGATCATATCGGCCAGTGACTTCAGAGGACGACGGTTTGTACCGGTGATCGCACGACCTCGGCGACCGTTATCCAACAACGCATCAACAGACTCCTGCAACATACGTTTTTCATTACGTACGATGATATCCGGTGCATTAAGATCAAGCAGGCGTTTCAAGCGGTTGTTACGGTTGATTACGCGGCGATATAGATCGTTCAGATCAGAAGTTGCAAAGCGACCGCCATCCAGGGGAACCAGAGGACGCAGCTCTGGAGGAAGCACTGGCAGAACGGTCATTACCATCCACTCGGGACGGTTGCCTGAGCCATTCAACGACTCCAGTAATTTGAGACGCTTGGTGAATTTTTTGATCTTGGTCTCAGAATTAGTACCGTCGATATCTTCACGCAGTCTTTTAATCTCTTCCGGTATATCTATGGTTTTCAGCAGTTCATAGACAGCCTCGGCACCCATACGTGCATCGAACTCATCACCATTCTCTTCAATGGCGTCAAGATACTGCTCATCTGTCAACAGTTGACCACGTTCCAGTGGGGTCATCCCCGGATCTACGACCACGAAGGATTCAAAATAGAGAACCCGCTCGATGTCGCGCAGGGTCATGTCCATCAACAAACCGATACGAGAAGGTAAAGACTTGAGAAACCAGATGTGGGCTACCGGGCTGGCTAGTTCAATGTGCCCCATGCGTTCGCGACGGACTTTCGCAAGGGTTACTTCAACACCACACTTCTCACACACGACACCACGATGCTTCAAACGCTTATATTTACCACACAAGCATTCATAATCGCTGACCGGGCCAAAAATCTTGGCACAAAACAGGCCATCCCGTTCCGGTTTAAAAGTACGGTAGTTGATGGTCTCTGGTTTCTTAACTTCGCCATAGGACCAGGAACGGATCATATCCGGCGATGCCAATCCTATACGAATGGCATCGAAGTCTTCAGTCTGACCCTGCTGCTTAAGAATATTCAGTAGATCTTTCAAGATCGTCTCTCCTGCATTCAGTTACTGACAAGCGTCAGTACTTCAGTCCTGTTCCAGTTCAATGTTGATAGCCAGAGATCGTATCTCTTTGACCAGCACATTGAACGACTCGGGCATGCCTGCTTCCATCTGATGATTTCCATCAACGATGTTCTTGTACATGCGGGTACGGCCATTAACATCATCCGATTTGACCGTGAGCATCTCCTGCAAGGTATAGGCGGCGCCATAAGCCTCCAATGCCCAGACCTCCATCTCACCAAATCGTTGGCCACCGAACTGAGCCTTACCACCCAACGGCTGTTGGGTTACGAGACTGTAAGGTCCAGTTGAACGGGCATGCATCTTGTCATCAACCAGATGGTTGAGTTTCAGCATATACATGTAACCCACCGTAACCTGACGCTCAAAAGAGTCACCAGTACGACCATCGAACAGTTTGCATTGACCACTCTCAGGCAGACCAGCCAGTTCGAGCATGTTTTTGACTTCTGACTCATGCGCACCGTCGAAAACAGGGGTAGCCATGGGCACACCACTTCTCAGGTTATTGCACATGACAACAACCTCTTCATCGGTAAATGAGTCGATATCCTCTCTCTTTCCGCTGGTGTTATAGACTTTATCTAAAAACCCACGCAACTCGGTCATTTTATTGTGCGCATCCAGCATCTCACCAATGCGACGGCCTACACCTTTGGCCGCAAACCCAAGATGGGTCTCCAACACCTGACCGACATTCATTCGTGAGGGTACGCCCAGAGGATTCAATACAATATCAACAGGCTCTCCACGCTCATCGAAAGGCATATCCTCAACTGGCACGATGGTGGAGATAACACCTTTGTTACCATGGCGTCCGGCCATTTTGTCACCTGGTTGAACGCGACGTTTGACCGCAACGTAGCACTTAACCATTTTCAATACACCTGGCGCAAGATCATCGCCAGCAGTCAGCTTGCGTTTCTTCTCCTCGTACTTGTCACGGAAGGTTTCACGCTGTGCCTTGATCTGTTCTGCAATCGCTTCCAGCTGGGCAGCAGATTCCTCATTACGCAGGCGGATCTCCAGCCACTTATCCCGCTCTAATTCGGTAAGGTAGGATTTGGTGACTTTAGTACCGGCTTTAAGATGGCCAGGACCACCATCGACAATTTTACCCACCAGCATTTTTTCAACACGCTGGAAGGTATCGTCTTCCATAATACGCAGCTGATCATCCAGATCCTTACGTACACGATCCAGTTCTACCTGCTCGATCTGCAACGCACGAGCATCCTTCTCAACACCGTCACGAGTAAACACCTGAACATCGATGACGGTACCGATCATGCCGGAAGAGACACGTAGAGAGGTATCTTTAACGTCAGATGCTTTCTCACCGAAAATTGCACGAAGCAGCTTCTCTTCAGGAGTCAGCTGCGATTCGCCTTTGGGAGTCACCTTGCCGACCAGGATATCGCCTTCACGAACCTCTGCGCCAATATAGATAATACCTGACTCATCCAGTTTGGATAACGCAGCCTCACCTACATTCGGGATATCGCCTGTGATCTCTTCAGGACCTAACTTGGTATCACGCGCCATACAGGTCATCTCTTCGATGTGAATCGAAGTGAACCTATCTTCCTGGACAACACGTTCGGATATCGCAATAGAATCCTCGAAGTTGTAGCCATTCCAGGGCATGAATGCGACCCGAAGGTTCTGACCCAAGGCCAATTCACCAAGATCGGTGGAGGGTCCGTCCGCCAGAACATCTCCACGGGCAATTACATCTTCAACATTAACCAGAGGACGCTGGTTGATGCAGGTATTTTGGTTGGATCGGGTGTACTTGGTCAGATTATAGATATCGACACCCGGTTCGCCGGCTTCGGTCTCATCATCATTAACCCGAACCACGATGCGAGCGGCATCGACCGATTCGATGACACCACCACGTTTAGCAACAACGGTAACGCCGGAGTCAATTGCAACAACACGCTCGATACCGGTACCCACCAAAGGTTTCTCAGCACGTAAAACCGGTACTGCCTGACGCTGCATGTTCGATCCCATCAAGGCACGGTTCGCATCATCGTGCTCCAGGAAGGGGATCAGCGAGGCCGCCACCGAAACAATCTGCTTGGGTGATACGTCCATATACTGGACCTTGTCAGGAGAAGAGAGCGTAAACTCATTCTGGAAACGTGAGGAGACAAGATCGTCAGCCAGACACCCCTTGTCATCAAGTGATGCGTTCGCCTGGGCGATAACGTAGCGCCCCTCTTCAATTGCAGAGAGATAATCGATCTGATCAGTTACCTTGCTGTCGGTAACCTTACGATAGGGAGTCTCAAGGAAACCGAATCTGTTGGTTCTTGAGTAGACAGCCAATGAGTTGATCAGACCAATGTTCGGACCTTCAGGGGTCTCGATTGGGCAGACACGTCCATAGTGGGTTGGGTGCACATCCCGCACCTCAAAACCAGCCCGCTCACGGGCCAGACCACCAGGGCCAAGCGCAGATACACGTCGCTTGTGGGTGACTTCCGACAGAGGATTGTTCTGATCCATAAACTGAGACAGCTGACTGGAACCAAAAAACTCTTTGATTGCAGCTGAAACAGGCTTTGCGTTGATCATCTCCTGGGGCATCAAACCTTCGGACTCAGCCTGGGTCAAACGCTCTTTGACTGCGCGCTCAACACGCACCAGACCAACTCGAAACTGGTTCTCAGCCATCTCACCGACACAGCGGATACGACGGTTGCCCAAATGATCGATATCATCGACCACACCATTACCATTACGGATATTGATCAGTTCGTTCAGAACATCGACGATATCCTCTTTCGAGAGCACACCTTCACCGGTCTCATCATCGCGGCTCAGGCGACGATTGAATTTCATTCGTCCAACAGCGGAGAGATCATAACGCTCTGGTGTAAAGAACAGATTATTGAAGAGATTCTGCGCAGCCTCTTTTGTTGGAGGCTCGCCAGGACGCATCATCCTGTATATCTCGACCTGGGCTTCCAGCTCGTTGGTTGTCGGATCTATACGCAGAGTTTCCGAGACAAAAGGGCCATGATCAAGATCATTGGTGAAAAGCGTTTGCAGCTTTTTCACGCCACTTTCGAGCAATTTATCAAAGACCTCTTCAGTAATTTCTGAATTGGCTTCTGCAATCAGCTCACCGGTCTCTTTGTCGACAACATTGTGGGCCAGCACCTTGCCATAGAGAAATTCACGAGGCACATCCAGCTTATTGACGCCGGCCTTTTCAAGCTCTCGAATATGGCGAGCGGTAATCCGTCTGCCTGTCTCCACAAGCACCTTATCACCAGTCTTGATGTCAAAACTGACGGTCTCTCCGCGCAGTCTTTCAGGTACAAGATCAAGCTTGAGAGTGCGCTTGGTCAGATTGAAGCTGTCGGTTTCGAAGAACATCTCCAGAATCTGCTCAGCTTCATAGCCCAACGCACGCAAGAGAATGGTCGCAGGTAATTTACGACGACGATCGATACGGACGAATACATTATCTTTAGGATCGAACTCGAAATCGAGCCATGAACCACGATATGGAATGACGCGAGCGGAAAACAGAAGCTTGCCGGAAGAGTGCGTCTTACCACGGTCATGATCAAAAAAGACACCTGGTGAGCGGTGTAGCTGAGAAACAATGACACGCTCGGTGCCATTAATAACAAAGGTACCAGTATCAGTCATCAGGGGCAGTTCACCCATGTAGACTTCCTGTTCACGGATATCCTTAACGACTTTTGAGCCTGCTGGGGCCTCCTTGTCGTAGATAACCAAGCGTACCAAAACTCTCAGGGGCGCAGCATAAGTAGTGCCGCGAAGCTGACACTCTCGTACGTCAAAAACAGGCTCACCCAGCTTGTAGTTCACGTATTCGAGAACAGCATTGCCAGAATAACTTGTAATCGGCATTACGGACTTGAATGCGGCGTGCAATCCGATATCCTGGCGGTTATCAGGTGTTACACCGTCCTGAAGAAAGCTCTTGTATGAGTCGATCTGTGTTGCAAGAAGAAACGGAACATCCAGTATACTGGGTCGTTTACCGAAGTCTTTACGGATACGCTTCTTTTCGGTGAAAGAATAGGCCATGCTGCCATCCCTCAGTGTCTTAGGCTTGGTGGTTGCGATGTCGAAAGTGGCTTAGTGACCAACATTCATCATCGCTTAAATCTATCTCCTGACTTCTTTGGCTCAGGGAACCCGGCTTGGAATCTCAGACTCGATTTTATTCAGAATCTAATATTTACAGCCCTCAGTGCAAGCAGGAAAAGGCCGGCGGCATTACGCCACCAGCCTCAACCGCACTTGTCTACAGACGATCGAGACGAGAATCTTATTTGATCTCGGCTTTGGCGCCCGCTTCTTCAAGCTGCTTCTTGGCCTCTTCGGCCTCTTCCTTGCTGACACCCTCTTTCAAAGTTGAAGGTGCACCTTCTACAGCTTCTTTAGCCTCTTTGAGGCCCAGACCGGTCATTCCGCGAACAGCCTTGATCACAGAAATTTTGTTGCCACCGATCTCAGTCAGAACTACGTCAAACTCAGTCTTCTCTTCTGCAGCGGCAGCATCACCACCACCAGCAGCAGCAGGTGCAGCAGCAACAGCGGCAGCTGCAGATACACCAAATTTTTCTTCCATTGCTTCGATCAATGCGACAACGTCCATTACAGACATCTCGGCAATTGCTTCTAGAATATCTTCTTTAGAAACGGCCATTATTTAACTCCTGAAAAAATTTTGTACGATAACTTTGTATGTAGATGAAGCCGATTAGGCCGCCTCTTTGGCGTCCTTGATAGCTGCCACAGTCCGGACCAGCTTGCCAGGCACCTCGTTCATGGTGCGAACCAACTTCTCGGTCGGTGCCTTCATAACCGCCATCAGCAAGCTGATCGCCTGGTCATATGTAGGCATCTTAGCCAAAGTATCGATATCGCTTGGGGCAAGCATTTTGCCTCCAATAGATACCATCTTGACTTCAAGAAGCTTATGTTCCTTAGCAAAGTCCTTAATGACACGTGCTGCAGAACCCGGATCTTCCTGAGAGAAGGCGAGAATCAATGGTCCCGTGAACCCTTCCTGCATACAGGCAAAATCTGTGTCCTCAACTGCACGTTTGGCCAAGGAGTTTCTAACTACCCGCAGATAGACGCCATTGTTACGCGCTTCGCGACGTAACAGAGTCATCTGTTCGACAGTTAAACCGCGATATTCAGCTGCAACAGCTGATAACGCACTACTGGCCACATCATTGACTTCGGCAACGATGGCTTTCTTTTGCTCAATATTGAGTGGCAAAGTCGTCACCTCCTGATAATGGGGAAATCAAACCTTTCCCAACACACTACACGACACTTTCGTGTCGCAACCTTTCGCACGCCATCACCAGGTAATTCCTGATTGGGGGCGCGCCATCTGCGCAGGCAGGATTAAGCATGACTCAACATGCACCTGCGGTCTTTGATAGCACCGGTTAACCGGCACCCCAAAGTTCAAAAGGGTATCAACGCATTACCGCGAGATATCCCTGTAATTCTATTAAACAGTCAGCGTTGCCTGATCAAGTGTCAGACCCGGCCCCATAGTTGAGGAGACAGTAATCTTTTTCAGATAGACGCCTTTTGCTGAGCTTGGCTTGGCTTTGACCAATGCTGCCAACAGCGACTCAAGATTCTCTTTCAGTTTTTGCGCTTCAAAATCAACCTTGCCAATCGAGCAGTGGATGATTCCAGCCTTATCGGTACGGTAACGTACCTGACCAGCCTTGGCATTCTGCACCGCCTCAGCCACATTGGGTGTCACCGTACCAACTTTAGGATTCGGCATTAAACCACGTGGACCAAGGATCTGCCCTAACTGACCGACCACACGCATAGCATCGGGAGAAGCGATGACAACATCAAAATTCATGTTGCCTGCCTTGATATCCGCTGCGAGGTCTTCAAAACCAACAATATCTGCGCCAGCTTCTTTAGCCGCGTCAACGTTTGCACCCTGAGCAAAAACCGCAACACGAACAGTCTTACCCGTTCCGTGAGGGAGTACAGAAGCACCACGAACGACCTGATCAGATTTACGTGCATCGACACCCAGATTGACACTGACATCGACAGACTCACTGAACTTTACTGTAGAGACTTCCTTCAGCAGATTAAAAGCCTCTTCAGCAGGATGAAGCTTGCCGATCTCCAGCTTTTCGCGAATCGCCTTTGCGCGTTTACTCAACTTAGCCATGATTATTCTACCCCCTCGACTTCGAGCCCCATCTGACGAGCACTGCCAGCAATGGTACGTACAGCTGCATCCATATCAGCAGCAGTAAGATCCGGCATTTTGATCGTCGCAATCTCTTCCAACTGCTGACGGGTCACCTTACCAACCTTGTCAGTATTAGGGGTTGAACTACCCTTAGGCAGACCAAGCGCCTTCTTCAGTAGCACAGAAGCAGGAGGCGTCTTGGTGATAAAACTGAATGAGCGGTCGCTGTAGACCGTGATCACAACAGGAATTGGCAGCCCTTTCTCAACGCTCTGGGTCTTGGCGTTGAATGCTTTACAAAATTCCATGATATTCACACCATGCTGACCCAACGCAGGACCAACAGGAGGACTTGGGTTAGCTTCACCAGCTTTCACCTGAAGCTTGATGTAAGCCATAATCTTTTTAGCCATGTTTACCTCTTCTCCGGGTACAGACGCCGAGGACTTTCACCCCGACTCCCCATCAATAGTTTGTAACTTAACTGGCGGTCGGTTAAAGCTTATTCAACCAAGCGCCAGTCAGAAATATTAGGGACTTAACCCTTCTCGACCTGGCCAAACTCCAGATCAACTGGGGTTGAGCGACCAAAAATCAGCACTGAAACCTTCAGGCGACTCTTGTCGTAGTCGACCTCTTCCACCACACCGGTAAAGTCGTTGAACGGACCATCTGTGACCCGAACCACTTCGCCAGGTTCAAACAGGATCTTAGGACGAGGCTTCTCAACACCTTCCTGCACGCGCTGCAGAATGGCGTTCGCCTCCTTCTCAGAGATCGGCGCAGGCCGGTCACCGGTGCCGCCAATAAAACCCATTACCTTCGGCACGTCCTTTACGAGATGCCAGGTTTCATCCGTCATCTCCATCTGCACAAGAACATAACCAGGAAAAAACTTACGCTCGCTCTTTCGCTGCTGTCCAGCTCTCATCTCAACCACCTCTTCGGTGGGGACGAGTATTTCGCCAAACTTATCCTGCATGTCAAAACGTTCAACGCGCTCCACGAGGGAACGCTTTACTTGAGACTCAAAGCCGGAATAGGCGTGCACTACATACCAACGCATGGTCATCTCACCACCCCTTAACCAGATCCAGTCAATGCGCGCAATATCGCGCCTAACATCATGTCAAACAGCCACAGGATGACACCCATAAACAGAACCATGACGAATACAATCAGTGTTGTCTGCACAGTCTCTTGGCGACTTGGCCACACAACTTTGCGGACCTCCATCTTAGCTGCCGAGGCAAAATCCCAAACCGATTTACCCAGCACTGTCTGATAAGCCAACAGCGCGGCCAGCCCCATCATCACCAACAGCCCGATCACTCTCAGAAGCTGCGAGTACGCATCGAGATAGTAGAAACCAAGAATGGCTCCCACAATTATCCCGACCGCAAGAATCAACTTGACGGTATCGAGACCGGACGCCTCCACCTGGGTCTTCGCATTCATAATATCTGTTTGCCAGTTGTTTGGCAGGCCAAGAGGGACTCGAACCCCCAACCTGCGGTTTTGGAGACCGCTGCTCTACCAATTGAGCCATTGGCCTAAAAAAAACAAAGCGGGGTTGGCCTATGGCCAGCCCCGCACACTCACTATCGAGTTACTCGATAATCTTGGATACCACACCGGCACCCACTGTCCGACCACCTTCGCGGATCGCAAAACGCAGACCCTCTTCCATCGCGATCGGTGCTATCAGTTTTACAACCATCTTCACATTATCTCCGGGCATTACCATCTCTACGCCCTCGGGAAGATCACAAGCTCCGGTCACATCAGTTGTACGGAAGTAAAACTGCGGACGGTAGTTACTGAAGAATGGCGTATGTCGTCCACCTTCATCTTTACTCAATACATACACTTCACACTCAAAATGGGTGTGCGGTGTTATTGAACCTGGATGTGCCAATACCTGGCCACGTTCAACTTCATCACGCTTCGTACCACGCAGCAGAACGCCTACGTTATCTCCCGCTTCACCCTGATCAAGCAGCTTGCGGAACATCTCTACACCGGTACAAGTCGTCTTGGTGGTATCTTTAATACCAACAATCTCGATCTCTTCACCAACCTTGACTACCCCTCGCTCCACACGACCCGTTACTACGGTGCCGCGTCCAGAGATCGAGAACACATCTTCGATCGGCATCAGGAACGCACCATCTACTGCACGCTCCGGCTCTGGAATATAGGTATCCAGCGCCTCTACAAGCTTGTCGATTGACTGACTGCCAATCTCTGAGGTATCACCCTCCAGCGCTTTCAGCGCCGATCCCACTACGATCGGGGTGTCGTCTCCTGGAAATTCGTAGCTGTCCAGCAGCTCACGCACTTCCATCTCTACCAGCTCAAGCAGCTCTTCGTCATCTACCATGTCTGCCTTGTTCAGGTAGACCACGATGTACGGTACACCTACCTGACGCGACAACAGGATATGCTCACGGGTCTGTGGCATTGGGCCATCTGCTGCTGATACCACCAGGATCGCACCGTCCATCTGTGCCGCACCTGTGATCATGTTCTTTACATAGTCAGCATGTCCTGGGCAGTCCACATGGGCATAGTGACGTGTATCTGACTCATACTCCACGTGCGAGGTCGCTATGGTAATACCACGCTCTCTCTCTTCCGGTGCATTATCAATTTGGTCAAAGGCACGCTGCTCGCCACCATACTTGGCCGCCTGGACTGTTGTGATGGCCGCCGTCAGCGTGGTCTTGCCGTGGTCTACGTGACCAATCGTGCCCACATTGACATGCGGCTTTGTGCGTTCGAATTTTTCCTTGGACATGAGTTTCTCTCCAGGTTCTCTATTTATTGTATAAAGACAAATTCGCGCGCTTCCGCACGCCGTTCAATATTTGGAGCCCAGAAGCAGATTTGAACTGCCGACCTCACCCTTACCAAGGGTGTGCTCTACCAACTGAGCTATCTGGGCAAATTTTCATCACCTAAAGTCTATATAGGTCACAACACAGCAACTCGACCGTCGGCACAGAACAAACGGCGATACCGCCACGCAGTACGCCGTCGATTGGCCAATCAAACTAAATTGACCTAAGATAATCAATGGAGCGGGTGATGGGAATCGAACCCACGTATTCAGCTTGGAAGGCTGAAGTTCTACCATTGAACTACACCCGCGCAGCCAAGCGACGCGTCGCTCACCATAACCGCTACAAACCAACACAGCAGAGGATAGAAGGTTGCTCCCAGCCTCCGACCCTTTGCCCTGAGGGCATTGCGCCAAGCACTTTATAATCCAAAAGTCGCTTTAAGCGCCACTACTAACGAACCAACTCAGGTTCGCATCCTCCCTCTGCTCTACAGCACGGAAGGATATATCGAGATGCAGGATAATAAAAACCTCATTCTCAATGTTACCTGGTGGAGGGGGGAGGATTCGAACCTCCGAAGGCTGAGCCGTCAGATTTACAGTCTGATCCCTTTGGCCACTCGGGAACCCCTCCTAGCGAGAGCCGGGCATTCTGACGCCAAGCCTTGCCAAAGTCAATAAACATTTCAAACATTTTTTTGTCTACTTCATAGACCTGTTCAGAATTAAGGCTTGCAGCCAGTGTCATTTACATTTCTACTAGAGCCTAGTGTACCTCGTCATAGACTCTGTACCATTCAGCGAGTCTGGAAGGGGTTAGCCGCTAGGCATGCCTCGCAGGGAATGGCCCCTCCCTTGCCAAGAGGCATAACGCCGCGGATAACCCCTTCCAGGCTCGCCCGGAGGGAGCCGCCCCAATACGCCAGCTCTGCGTTGTGGCTCTTGTAAAGGGCCTGCCATTCCCTGCGAGCCGCGCCTTGATCTGACGTATTGGGGCGGCTCTGAATGGTACAGAGTCTATGACGAGGTACACTAGAACAGTAAACCCGACGAATTACAGCGCATTGAAGGCGCATGAAATCAGCGAACCAAATGAATAGAGCCACCATCTTAATCTGCCTGCTTCTTTCTGCCTGTGCCGGCAACCCAAACCTCAATGCGCCCAGCTCATCTGCCCCGGTAGAAACTGAGAAGAGTTCAAAGCTGACAGAACAGACTTCAGATTCGCTGACAAACGACCTCGTCTACCACACTCTGGCCAGTGAAATTGCAGCCCAACGGGGTAAGCAGCCTATGGCTTTCGAGCATGCGCTGCAGGTTGCCAGGGAGTCGAGAGATGCCATGTCTGCAGAACGCGCTACCAGCCTTGCGCTGCAAGCCAATCTTCCAGATGAGGCACTGACCGCAGCCAAGCTGTGGATGGAAATAGATCCGGATGAGCTTAAGGCCTACCAAATTGCTGCCATCATCAATATTCGCGATGAGCAAATGAACGAGGCCATTACTCAGCTTCAAAAGGTAATAAAAATTGCCAACAAGAATGGCCAATCAGGCTACGTACAGGCGGCAGCCATCGCCGAAAAATCCGGGAATCCCAATAAATCCCTGGCGATAATGCAGCAACTGATTCCTCAGGATACAGATTCCAGCCAGGCGCTTTACGCCCTCGCCCTGGTTGCCAATCACGCCAAACAACGTGAATTAGCTCTTGGATATATTGAGAAATCCCTCCTGATCGACCCTAAATCCACACAAAGCCTGGTGCTTAAAGCCCATACATTGATTGCGTTAAAACAGGATCAAAAGGGGGTCGAATTTCTTAAACAAGCCGTCCAGGATCAGCCTGACAACATCAAACTTGGACATGCATACGCAAGAGTACTTCTGGAGGTTAATCAACCTGAAGCCTCACTGCAGCAGTTTCTGAAGCTCCATCAACTGGCACCGGATAACAGCGATTTCACTTTCTCACTCGGCATGATCTACATGCAGCTCGACCAATATGACGAGGCATCAAACTATCTATCAAAACTGACCAAAAACAGATCTAAACGTAATGAGGCCAATTTTTACCTGGGGGCTATCGCTGAAGAGCAAGAAGCAGTTGAAAGCGCCCTCGATCGCTATAGCCGCGTTGAAGGAAAGCATTTAGCCGATGCCCAGGTACGCATCGCTAAAATACTCTCCGATCAAGGCAATCTCAAACAGGCCAGAGAGACACTGCAGCGCCTGCGGGTAAACCAGTCACGTGATCAGCTAAAATTCTACATGATAGAGGCAGAGTTACTGCGAGAGGCACGTGACTACGCCTTAGCACATGAGGTTTACACTAAGGCTCTTGGCCGATTTGCAGACAACATAGAGCTGCTTTATGCCCGCGGACTCAATGCTGCCGACCTGAAACGGGTCGACCTGCTGGAGCAGGATCTCCGCAAGATCCTTGCAACTCAACCCAAACATGCTGACGCCTTGAATGCACTGGGTTACACCCTGGCGGATCAAACTGACCGACTCGATGAGGCAAAAGAGTATATTCAGATGGCACTTTCACTAAAACCGGACAATCCTGCGATTTTGGATAGTATCGGCTGGGTTGAGTACCGTCTCGGCAATTATGAAGCCGCTCTGGCTCATCTTGAAAAGGCGGCTGAAATCAGCCCTGATGCTGAAATCGCATCCCATCTGGGAGAAGTGCTATGGGTCATGGGGCAACAGCAACGTGCTCTTGAAATCTGGGATGCGGCAAATGAGAGAGAGCCTGATAATCGTTTTATCAGACCCGCCATGATGCGCCTGGGTGTTGAAAACTAGATTCAGACAACTCTGTGTCAACTCATCCGAAGCACTCCCCGGATTTTTTAAGCTGTCCGGCCCCCGCAAAACTCAATCTGATGCTGCGCATTACAGGCAGAAGGGCTGATGGTTACCACAACCTGCAAACAGTATTTCAATTCCTAGACCACTCTGACCAGCTCGATTTTCATCTGCGCAGTGACGCAGAGATTCACCTATCCGATAACCTGCCTGGTGTCACAAAGGAGCAAAACCTCTCTTTTCGGGCTGCTAAAATCTTACAAAACCTGAGTAAAACACCATTTGGAGCAGACATTTACCTGCGGAAGTCCCTGCCTATAGGGGGAGGACTCGGTGGCGGCAGTTCAGATGCAGCAACCACGCTGGTCGCTCTGAATCGACTTTGGGATATAAATTTAAGCAATCAACAGCTAATGGATATCGGACTCTCCCTGGGTGCTGATGTGCCCATCTTCATCCATGGGCATGCAGCCTGGGCAGAAGGAATTGGTGAGAAAATCACAGACATAGAGCTCCCGGAGAGCTGGTTTTTGGTGATACATCCCCCTTGTCACATCTCCACAGCGGAGATATTCGGACAACCTGATTTGACACGCCACTCACCCCGCATCAAAATACGCGCCTTTCTAGATGGCAACAAACAGAATGACTGCCTGCCCGTAGTCATCAGACGCTACCCTCAAGTAGCAAAGGCAATGGATTGGCTTAATCGGCATGCCGATGCACGACTGACGGGTACAGGGGCATGCTTATTTGCAGAATTCGCTGAACGGCGAGAGGCAGATGAGATGCTGGATCGGCTTCCTACCGATCTCACGGGTTTTGTTGCTCAGGGGCTTAACAGCTCCCCATTGCTGGACATGTTCCAGAAAGAAAAGAGTTAATTGGGGCGTCGCCAAGCGGTAAGGCACTGGGTTTTGATCCCAGCATGCGTAGGTTCGAATCCTGCCGCCCCAGCCATTTCTCTGCAAACCATTTTCACGACAGAGGATTAGTACCGTGCCATCCAACGCCATGACGGTCTTCTCGGGCAATGCCAACTCAGCACTCACTGCCGAAATCGTGAGTCATCTCAATCTCCCACTGGGTAAGATGCAAGTGGGACGATTCAGCGATGGCGAAGTCATGGCTGAGATCCATGAGAATGTTCGAGGCCGCGATATTTTCATCGTTCAACCGACATCCGCGCCCACTAATGAAAACCTGATGGAACTACTGGTGATGATCGACGCTATGCGCTGGTCATCTCCCGACCGCATCACCGCGGTCATTCCATATTTTGGTTATGCCCGTCAGGACAGACGTCCACGCTCTGCCAGGGTGCCGATTACTGCCAGACTGGCAGCCAAGATGATCGCTACCGCTGGCGCTGATCGCGTATTGACTGTCGACCTCCATGCAGACCAGATTCAGGGATTTTTCGACATCCCAGTCGACAATGTCTACGCTTCCCCAATCCTGCTGGGAGATGTATGGCGCCAAAAGCACCCGGATATTGTTGTTGTCTCACCCGATGTTGGTGGTGTAGTGCGAGCCCGGGCACTGGCAAAACGTCTGGATGATGCAGATCTTGCAATAATCGACAAACGTCGTCCTCAGCCCAATGAAGCCAAAGTAATGAACATCATCGGTAAGGTCGAGGGCCGCAGCTGCATCCTCATCGATGACCTGGTGGACACAGCCGGCACCCTTTGTCAGGCAGCCAACGCCTTGAAGGATCATGGTGCGGCGAAAGTGGTTGCCTACTGTACCCATCCTGTACTATCTGGCCCTGCAGTTACAAATTTGAGCAACTCTCAGCTAGATGAGTTGGTGGTCACCAATACAATCCCTCTATCGGAAGAGGCAAAGCAGTGTAGTGTTATACGTCAGGTATCGATTGCTGAACTGCTCGCTGAAACCATGCGCCGTGTTTCAAATGAAGAGTCGGTCAGCTCTCTATTCATCGACTGAACAGTACCCGACGCTCAGACCTGCACCAATCAAATCCCCCTATCCTTTAGTCAGTTGCCAGACCGGGCAATTGAGGAGCTATCTTATGATCCAGTTCCATGACGAAGATATTGATGTGGAGATCAATCGGGCAAAACCAACTTATAACGGAAGACTGAAAACCGCCACTGTCGCCAAACAGTGGCGATTTTCTATTTTGGGGCTGGAAATTATGGCCAATCCTGATAGAATCGCGCGTCCGCTGTCAATGCAGCGGTGGTGCTGCTTGGTCGCGAAGCGGCATCCCTATTGACCTAACAGATACGGAGAATACCATGTCTGCCAGTTTTGAAATCAACGCCCAGTTACGGAGCGATAATGGGAAAGGTGCGAGCCGCCGCCTGCGTCGCGCCGGCCTGATCCCAGGCATCGTCTATGGTGCACACAAGGATCCAACCCCGATCTCCCTGCAGCACAATGAAATTGTCCATTCGCTCGAGAATGAGGGTTTCTACTCGAACCTGCTCTCTCTGAAAATTGATGGCAAGGAAGAGACTGTTGTATTGAAAGATCTGCAGCGCCATCCAGCAAAGCCTTTCCTGCTACATGTAGACTTTCAGCGAGTACAGGCTGATGAGAAGATTCGCCTGCATGTACCGATACACTTCATCAATGAGGCGACCTGCCCCGGCGTCAAGTCCGGCGGACAAGCCAGCCATGTGATGACTGACATGGAGATCAGCTGTCTGCCTAAGGATCTGCCCGAATTCATCGAGATTGATCTGGGCAACCTGGAACTTGGGGCTGTTCTGCATGCTTCTGAAGTTAAACTCCCTGATGGTGTTGAATTGATCACCCATGAAGGTAATGAAGATCCTATCATCGTGACTATTCACACCACCCATAAGGGTGAAGATGAGGAATCTGCTGATTCTGAAGAGGGTGAGGAAGGTACAGAATAGACCTGTATCCCAAGGGGGGGTCACCCCCCCTTATCTCCCCAAAGTACACCTCCCATGCCATCCCAACCCATTAGGCTCATTGTCGGTCTCGGCAATCCTGGCCCAGACTACGACCTGACACGCCACAACGCTGGCTTTTGGTTTGTCGACAAACTTGCAGATCAACATCACCAGCCCTTCCGAATGGAATCGAGGCACCATGGTCAGGTCTGTAAATTGAATCTGCATGGTGAAGAGGTAAGATTGTTAAAGCCGACCACTTTCATGAACAGAAGCGGACAGGCACTTTCAAGTCTGGCCAACTACTTTCGGATTGACCCAAATGAGATTCTGGTTGTCCATGATGAACTTGACCTGGCACCAGGAGAGGTTCGCCTTAAAACCGGGGGCGGTCACGCTGGACACAATGGCCTGAGGGATATCATGAGTGCCCTGGGAAATCGTAATTTTCACCGCTTACGAATCGGCATTGACCACCCAAATGACCGTGCTGCTGTGGTCAATTATGTACTCGGCCGTCCCTCAAAAGCCGATAGAGAGTCCATCGACCAGGGGATCGACAAGGCAATCGACTGCCTGCCAGTGATCCTGCAAGGGGAACTCCAAAAAGCGATGAATCAACTACATAGCAGCCGGTAACATACTCAAGCTCCTGTTTAGAAAGAGAAATCACTCTATCCTGTTTAAACAGGAAGCGTTTTTCACTTGGCCATTTTCCTTAGACTGGCTATATATTATGAAATGCTTATAATGGCATTGAATGATTTCCGAGTTTCAGAGTATGTTTTTCAATGGTTAGAGTCTTCACAACATTTTGGCTGCTTATTCTCACCACTTCAGGGACGTTGGCTGGTGATTCCGCAAAGGAAGCGCTTGAATTGTTACAAAAGACAGAAGCGCTTATGCGTTCAGAGGGTACCGTTGCTGAGTACCGCATCGACATCCTGCGCCCGGACTGGCAAAGAACCATGACCTTTCGCAGCCATGATGATATGCGTGATAATCGCTTTCGCATGGAGATACTCTCACCCCGGAAAACCAAGGGAACGGTATTTCTTAAGGTGGACAATGTCCTTTCTATGTATCTACCCAAACTTCGTCGTCAGATCAAAATCTCCCCCGCAATGATGCAAGACCCCTGGATGGGTTCTGATTTCAATAACCAGGATCTGCTGGAAACTGACACGATGATCGACGGGCATACACATCAAATCATCGATCAGCAGGGTGAGGGTGACGACGCCATCATTACCATTGAATCTATCCCGGCCCCTGAGACCACAGTTACCTGGAAAAAACTGATCAGACGCATTCGTGGGGATGGCATTCCTCTGGATATGGCTTACCATTGTAAGAAAAGGGTCAAACGCATGATGGTATTTGACCAGATAGAGGAGATGGGAGGAAGGGTGATACCAACACGATGGACCATGCAACCCCAGGATGGAGAAGGAAAAAGCACAATTATCACCCTACAATCGATACAGTTCGACATACCGCTGGAACCACAGCTCTTTTCACCTATGCAAAAACAATAGGCTGAAGATCACCTGTGGCGGAAAGCTGACCGAGATTATCTCTTAGGGCCTGTTAACAAAGACCAGGCAGTGGATTGCCTACTCGATGTCATCGTTCAACACCAATCTATTAACCATGGCACTGCGAAATCTTGTGGGGCACCCTCGACGTACCCTGCTGACTGCAGGTGCTATTTCTGTCGGCCTTGCTTCATTGATCTTCCTTTGGGGATTCAATGAGGGTCTTCACCGAAACATGCTCGGCAATTTTCAGAAAGCAATCATCGGTACTCTACAAATACACCGTGAAGGCTTTTTTCAACAACCCAACCTCTCACTGGCTATCCCCAATGCTGATAGAGTCTCCAACGCTCTTGAGAGTGCTGGCGTTGAAAACTACAGTCAGCGACTGGAATCATTTGGCCTGGCGGCTTCGGATAGCACCACCCAAGGGGTGATGCTGATCGGCATGGATCCAGTCAATGAAACAAGAGTTACCGAACTTAATAGACGAATCGGCATTGGCCGCTTTCTACAACCGGATGACAGTTACACACTAATACTTGGTGCAACGACAGCAAACAACCTTCAGGTCAATCTCGGAGATGAGGTAATCATAATCGGCTATGACCGATATGGTGCAATGATCGCTGAATCATTCACACTGGTTGGCATCATCACCAGTGGTGAAATGGGCCTTGATAAGGGTATGGCCATCACCAGCCTTGCAACGCTCCAGGAGATGGTAGATATGCAAGCACGTGTAACAACCTTTGTGATCAATATCGATGAGAAACTGCTTCCCGAGTTGATTACAAATCTTAATCTTGCGCTATCCGACGAAAATCTAGAGATCATGCCCTGGTATATTATGTTTCCGGTAATGAAGGAGTGGGTTACTCTGCACAATGGTTTTCTCTTCCTCTTCCTTGGGGTTGTACTCTTTATTGTCTTGGCCGGAGAGTTGAATACCTTACTGTTATCCATGTTGGATAGAACCCGGGAATTCGGGATTCTGATGGCCATCGGTACTACCCGTCGACAGATTGCGCTGTTGATGATGACTGAGGCGGGGATCATCGGTATTTTAGGTATTCTGCTTGGAATCCTGCTTGGGTATACCCTAATTTCAATCACAGGAATGGTCGGCATTGATCTCTCAATTCTACTTGGATCGACCTCTCGATTTTATGTCGACCCATTGATCTATCCCCATTTAAAACTTGACCATCTCGGCATCACTGCCAGTGCCATTTTCTTCGCCTCTATCCTCTCCAGCATCTACCCAGCCTGGCGAGCCAGCCTGCTTCAGCCAGTCGAGGCAATTCGAAATGGTTAGCCGAACACGCCTCGGGCCTCTGACCTATCTTGCACTGGCATATCGTAATTTATTACGAAACCGCCGACGTACAACCATCACCTTGTTGACCATGATTTTTGGTATCGCCACATTGACCCTACTGAGTGCGCTCAATGATGGTTGGCTGAGCCAAATGAAGACCAACTTTATTCTTAGCTTTACCGGGCATGTTCAAATCCACGCTAAAGGGTTCGAAGTTTCACAAAATCTGCGCGATCAAATTTCAAATCCGGAGGAGATCACCCGATTCATGGAGTCCTATCCGGAAATTTTCGGCTGGACTGAACGCATTCGAACTTCAGGACTTGCTTCAGTCAGCGGCAGCAGCGCCGGCGTGCAAATCATGGCCACTGATCCAGAGCAGGAGACATGGGTCACCTCCATGGATCAAAGTGTCAAATCGGGTCGCTGGCTGCAGCCAGGTATGACAAATGACCTGCTATTAGGCCTGACCATCGCTCAAAATCTAGGTGCTGAATTAGGTGACCGGGTAGTTCTCATGACTCAGCGCCCCAGTGGCGAGATGATCTCTGAGGTCTTCTATTTACGAGGAATATTGGAGACAGGGGCGCCACAAATAGATCGCACCCTGGCATTGATCACCCTTAAGGGTGCGCAGCAATGGTTGCAGATGCAGCAGGCAGTTACCGATATCGTGATAAGAGCAGACGAACACCATCAGACTGATAAACTATATCGTCTATTCGCCCAACAACTATCTGAGAACACCTATGAAATCATGCCCTGGCAGGAGCTTGATCCAATGGTCAGACAGTGGCTCGAATTCAGTGACGCCTATGGATTAGTGATCTTGATTGTTGTCATTGTGCTGGTACTCACTGAGATCCTCAACACCATGCTGATCTCCCTTCATGAACGCCAAAAAGAGTTGGGCGTAATGATCGCGATCGGTACCAAACCCTATCAACTCTTTTTTATGCTATTGCTTGAAGCTGTACTGTTAATCCTGATTGGCGCTATTTTGGGTTATCTTGTCGCAGGCCTTATAGTCTACGCACTCGCTGATTCCGGCATAGACCTGACAGGTTACTCCAATGCCTTTGAATTTTTCTATATGGATCCGGTTATCCATCCCCAGTTGACCCAAAACTCAGCCATTAAAATTCTTCTGGCCTCCCTTACGGCTACACTACTTGCAGGTATCTACCCGGCATGGAAAGCCACTCGATTGTCACTTAGTCAGGCACTACGTATCCAATAGGTTGCCCATGTCAGAAGAAAACGCTACAACCATTATCCGAACCAGTGACCTGCATAAGTGCTACTGGGTAGGCACCATGCCCTACCCTGCACTTCACGGTATCAATCTGGAGATTAAAGCGGGCGAGTTCGTAGTGCTTGCCGGACGATCAGGATCGGGAAAAAGCACGCTATTGAATATAGTTGGCTCCTTGGAGTCTGCTGATCGTGGCAAGGTTGAAGTTCTGAACCAGGATATTCTTGGCATGACAGGTGATCAGCGCACCCAGTTTCGTCTTGACCATATCGGCTTTGTATTCCAGGCCTATAACCTGATTCGCGTATTGAGTGCTCGTGAAAATGTCGCTTATGTCTGTCAACTCCAGGGTAAAAGCAGACAGGAGAGTATGGAGATCGCCAACCATTGGCTGCATCAGGTAGAGATCGAACATCTGGGATACCGACGTCCCGATCAACTCTCTGGTGGACAGCAACAACGGGTTGCCGTTGCCCGTGCTCTTGCTACAGAGCCAAAAATCATTCTAGCTGATGAACCAACCGCAAACCTGGATTCAATTACCGGCAGACACCTGGTAGAGCTGATGCACTCATTGAATGAACGCCTGGGTACCACCTTTCTGATTTCATCTCATGACCCGGATGTTAAGAGAGCAGCCAGCCGTTTGATCAAATTAAGCGACGGCTGCATTGTCAACGATTGGGATGAATCACCGAACCCACCTGCCTCACTAGCTATAACCTGTCCTTTACGCAATCTGCCATTCACTGAGCGTATGCGACTCTTTTTCAAACATCGCCGCAACCGACAAACAGAGCATAATAAAACTTCCAGACGATCCTGATATCTGCACTTGAGGGTTAGATATCAGCGGTCACCAGCATCGCAATATGGTCAATGCAGTAGACACATTATTTAACAGTGGTTGACTGATGTAGATACCCAGCAAGGTAGCCTGGATGGAGTGGAACGGAATCCGGGGTGCTCGGTGCGCTTAATCCCCTGGATTCCACTGCACTCCATCCAGGCTACGACATCTATGAATAGAGGATAGATCTCTTTCTCATCAGCAGGACAATAAAAAAGCCGGCATAAAGCCGGCTTGAAATCATACTGAGACTAAGCCCAGTTAACTTTTCTAGTTTTTATATTCACCAAATACAAATTTTGGTTTCAGCCAGGCTACCAGCATCGGCAATATGGTCAATGCGGTAACTACATCGATTAACAGTGCCTGACTGATGTAGATACCCAGTCCCCAGGTGTTTGCCAGATCAGTATTCAACAATGGGATGAAACAGCCCAAAAGCACAACCACAGAGATGATTACCGCCGAGCCGGTGGTATTCAGGGTGTTGACCAATGACTGCTGCCAGTTACCCGCTGTTGCCTGCATCTCCTCTTTGAGCCGGGACATCATGTAGATGCCGTAATCGATTCCCAACCCCATGGCGATACTCAGTGCCACTTGCAGATGGAATGCGAGATTACCCGACCAGTTCTGGACACTGGTCATATAACCACCCAGGCCATATTGGGCGAACAAGGTGATGAACAGCAACACCATTAAAATACTGGAGACGATCAAGGAGCGGAAAATCAGAGCGGCAATAACGAATACTGCTGCGGCGGTTAACAGAGGACCAGAGAGCCAGTTATCCACCGCCACCTCACGGGTAGCCTCTGTAGCACCGAGAAACCCGCCCAAGCCTGGTGTGACATAACCGGGGCCATCAACGGAGAGTTCATTGGTGTCACCTGAGAGATCGGAAACAGGCCCTGAACGCAGGCCAAAGTTAACCTTCTGGAATCCTACATCATTTTTATGGTCTTCAATATATTGCTGAATATCCATCGTGACCTGGTGCGTCTCTACAGGATCCATGGTGTTGACAAAGCCCATCACCACACCTTCATTCCAATTCTTCATGACGAAGGAGTCCATATCCCCCTCTTCAGTCATTGTCTCCAATAGACCGTTGTAGAGCTGAACTATGTCATCACCACCCCTGTCATCATCTGGATCGATAGAACGAAGTTTTGCTGAGGTTGGGATATATAGATCTTTAACATCCGGTTGCTCTCCCGGTTCTGCAGTCAACAGCATATTTACCAAACGAATATATTGTGCATAAGATCCGGTAAAACCGATAAATGGATGGGCTCTCATCCACTCTTCGAGGGCCTCTATATCAGCCAGGACATCTGCCTGATTGAAAATGCCCTGAGCACCGCATGGATCTGGATCCCAACATCCCAGTTCAGCCTTGGCTCTCTCACACTGTGCGATCTTCTCTAGTGGATCCTCTATGTCATAGATCTCCTCAGGAAAATAGGTCTCAACACAGAGTTCAGCCGTTGGCTCCTTGCCACGAATTGGAATAGAAACCGAAATCACACCAGGCATGATATCGTTCAGACGCTCGATATGCTGAATGGTTATCGACTTTTCCTTAAAGGCGGCGCGGGAGTAGTTAATACCCTTTTCCACACCTGGCATCAGATCTTTACTGGTGCCGTTCAGAATATCTGTCTCGTAGACAGACCAACCCATGATCGCCACAACAATGCCAATAGGAATCAATTTTCCTGGGCCGGTTAGCAGCCCGGAGATAAAACCACCAACCTTTGATTCCCATGCATGCTCGTGCCCCGCTTTAGTCTCGCTTGAACTACACGGAAAGGTCATCATCAGCAGCGGTATGAGGGTCGTGGTGGTGAACAAAAGAGTCAGCATACCGAACATGCCGAAATAGGCGTATGCCTTGTAAAACGAGATATCCACCGTGGCAAGGGTCGCAAAACCGACCATATCGGTAACGATAGACAAGCTTGCAGGCACGATTGTATGGGATATGGAAACCCTTGCAGCGGATTCACAACTGCCTGATGCAGCCTGCTCCTGCATAAACCGCCGGGTTACCTGAACGGAGTGACCAATACCAATGGCCAGCAGCAACATTGGGGTCAATACCATCATGGTAGTAAGTTTAAATGCAGAAAAACCCATCAATCCGAGTGTCAGTATAATGGTTGCACTGACACCAATGATCGGAAACAGGGATCCTCTCCAGTTACGAAATTCAAACCAAAGCGCAGCAATAACAATCGCAAAGGAGATGACAAACAGCCACCATTTATTCACCAGGTCGGCTAACATCCAGGCCAGGAAGTAGGGCTCACCTGCGACCAAGACTTCGAATCTCTCATCCTCACTATACTCATCCATCATGGCGCGAATTTCACGCACCCAGGGGAGATAGATCTCCTTAACATCATCGGTATAGTCGCCAATGATGTAGAGGGACTTGGCAGTACAGTTTTTGGAATCCTTATCCTTGAATTCACACTTATTCCCTTCAGCATCCTCGAAACCGATCAACATCGGCCCTATTACAGGATTGTTTTCCACACCATCTTTCAGAAAAACAAGCTGCTGCTCCGCTTTTTCCGCTTCACTGCTGATGCCCTCGGTCGGTATCAGGCGTTTGAATACCAGACCATTCTCATCAGCACCCATGTATTTGATCTTTTTCGCAGCTATATCAATAAAGTTGGACTCACGGGCAGTGGGTAGATTCACCAAACGATTGTGTATCTCTTGAACCTTATTAACAAACCAGCCTTTGTAAACATCACCTTCGTTGATCCGCAAGGTGAAAACCATCAGGTTTCCCATGCCGAAGTTGTGCTCTGCATAGAGATTGGTTGCCACGTAGCGATTGCTGGGGGGTAATAGTGTGTCTGGATCGTTGCGCATATCCAGATTTTTTATCTGCAGGGCAGCCACAATAGTGACCACCAGAAGGATCAGCATCAGAGGCCAACGGAATTTTATGACAAAATCCGCATAGCGCTCAGCCATAGAGTTATTAGTTTGATTATTAGATGCAGAGCCGCTCATGGCCCATACTCCTCGATATCTCTGCGATTTGGCAGGCGCCCGCACAGACAAGTGCGAACGCCTGCTTCCGAAGGGTTAACTCAAGTAACTCCGTTAGAAATTACTCAAAGATCCATTTCAGACCCACTTGGAAGTTAGAGGAGTCTCTGAACTGGCCAAAGGTAGTGTTTTCATCACCCCAATAGTTGTTCCACTCCACTGAAGCAAGCAAGGTATCGGTGAAGGTATACTCCACATCGAAGCGATTCCACTTGCCGCCCCCTTCTTCGTAGATAAAGATATTGTTCCAACGATGCTCCTGAGACTCGCCGAAAGGTTTGGAGAAAAAGATCGAATAGAACTCTTTATCTTCGTAACCCTTTTTCAAGCCATTCGCCAGATTCATTGTTGCAAAATCGGCGGTATAGCGGCTGCAATCCATGGTTACACCAGTTTGAGTCCGGCAGGTATCCGATTCTTCAATAAAGTCGAGATTGCGGAACTGAATAAATTGACCGCTCACCAGCAGATTGGTGGCTACTGTAATATCTGCACCTATGACATACTTAAAGTAGTCAGCATCTTCCATTTTCAGCGCATTGGTCAGATCACCGATACTCAGCAGAAACTTATCGATGACAGGCTGCTTCTCACCTTCATCGTAAAGAAACTCGCCTCTGAGCACTAATGGCACATCACCCACTTCCAGCGCATAATCGAATGAAGAGCCGATACTGTTGACTCGATGCAAGGTTTCAGTGAAACGCAATGTCGGCGCACCGGTTCCCATGGCAATCGGATCATTGAATGGGTTGCCATCAGCCAGGGCTGGCAATACAGCACTTGGATCCAATGCACCGGCATAGTTACCTGCACTGTCGTGAGCCAAAATGGTAGTCGCATTACCAGCTTCCCAATTCGCTCTGGCCTCATCTCTTGACAAACTGTTGGCTACATCAGGAACGAAGGTGTCATTCTGCTGTGGACCAGGTGTGCCATTGGTATCAAAAAACAGTGTTGGCGCACGCTGTACGATCAACTCATCCCCTGCCGCATTATGCCAACTCAGGTCGATATCAGGATTACCGCCATAGTGGTAGAAATAGTTAACAGACCAGTTCAAACCACCATCGGTAGAGTTTCTAAAACGAAATCCACCATTCACATCACTGTCATCGGGATAGTCTCTGACCCACTCAGTTTCGAATCCAGTCAATCCACCAGCTGCAGTGAAACTGGTAAAAGTATTGAATGTGGCAAAGGTCGCATTTGACATATATTCAAATGCTGAGGTCGCCGCTTGCGGCTGCCAGGTCACTTCAGTTGGATCTAACGGTGTCAGGCCGGTAATAGGCATCAGGTTGGTTTCGCCATAGTTACCGTTGGGATCATTAACACCTGGCGGGAAACCTGGTTGTCCAGTAAATCCGAACTGAGTAAATGCATTCAGTAACAGCCAACCTGGAGCGGCTAAAGGATCGGTAGGAACCGTCGGATTTAGAAGGCCGGGAGTAGTCTGAGCATCCCAGAAATTACCTGCAAAGCCGTCTACGGTTAAACCGGCAAACAGATTAAGACCCACCGGTAATGCACTACCGCCAGTGAAACCGCCACCCATTGCTGCACCGTTGAATGTCGCAGCCACATTACTCAATGCAGGAGCTATGTTGTAGAAACCATTTACCTTGCCACTGATCGTCTCCACACCTTTCATGAGGAATGGATGTCCAGCATCGCCATCGGAATTGAGGCCTGGAATCTTGTTCTCTTCAACCTGGGATACAATCAGCTGAATATTGCTGCTGTCACCAATATTGCGCTCTGCATTGATCATCCAGATCGGTATGCGGGAGTCTTCCATGGCATTCTGGTTAAGCTCACGAAAATCGGTGGGATTGATGATATCCAGTAACTTGATGCCATCGGCTGTTCCCCATACCACCTGCTGTTTACCAAGCCGTAAATCCCAATCTAATACGGTGGTATCCATGTAGAGTTCACGCAGATAGTCGTGTTGCGTATAGAGTCTGTGCCCTTCGTAGTCGTCGTTCACGCCTTCAGTGTCATAGATAAAATTCAGATCAGCATGCCAGGTAATCGAATCACCGACATAACCGTTCATGAAGACTCGTGCTGAGTTTTCAAACTTCAGCAGATCCCCTTTATCGTGCCCCTCTTGATCCAGCATGGTATCGGCTTCGCCCGTTAGCTGACCATCTCTGGTAAAGACTGATGTCTCATTTTTCAAATAGCCGCTAATATCTACTTCAGCGAGGGCCGCACTGGGTACGACCAAGGCAAGCAGGATAGACTGATACAACTTACAGCGTTTGAACATGAATGCTTCCTCCCGGATTCACTACTGCACAGTACCTCTTCCTTTGGCCTGTTGCGCGCAATGATGGTGTTGGCTGACCTGTGCTGATCAGCCGTATAACGTGGAAACACCCGAATAGTCGGGTGTTTCGATTTTTTTAATTAGCGTTTTATTTTTCTCAGGGTCTTTTCAGACCAATAGTCTGCCTCCCAAGGTTGATCGTATTGAACGATCTCTCTGGGAATAACAGCCCAGGTCTCATGGCCTGACTCAAAGGTCTTACCGTACCAATAGCCCCAGTATTGAGCACGAGGATCATCCAATCCCAGAGATTGCCAATCCCTATCGATCACTTTTACCTTTTTATCCCCTTTAAAATACTCGGTGCGGTAGTCAGCGTAGGTCTTTGTATCGACATAACTGATGCGATGATCGTACCACCAGCTCTCACGCTTGGTTTGACTCTTCAGTTTATAAACCTCTTTGCCTTTGTGGTCACATGCCGCTTCTGGCGGATCAGGCAGATATTTGTTTATAGACTCAGCTTTATCGATCGCACCCAGACAATCACTAAAGGTATCGGTACCCAACAATTCATGGGTTTCATCTTTAGGCTTGCGCAGGGTCACATCACCGAAGGTGAAGTCGGTTCCCCCCCAGGCATCATCGTGTGCAGGTTCAGCGAAACGACGGATCTTTCTCAGTGCCGGCAACCAGATTGAGTAGGATTGGCTCTTATTGTCATCAACGTAGTCGGTAATCAACATACCGGTACCCTTCAACTTACCGGAACGGAATATGGCTATATCCTGCCCGTTAATAGCACTGTCGGCATAATCGTTGTTGAGGTAACGCTCTACAGTAATGGTGGTGGGCTTACTGCCAGCGGACTTGTTGAGGATCACTGTAATTTTACCCGGAATTGCCCGATTGCTTCTTTTCGGATCTTTGTTGTTATTGGTGATACCGAAGTTCTTCAAGGAATAGAAATGGTTGACGAAGTAGACCTGATTTGCGATCTCATCTGCACTAGGCGAACCTGACGGAATGGGTAGATCTTTTGCGACACCGGCCAGTAGAGAACCTGAGAAAAATAACCCGGCAGTGGCCGCTGCGTAGACAAACTTACGCATCTGCATATTGAATCCTCCTACAAATGGGCGGCCTTTTTGAAGCCCAACCGCCCTATTTATTAAATTTTAAGTGTTTCTTATGAGCGAGCTTTATTGAGACTTTATATTAATAACAGAGATTGCATTACTTTAGCAATGCGGGTAATCCACAACCCCCTCTGCAGATAGCCATATAAGCGTTTTTTTGCTGCAGCCTCGACATTTATCTACTGTTCGATGACTCGCAAGCTATCCGCTAGCTAAAGAAGCATAGTCTATTTCAGACACCTTTTCCCTTTGCCTCAAATAAGCATTTTTTATTGCTAACAGCATGACTCCTGATTCTTAAGATTAACTTAAGAGCACAGATACCAATTTCGGCTGACTTCCATTGTAGCCTGTGATCAGCATACTGCATCAATCTACGTCCAATTTACACCCTGCAATACTCTTACTTACCTACTCTTTAAGCCAGGATCGCAGCAAATTAATGCAAATGCAGGGGTAATCTTGTAAGTATAGCCCTAAGCTATAGAACAATCCGAATTCCTAAATTCAGTCACCACTACTCGAAAAAACGAATTAAACTTGAATTTAACCCTTTGATATAACAAAATTTCCAATCCACTAGACTGCGCACCCTTTTATATGTCGATACTTGCCCTTGGACTCAACCATAAAACCGCCCCTGTGGATATCAGGGAGAAGGTTACCTTTGGGCCTGATATCATTGCTGGCGCTTTGCGTAGTCTGCAGGAAAATCCGGCGGTAAATGAGACGGTCATTCTCTCCACCTGCAATCGCACCGAAATCTACTGCATCCTCAATGAAGAAGACCATGAGCCTCTCGCAGACTGGATAAGCCGCTTTCATGGCCTCTCCAACAGTCGGGTGCAGCCCTATCTCTACAACCATTTTGGCCTGGATGCGGTAAAACACCTGCTGAGGGTCTCCTGTGGCTTGGATTCTCTTGTTCTCGGAGAGCCACAGATACTCGGCCAGGTCAAAGCAGCCTATCAGACCGCAACAGATGCTGGCACCACTGGCAAACTGCTCTACAAGCTGTTTCAGCACGCTTTCTCTGCAGCAAAACAGATCCGTACAGACACGGCAATCGGAAATAGCCCTGTATCTGTTGCTTTTGCCGCTGTCAGCCTGGCTAAACAGATCTTCAGTGACCTCTCGGAACAGACGGCACTCCTGATCGGTGCCGGCGAGACCGTAGAACTGGCAGCTCGACATCTGAACCAGAACGGTATCGGCCGTATCATCGTCGCAAATCGCACAGTAGAGAAGGCACACACGCTGGCCTCTCAGTTTGATGGCTATGCCATCGCATTGACAGAGCTCAGCAATCATCTGTCTGAGGCGGACATCGTCATATCATCCACAGCCAGCCCGCTGCCGGTGCTTGGGAAAGGCACCGTTGAGAGCGCTCTGAAGGAGCGAAAACATCGACCCATATTCATGGTCGACATTGCCGTTCCCCGTGATATTGAGCCAGAAGTCTCTGATTTAAGTGATATCTATCTCTACACCGTGGACGATCTGGATGAGGTTATCCAGGAAAACATGCGCTCTCGGGAAGAGGCTGCAGAACAGGCAGAAGAGATTATCGAACAGTATGTGGATGACTATATGGGTTGGCTGCGCTCACTGGATGCGGTAGAGCTGATCCAGGACTATCGCTGTTATGCTGAGCAGGTTCGCGACGAGGTCATGCAGAAAGCCCTGCAGCAGCTTGCCAAGGGTAAAACAGCTGAAGAGGCGTTGCGTTTCATAGCCCATACACTGACCAACAAACTGCTACACACCCCCAGTACACAAATGAGACAAGCCGGATTCAACGGCCAAATCGAACTACTGGATGCCGCCAACACACTATTCCAAATAAAGAAAACAGACGACAAACCATGAAGCCATCACTCCGCGGCAAGCTGGATCAGATCGCAGAACGTTTTGAAGAGATCACAGCGCTGATGGCTGATCCAGAGATCCAGAGCAATCAGAACCAATTCCGGGATCTTGGGCGGGAGTACGCCCAGCTGGAACCTGTGGTCGTGACTTTCCGTGAGTATGTTGCAGCCGAAGAGGATGTGGAAGCTGCCAGGGAGATGCTCTCTGATCCAGAAATGGCCTCCTTGGCGAAAGAGGAGATCGCTAGCGCTGAGAGCGCCAGGGAACGCCTTGAACCAGAATTACAACTGCTGCTGATTCCTGCCGACCCCAATGATCAACGCAATGTCTTTCTTGAAGTACGCGCCGGCACAGGGGGTGCCGAAGCCGCCCTGTTTGCCAGCGACCTGCACCGCATGTACCTGCGCTATGCAGAGTCGCAGAATTGGCAAACAGAGACCATCAGCGAGAGCCTAGGGGAACATGGCGGCTTCAAAGAGATCGTCTGCCGTATCAGCGGCAGTGCAGTCTATTCCCGTTTGAAGTTTGAATCCGGCACCCACCGGGTGCAACGGGTACCCGAAACCGAATCACAAGGGCGCGTCCATACATCAGCTTGCACCGTTGCCATTCTTCCCGAAGTCGAAGAGGTGGATGATGTAGAGATCAACACCAATGACCTGCGAGTCGATACCTATCGCGCCTCTGGTGCAGGAGGACAGCATGTCAATAAAACAGACTCTGCAGTCCGCTTAACCCATCTGCCGACAGGCATTGTTGTGGAGTGTCAGGACGAACGCTCTCAACACAAAAACAAGGCTCGTGCCATGTCCCTGTTACAGGCCAAACTACTCTCTCAGGCCCAGCAAAAGATCGCCACTGAGCAGGCAAGCTCACGTAAACTTCAGGTAGGTAGTGGTGACCGTTCTGAGCGCATCCGTACCTACAATTTTCCGCAGAATCGTCTCACCGACCACCGTATCAATCTCACGCTCTATAAGCTTGACGAGGTGATCTCAGGGGCATTGGATCAGGTAGTCGAACCCCTGCTGAGAGAGCACCAACTCGAAGAACTTGCGGCAATGGGTGATTCCTGACGCCGTCGGAGTTCAACCCATGACCACCCTGAGAGAGGCTCTGCTGAGTGCCCAGAAATCCCTCAAAAACGGACCCGACAGTCAACCTGAACTGGAGGCTTCGCTGCTACTCTGTCACCTTCTGGGCAAGCCTAAAAGCTACCTCTATGCCTGGCCCGAAGCCGGTTTATCCCCATCCCAGGAGCAAAGTTACCAACAGCTTGTAGAGCAGAGACTCAGCGGTAGACCCATTGCCTACATCCTCGAACAGCGAGAATTCTGGTCTCTCTCACTGCGGGTCACTCCGAACACCCTGATACCAAGAGCCGAAACCGAACTGGCAGTTGAGCGCTCACTTTTTCATCTACAACACATTGATAAACCAACCCTGGCAGATTTAGGCACCGGTAGTGGCGCAATCGCTCTGGCCCTAAGCAGTGAGCGCCCTGAAGGTAGTATTGACGCAACAGACGCCTCTCCTGAGGCACTGGCAGTAGCAGAAGAGAATGCTCATCGTCTCGGCTTTAAGAATATCGACTTTCATCTTGGAGATTGGTGTAAGGCGCTACCCATTGGAACCAAATATGACATATTGGTGAGTAATCCACCCTATATTGAGTCCGGTGATCCTCACCTCACCCAGGGCGACCTGCCGCAAGAACCAATCAGTGCACTCGCCTCTGGTGAGGATGGATTGAATGATATCCGTTTGATCATTGCTCAGGCACCCGCATATCTTAAAAAGAACGGATGGCTGATTTTGGAGCACGGCTACTGTCAGGCTGCGCAGGTCACCACCCTGTTACAGTCAGCGGGCATGATGGAGATAACGACACACACTGATCTGGCAGGGAATCCGCGTGTTACAGAAGCCCGCCAGCCATAGGATAGTAAAGCGCACCTCTATTAAGCTGCTTACATACTGATCAGCTTGTCGGCAACCCCACTCATCCAGTAGGGGCCTATCAAATCGCTTGATTATTTCCCTACTTTCGCTAGGATTGGAAGCTATGGGTGACCCCATACACGACTTAGTGAAACACCGGGACATTCACTTTTTCGAACTCCACCCGGATCCCAACCAGGCCAGTACGGCTGCTGCCTTACTCGCTGATGTGTCAGGTATTATTCAATCAAATCCAATTTCTCCCATCCTCTTACAGGTAGAATACGAGCTATTGGAGGTCTCTTTGGAACAGATTGAAACCGGTTTGACCGCAATGGGACTGCATATTGATAACCGTCTCCTCTACCGCCTGAAACGGGCACTCTACTACTATACTGAAGAGACTGAACGCGCCAATCTTGGATGCAATAGAACAGACTCTAAATGCACACGTTTAATCTTTGCTGACCGATACCAGCGCATGAATCACCAGTTACGAGACCAACGCCCAGAGCATTGGCGAAAGTACCTCTAACGACTAAAATTGTCGCTTATATCAGACTTTTTCACCTGCCCAGACCCACTCTATGAATGACAATCAACTGCTCCGCTACAGCCGACAGATCATGCTGCCATCCATCGGCATCGAAGGGCAGGAGCGACTGCTCGAGTCCCGGGCGCTTATTGTCGGATTAGGTGGTTTAGGCTCTCCGGCTGCGATGTATCTTGCTGCTGCCGGGGTTGGAAGCTTGGATCTTGTCGATTTTGACCGGGTGGATTTAACCAATCTACAACGCCAAATCATTCACACAACAGATCGCATAGAGCAACTGAAAGTCGAATCTGCCCGTGAAGCCCTTCATGCCATAAATCCTGAGATAGAGATAGAGATCTTTGCCGAAAAGCTGGATGAGAGTGAGTTAAACAGACTGGTTGAACGAGCCGATATCGTGCTCGACGGCACCGACAATTTCACCACCCGCTTTGCCATCAACAAGGCCTGCCATCACCACCAAACCCCACTGGTTTCAGCTGCGGCGATTCGTATGGAGGGTCAGGTGAGTGTCTTTAGCGGCCAACCGGGTTCACCTTGTTACCATTGTCTCTACGCAGACGAAGGTGAGATGGACGAGACCTGCTCAGCAAACGGCGTGCTTGCCCCCTTGGTCGGCATAGTCGGCAGTATCCAGGCAACAGAAGCGATTAAAGTTCTAACTGGTGCCGGCAAAAGTCTTGAAGGAAAACTGTTGCTTTTAGATGCCCTGCATATGGAGTGGCGCAGCTTAAAACTAAAGCAGGATCCAGCCTGCCCTGTTTGCAGTAATCAGGGTTAAGGCTCGTTGGTGGCACAAACCAGGATCACATTGCCCGCTAAAACCATGATCTGCCCACTGGCGATCAGTTTGGTCTGCCTGGGGCTGGCTCTCTTTTCTGCAACACTCTCTGAACTACTTCAATACCATCGTGGTGAGATCGATAACGGTGAATGGTGGCGTCTACTGACTGCTCATCTTGTCCACCTGGGCTGGGGCCACCTGTTGATGAACCTGATCGGAATGTGGTTCATCTGGTATCTCTTTTTGACCAACTCCCGCATCTGCTGGTGCAGCTATATCTTTATTCCACTGATCATAGGCACCTCAGCGGGACTTTGGTTTTTCACCCCAGAACTGATCTGGTACAGAGGGCTCTCAGGTGCACTCCATGGACTATTGATTTGGGCCTTACTCCGTCATTTCAGTTCAGAACCCCGACTCTCTGCTGCCCTGCTGCTTGGTCTGGTTATTAAAATCGGCTGGGAACAGTGGCATGGCCCTATGCCGGGGAGTGAATCCCTGGCAAACGGACGGGTGGTAGTGGAGTCTCATCTGTATGGTGCACTGAGTGGTGTGCTAGTCTGGATCGTGGAAACAGTACTTAAAACAATTAACAATGGGAAAACCAGTGATTAAGCGCGCCACTATTTTAGCTGTACTTTTTTCACTCATAGCCTGCCAAAGCCCAAATGATCTGGATATGACTCAGCTGAGCCCCGAAGAACGAAAAAGTGTTGCATCACTCGCCTGGCTGAAACAGGCCAATGTTGAGCAAGATGTAGAAAGCGCATTAGCCAAAAACGATCACCGGCTGCTGGTTATGGCGGGACGATCTCCAAGTTTACCGGGAGTGCCACCAGAACTGGCTTCCAAAGCCAAAACCGTTTGTGACGTCCGCTATCTTGAGGGATCTACAGATGTTGTCCAGGGTGACATCCATCTTAAACTTATACAGGCGGCTTATGACTATGCGGCAGCTTATAACCAGGAATTAATCAAGCACTGCCTGGAAAAAATAGAATCAAAATAACCTACTCTTTTTGTAGGCACACACTTATTGTCGAGCAAATACCTGAGTCCAATAGTTGTAGTAGTGGGCTTGATCCGTAGCGATTACAGCAAATCCAAACTCCCTGAATTTCGGGTCCATTATATTTTCACAATGAGTGGGGCTCGACAGCAGGTTTTCCATAACCTGTTTATTGTCGGGGTAACCTGCAGCGATGTTCTCTCCAACCGCTCTCCAGTCATAACCTGAACGGCTCACGCGCACTCCGACACTGGAACCATCAGAGCCTTCATGGTCGAAATAGTCGTAGTCAATCATATCCTGTGAATGGATGAAGGCTGCATGTTTGAGCCTACAGCTCCAGCTCAATGATGGCGCTGCCTTAAAGGTTTCACCACCACATTCACGCGCCCTTGTTCTCGCTTTATTCACCAGTCGCAACATTTCTCGCTGCTCATCATCAGGATGACAGTTCACATTGGACTCTGCTCTTTTTGCTGGGTCGCTTTGTCTATCATTTTCTAAAGAGGGCTCTTCCCGTTCAATATACGATCGGGCAACAGTGCCAGTTATTGGCTTTTGATCCTGTAACAACTTATCAACACGCCGACCATTCTTCTCTGAGGAAGATTGCTGTTCAGATAAAGCAACCCACTCTAAATCACTCTCGTTACCAAAAGGTAATGATTCTGAGAGGAATATAACGATCGTTAGCAAAGAGAAAAATAAAATAATACTTTTCATATCATCCAGCTCTATTTAAACAGCGCTTTAAAGTGGCTAGGGTAATCCCTAGTTACATCAGAGTAGTAGATCAACTAAATTGAACATCATTAAGCGTTAACGGATAGACAGTTTAAGATAACCATGAAATTACAACCAACCATATTCCACCACTACCATGGTCAACATGGTCGGCTATTGGGACGACAAACTAGAGTCCTCCGAAGTGAAAAAGTTTCCCGTCAACTTAGCAGCAAGCTAAAAAATATTTCTGACGAGTATGGAACAGATGAGTTGGCACTCGGATTAAACAACTCTCTTTCACAACATGCATACAACAGTTTTAACCAACAACTTTGTAGCTCTGACCTTCCAAACTTTCTGCAGGACGAATTAAGAACATCGTTTAGTAATCAATGCGACACCCTTGGCCCCACTGACAACATTCAGTGCCAGTCCGAGTGTGACAACCTCTGTAATGAGTTTTTACCGAAGGATATTATGCAGCACAGCACTGCAACTCCTGACTTAGAAGCTGACGAAGCTAAAACAGAGAATGACCTCGTATCCAACCATAAAAACCATCCCATAAAATCTGATTGGTCATGGCATCGCACACTCAGCTTTATCTATAGGCATATGATTCTCAACAGTATGAATGCCGATAACATTCAACAAACAGAGAAAAAGACAATCAGCTGGCTATGCGTTTTATCCGGTTCTATCGTTGCACTGCAAGTTAGATTTCTACAAGCGGCGATGGATAACCTGAAAACCATGCAGGACAATGTTTCGCTTCCCTATAAGAGCCAGGAGTCACTGGATGCAATGAGCGATGATGATAGAAACATTTACATCTCTGAGCGCAATGGCAAACGCCAACGCTTTATATCGGCGCAATCATGTTTCCAAGCCAATCTTCATCTGTTTGGATTGACTACGCAAATGTTGACGAATCTGTTCAGTTTGTTTAGCCGTCCTTGTAGATTACGTAATTCCTGATCCTACTGAACTGAAAGTTATACCTGATTACTCCCCTTACTCAGCAAAAGAGTATCAACCTGTATAACCGTAATATACGGCAAGTGCAGTTGGTGGGGCATGGCCCCACCCTACACTTTATAACGACAGGTAGGGTGGGGCCATGCACCACCAAATCGCGCTGGAAATTCACAAAAACCCCCTGCAACCTTCCGTAGATCCTTATCGGCACCTCTATTAATTCAGATGGTTTTCACTGAGGATAGGCGGGAAACCCACCGTAGGTCAGAGCACAAACGAAATACCAGAACCACTCCCATTAGCAGATTCAGCAACCAAACAAGGCCACCACCACCAGGACTATCGAATTTTGTCGCGCTATCCGCATCGGTAAAAACAGTTCCATGTTCCAGGTTATCACCGTCAAGTGATTTACAATCATCTGCTATGTTGAGTGTGCCACCATCAACATTAAACGCTCTATCTGTAAGATCGAAAAAGAGACCATCTGCACAGGCCAGCATCATTCGGCCTCTGGTCAGCGTTATATCGGGAAGTTCAAACAGTGCAGAACCACTATTGGCAAAACGTCCCAGGCTCAGCTGCTCCATTCCCGCATCCCGGTATTCACAATAGCTTGTTGGGGGGTCAGTTTCATTCAGACTGAGCAGGCTGATCTCGACTTCCGGACAGTTCAGCTCTGTACCTGCAGTTGACCAGTTGAGGGATTGTGTGGAACCACTGCTGAAGCTACCACCACCATTGATCGAACCACCGCTTATCTCAAAGCTTCCTGAGTCACTGTTCACTGTAATTTCAAGATCATCGCTTGCGACACCTGATTCACCATCCCGCACTGTCAGTCTTAAATTTAGTTGGCGGTTGCTATCAGGGAGGGTTTCACCAATCTCATAGTTATCGGAAATGACAGTGCTTAGACGAGGAAAATAGCGCTCTGGGGTTGTTTTTGGCAGATAGCTTCGAAACAGCGGATTGCTCTCCCCCGGCAGGTCTGTACCAATTGTCGTTGCATCAGTAGCCCCTGTATCACCGCCCACATCCATCTCATCCCATTGGTAGGAGAGCGAATCCCCATCGAGATCACTGGCCTGACCAGTGACACGAAAAGGGGTGCCGGACGGTATGGTATAGACAACATCATCCCCTGTAGCACCCGCATCGACAGTAGGTGCGTTGTTGCCACTATTGACCAGGGTGCCACAGAGCCTCCCCTCACCCGCGTCGATGAAAGAACGCATCTCCTGAATACTGATGGCATGGAAGGTTGCATCGGAGTTTAGTTGCAGATTTTCATCGCCGCATATACCGGCATAACTCATGATTGTCGAACCACTACCCGGCTCAACAGCACTGATTCCCACTCGGTTTATACCGGCACAGTTGGCTGAAGTACCATTGAAGGAGTGATTGGCATTGAGCTGGTGTCCCAACTCATGGGCGACAAAATCGATATAGAAAACGTCGCTGTCAGGTTTTGATGTGCCGGTATAAGCCTGAGCTTTGAAACTCTGACAGGCTGAACCCACACTCGCCAGACCACCACCCAGAACGCCAAACAGGTGACCGATATCATAGTTGTCAGCCCCAAGGGTAAAATCAAGATTCTCTTGATTTTCATTCAGCATGGTTGGGATTGCATTGGGTGAGTGGGAGTAAGGATCGGATCCCGCATTGGTGTAGATTATCCGGTCATTGTTACCCACCAGTTGAAACTGTACCGCCAGATCCCTTCCGTAAATCTGATTGACCCGGTTGATGGCCGTTACAATTTGAGCCAGGGTTTCGCTCTTATTGCCACCAAAATAGGCGGTATACTCGCCGGTCGCCGCTACTGCCAAACGGTAGATTCGTCGTTGATCACTGCTGTGTGTCTGTTGCGCAGCTGTGACATCAGTTTGTGTGGGTGGAACAGTCTCGGCCTGCTGATGTGTCTGGCACATATTGGGGCTCTTTGTCTGTCCGATTGAGTTGGCGTAATCCCCTTTGTAGAAACTACGATAGTTCCCAGCCTCATCCGGATCGATATAGATTGTTCCCGAAGGGGTCGAGAGCATGGCGTGGAAACCCCTTGGCGTCAGGTCAATCCTTCCTGTGATGGCCGGCTCTTCTATAGCTTTGACCCGGTAGGTGGCTATTTCGGGATAGCGTTGCGCCAGTGCAGGCGCCATAACAGGTGAGGACTCAACCCAAAAACGCTGCATCTGACCATGAGGCATCGGCAGAGCCAGTTCCACGCCCACTTCAGGATCAGCAGTTAATTCTGCTGGGGCCTGTAACAACAGGCTTTGCATTTTATTCAGGTCTGCTTGAAGGGCACGGTAATAGACGGGGGCACCAGTTACACCTTTGGCGGCAAAGGTCTGGCTGTCGAGATCATGCCAGATACGCTCATCCGCTTGGAGAGGAAGTGCCAGAAACAGCCAAATCCATCCGCTCAACTTTTTCCAGTTGCAATTCCCCATTATGCCCTCTTAATTAGTCCGGCGATGAGATAGTCCGCTTTTAGCCACTGGGAGCAGATAAGCGATTTCCTGCAATGAATTCGCTTCCTTTACTCCCCTCACCCCTTCAGCTTAGCGAGCAGGATCTGATTGACCTGTCCTGGATTGGCTTTTCCCTGAGTCTGCTTCATGACCTGACCAACAAAAAAGCCTAACAACTTATCCTTGCCGGCTCGGAACTGCTCTACCTGCTTCGGGTTATTGGCAATAATTTCGTCAATGATCGACTCTATCTGGCCTGTATCGGTGATCTGTTTCAACCCTTTGGCCTCAATCACCGTATCAGCATCTCCATCGCCCTGCCAGATACCTTCAAATACCTGCTTTGCCAGCTTGCCGGAGATGGTGTTGTCAGCGATCCGCTTCAGCAAACCGCCAAGGTGTTCGGCACTGACTGGAGACTCACTGATATCCAGACCCGCTTTGTTCAACGCGCCTGCAAGCTCCACTGTGACCCAGTTTGCGGCTATTTTCGGACTGGCACCAGTGGCTACCACCTGCTCAAAATAGTCGGCCTGCCTGCGGCTTTGGGTCAACATCTTCGCGTCTGAGGTGGAGAGTTGATAGTCTGACTCGAAACGCCGCTCTTTCTGAGCTGGCAGTTCCGGCATGCGTTGCTTCGCCTGCTCCAGGCGCTGCGGTGTAATTTCCACCGGCAGTAGATCCGGATCGGGGAAATAGCGATAGTCGTTTGCCTCTTCCTTGCTACGCATAGAGCGGGTCTCGTCACGATCCGCGTCATAGAGACGGGTCTCCTGCACTATCTTCTTACCACTTTCGAGAAGATCGATCTGGCGCTCCCTTTCGAAATTCATGGCACGCTCGAGAAAACGAAAGGAGTTGAGGTTCTTCAACTCTGTTCTGGTACCCAACGCTTCCTGGCCCATGGGCCGCATCGAAAGGTTTGCATCGACCCGGAATGAACCCTCCTGCATGTTGCCATCACAAATACCCAGATAGACCACCAGCTGGTGTATCTTTCGTGCATAGGCCACTGCTTCCTTGATGGAACGCATATCAGGTTCGGAGACGATCTCAAGTAGTGGGGTGCCGGTACGGTTCAGGTCGATGCCGCTCATGCCATGAAAATCCTCATGCAGCGACTTACCCGCATCTTCCTCAAGATGAGCACGGGTAATTCCGATTATCTTCTGCTGACCATCATCAAGATCGATGGTTAGAGATCCCTTGCCGACAATCGGCAACTCAAACTGACTGATCTGATACCCCTTCGGTAGATCTGGATAGAAATAGTTCTTACGGGCAAAGACTGAACGTGAACCGATCTCCGCATCAACAGCCAATCCAAACATTATCGCCATATCCACGGCGGCTTCGTTGAGCACCGGCAGCACACCGGGAAATCCCAGATCAATGATGCAGGCCTGGGTATTCGGTTCAGCTCCGTAGGCGATCGACGCTCCGGAAAAAATCTTCGATTTGGAGGCAAGTTGGGTATGTATTTCCAGCCCGATGACGGTTTCCCACTGCATATCTCTAACTCTATGTTTACTTTGTCTGGTTTGTGTCGTCGGCCGGAGGCTCGACTAGACGCTTATGACCGCATGCATTGATGCAGCCTTTAACAGAGGATCATCCAAAAACCCTGACGCTATCATCGATAGACTAAGCCATGCCCTCAGGGATTAGACGATGCCACTCTGTCTCCTGTTGAAACCGATGTGCCACATTCAGCAACTTGGCTTCAGAAAAATAGTTACCTATAACCTGCAGTCCCACAGGCAGTCCATTTACTGGGCCTACAGGCAGAGACATACCCGGCAGACCAGCCAGATTCGCCGCAATGGTATAGATATCATTGAGGTACATGGTAACCGGATTATCGGTCTTCTCACCCAGATTGAATGCGGTTGCCGGCGTTGCCGGGCCCATAATGACATCCACTTCCTCAAAGGCCCGCTTGAAATCATCTGAGATCAGATGACGGGTTTTCTGTGCCTTCAGATAGTATGCATCATAGTAACCTGCTGAAAGCGCATAGGTTCCTATCATGATACGCCGCTTAACCTCACTACCAAAACCCTCACCCCTTGATCGTTTATAGAGATCCTCAAGATCTTTAGGCTGCTCACAACGGTAGCCGAAACGCACGCCATCGAAGCGGGAGAGGTTGGAAGAGCACTCCGCAGGAGCGACCACATAGTATGTAGGTACAGCTAAGTGGCTGTTGGGCAGAGTGATTTCAACCACCTGGGCACCCAAACTTTTATAGACTTCGATGGCCGTTGCTATTGAACTGCTCACATCTGAATCGAGACCTTCACCAAAATACTCTTTCGGCAGCCCGATCTTCAGCCCCTCAAGGGAATCATTCAGGCCAGAGGAGTAGTCGGGCACAGGTTGATCGGCACTGGTGGAGTCCTTAGGGTCGAATCCCGCCATGTTCTGCAGCAGCAACGCCACATCCTCAGCGCTGGCAGCCATCGGCCCTGCCTGATCAAGACTCGAGGCAAATGCGATCATTCCGAAACGGGAGACACGGCCGTAGGTTGGCTTGAGACCGGTAATGCCACACAGAGCTGCTGGCTGACGTATCGAACCCCCTGTATCGGTACCCGTTGCAGCTGACACCAACCTCGCCGCGACTGCAGCAGCTGAGCCACCCGATGAACCACCAGGCACCTTATTCAGATTCCAGGGATTATGCACAGGACCATAAAAGCTGGTTTCATTCGATGACCCCATGGCGAATTCATCCATATTGGCTTTGCCGAGAGTAACCACTCCGGCCTGCTTCAATCGGGTGACCACAGTAGCATCGTAGGGTGAGATAAAATTATCCAGCATCCTGGAACCACAGCTGGTTTTCACACCTTGAGTGCAAAAGATATCCTTCTGCACAATAGGAATGCCGGTCAAAGGCCCCGCCTCTCCTGACGCTATCTTCTGATCCGCAGCCGCCGCTTCAAGCAGAGCCTGTTCCGGGGTAGTGGTGATGAAGGCGTTGATATCACCATCCAAACGCTCGATGCGCTCGATATAGTGGCGGGTCAACTCTACACTGGAAAATTCACCAGCCTTTAGGCCGGCACCCAGCTCTACAATTGTTTTCTTATGCATGGTTTGACTTCATTGAATATGAGTAATTGTCAGACGACTGCTACTCAATCACCTTGGGGACCAGATAGAGGCCGTTTTCAACTTGAGGTGCCACAGCCTGGTTCTCTTCGCGACGGTCTGCTTCAGTAACTTCATCCTGTCGCAGTCGTTGTGCCATATGAAGAGGGTGAGACATCGGCTCGATATCATCGGTTTCCGCTGCCTCCAACTGCTCTACCAGCTCAAGAATTTTACTCAATTCAGTGGCATAGCCTTCAACCTGCTTTTCATCCAGCGCCATTCGCGCCAAATGGGCAATCTTTTCAACATCGGAGCGATCTAGTGACATCCGGCTGATTCCTGGTTCGAAAAAGAGAGGAATCTACCATATTCTGCTCAGTGGATACATGCCGAAGACGTTGATCACTGGAGCAAATGAGCGACTTTGTTACGGATTGATTTACAAATAGTTCAGATTTCAAGGCAGTGTAGTAGCAAAAATGTGACAAACATACCGCTTTCACCCTGAGAATTAGCATCTATAATACCTTAATAGAGGTAGTTGGGATATTATTCCCAACAGAATATCGAATGGTCAAAAAAAAGGGAAAATTTGACCAGAATCGATAAATATCAAAGACAGTCAGCATTAATCAAGACTAGAGTCAATAAACTAGAGAATTGCCGTTTAGCAGGATAGTCAAATACCGTTATGGATGAAAACCGCAAAGTACTGACCTCCTCAATCCTGAAGCTGCTAAGGCCGCTTATCAGACTCATGCTGCGTAATGGGTTTACCTATGGTGACTTTGCCGACCTCAGTAAATGGATATTTATGGATGTTGCCTCAAACGAGTTCGGAATTCCCGGTCGTAAGCAGACCGTCTCCCGGGTTTCAGTCATTACCGGTCTGACCCGCAAAGAGGTCAGCCGTCTGCAGAAGATCGACACCCCGGATGTCAGCGCAATCGCCCACCAGTACAACCGGGCAGCCAGAGTTATCTCCGGCTGGCTTAGAGATCCGCGATTTTTAACCAAAAAAGGCCATCCGGCCCCACTAAAATTTGACCAGGGTAAAAACAATTTCAGTGATCTGGTGCGTGAGCACAGTGGCGACGTCCCACCCAGGGCCATCTACGACGAACTCCATAGAGTCGGCACCATAGCCAAAGATGAATCGGGAAAAATAACACTGCTCAGTGATGGTTATATTCCGCGCACAGGCGAAACCGGCAAGCTGCATATCCTGGGTACCGATGTAGAGCTCCTTATTGAAACAATTGACCATAATCTGCAGACTGGCTCGCAAACACCCCATTTTCAGCGCAAAGTCTCCTATAACAATCTACCAGCAGAAGTACTACCGGAATTTCGAAACCTAAGTGCTGAAAAGTCACAAGCGCTACTATTGGAGTGCGACAAATTTCTTTCCCAACACGATAGGGATATTGAACCAAACTCAGAAGGTACCGGGCGCAAACAGGCGGGCATCGGTATCTACTACTTCGAAAAGGATGTATAGCTGCATGGTTAGACCAAACAGATTTTTTACCCCAATTGTCTGCGCCATATTGATCAGTGCACTCTATAGCTGTGGTGGTGGAGGTGGTGGTTCACAGGTCGCAGACGGTGGCATAGGCGGAACCGGGGTTACTCAGGGTCGAGTCACCAGTTTTGGCTCTATTTTCGTCAATGGCATTGAATATGAGACAGACAATGCCAGCTTCACTGTCAACAATGCAGATGGAACCCAGGATGACCTGGCAATCGGCATGGTGGTGCGTATCAGCGGCAGCAGTGATCAGACCACCGCAACAGGCGAAGCGGAGAGTGTTGAGTACGACAGCTTGATCGAAGGGGTGATCGACGCCAATAACATCGCCACCAATGACACCCTGGTCATCATGAATCAAACCATCGTGGTGGATCAGGATACTGTCTATGAGAATCCCTTCGATGCCACATCGCTGGAAGCACTGCCTACCAATAGTGTGGTAGAGGTAAGCGGCTTCACCGATGGAAACGGTGATATCCTGGCAACTCGCATTGAAGTCAAATCCCTGGGATGGGCCGGTGACGACCTGGAAGTATCTGGTGTTGTCAGCAATATATCGGGCACTCAGTTTCAGATAGGCGATCTGGTGATTGAAGCGGCTGACGCTCTACCTATCCCCCCTGAAGGCACCTTTGTAGAAGTTGAAGGTAATAGTTTTTCCGGCACTATCTTTGAGGCCGACACCATCGAAATCGAAGGGGACGGCAGCAACCAGATTGCTGATGATGGGGATGAGGTCGAAATCGAGGGAAGAATCACATCTGCGCTGAACAGCCAGGATCAGTTTGCACTGAACGGCCAGCTTGTCGATGCCTCAGCCACCAATTTCAGTGGTCAGACCAGCATGCTCACAGTTGGCCGGTTGGCCAAAGTGGAAGGTGTCATGGACGGATCCATACTCCTTGCTGAAGAGATCGAACTCAAGGTGGAAGCATCGGAAAGAGGCGAATTGGCCGGCATCCTGGGCGCTGATAACGTTGATACTGCTGCGGGAACGATCACCCTGCTTGGCCAGACCATCCAGGTCAACAACTCCACCATCATGAAAAGTGATCTGGAGGGTGAGTCCACCTTTACCCTGACTCAACTCGAAGCGACAGACTACCTGGAAGCCAAAATCTATAGCGATAACGGTGTTTTGATCGCCACAAAACTTGAGCGTGATGACCCACCACGCAACCACACTGCCGAAGTCGAGGGAACCCCAACCCTCATTGATGACAATACGATCAGCGTTTTTGGGGTTGTCGTGGATCTATCCGGCGTTAATTATCAATTCTCTTCCAGTTTGGTTGAGATTGATGGCGACTATATCGATGGTGTATTTGTCGCCAGCTCGATTGAAAGCGAAGATGACCAGGATAGCGATCATCATGATCATGATTGAGATTTAATCGATAAAAGCCAACCAGACCTAGCGATACCGGGCCTGGTTGGCACTATTAAGCTGACACCTTTATAGCCATCTTCAGGGCTCCAACCATTCCCAGCCAGTTGAGCATGGATTTTCACAAATTACTGCAATCACCACTCGCGCAGAAGCCACAGTTTCAAGTATAAAATCTTTTTTATCCTCAAAAAGCGTGAATTCTGCGTTAATCCCCATCCCCATTCTTGCTCAACTCCTGTACCATTGATAGATTAGCCGTCTTTTGGTTTATCCAGGATCTTTCGGACAGATGTAGTTGCAATCCCGCTACCCTCCAGAGCCCCGATAAACCCATATATCAACCACTGACACGAGAAGATAAAAGATCCATGCTGTTCAGACGCATCCGTGGCTTATTTTCCAATGATCTTTCCATCGATCTGGGTACCGCCAACACACTAATTTACGCCCGCGGTCAGGGCATTGTGTTAAACGAACCATCCGTGGTCGCTATCCGCCAGGACAGAGGTCCGGGTGGCGCCAAATCGGTAGTTGCCGTCGGTGAGGACGCCAAAAAAATGCTTGGCCGAACCCCTGCAAACATTACCGCAATCCGACCGATGAAAGAGGGCGTCATTGCCGATTTCACAGTCACTGAAAAGATGCTGCAATATTTCATCCACAAGGTTCATGAGACACGAATCATTCGTCCCAGCCCGCGGGTACTCGTCTGTGTACCCTGTGGCTCCACCCAGGTTGAGCGCCGCGCGATCAAAGAATCAGCCGCCGGTGCAGGAGCGCGTGAGGTCTACCTGATCGAAGAGCCGATGTCTGCCGCGATTGGTGCAGGTCTGCCGGTTGATGAGGCCCGTGGATCGATGGTACTGGATATCGGTGGTGGCACATCAGAAGTCGCAATTATCTCGTTGAACGGTATCGTCTACGCCAATTCAGTCAGAGTCGGCGGCGATCGCTTTGACGAAGCAATCGTCAACTATGTCCGTCGTAACTACGGCACCCTGATCGGTGAGGCCACTGCTGAACGCATCAAACATGAGATCGGCTCCGCCTATCCAGGCAATGAAGTGAAGGAGATCGATGTCAAAGGCCGCAATCTTGCAGAAGGCATTCCCCGGAGCTTCACCCTCAACAGTAATGAGATCCTGGAAGCACTTCAGGAACCACTTTCTGGCATTGTTGGCGCAGTAAAAACGGCGCTGGAACAGACGCCTCCGGAACTTGGGGCAGATGTTGCCGAGCGGGGTATTGTACTTACCGGTGGCGGTGCTTTACTGAAAGATATCGACCGCTTACTGCAGGAGGAGACCGGCCTGCCTGTGATCGTGGCAGAAGACCCTCTGACCTGTGTCGCCCGGGGCGGCGGTCGGGCATTGGAGTTGATTGACGAGCGAGGTGGTGAGTTCTTCATGGTTGACTAAAGGGTTTCTCAGCTGCGAATTCTCTCCCCGGAGTGAGCGCTAGCACTTAGGCAACCCACACTATATGGAGCCATTCAGCCATTAAACTTATCTTTACACAGGGGCCGTCCATCACTACCCGTTTGGTGGTGGCTGCGCTCCTCTCCACTTCATTGATGGTTCTGGATCATCGGTATAACCACCTGGAATCACTACGCTCCGCCCTGTCTGTACTACTCTATCCAATCCAATACCTTGCCAGCCTGCCTCTATTGCTGAGTGAATCGGCCAGTGAAGCCATCGTCAGTCGCTCACAGCTAGAGGAACAGAGGGATAGCCTGCATCTGGAAAACCTTCAATTACGCGCCAGGCTACAGAAGTTTGAGGCTCTTGAGGCTGAAAACATGCGCTTAAGAGGCCTGCTTGACTCCTCCTTCAAGGTTGGCGACCGGGTACTGATTGCTGAACTGATCGCTGTCGAACAGGATCCTTTCCGTCAACAGGTGTTAATCAATAAAGGCAAAAGCTCAGGTCTGTTTGAAGGACAGCCTGTTCTGGATGCCAATGCAGTCGTTGGCCAGGTAACCCATATCAATCCATTTAACGCCAGTGTTTTATTGATCACCGATGCAGCGCACGCCTTACCTGTTCAGGTCAATCGAAACGGTCTCCGCACCATTGCGCTCGGCACAGGCTTGATCAACAGGCTGGAACTACCCCACCTACCCAATAATGCCGATATCCAGGTAGGTGATCTGCTGATCACCTCAGGTCTGGGGGGAGGATTCCCCCCCGGTTACCCCGTAGCGGAAGTGATAGAGGTACGACGAGAACCCGGACAGCCTTTCGCATCAGTGATAGCCCAGACCACGGCCCATCTGGACAGGATACGTGAAGTACTGTTGGTCTGGACCCTCGATCCCAGTGTCTCTATTGCTGAATCCAGGGTAGTTACACCGCCCTCCAATGAGGCTGTAGATACGACTTCTGAAGCCGAGGAGGCTGAATGATCGGTCAATCTCCAAGCCGTAACTCCGTTATCTATATAACCCTGCTTGCTGGATTCATTCTCACCATCATGCCACTTCCCGAATGGGCAAACGCCTACCGTCCGCAATGGGTTGCTCTGATACTGATCTATTGGTGCATGCAACGTCCTGAACGTATCGGAGTAGGTGTGGGATTTACCACCGGCTTTTTGCTGGATGTGCTCACTGGCACCCTGCTTGGTCAACACGCTTTAGGTTTTTCTGTCATCGCCTACATCATGTTAAGACTGCATCTACGGGTAAGGGTCATGCCATTGCGGCAACAGGTATTCACCATTTTCATACTGTTACTGGTTGAACGACTGCTCGCACTTTGGTCTACCGGAGCTGCCAACTATCCAACCCCCTCACTCTGGTACTGGGTTACACCGCTAATCAGTACTTTGCTCTGGCCCTGGGTCTATATTCTATTGCGGGATATCAGCCACCGCTTTAATGTCAGTTAACCTATGCCTCAATCCTCAATCAAGGACTATCTGCACGAGAGCCAGCTCTTCCTGGGACGGGCAATCGTCTCCAGCATCCTGGTTATCATCGCCCTGGGGGTACTGGTTGGCAGACTTTTTTTTCTCCAGGTAGAGAATCACGAACACTTCACCACCCTATCTCAGGATAATCGGGTAAAACTTGAGCCTCTGCCTCCAACCCGAGGTTTGATCTTCGATCGTAATGGCACCATCCTGGCGCAAAACCTGCCTGCCTATAGCCTGGAGATCGTCCCGGAAAAGACCAAGGATTTACAGACAACAATCGACCGTCTGAGTGAAATCATCACCATCAGTGAGGATGATATCCAGCGTTTTCACCGCTTACGCAAACAGCGCCGACGTTTCGACAGCATTCCCATCCGAGTGCGTCTGCAGGAAGAGGAGGTTGCACGGATCGCTATCCATCGCCACAGATTTCCCGGTGTGGATGTCAAAGCCACCCTGCTTCGAGACTATCCACAAGGAGTTCAGACAGCTCATTTGTTGGGATACGTTGGCCGGATCAATGAAAAAGAGCTGCTGCAGATCGACACCAGCAACTACAGTGGCACAGACTTCATCGGCAAGAACGGCGTCGAAAAGAGCTATGAAAGCATGCTGCATGGCCAGGTAGGCCTGCAACAGGTGGAGGTCAACGCCAAAGGACGGGTGCTTCGGGTACTTGAAAATCAACCCCCTCAGCCTGGCGACAACCTGCAGCTATTTCTGGATATGGAGCTGCAATCCACCGCCCTGGAGGCTCTGGGAGAGTACAACGGCGCTGTGGTGGCGATGGATATTGAAACCGGGGGGGTTCTGACCCTGGTGAGTAAGCCGGGTTACAACCCAAACCTTTTTGTTGATGGCATCAGCAGCAAAGCTTACAGAGCACTGGAATCATCCCTGGATAATCCTCTGTTTAATCGCGCCATAAGAGGGCAGTATCCTCCCGGCTCCACAGTTAAGCCATTTATTGGCCTGGCTGGTCTGGAGTACGACGTGGTTGGCTTTCACCAGGAGACCTACTGCCCTGGTTACTACCAATTACCCGGCAAGGAGCACAAATACCGAGACTGGAAAAAGTGGGGCCATGGAAAAGTCGATATGCATCAGGCAATCGTGCAGTCCTGCGATGTCTACTACTATGAGCTTGCCAGAACACTGGGGATCGACCGGTTGCACGAATTTCTCACTGGATTCGGTTTCGGAATCCCTTCTAAAGTTGACCTGGATGGTGAGTTGTCAGGATTGATGCCAAGTCGTGATTGGAAACAGAGTAAACGTCGCGAACCCTGGTATCCCGGAGAGACATTGATCGTCGGTATCGGTCAAGGCTACTTTCTGGCCACCCCACTCCAATTGGCGTCCGCAACCGCGACCCTTGCTAACCGGGGACATCGAATTCGACCAAGGGTGGTTGCAACCATTGAAAGTCCGGATAAGGTTAAAAGGGAGAGCCCGAAGATTGAAGATGTTTTACATCAGCTCGATCCGGAGCATTGGAACCAGGTGATCAGTGCCATGACTGACGTGGTCGAGGGTCAACGGGGTACAGCGAGATCCATCAGAAGCAACGAATATCGTATAGCCGGTAAAACAGGTACTGCGCAAGTATTCAGCGTCAAACAGGATGAGGAGTATGATGAGGAGAATACCGCTAAACGAAAGCGGGATCATGCACTGTTTATCGCCTTCGCACCTGTTGAATCACCTAAAATAGCAATCGCTGTGGTGGTGGAAAATGGCGGCCATGGGGGATCGGTAGCAGCGCCGATTGCGCGTAAAGTTATGGACAGTTATCTGCTGAAAAATCAACAGGATCAATAGTGGCTAAGCCGCACATTACATTCCACGACTCTCAACCAGCCAAGGCCTATGGTCTTCTGGCCTGGCTGCATATCGACTTACCCTTGCTACTGTCGTTGTTGATGCTGGTCGGTGTCGGACTGACAATTCTGTTCAGTGCCGGAGATGAGGAGATGATCCTGCTGCAGAAACAGTTGGTTCGCCTGGGTTTCGGATTCACTGTTATGGTCATACTTGCTCAAATACACCCTGATAATTTCCGCCGATGGTCCCCTTGGCTGTATGGCCTGGGCATTCTATTTCTGATTTCGGTCATTCTGTTCGGTGAACTCGGTAAAGGGGCGCAACGCTGGCTCGACCTCGGTTTTGTTCGTTTCCAGCCCTCGGAGATGTTCAAACTCACACTGCCAATGGTGATTGCCTGGTATCTGGCAGAAAAACGGCTTCCCCCAAGCCCATCAAGATTGATTACAGCAGCCTTGTTCACCATTATCCCGGTGCTGCTCATCGCAAAACAGCCAGATCTTGGCACTGCCCTATTGGTAGGATCAGGTGGCGCGTTTGCCCTTTTTCTGGCGGGCATCAGTTGGCGCCTGATTTTTATCGCCGGCGCACTCATGGCGGCCATGGGTCCCCTTGCCTGGTACCTGATGCACGACTACCAACGGCAACGTGTACTTACTTTTCTCAACCCGGAGAGTGACCCCCTTGGTACGGGCTATCACATTATCCAGTCCAAAATAGCCATCGGATCAGGAGGGATCAGCGGTAAAGGCTGGCTGAACGGTACTCAATCCCATCTGGAATTCCTCCCAGAAAGACATACTGATTTCATTTTTGCAGTTATCTCGGAGGAGTTCGGATTAGTCGGAATCATCGCCCTGCTGATCCTCTATCTATTTATCATCCTAAGAGGGCTATATATCGCCTCCCAGGCCCAGGATACCTTCGGTCGCATTCTCGCAGGCGCATTATCACTGATATTTTTTGTCTATCTTTTTGTGAATGCGGGAATGGTTACCGGTTTACTACCTGTTGTGGGTGTACCCTTACCCTTGATCAGTTACGGCGGCACATCCCTGGTGACCATTTTGGCAAGCTTCGGTATGCTGATGTCCATACAAACACACAAAAAATTGCTACCAACATAGATATGAAGCAAATAACGACACAACTTATACTTGTTTTTCTCCTTAGCCTGAGCAACCTGGCCTGCGCCCATACGCCTCAGATGAGAGCTGAATATAAGGCTTTCGCTACGGAGATGGCTGACAAACATGGATTCAAGGCTGAAGAGGTTGAAAAGCTACTCATCGGCACCCGATACAGAGACGATATTATCGCTGCCATCACACGACCGGCTGAATCCAAAGCCTGGCACCAGTATCGACCGATTTTCATCAAGCCAGACCGTGTGGCTGGTGGTTTAAAATTCTGGAAGGAGAACGAATCGCTGCTGGAAAAAGCCAATCAAACATTTGGGGTTCCAGCAGAGATCATCGTCGCTATTATTGGGGTTGAGACCCGTTATGGGCGCCATACGGGCAAGTACCGGGTTGTCGACGCCCTCACAACCCTCGCTTTCGGTTATCCAAAACGCGCCAAGTTCTTCCGCCGGGAGCTTGAAGAGTTTCTGTTACTCAGCCGTGAAGAGCAGGTCGATCCGGCTGGCGCATTAGGATCTTATGCAGGCGCCATGGGTAAACCTCAATTTATTTCAAGCAGTTACCGTCAGTATGCCGTGGATGGCGATGGCGATAACAAGCGAGACCTATGGCACAATAATGCCGACATCATTGCCAGTGTCGCGAACTATTTCAAGGTACATGGCTGGAAGAAGGGTCAACCGATCACTCGACAAGTCCATGGGTCCGATGCTCTACAACGCTATGTGGATGCGGGTATGAAACCGAGCATACAGGTTGCAGAGTTGCTTGCTGAAGGGGTCAAACCCCTCAACCAGGAACCACTCGACCCGGAAGCGTTGACCAGTCTGATCAAACTTGATGCCGGGAGTCAGCAGGAGTATTGGCTGGGTCTTCACAACTTCTACGTGATCACCCGTTACAATCACAGCAATCTCTACGCCATGGCTGCCTACCAGCTTAGCCAGGAGATCCTTGCTGCCAAGCGAGCAGCAGAAAAGGCTTCGTCCTCTAACCAATAGAGCTTATGGTGATGTTGTACTGTGTCGGGTGTAGGGAATTTCATCGGCTTTCATCAAACCAGTATTTTACGAGGTATGCTTTGCAGGACCGTAAGATTCGCCCGTGGATATAATCGATGAAAACCAGTAGGTTTAATCTCATAGTATGCCTCTCTCTGTTGATCCTTGCAGGTTGCAGCAGTAGGCCCGGCATTCACTCAGATGGTGTCAGTCCTCACCATCCGCCACCTTCGGATATAGCGACTATTCCTGATGCTGTACCCAAGGACGAACCTAAAAGCAGATATGGCAATCCAGCCAGTTATGAGGTCTTTGGCAAACGCTACTACACCCTTTCCGAGAGTCAGGGTTACAGTGCCCGTGGCATAGCCTCCTGGTATGGCAGTAAATTTCATGGACGACGTACCAGCAGTGGTGAACCCTATGATATGTATGCCATGACCGCTGCCCACAAGACACTCCCTCTGCCCAGCTATGCACGTGTCACCAATCTCAAGAACAATCGCAGCGTGGTAGTTAAGGTTAATGACCGCGGCCCCTTCCACGACAATCGCCTGATCGATCTCTCCTACTCTGCCGCATGGAAACTGGGCATCACTGGTGAAGGAACCGGCCTGGTCGAAGTCACAACAGTAGAGGCAGGCCAGCCAGAGCCTAAGCCACCCCGTATTGCCGCCCCTGTCAGCAAAAGGAGCGGCGCACTACCTGAACTGTTTCTGCAGGTTGGTGCATTCGGTGATTCAAATAATGCAAACCGGCTAAAAACCAGGTTAGAGGAACAACTGAAGACCAGTGTACTCATACACGGCAATGATTCTCCAAACAACAGAGTCTACCGAGTACAGGTAGGACCTATTGCGAGTGTCGAAATGGCTGATCATCTCAGTCAGCGACTGAGTCAACTCGGTATTGAGAATCCCCATGTAGTGATTCGCTAAGGAGCCACTTCACATCAAACAATATGAAACGCCCCGCCACTTCACTACAATAGAACCAACTTAACGAATTAAATAAAACACCCATGTATCAACTTGCGCAATATTTCAACCTCTCGCTCATATGGCTTGTAGCTCTAATCTCGCTACCCTTGCAGGCTGCCACCCCCTTACCAGCGCCTCCTGAGGTTTCTGCTACCGGCTATCTGCTGGTGGACTTTCACAGCGGTAAAATCCTTGCCGAACGAAATTCAGACAAGCGACTCGAACCGGCCAGTCTGACCAAGATCATGACCGCCTACACCATTTTTCGGGAGTTACAGCAGGGTAATATTAATCTCGAAGATACTGTGCTGGTAAGTGAAAAGGCCTGGCGCACACCAGGATCGAGGATGTTCATCGAAGTTGGCAAACGGGTCAAAATGTTAGACCTGATCAAAGGAATGATTATTCAATCCGGCAACGATGCCTGTGTAGCACTTGCAGAACATATCGCCGGCAGTGAAAGCACCTTTGCTGAATTGATGAACAATCACGCTCAGCGCCTGGGAATGGTTGATACCCACTTTATGAACTCCACCGGGCTACCCCACAAAAACCACTACACCACGGCAGCTGATATTTCCAAGGTTGCCAGAGCGACGATTCATGAGTTTCCGGAATATTATCAATGGTACAAAGAGAAATCCTTTTTATTCAATAACATAGAGCAGCACAACCGAAATAAACTGCTGTGGCGGGATAGTAGCGTTGACGGCATGAAGACCGGCCATACCGAGGGAGCAGGATACTGCCTGGTAGCCTCTGCAATGAAAGAGAATATGCGCCTGGTCTCCGTAATTATGGGCACCAAAAGTGAAGAGGCAAGAGCCCAGGCAAGCCAAAGTCTGTTGAACTATGGGTTTCGTTTTTATGAAACCCACCAACTGTATGCTGCTGGTGAAGCACTCAATCGGGTCAGGATCTGGAAAGGAGCGCGTGATAAGTTACCACTGGGTCTGAGTGAAGACCTGAATGTGACTATTCCCAGGCATCAATATAAAAACCTGGATGCAAACCTCGAGATCGAACCCAAGATCATGGCGCCGGTACAAGAGGGGCAATCTCTTGGAAAGGTCATGGTCACTCTGAATGGCGAACCGGTTACCTCCGCCACTCTGATTGCTCTAAAGACAATCCCTGAAGGCAACCTCTGGCAACAGATAAAAGACAGCGCCCTTCTCTGGCTGGAGTAACCCGTTGGAAGAAGAAGAGACACTATTAAAATTTCCCTGTGATTTTCCCATCAAGGTAATGGGCAAGGCTGAACCGGGATTCGAGGCGATGGTGGTGGAGTTGATCAGTCGTCATGCTACGGGTATCACTGAGACAGCCGTCAACAGCCGTAGCAGTAAAGGTGGTAAATGGGTCTCGGTTACCGTTACCCTGCGTGCAGAAAGCAAGGCTCAGCTCGATGCAATCTACGTTGACCTTAGTGCCCACGAAAAAGTTGTCATGGCACTTTAACTGCAATGTTGCTGGTGAAGTCTCTGGGTATCCAACCCTATGCCAAAACCTGGCAGGCAATGCAGGACTACACCAATCAACGAGGCCCTTCCACTCCCGACCAACTCTGGTTGCTTGAGCATCCCCCTGTTTTTACCCTTGGTCAGGCAGGCAAGCCGGAGCACCTGCTCAACCCGGGTGATATCCCAATAGTCAACAGTGACCGGGGCGGTCAAGTCACCTACCACGGCCCAGGACAACTCATCGCCTATCTGTTACTCGATCTACGTCGGGCTCATTTAGGTGTTCGCGGTCTGGTAACCCACCTGGAAGCCGCTGTAATCAGCTTACTGGCCGAGCATAGGCTCAAAGCCAACGCCAGAAAAGATGCACCAGGGGTCTACATAGAGACCTCAAAGGTCGCCTCTCTTGGTCTGCGCGTACGCAGGGGATGCAGTTATCATGGGCTCAGCCTCAATGTGGATATGGATCTCGAACCTTTCAGCAGAATCAATCCATGTGGCTATCCGGGGCTGCAGGTCACTCAGTTAGCTGACTTGAATATAGATGCAGATTTACCCAGTCTTGGCCGGGAATTGGCACAACACTTGGCGGAGCGTTTAGGCTACACTCTCAGCTTCGTTGATCCGGATGAACCCAATGAGTACGACTAAAGACCTTCTACCACCTTCACGCACCCAACCAGAGAGTCATCAACGGGGTAAAACTAAACTTGCCCGTATTCCGGTAAAGGTCGAACCAACCCAAACCACCCTGAGAAAGCCCAGCTGGATACGGGCCAAAGCACCTTTGGGCCGTGATGTGAGCCGCATCCGCCGAATACTGCGCGATAAAGGTCTAAGCTCTGTCTGCGAAGAGGCTGCCTGCCCCAACCTTGGGGAGTGTTTTCAGCATGGCACAGCAACTTTTATGATCATGGGGGATATCTGTACCCGGCGCTGTCCATTTTGCGATGTGGCCCACGGCAAACCCCAACCACTGGATCAACAAGAGCCACAACAACTTGCTGAGGCAATCTCTGCGATGGCGCTCAAATATGTTGTGATTACATCGGTGGATCGGGACGATCTTCGTGACGGGGGGGGCGCCCATTTTGCACAATGCATCGCAGCGATACGCGAACAGATGCCACTAACCAAGATTGAGATCCTGGTCCCGGACTTTCGAGGACGTGAAGCACAGGCCCTAAAGCCACTACTTGAGTCAGCACCGGATGTCTTCAATCACAATCTTGAAACTGTGCCTCGCCTCTATCGTCAGGCCCGCCCAGGTGCTGACTACCAAGGCTCACTGAATCTGCTGATGCAATTCAAACAGGAGCAACCCAAAGTCCCAACCAAATCGGGACTGATGCTGGGGCTGGGAGAACAACAAGAAGAGGTTCTGCAAGTATTGCAGGATCTTCGCAAGCATGGCTGTGAAATGCTTACTCTGGGTCAGTATCTACAACCCAGTCGTGACCACTTACCTGTGGATCGGTTCGTCACCCCAGAGGAGTTTGCTGAACTGGGGAAAATGGCAGAAGAGATGGGCTTCACCAGTGTCGCCAGTGGACCTATGGTGCGCTCGTCCTACCATGCTGACCTACAAGCAAATCCACTACTCAACACCTAACCACAGATAACAGAGTGGACAGCCTCAACACCCAACTAATCAGCACTTTGATCCTGCCCCCGGCAGGCCCCCTTCTGCTTGGCCTTATCGGCTTGCTGCTATGGGCTACCGCCTTTGGTCGTAAATTGGTTGTAATAGCGCTACTTCTGCAGATAACACTGAGTCTACCGATCACCGGGGAATTGATTTTCTCAACCCTTCAAAAGCACCCTCCCCTGAGCAGACAGCAGATACAAGACAATCAGGCTCAGGCGATCGTTGTTCTTGGAGGAGGGCGCTACCGTGAAGCACCGGAGTATGGATCTGACACTGCAAGTTTGCGATTGTTGAGCCGTCTTCGCTATGCTGCAAATATCGCTAGAGAGACCGGATTACCGATTATTCCAAGCGGAGGCAAGCCTGGTGGCAAGGGTGATTCAGAAGCTGAGATCTCAGCAAAGATTCTACTTCTGGACTATGGCATATCTGTCCGGCATATGGACAAGCGTAGTAGAAACACCTGGGAGAATGCCCGTAACATTGCCCAGCTCATCGATGGGCTGGATATCAAGAAAGTTATATTAATTACCGATGCTGCACATATGCCTCGAGCTGCGGATGCTTTCAAGCGCCATGGTGTGCAGTTAATTCCGGCGCCGATCAACTTTGAATACCAGCTGCAGGGAGAGCGACCCAACTATGAAAGATTCATCCCCAGCATGACTGCGGCAATGAACATTTCACTGGGCCTGCATGAGCTTCTGGGGCAATTTTGGTACTCTCTGAAGTAGCCCTGAAAACAACTCGGCCTGGACTATTCAGAGCCCCCTTGATTATCATCATCCACATGGGCCATATAGCGCTCCATCAGATAGCAGAGACAATCCTCTCTTATCACTTCCAGGTCTTTTGTCAGCATCGAGGGCATTACCATGCGATTGAGGCAGAGCTGCCCCTCTTCGATATGAAAATAGTCACAGCCCACATCTGAGCCACTCTCATCCCTGACCTCCAGTGCTTCAAGTCCTCTGCCATTAACCCATCCGAGGAATGTTCCCACAGGCAATTCTCGAAAATTCATATGATCGAGATCGGGATCGAATACCAGCTGGCTCTCATTGGGTATAAAGCCGAAACTGGTATCCTTGGTTATCTTAACCTGTGCCACGGTATGAAACAGATCAATATCCTGGTGTGCAACAGGGTGAAGTGGATGCTCCGCCAGGTGCAGACAAGCCTCCAGGTACTGCAACGCATGTTCGACACCATATGCACTGCCCACTTTGCCGCACTCTAGGGTAACCGAGGGACAAAGTTCTGCAAATGCCATCGACTGAACCCCCTTTGGACGAAGAAAGTAGACCACCGTGCGGGAAAAAAGTAGTGCAAGATGCAGAAATGGACCATGCAATCTGTTAACACAGGCATAGTGAGGATTGAGACCGGTATTGTTATGAACATCGACACTGGCGAAGGGTTGACGCTGCCGCATTATTTCAACCACCTGAGCCATCATCTGCTTCTCAGGGCTCTCCTCAAGCTCACTACCAGGCCAGACTCGATTATAGTCAGGTTGCCCCGGCAACAACCTCTTATGCCGCGTAGCCGCTGACACATTCCCAATGAATATACTCAATGAACGAGGCAGCTCTTTGCCACCCTGATAGCGTCTCAACAACAATCGAATCGCTTCCCAACCCACCTGCTCATTGCCATGCATCAATACGGAAACAAATAGCGGCGGCTGTTTCCTTCCAGGCAGGTGAATCAAACTTGGGCCAGGCAGACTATCGGCTAGTTGATGAGCCTGCAAAGAGAGCAGCTTGTCTGGTAAGTAGTCGTATTGCTTTAACATACTGATTCTACAAAACTAAATATCCCATTCATGGACAGGCTTGCCACGCTCTTGCCTCTCAAGGTAGGCCTTGGTCAATCCCTGCATATCCACTCCATACTTCGCTACCCACTGCTTTTGCCAGATAGCCCCATTGACACCCAGAGTTACCCGTTTACGGATAATCTCCAACCAATGGTCGACTGACTCAGGATCGATGCCAAGTGAAAGCAGTCCGTCTTTTGCAATAGGCAGCAGCTGTTCGCCAATCAACTGTGCAGCAGGAAGACGCTGCCAGCCAAACCAATAGAGTTGGGATCGCAAACCATACCTGGCAGCCTGATAGAAATTACTACGCGCGCGAATAAATCCCATCTCTTCTTCAGGCCGCTCATATCGTTCAGCCAGACCGGTTACAAGGCCAAAATAGAAAGCGGCATTGGCAATCATATCCGGCATGCTGGGGCCAGCAGGCACAACCCGATGCTCAATACGGAGATGGATCTTGTTGTTTTTATCAAAGCCGATCAAGGGACGGTTCCAGCGCCAAATGGTGCCATTGTGCAGTCGCAAATGAGCCAGTTTTTCAATTGGCTCATCCAATAACCGGGGAAGCAGGACGGGATAGCGCTGCAAATTGGCTCGAAAACTCTCCATCATAGAGTGGTAGAGATAGCGAATTCCGAAACTGACTCGCTTGGTCAAATCGGAAGCCCCCACCGAAATTGACTGTTCGAAGAGAGGAATTCTTGTCTCATCCCAGAGATTCCGACCAAACAGGTACGGTGAGTTAGCACTCAATGCAACCATCGGAGCAGAGACGATCTTAGACAGATTATAGAGTTTTGCAGCCTGGCTGACAGCCACCTGCAGGTGGATTTGAAAAGAGGTTGCCGCCGATTCAAGCATCACATCATCATGACAAAGGTCGAGTGACTCAGGACCATCAATATGCAGTTCAACCGGCTGCCCCTTGCGCAACTTGAATACTTGATCATTCAACGCCCGATAGCGGTTCAGCGGTGACATATTTTCCAGACTGAGATCTGCTTGGCGAAGGGTGGGCAATATGCCAAACATCCCCATTTGATCTGAAAATTTTTCAGCTTGCTGGTTGCACTCTTGCCAGATGCCCAGTAGTTCCTGGTACATCTCGTTTAAAGCACCCTGCCTCAGGGAACGGGGGGTTGTGTTGATTTCCAGATTAAAGGTTGCCAGTTCTGGCACCACATACCGCTTATCCAAGCCTTGCAGCAAAACCTGGTTGAGCGGCGCTGGATTACCTTGACTATCGAGTATACAAGCTTCGAGCTCCAATCCCCCGATCTGACCCTGATCACCGATCAAGCCATCCATGAACCACTCGTCAAGAAGACGGGTTTCAGATATCAGTCGCCGCTGAAACTCTGCGAAGTCTGATTCTGAAAAGTTGCTGGAATAGATCTCCTGACCCATGATTTGCCCATTTAGTGTGGTGCTACATATCCTGTTCCAGTGCGCGTAATCGCTCCGGTGTTCCTACATCAACCCAGTTGCCGTTGTAACGTTCACCTGAAACACCACTCTGAGATATCGCTCTGCGTATCAGAGGTGCCAAAGGAAAAGCTTCGCAGCGACAGCCCTCAAAAAGCCTGGGGTGATAGACACCAATACCGCTGAATGTCAGACACTCTCCTTGATGCTCTGAGATCCGGTTGCCCTGTAAGTAAAAGTCCCCTCGTGGATTGTGACCAGGATTTGGAACCATAACCAAATGCGCTAGGTCATTAACCGAAAGTGAGAGGCCGGAAAGATCAAAATCACACCAGACATCCCCATTGATCACAACAAACGGCGCCTCACCCAATAGGGAGAGTGCCTTGAAAATACCACCCCCAGTCTCCAGGGCTTTGCCTTCAGCAGAGTAGTGAATATCAACCCCCCACTGATCACCCCGACCCAGGTGAGCTTCGATCATCTCCCCCAGATAGGCATGATTGATCACCAATTCCCGATAGCCGGCAGCCGCGAGCTTTTCGATATGATGAACAATAAGTGGCTTTCCAGCCACGGGTAACAGAGGTTTTGGCAACTTGTCGGTCAATGGCCGCATGCGCTCGCCACGGCCAGCGGCCAGAATCATGGCTTTCATTAATTATTTAACCCAACAACAAACAGAGTATTTTAAACAAAACAACACGCCTTAAAAGCCAAACTGTAACCTCTTGCCTCGACCTTAGCTACACTCTGTCTAAAGTATAGCCGCAGAGAATCCACTGGTTGTTGCCTCTTCAATGACACAGTCTGATTAAACCAAAAACCCAAATCGCCTCTTCATTCTGTCCAGCTGATCTTTTTAGGTTAAGGCAGTGAGATAAAATAAACAGGCAATAAAAAATGGGGGCTTTAGGCCCCCATTTTTTATTGCTACAAGCCCGACGGCCAAATAGTCTATTTTCAGCCCTTCATGGCATCAAAGAACTCATCGTTAGTCTTACTGACTTTCAGCTTATCAAAAAGGAATTCCATCGCTGCCAATTCGTCCATAGGATGAAGTATCTTGCGTAGAATCCACATCTTCTGCAGCTCATCCGGCTTCATCAGCAACTCTTCGCGGCGGGTACCAGAACGATTTATGTTTATTGCAGGGAAGATACGTTTTTCTGCGATACGTCGATCAAGATGGACTTCCATATTGCCAGTGCCTTTAAACTCTTCATAGATTACATCATCCATTCGAGAGCCTGTATCTACCAGCGCTGTGGCAAGAATGGTCAGAGAGCCACCCTCCTCGACGTTTCGGGCAGCACCAAAAAAGCGTTTTGGGCGATGTAGTGCATTCGCGTCGACACCACCAGTCAATACCTTACCTGAGGAAGGAATTACCGTATTGTAGGCACGCGCCAGACGAGTAATGGAATCAAGTAGAATCACCACATCCTTCTTGTGTTCGACTAACCGTTTGGCCTTCTCAATTACCATTTCAGCAACCTGAACATGTCGGGTAGCCGGTTCATCAAAGGTACTCGAAATGACTTCCCCGCGTACCGAGCGGGCCATTTCCGTGACCTCCTCAGGGCGTTCATCGATTAGCAATACCATCACATAACACTCTGGGTGATTATTGGTGATCGACTGGGCGATATTTTGTAACATCATTGTCTTACCCGCTTTTGGCGGGGAGACGATCAAGCCGCGTTGTCCTTTACCAATTGGCGCACACAGATCGATGGTTCGAGCGGTAATATCCTCGGTGCTGCCATTACCAATCTCCAGATGAAAACGCTGGTTGGCAAACAGTGGAGTAAAGTTCTCGAATAGAATTTTACTTTTCGCATTCTCCGGTTTGTCGTAGTTGATTTTATCAACCTTCAACAGCGCGAAGTAACGCTCACCATCCTTAGGAGGACGAATTTTACCGGAGATGGTATCGCCTGTACGTAGACTGAATCTACGAATCTGACTCGGAGAGACGTAGATATCATCAGGACCGGCTAGATAGGAGCTGTCTGCAGAACGCAGAAAACCAAACCCATCCTGGAGAATCTCCAACACCCCATCACCGAAGATGCTTTCACCCTTTTTTGCGTGGGCTTTGAGAATAGCGAAGATCAGATCCTGCTTGCGGGTCCTCGCCATACCCTCTATTTTCATGGTTGTTGCAAGGTCAGCCAGTGCTGGCACAGGCATTTTCTTTAATTCGGTAAGGTTCATAATGATTTAGGAGTTGTTGTTGTCTGAGAAATGAGTTTGGAAGGAAATAGGCCCGTTCCGGGATTGTTGATTACTATATATTTTGATTCTTTATCAGTTCAGGCCTGAACAGTGCGAGGAGTCTACAATGATCGGAAGCTGGCAGACAGTGGTGATACGTCCTGCACCTGAGCTCTATCTATAAATTACTATCGATGAATGCCACAAGTTGTGATTTTGATACGGCCCCGACTTTAGTCGCCTCAACTTCACCATTCTTGAAAAGCATCAAGGTTGGTATACCACGGATCCCATAACGGGGCGGGGTGTTGGGGTTCTCGTCAATATTAAGTTTAGCCACCTTTAGCTTATCGCCGTATTCCTTAGCGATTTCATCCAGTACTGGGGCAATCATCTTACATGGACCACACCACTCGGCCCAGTAGTCGATCAGAACTGGCTGACTTGATTGAAGTACGTCAGACTCAAAAGAGTCGTCAGTTATATGAACAATCTGCTCACTCATTGATTGAGGATCTCCAACTGAATGCTTGGGGATTTTTTGAACGGATGCTATCCGCCACTATTAATCTGTTTGAATCCAGTGACACACCGTGAGACGAATTAACTATATCGAGGGGAACAACTGGATAGGATTGAATATTGAATCTTAAAAATGATCACATTTCAAGGCCTAAATGTTAATAACCCAACATTAATTGACAAAATTCCATTTAAACCTGACTCGGATGGGCGATATAACCATCAAGCAGGGATTCAATCTGGCATAAGTGGGCTATTGATAGAATAGCCTCAGGCACACCGATAAAACTGACCTTAGTTTCCCGCTCTGCAGCCCAGGCCATCCATTCCAGCATCAATGCAAGACCCGCACTGTCCGCTTTTTCGACCTGAGAAAGATCGATTTCGATCTCTGGTAGAGCAACAAACAACTTTTCTGACTGTTGCAACAGAACCTTTGCATGTTCGAATGTCATCGCGCCATGCACTTGAAATTGAGATCCGTCTGCTTTTTCTATCCTTGCTTCACTCACGGCTTCAAGGCTCATCGGAGATTGCGTTCTCCTCAGCCTTGCTGAAGAGAAATTGTCCGATAATCTCTTCCAGAACCAGTGCAGACTGGGTCATCATCAATTCACTTCCCTGCTCCAGACTCTCAAGACTGCCACCAGGATCAAGACCGATATACTGCTCACCCAGCAGACCTGAAGTGTATATCTTAGCGATACTGTCATCTGGAATCTGATTGAACTCAGGATCTATAGCGAGAGTCACTACCGCCTCAAAGCTACTCTGATCATAGGTAATTCCAGCGACACGACCCACCCTTACACCAGCCATTGATACCGGAGACCTGACCTTCAAACCGCCGATATTATCGAAACGGGCGGTTATCTTATAACCTTCATTTGCTGAAATACTGGCAAGATTACTCACCTGCATCGCCAGAAAAAAGAGCGCCACAAGGCCCAACGCCATAAAGAAACCGACGGTAATTTCCAACTGTTTTGTCTGCATGATTATTCTCCAAACATCAACGCCGTCAGTACAAAATCCAGCACCAGCACAGCCAACGCTGAATGAACAACCGTCCGGGTAGTCGCCTGACTGACACCCGCCGACGTCGGGATCGCATCGTATCCCTGAAAAAGTGCTATCCAGGCGCATACGAACCCGAACACAAAGCTTTTGATTACGCCATTGAGGACGTCTTCATTCCAGTCGATCTTCGACTGCATTTGACTCCAGAAGGCCCCATCATCAACACCCAATAGACCCACACTAACGAAATAGCCACCGATAACCCCTATCGCACTGAACATGGCGGCCAATAGAGGCATGGATAAAAAACCGGCATAGAATCGCGGCGACAAGATGCGACGAATCGGATCAACCGCCATCATCTCCAGACCTGACAGCTGCTCAGTCGCCTTCATCAGGCCGATTTCAGCAGTCAAAGCTGACCCGGCACGCCCTGCAAACAGTAATGCGGTAACAACAGGCCCCAGCTCACGCACCAGGGACGCTGCCACCATCACACCCAAACTATCCTCGGCGCCAAACTGTGACAGCACATAGTAGCCCTGCAGCCCCAGCACCATACCTACGAACAGACCTGAGACCACGATAATTGTCGTGGTGCGTACGCCGATACTGTGGATCTGTGCAGCTAAAAGCTTTAAACGGGGCAGCAGACTGGTCAAGCCGAAAAGGATCTGAACCAGTAGTAGATGACCTCGTCCAAGTCTTTCCAGGGCACCAAGCCCTACGCGTCCGAAATTGGCCAATAGATCAAACACTATCCCGCCCCTCTCATGCTCAACAGGTCTTCTGACAAAGTCGGTGCCTGATAGTGAAAGCCGACAGGTCCATCTGGCAATCCACTCATGAACTGTTTCACAGCCGGTGAATCGGAGCCCATCAAGGCATCAGGGGAGCCGGACTCAATCACCTTTCCGCCAGAGATCACATAAATCAGATCTGATATACCTGCCGTCTCTTCTACATCATGAGAAACCAGGATACTGGTCAAGCCAACCGCATCATTCAATCGTCTCACCAATTGAGCCAACACGCCCATGGATATGGGATCCTGTCCGGTGAAAGGCTCGTCATACATCACCATCATTGGATCAAGGGATATAGCCCGCGAGAGCGCTACTCTTCTTGCCATACCACCGGACAGCTCGGAGGGCATCAAATCCCGTGCACCGCGCAGGCCAACGGCCTCCAGCTTCATCAACACCAGACGTCGGATCATAGACTCCGGAAGGTTGGTGTGTTCACGCAAAGGATAGGCAACGTTATCGTAGACAGTAAGATCGGTCAGGAGTGCCCCACTCTGAAACAGCATCCCCATTCGCATACGCAGCTTATAGAGCGCCTTTCGTGAGAGTTTATGGACATTCTCACCATCCACTTCGATGGTACCCTTGGAGGGTCGCAGCTGGCCGCCGATCAATTTCAGTAAGGTGGTCTTACCTGTTCCACTGGGCCCCATGATCGCGGTGACCTTGCCCCTGGGAATGTCGATATCCACACCATCGAATATACGGCGTTCACCATGCTTAAATTGCAGATTGCGGATTTTTATGAGTGGCTGACTATTATTCACGGTGACTGATAGAGCTTCATGCTCAAAAGTAACTGAAGGTCAGAGCATTGTGTCTAGGTGTTGATGAAGCGTCAAGGAAGTTAGCCCACAGGTTACAAAATTGATTGAAAAACACTATAGCAATAGAGTAACCCTGTAAGACGCCCCTCCTGGAAACAACTCCAGGGGGGAGGCATCTATAAAGCAATAGGGGTATAGCTAGCTAATCGTTTACCACATAAACGGGAGATAGGGAAACACCGCCACCAGGTGTAGTGACCTTGAGTTGCAGCCCACCTACCTCGTCTCCAGCCTCCTCGTTAAGCGAAGGCGTCAGTAATACAGAAAACTCTGTGACACCTAGTGCATCCCCATCTCTGGCATCGTAATTTGTATTTGGTACGGTAAACGAAGAATCACCACCAACCTCACCATTCGATATTAAAAATTCAACAGATGTTCCAAGCGGCATTACCTGCCCGTTACCTTGTCCTATCACTCTGAAGCTAACCAATACCGAACCACCAGTGGGAATATTTATCTCTCCACCTGTTACACCTGAAAGGTTAGTAATCGTGGCAAAAGATTCAGCCATTACCATAACTAATGAATCACGTACATTGATGTTCTTTTCATCGCTACATGTAGGCGTTGAAATTGGTGTAACACCATAACAAACCCCAGGATCTTCACCTGCCGCTACAGCTTGTTCGGCTTCAGTTACAGCACTGGTATCACAGCAGAGCGCGCCGTTGTAGTTAGGATCAACACTAGAATCGTCGTAGACGCCATTAGCATTAAAATCAACAAATTCTTCAAGTACAGGGTCTCTCACTCCATTTTCATCATCATCCCTGAATGCTTCAGGTATATTGGCAAAAGCTGTATCACCGAAATCCAGTACGCCATTACCGTTCGCATCAATAAATGACTCTTCCCCAAGCATACTAGCCAGAATAGTAATCCGACCTTCAGAAGACCTGGGGTTGGAACTTGTCCAGTTTACTGAACATGCACCATCGAGGATCTCACATTGAGACTGGATCTGACCACCCTCAGTAGTGAAATAGACTGCAGTGCCATCAGGAACCGGATTATTGAAGTGATCAGCAGCATGTACGGTTAAACCCACCGTCACTCCATCAACCCTCCATGCCTCTGGATTTAATTCTTCTGTACTCAAGGAGATACTGTTTTGATCCGAAACCCCTGTAGAAATGATCAACCCATCGGATTGAGTAGAGATCAGAGGATTGGAAGCGAGCGTTGCTACCACACGAACTGCCGTCGGAACCGTGCCTGATCTAACATCAGTAGTAACCAAACCATTGGTATCACTAGTGGCCAATTCACCACCCGATGGTATAGCCGTACCACCAATAGTTGTACTTAGTGTAAAATTAACCTTTTGTTGGGAAACAGGGTTACCATTTTGATCGCTCACCAGGAAGGTGACTCTTGAAACCTCGGTTAATCCTACACCTCGCAACCCTATCAGTCTTGGCTCAACTGACACAAACTCCATTGAGCCAATTTCAGCAGCCTGGACATTAACCACTGCGGTTGCAGAAGAAGTATTACCATTAACTGTTACAGTGGCTCTTATCGTGTCAGTGCCGGAGCAACCGGTTGCCACATAAGTAGTCGTTACAACACCGCTGCTTGCTTCAACTGGGGATTCGATAGTCGCTAAATTTGTTGCTTGGCATGTCGAAGCGAATGTCACTGATGCACTATCTTGATAGAGGTTACCATCAGCATCTGCCAAGGTTGCAGATACCGAAGTCTGTCCCCCTGCGGAGAGAGAGCTGACGGCAAGCGCCAAAACACCTGAGTTAAAACTGCTACCAGACCCACTACCTATTGTGATAGCAGCAGAGTCGGCCCCGACATCATCGATTGTATCGTCGGCCCCACCCGTCGTGCTGCCACTGTCATCCCAAGGCGTCTCAGCATCACCACCACCGCATGCGGAAAGCAGGAACATAAGAATAAAAGGGGTGACAAAGCGGGCTAAACCTGACATGGCGAACTCCAAAATCCCATATGAAACAGTCCATTAAGGGAGGATACTTAGACTAATTTCTTAATAGTATACAAACACTCGACTATTGCAAGGAATTATAAGCAATCAAATGGCAATTTTTTCACCTTAATACAAACACAGGTCACGCTTTTGCATCAGGGATTGCAAGCCACTTAAATCACTCAATCCTCGGCTTCTACATCATAGCGGCAGCATCAGTTAGCGCTTTAGAAAAAATCAAAACACCCCTAATGGGAATATATTTCCCATAGCGCCAATTTACCAACTGATTCAGGCTGATTTCTCCTCTATACCTTCACAAGACACGAAGATCAAACAGCCAATCTTTCAACCCTCTCCCCATTAATAAGATGGCGCTGCAGAATCTCATCAATATCCTCACGATCTACATAGGTATACCAGACCGCATCGGGATAGATAACCATCACGGGCCCTAAATCGCAGCGATCAAGACAACCGGCTGTATTCACCCTGACCCCCCCAGGCCCATTCAGACCCACCTCCTTAACCTTCGACTTCAGATAGTCGCGCATCGATTTTGCACCGTGATCTCCACAGCAGGCACGTCCATCCTCTCGCTGATTGACACAGAAGAAAAGATGGTAGCGATAGTAGGACATAGGGTGGCCTCGTCTATGTAATGAACACTATGACCTTTGAGTTCCACTCTAAAAGGCCATAATCTCTTTGGGAATCTTAAGCGTTATTCGCTTCACAACCAAGTAAAGCAGATGAGATTGACCTATATCCACAATTTCTGACGCCTTCATCCCTATTTTCATATAAATCTGTAAGTCGTCTCCAACTCTCACGAAAATTCAGGTAAAATGGTGATCTTTCCCTATAACTCTACCCATTGTGACACCAGAAGACCTGCTTGCTGAAGCAGACCGTTGCGTAAAATGCGGTCTCTGCCTACCTGTATGCCCTACCTATCGCCTGCTGGCCAGCGAGGCTGATTCTCCCCGCGGCAGGATCAGTCTGATTCAGGCATTGGTCAGAGAGGAGATCGATCTCCATTCGAATATCGAAATACATCTTGATCGATGCCTCAGTTGTCGCGCCTGTGAATCCGCATGCCCATCCGGCGTTCGTTACGGCAAACTGCTGGATACCAGCCGGGAAGTGATCACGACAAAACACCACCACAGATATCTGCTGAAATCTGTTATCGATCAATTATCCAGTGTCAGACGCATTAACATTTGGAATAGAGTTTTCCAGATATTTCGCCGCTCCGGGTTGGTTGCTCTGGCAAGTTACCTGCCTCTACCACGAATTCGTCGACTGCTCTCTATTGCCGATCATCTACCATCAAAACCCAGCCATCGAGCCGGTTTTTACCCCGCATCAAAGCCCACAGGCCGGAGTGTTCAGTTGTTTACTGGTTGTGTGGGGTCTCAAGTTGAAGATAGATTGATCCAGAGCACTCTACAGATATTGAGCAGGCTTGGTTACGCAGTTGACATACCTGTAGAAGACTCTTGCTGTGGCGCACTCCACCGCCACAATGGCTATGCTGCCGATGCAGAGCAACACTGTGACACCGTCCGCCAGCAAACCCTAAGAAGCAGCGCACAATATCTGCTAACCATAGCCACAGCTTGCCATCTTGAGCTTGATGAACAGAGCGCCAGCAATCTTCCTCTGATCTCAGTCACAGATCTTCTTCTACAACTGCCTGTTGGTGATTTTCCTCCCCTGAAACCACTACACAAAAAGGCCGCCATACACATACCCTGCTCGGCGCGCAGTGACCGGACTCGGGAGTTATTGAGTAAGATTCCTGACCTACAACTGTTTGAACTAGAGGAAAATGGTCTTTGCTGTGGTGCCGCCGGCAGTTACATGCTGACCCAACCAGAACTCTCATTGCGGCTCGGACAGGCTAAAATCGACAGTTTGAAAGCCTCTGGCGCTGACCTCCTGATCACTACCAATACTGGCTGCGCCATGCAGTTTCGTCAACTGATCAAGGAGGCAGATCTCTCAATTGAAGTTTTTCACCCAATTGAATTGATTCTAAATCAGTGGAACGACAACCCGAAAGGATAATCAAACAGGGTTGAACACACCCTGCAATTGACGCTATGGTTTGCTGATGACTGAACGAAAATTCAAAATGACGGATCAACTGATGATCGGTCTGGATACCGCGGTGAGAACCCTGTTTGGCAGACCTCAGGTCACTGAACGGAAGAATCCAGCAGATAAGCTCAAAGAAGCAGATCTGAGTGACCAGGAGCGGGATCTGACTGCTCGACTGATGCGTATCAACCATACCGGTGAGGTATGCGCCCAAGCCCTCTACCAAGGCCAAGCCTTGACAGCCCGTCTGCCTGAGGTGAGAGAACGCATGGAGAGGGCCGCACAAGAGGAGAACGATCATCTTGCCTGGTGCGAGAATCGACTGCTTGAACTCGACAATCGAAAAAGCCTGCTGAACCCTTTCTGGTATGCCAGCTCATTCATGCTAGGCGCAGCCGCAGGAATCGCAGGAGACAAATGGAGTTTAGGTTTTGTTGCTGAAACCGAGCATCAGGTTGAATCCCACCTGGATGACCATATCAGTAGAATTCCACCGCAAGACGAAAAAAGTCATGCTGTGCTGGAGCAGATGAAAATCGATGAAGCTCAGCATGCTGTGATGGCACTGGAAGCCGGTGGAGCCACGCTACCTCAGCCCATCAGGGCCGCCATGAAACTCACATCAAAAGTGATGACGAAATCGGTCTTCTACCTATAAACAGGAGCGTCTTGCCGAAAACAGACTCTTTTTGAAACAATTCATTTGAAAAAAATTGGATCTCTTCGGTCTATCCAGCCTTAGCCTGAGAAACTTCACTGTGAACAACCTCATGCCGATCGATGGCGCTGACCTGGACAGCCAGTGTCAACCCAAAGCCAATCATGACCAACACCACCACCACGGCAAAGAAATCCGGTTTATGATGTGGATGCTGTCTATTCATATCTCTTACTTTCTCAATCAATGACTTACTATTAATTATTCGTGTACATTACAATGTTTACTTTGACATTCATCACGTTGTTGCACCCGAATAAACCAAATACCTTCCTTTGTGATATCAACTCACAAGATTACTTCTGATCTTTAGCCGCACTTTCTGTTGCACCCATTTCACTCAGCAGAGCTGACACTTGAGTATGTTTTCCCCGATTAGCCAGTCCCAGCGGGGTATTGCCAGCCTGATCTGCTGCATTGACATCAGCACCGCGCTGAATCAACAACCTAACCACCTCCAGATGACCGAATGCTGCCGCATCAATTAGCGGGGTCTGGCCAGATTTATCAGCCAAATTCACATCAGCACCCGCGGCTAACAAAGCACGCACCGTCTGCAGGTTTCCATTAAAAGCCGCTATATGCAGAGCAGATCGACCGGAAGGGTTAGTACTATTCGCATCAACCCCTTGGGATAGCAGATCATTGACCCGCTCCACTTGCCCCAACGTTCCAGCCGCAAGCAGAGCCTGAGCCTCTGAGGTAAGCTCAGCAGACATACCCATTTGGGTGACGAGCAACATCAATATCAATAAACCCACTCTCATTTGAGTCAAATTCCTATCACATTCCCTGCAAACCATATCGGCATCCGAATTTATTTCTTGAAATGTCATGCATGAACCACTGATTTTTTCCAGCAGACAACGCCAAGCCAGTGATCGACGCCATTTGCACAGGCTATCTTGTGGTAGTATTAACCCGGCACCTTGAATAGCCTTGTTCAGGTAATATTCTGCTCATTACAGCAAACCTGAACCAATCTCATGGAAATAGACCCAACTCTTTGAAGAGGCTATTGAACAATAATCTTTCTCCCACTAGCCGTTGCACTCCCCTCTGCGCCTCAGTAATCTTTAACCTGAAACAGTGGGTTCATGATGGAAGCAGAGTGTCAGACCTTGGTTTTCAGGTATGGGAGAATAACCTTAGCTTCATCCATAGTTTGAGCGGTTTTTTTAACTTCAGGAGTAGACAACTTGCGCAATGAGCCAGCTTAGTCCAGCAGATTCAGGTTTTATCCTTTGCAGTACCAAAATAAATAACGGCCAGGTTTGAGAAAAATGGAAGAGGAAACGAAGCACGATATCGAAGTTCAGGTTGAGACTCGATACATCGAATCTCAATCACTACCCAAGGAACAGAGGTATGTCTTTTCCTATACGGTAACCATTCGCAACGAAGGTGACTCTTCGGCGCGATTGATGAATCGTCACTGGATCATTACAGATGCCAATGGCAAGACTCAGGAAGTCCGGGGTGAAGGGGTAGTTGGTGAGCAACCTCATCTCAATCCAGGAGAGACTTTTCGCTACACAAGCGGTACTGTACTCGACACGCCTGTCGGCAGCATGCAGGGAAGCTATGACATGATCGATGCACAAGGCAACCATTTCGACGCCTTAATCCCTGCCTTTTCACTTGCACGTCCAGGCAGCCTGCATTGATCCAATCAGAAATATCTCTATCCACTAGTCAAACATGTAGTTTCATATAAACAGACGCACTGAACTCACTATTACACCACCAGTCAAACCACTAATAAAAAATAAAAGTTAACTATGGCTATTTATGCAATTGGGGATGTACAGGGTTGTTATGATGAGCTTCAGCGTTTGTTGGAGCTGATACATTTTGATCCCGCCAAAGATAAACTCTGGTTTGCCGGAGACCTGGTCAATAGAGGTCCTAAATCACTTCAGGTTCTCCGTTTCATCAAATCTCTTGGGAGTCGTGCAGTTTCAGTTTTAGGCAATCATGACCTGCATCTTCTTGCGCTTTCTCAAGGCAATACCAGCCATCAGAAACATGGCAGCCTGGCAGAGATTCTCGATGCCCACGACAGCGGCGAGCTGATTGAGTGGTTACGTCATCGTCCGGTGATGTATCACCACCCCAAAAGGGGCTATAGCATGATTCATGCGGGATTACCGCCACAATGGGATCTCAACCGAGCATTAAAATGTGCTGCTGAACTTGAGTCGACTCTCAGGGGCCCGGGTTTTCATGACTACTGCCAAAACATGTATGGCAATAAACCTGACATCTGGAAAGAAGGTTTACGCGGCATAGAGAGATTACGCTTCATTACCAATTGTTTTACTCGTCTTAGATATTGCACTAAGGATGGCCATCTCGCGATGCGGGATAAAGGACCGCCGGAACAACACCTTAACGGCTCAATTCCCTGGTATGCCATTGCTGGTAGAAAAACCAGAAATGACCGCATCCTGTTTGGTCACTGGTCTACCCTGGGTTACCGCCAAATCAACAATGTGTGGTCTCTGGATAGTGGCTGCTTTTGGGGTGGACAACTCACTGCACTTCGAATCAGGAGGCACAAGCCACCAAAACCCTATCACCTGCCCTGCTCCTCCAGACGCAGCGGTTAAACCTGGAATCTGCAGTTGACTGTGGACTCCAAACTGAAGAGAGTCCATTCATTCAGACCCAGAAGAAAGAGCACTCCCCTAAAGTCTATTTACGCACCAGATTCACAAATGAATAGCTAAAGATGTTCTTTTCATCTGCAGGATGCTCATCTCGACTCTCCTCCCGCCATTGACTCCGTTCAATCTCAGGGAAATAAGCATCACCTTCCACATCAGCATCGACCAGTGTCAGATAGAGACGATCCGCTCTTGGCATCATCTCGGAATAGAGATGGCCACCCCCAACAATCATCACCTCAGGCACACCCGCCACTGCCGCCAAAGCTTCATCCACGGAGTGCACCACTTGACCACCAGGCGCCTGATAGTCTGGGTTTCGGGTTATAACGATATGCTGCCTGCCCGGTAGCAGACCCGGTAATGATTCCCAGGTATTTCGCCCCATCACTATCGGCTTCCCCAGGGTCAGGGACTTAAAGTGTTGCAGATCGGCGGGCAGGTGCCAGGGCAAGCGATTCTGGTGACCAATCACCCCATTCCGGGCCACTGCTGCAATAAGAGAGATTACGGACACTTGCACTCCTTATAATATGGACAAAATATCAAACGGCTACCGGTGCCTTGATATGTGGATGCGGGTCGTAATCGGTTAATTCAAAATCCTCGAAGCGAAAAGCAAAAATATCCGTTACCTCTGGATTGATCGACATTCTGGGTAAATTTCTGGTTTCGCGGGCAAGCTGCAATTCTACTTGTTCGAGGTGATTGAGATAGAGATGAGCATCGCCAAATGTATGCACAAACTCCCCAGGCTTCAATCCTGTTACCTGAGCCATCATCATGGTCAGCAGTGCATATGAGGCGATATTAAACGGCACACCAAGAAAAATGTCCGCACTGCGCTGATAGAGCTGACAAGAGAGTCGCCCCTCCGCCACATAGAACTGAAATAAGCAGTGACAGGGGGGGAGCGCCATGGTGTCGACCTGCGCGGGATTCCACGCAGAGACAATCAGTCGCCGTGAGTCTGGATTCTGCTTGATCTGTTCAACCAGCTGACTGATCTGATCGATATGTCCACCGTCAGGCGCCGGCCACGACCGCCATTGATAGCCATAAACAGGCCCAAGATCACCATTCTCATCTGCCCACTCATCCCAGATTCTGACACCATTCTCCTTCAGGTAGCGGATATTGGTATCTCCCTGAAGAAACCACAATAATTCATGAATAATTGATCTCAGGTGGAGTTTTTTTGTGGTGAGCAGTGGAAAACCCTGCTGCAGATTAAACCTCATCTGATAGCCAAATATGCTTCGGGTACCAGTGCCTGTTCTATCTTCTTTGGTGGTACCGTTATCGCGCGCATGGCGCATAAGATCAAGGTACTGTTGCATGCTATTGCCTAAAGGTCTGATTAACAACCGGCACCATAATCGGTTAGGTTCAGAGGTTCAAGCCTGGGAGCGGCTAACGATGGGTCTATAGGCCAGATAGAACAGCAGAATACCAAATAAAACCATAGGTAGACTCAATAACTGACCCATGGTCAACCAGCCAAATGCCAGATAGCCGATATGTAGATCCGGCATGCGTACAAACTCAATGCCAAAGCGGAAAATACCGTAACAGATCAGAAATAGACCGGAAACCGCCATTCTTGGCCTTGCCTTGGAAGAAAAAATCCAAAGTATCAGAAACAGCAGCACGCCCTCCAGCAGGAACTCATAGAGTTGATTTGGATGTACAGGGGGAGAGTAAACCGCATCGGGACTCAACCCCAGCCTGGCACAGAGATTATCTGCCTCGATACAAGGTACCCGCATCCCCCATGGGAGATTGGTTGCGCCACCCCATAGTTCAGCATTGATAAAATTACCCAGACGCCCGGCACCCAGACCAATGGTCACCAACGGTGCAATAAAATCAGTTGCATCAAAATAAGTACGCCCCTCTTTATGGGCAAAAAACCACATCGCTAACAAAACACCAACCAGGCCGCCATGAAAGGCCATACCGCCTTCCCAAACCATGAAAATTATGAGCGGGTTTCCTAAAAAACTCTCTAAATCATAGAACAGGAGGTAACCGACTCGCCCACCCAATACAACCCCAAGCACGATGTAGAAGACGATGTCGTCCACCTGAGGCGCACTCCAGACAATGCCAGGCTTACCCACGCGCACCCGCCCGAGCCACCACCCCCCAAAGAAGCCGATGATATACATTACGCCATACCAATAGATATTGACTGACCCCAGGGTCAGTAGCACAGGTTCAATGTCGGGGTAGGTCAGCATGGCAGGCATATTATCACAGGAATCCCATTCTCCAATGTGACAATTTTTTGTAAATCAACCATTTCCCGACACACAAGCCATGATAGTATGCTGTGATGCTTGTCACACAATTCCCCTGTACTGGAATTAATTTCACAAGCGCCGTGACGTACAAATTCAAAGTGTCAAGTTTTTGTTGGCTGCGCCGCTACCAGGTACAAGATGATGCAATAACCTTTTGGCATCCAACGGGAAGGACAATGAGCTACGTACACGCACAAAAATTTGAAACTTATATACCGCGGGAAATGGATACTCTAGGCTCTAGATTACGCAGAAAACGACGGGAAAGAGGCTGGACGCAAGAGGAGCTGGCGCTTCGTGCTGGCACTAACCAGGCCGTGATCCAGAAGATAGAGAACGGTAAAAGCCTGCGCCCCAGAAAAATCGACGAGATCGCTCAAGTTTTGGATGTTAATCCAGCTTGGCTGATGTTCGGAGAAAACTCTTCGACAGTAGTGGATGATGAGTCCATCGAGGTCGCTAAAGCCTGGCATAATCTGCCTGAACCGATACGTAGCCGGATCAAAAGAAATATATTTGAACAGGTTTTGCTTCACTCGAACAAGAAATAGCTCCCCTTCAATACCGGGATGCTCTTTTGGCGTCCCGGTGCTCAAGATTCCCTGGTTCTATACTCTATTCATTGGCAATCCGATGAGGATTTCAGCCAATGCACAGATGGATTTGAACTGCTGTTTATATCGACTTATGGACAGCCACTCTACTTAAACCTGTAAGAGACCCCAAAAGAGAAAACAGGGTAGTACTTGTAGTCTTCGATATCCTCTTCGAAGCGCTGCTCTTCCAGTGCAAGATCATTGGGATCAACCAGGTCAGCAGCTGACCCTGTGGCTGTTAAATTCACGCTTCCGGAACCCTGATACATTAATCCAAGATCCACATTGAAGCCCCAGCCATGAGCGTTAAATAAGCCTGTCTCCCAACCCAAACCAAAATAGGGTGCAAAAGATCTGAAATCCAGATCAGCTTCCAGCCCTACATCCCGATAGACAGTGTCACCTATGGTTGTGATCGCGTATCGAGTTGCGCCAGTGATTTCAGAGTTATTTCGAAACACTCCTGCTGTAAAGCGGAAAGATGACTCAAAGGGGTGCCAGTCAGCAAGTAGCGATATGCTGCGCATTTCAAGATCAAGATCATATTCAATGCCGTCGACGCGCTCGTCGAACTCCAGATCATATCGATTCAAGCCTAAACGGGCAGAAAACTGATCGGTCAGGCTTATCCCTGCTTCAACACCAAACCCCAAACTACCCAGTCTCACGCTCAACGTTGAGTCATTCGCAAACCCTGGCATAGGTAAAAATATCAAGCCAAGCATCAATCCCAGGCGCTTGTTCATCGACCTCTCCTGTCACCCTATCCATAAAAAATCGTGCAAGCACAATCGTAATAAGATAGGCGGCGACAATTGGGATTTCTTTAAAAAACCATACCTTTAGCATGGATTGTGCAGAGCTCTGTAAGAGATACCAGGAAGCGGCAGAAAAAGAGGTGAAATTAGCTGTTGAAAATCTACATTTTACTCATCTAATCACCCTGGTTAGGGTGGTATCAAGAGACTTGCTTGTGGGCCACCAGGACCTGTTAACACTAACCGAATCGGCCCTAGTTATTCTCTTCGCTCCACTGACGGATAGCTTCATCATCACTTTGCCTTGCATCAACCCATCGCTCACCATTTTCAGTAGCCTCTTTCTTCCAAAAAGGCGCCTGAGTCTTTAAATAGTCAATAATGAATTCACAAGCTTTAAAAGCCTCTTTTCTGTGGGATGAAGCTACTGCGACCAATACGATGGGATCAGTGGGTTTTAACGCCCCTACCCTGTGTACCACACGGCATCCCTGCAAAGACCAGCGCTCAAAAGCTACTGAGACAATCTTCTCCAAGGCCTTCTCGGTCATTCCGGGATAGTGCTCCAGAAAGAGATGATCAACCCTATCTCCATCATTGAGGTCACGCATAAGACCAACAAAGCTCACCACCGCCCCAATGGCTGGATTGTCGCCCCGCAACAGATCCACTTCCAGATTCGGGTCAAACGGCTCACTCTCAATGCTGATGCTGAACATTTCTCAGCCTCCAGTTACCGGTGGAAATAGTGCTACCTCATCCCCCTCCTCTAAAGGGGTCTGTGAATTAGCCATCTCCTGGTTAACTGCCATCATTATGCGTTGGTCAGCAGCTAAAAGTCGTGACCAGGCACCCTCTCTTTCACGCAATTGCTGTAAAAGATCCTCAACACAAGAGATATTATCCGACGTTATAGACTCGGAATCGACTCCCAGCTCTTCACGAAATCTGGCAAATAGACGTAGTTGAATCATTCAGGAATCCTCAGTGCAGACTGAAACGGCCGTTTCGGCATTACCGAATAGGGTGCAGCGATTTGAACCTAAAAAATTCAGTTGACCGCTCCATTCTGTGACTAATTTGCTAATTTTTCTGAAAAATTGTTCGGTGAACCTACGCTAATCAGGCTTAGAACAACAGGCCAAACAGTTTCAACAGATAGGCTCTTGAGATTAGACCATCAACTCACTATAGGGAATAAAATCAACAAGATCCCCAGGAGCAACAGCTGTCAATGGCGGTAGAACCACCAATCCATTGGCCCAGGCTACTGAGGTCAGTACTCCGGATGAAGGATTGGAGAAGAGTCTCACCACCTCTCGCCCCTGCTCATCAACTTCCAACCGTCCGCGAGCATACTCCTGGCGTTTGTCCGAGTCGCCTTTCTTGAAACCCGCAACAACCTTACGCGCCAGGGGCTGCACACCCTCAGTCACCCCCTGCATACTCTTGATATAGGGCCTGGTGAATATCGAGAAGGTTACAAATAGTGAAACCGGATTACCGGGTGAACCTAAAAATGGTGTTCCATTGATATGTCCAAAAGCCAACGGCTTTCCTGGTCTGCTGGCGATTTTCCATAACTCCAGAGAACCCAGACTCTCCACTGCCGGCTTCACATGATCCTCCTCTCCGACAGAAACGCCCCCGGAAGCCAGCACCAGATCCGCCTCTTCTGCCCCCTGTTGCAGGGCTTCACAAGTTGCTTTAAAAGTATCTTCCACGATACCCATCTGAACCACTTCGCAACCAAGCTGCTGCACCAGGCCCACAAGGGTAAATTGATTGGAATTATAGATCTGCCCGGGCCCCAGATCTCTGCCTGGCATAACCAGTTCATCACCACTGGAAAACAGTGCCACCTTAAGCTTCCGGTAGACTCTCAGCTCATCAACACCAACCGAGGCGGCCAAACCAAGGTGTTGGGGCGCCAATCTCAAGCCAGGCTTGAGAACCACCTCTCCCTGTAAAATATCCTCTCCGGCGCGCCTGATATTTGCACCGACGACCGTTTTTTCATTGACGATCAGGTGATCATCACGCGCTTCGCAGACCTCCTGCATGACAACGACATCCGCACCTGGCGGAATCGGCGCACCGGTAAAGATGCGAGCAGCCGACCCAGGCGCCAATGGCTCTCCAACCGATCCTGCGGCTATGCGTTGATCGATAACCAGATGTTCGACCTCTCCAGAGAGATCTGATGACCTCAGTGCATACCCATCCATGGCGCTATTATCCCAGGGAGGCACATCGACCTGACTATTGACAGGCTCAGCCAACACCCTGCCTAAGGCCTGCTCTAACGGCACTGACTCTTTCTCTATAACCGATACTGCCTGTTGCAGCAGGTAGGAGAGTGCTTCATCAACAGGTTTCAATGATGGCTGATGGCTATCGCAATCACCCATTTTCACACCTCCTAAAACAGAGCAAGATTTAGCATCACAAATTTAGACCAGGGCGTAAGAGAATACTTAGTCGCCGGGTTAATAAGCTCAGAACTTATAGTCAAATGCCTTCTCAAACCGATGCCCTAACTCTTCCACGGTGACAAAATGATTTTGGGTTCCAGCCTGTTCAATTTTTACCGCGCCCATCAATGAAGCTATTCTGCCAGTGGTCTCCCAATCCATATCATTCATCAGACCATAAATCAGGCCGGCACGATAAGCATCACCACAGCCCGTGGGATCAACTACCGCTTTTACCGGAGCATTGGGGATCTCGAAAACCTTATCCTGGGTAATAATCTCAGAACCTTCTGCACCTCGGGTAACAACTACGCCCTCAACCATTTGCGCCAATTGTTTCAGACTCTTCCCGGTTCTTTCCTGCATCAGCATGGCTTCATAATCATTGAAGGCCATCCATGTCGCCTGCTCCGCAAACTCAAGCAGACTATCCCCATCGAACATCGGCATGCCTTGACCAGGATCAAAGATAAAAGGCACCCCACTCTCTACAAACTGTTTGGCGTGATCCACCATGCCCTGACGCCCATCAGGAGATACCATCCCCAATGTGCAACCCTCAATTTTTGAGACATCGATATCATGAGCCTGGTTCATCGCTCCCGGATGGAAAGCGGTAATCTGATTATCGTCCTTATCAGTTGTGATGTAAGCCTGGGCAGTATAACTACCCGGTATCACTCGAACATGGTCCAGACTGACACCGCACTCGCCCATCCATTTGGCATAGGGTTCAAAGTCATCGCCAACAGTCCCTACCGGCTTTCCTTTGCCTCCCAGCATATTCAGGTTATAGGCAATATTCCCTGCGCAACCACCAAACTCCCGGCGCATATCGGGCACCAGAAAAGATACATTCAGGATATGGACTTGTTCGGGAAGAATGTGATGTTTGAAGTGGTCATGAAAGACCATAATGGTATCGAATGCGAATGAACCACAGATCAATGCCGACATAGCTACCTCTTGTCGCGATAAGTTTCAGTTGTGACTATTGTACAGAGATAAGAGCGCGCGCTTAACCTGGTATGGCATTTCATACCAGGTCTAAATCATATCCTGACTACTCTCCCTTCCAGGCCAGGTCGAGCTCACGTGCAGCTCTCACATCATCAAGCCTTTTTACCGGCATGGTGTGTGGTGCATTTTTCACCACATCAGGTTGACTCTCAGCTTCACCCTTTATCTTACACATAATGTCGACAAACTGATCCAGCTCCTCCTTGGCTTCAGTCTCAGTCGGTTCAATCAACAGGCATTCAGGCACCAATAGAGGAAAATAGGTGGTAGGTGCATGCACCCCGTAGTCGAGCAGCCGTTTGGCAAAGTCCATGGTATTCACGTTCAGTTCTTTGGCCTGTTTCTTCAAGGTCAGAATGAATTCATGGCTGGCTCTGCGTGTTGGATAAGCGGCATCAAAACCGGCATCCATTAAACGTTTCAACAGATAGTTGGCATTCAGGGTGGAAAATTCCGATACCCGGTGCATTCCTTCGCGACCTAGCAAGCGAGCATAGACATAAGCACGTAACAAGACCCCGGCATTACCGGCAAACGCCGAGAGCTGCCCGATGGTGTCAGGACGATCTTTCTGAGTAAGCCAGCGATAATCATGGCCATCAAAATCAACCAAGGGAACGGGTAGATAGGGTTCCAGCCGTTCACTCACCCCAACAGGACCTGCGCCCGGACCACCGCCGCCATGTGGCGTTGAAAATGTTTTATGAAGATTCATATGGATAACATCAAAACCCATATCACCCGGGCGCACTTTGCCTAAGATGGCATTCAGATTGGCGCCATCATAGTAGAGTAGGCCACCCGCCTCATGCACCATGCCAGCAATCTCTTTGATGCGTCTCTCGAATACACCAACAGTAGACGGATTGGTGAGCATGATGCCTGCGGTTTGCGGCCCCAATGAGGCTTGCAACGCCTCCACATCGATGTCCCCATTCGATCCGGTTGGAATCTCCCTTGTTTTGTAACCACACATCACAGCTGACGCCGGGTTGGTGCCATGCGCAGCATCCGGAACCAGGATCTCATTTCGCGCTGTATCACCCCGGGCATCATGGTAGGCCCGGATCATCGCAACACCAGCAAACTCACCCTGAGCACCAGCTGCGGGAGAGAGAGAGACAGCATGCATTCCAGTAACTGTTTTGAGGATCTCCTGCAACTCATGCATGCAGGCCATGAAACCCTGGCTGTGCGTATCTGGCGCCAGAGGATGGCGGGTTGCCAACCCAGGCAAGCTGGCCAGAGTATTACAGGCCCTGGGGTTGTATTTCATGGTGCATGAACCCAGCGGATAGAAGTGGGTATCAATGGCGAAGTTCTTTTGTGAAAGGCGGGTATAGTGCCGCACCGCCTGCATCTCAGATACCTGGGGAAGAGAAGGTCGACTGGTGCGACGCATCTCTTCTGGGATATCAGTCAATTCAGCCATCTCTAAAGGTGCCTGGGCTGTAGCCCGGCGACCGTTTCGTGAATTGTCGTAAATCATAGTTCCCCGCTTACCAATCAGGTTTCAACTGACAGGGCGTCTCGACTTGAGATTGAATCACCCGTTCCAACTTGCCGTGATAGCTCTCAATATCTTCATCACTGCGCAACTCGGTAGCACATACCAGTAGAGCACTACCCAACTCCGGGTAGTCATCTTTCAGATCATAACCACCGAGCACATTGTGAGCAGCAAGCAGACGCAACGCATCACCGGTTTCAATGGGTAGTTCAAGTACCTGCTCATGAAAAACCGAACCAGTAAATTTTGGCTTCACGCCCGGCAGGCCTGAAAGTGCCTGACTGAGTTTGAGTGTATTGGCATGGCTGGCGGCAGCAACCCGTTGCAAACCTTCCGCACCCATGATCGCCATGTGTATGGTCGCAGCAGTCACCATCAGCCCCTGATTGGTACAGATGTTAGACGTCGCTTTAGAGCGCCGGATATGCTGCTCCCGTGCTTGCAGGGTCAGTGCATATCCAGGTTTACCATCCAGATCGACAGTCTTGCCGATTATTCTGCCAGGCATCTGGCGAACCAATTTATCGGTACAACATAAGAATCCGAAATAGGGCCCACCTGAAGCCAGTGGCGCACCTAGTGGCTGTCCTTCACCACAACAGATATCCGCACCCTGTTCACCCCATTCACCTGCAGGTTTAAGGATCGACATTGCCAGTGGGTTGACCACCGCAATAGCCAGCATACCGTTGCGATGGGCCCAGTCTGTCAACTCATCCGTCTGCTCCAGCACACCGAAAAAGTTGGGCTGAGGAATAACCAATGCCGCATAATCCTCTCCCGCAAACCGCTCCAGATCACTCATATCGACCTGACCACTGGCGCTATCATAGTTGACTTCCACCAACTCGATCTGCTGATTGCGAACTATGCTATAGACCACCCGACGATAAGCAGGGTGCAGATTTTTTGGCATCAGAATCCGCTTCGATTTGGATTTTCGATTTGCTCTGACAGCCATCAGCACCGCCTCAGCCAGTGCCGAAGCACCATCGTAGAGCGAGGCATTGGAGACATCCATTGCCATCAGGCCAGTCATCATTGACTGAAACTCATACAATAGCTGCAATGTTCCCTGGCTGGCCTCTGCCTGGTAAGGGGTATATGCGGTATAGAACTCACCCCGAGTGGTCACCTCCCAGACTGCAGCGGGGATGTGATGATCATAGGCCCCTGCCCCAATAAAGCAGAGTGGCTGACCATCAGTGCGGGCCCGCGCCCGCATCAATCTGGAGACCTCCATTTCAGGCAAACCAGAGGGAATCTCCTCCAACTCGCCGCAACGAAGTGCCTCAGGAATTTCATCAAACAGGTCATCGATGCTGTCAACGCCTATGGTCGATAGCATCTCCTGAATATCTTCTTCAGTGTGAGGGATAAATGGCATACCCGCCTCGTGTCTTACTTGAAAGGAACCTTGAGCCTTACTCTTCTTCTGCTACAAGGGCATCGTAACTCTCTGCATCCAGCAGATTTGCTAATTCAGCTGCGTCAGATGGTTTGATTTTAAACATCCAGCCTTCACCGAAAGCATCTTCATTGATGGTTTCAGGCGCACCATCCAGTGCCTCATTGATAGCGATCACTTCACCACTCACAGGACTATATACATCTGAGGCAGCTTTAACCGACTCAACAACTGCACAATCATTTCCCATTTCGAGGGTTTGTCCAACTTCCGGCAGATCGACAAAGACAAGATCACCTAACAGCTCCTGAGCGTGATCTGTTATACCAATAGTTAAACTACCGTCGCCTTCATCTTTTACCCATTCGTGAGATTTCGCATAACGGCGGTCTACAGGTGCATTGCTCATGTGAATATCCTTTAGAAATAGTTGATTTCAGAGTGCCAAAACGGCTTTGCCTTGGCGTGCGAATGGTGGTTTTACCACCTCTGCCGGAACCCGTTTACCGCGAATTTCAACTTCACAGTGGTCGCCAACATCAGGTGATACACGGGCAAAAGCGATGGATCTCTCCAGGGTAGGGGCAAACCCTCCTGATGTGATCTCACCAATCTCCTGCTCTCCATTAAACAGTTTCAAATGGTTACGCAGCACCCCTCGTCCGGTCAAGACTAATCCGATGAATTTCTTTTTCTGCGGATCATTTCGCTGTGACTCCAGCTTCCCTCGACCTATAAATTGCCGATCATCAGGTTCCCAGGCTACTGTCCAGGCCAAGCCCGATTCCAGTGGTGTCGTCTCTTCGTCCATATCGGAACCATAGAGATTCATTCCAGCCTCCAAACGCAAGGTATCCCTTGAACCAAGACCGCAAGGTGCCACCCCGGCATCATTCAGGTTTTGCCAGAAACTTGCAGCCTGATCTCCAGGCAGCATAATCTCGAAGCCATCTTCACCGGTATAACCTGTACTGGCGAGAAACCAATCACCATCAGCAACCGCGTTGAAGGGTTTCAGATCAGAGCCGGTCTGTTGCAGCTGCTGAGAGAGCAGGGGCAGGGTCTTCGATTTTGCATTCGGTCCCTGCACTGCAATCATGGCTAAATCACGCCTTGGCGTTATCTTCAGATCGAATTCAGCAGACTGGGCCTCCATCCATGCAAGATCTTTCTCAGTAGTGGCGGCATTCACCACCAACCGATACCACTCATCGCCGAGATAGTAGACGATAAGGTCATCAACCACCCCGCCCTGCTCATTGAGCATGCAGGTATAGAGCGCCTTGCCAATAACTTTTAAGCGATTGACATCATTCGCGAGAAGATAACGAAGAAAGGACCTGACCCCAGCCCCTTTCAGGTCGACTACGGTCATATGAGAGACATCGAACATCCCTGCATCTCTACGCACCTGATGGTGCTCTTGTAACTGAGAACCGTAATGCAGTGGCATATCCCAGCCACCGAATGGAACCAGCTTTGCACCCATCGCCTGATGCTTGGCATAAAGAACTGTCTGTTTATTCATTAACATTCTCTCGGTTTTAAACGCAAAAGGGCGGCGCGGATGAATACATCCACGCCGCCCCTCTGTCCTAAACCTGAGAGTTTGGCGCACTTCAATCTAGAGCGCCTGCCCCGTCGGTGGGTGCTATTACACCACTCTCCAGAGTCGATCTAAGCCTTACAAAACGATGGCTTACCCCCACGGTCCTTTTGCCTGAGCGATTCCGGGCGGTTTTGCGCCTTCGGCGTCGGCTTTCACCGATCTCTCCCACGGGGGCGGGTCGAGTTGAGACTATACCTTGCCACCGAGCCGTTGCCAATCGGCAAAAACCTCAGAATTTATCATGGTCAACGGGCCAATCTGGGTCTGTCCCCAATAACCCCCAGCGCTCGGCGTATCAGCTGCTGCTTTAAAAATCCTGAACGGTCAGCAAGATTCAAGCCCAGATTCCTCAGCAGCTTCAACGGGGGCACTTCATTGCTGAACAGACGCTTGAATCCATCCATCGCGCCCAACATTGCAATATTGGCCCCTTTTCTTGCTCTCTCATAACGTCGCAGCGTACTCATAGAGCCAATTGGCCTGCCGGCTCTACGTGCATCAGTCAGGACATCAACCAGCGTCATCGCATCCATCAGACCCAGGTTGACCCCCTGGCCCGCAAGCGGATGCATTGCATGAGCCGCATCCCCGATCAGGGCTAACCCAGGTTGGATATAGGTCTCTGCATGCTCTAGTCGCAACGGAAAAATACCACGAGGCCCGACTTCAAGAATATCCCCCAGAACAGACTCACTGGCCTGAGTCAGCTCCTCGCAGAAATCGGCATCATCAAGCGCCATCAGCACTTCTGCTTGCGTCGGCGAAGTGGACCAGACAATAGAGCATCGCCCATCATCAATCGGTAACAGTGCAAGTGGCCCGGAACTCATGAATCGCTGCATTGCGGTATGTTGATGAAACCTCTCCGGCTTGATTGTGGCGACAATCGCATGCTGATCATAATCCCAACCCTTGGTTGCAATATCCGCCAAGTGTCTGACTTCAGAATCACGCCCATCAGCAGCGACAATCAGTTTTGCAGTCAGACGCTCACCACTCTGAAGGACAACTTCAGGCACCTGGCTCAGGTCCAAACTACTCACCCGCTCAGGAAAGCTGATTCGCACATTCGGGTAGGACTCAAGACGCTCCCATAAAGCTAATTGGGTGACTCTGTTTTCAACGATATGTCCCAGATCTATTTCACCGATCTCAGCTGCACTAAATCGAATGCGTCCATTGCCACCCGCATCCCAAACCTCCATCTTGCTATAGGGACTGACCCGCATCTCGGTCATCCGTGTCCAGGCTTTAAGATTTTCCAGAATTCGCTGTGAAGCGCGGGTCAAGGCAGAGACTCGAAGGTCCACCTCCTGTTGCGGCCAACTGCGAGCGGGTTCCCGTAGATCCACGATACAGACATCAAACCCTGCGTCCGCCATAGCACAAGCCAAAGCACTACCCACCATGCCGCCGCCAACAATCAGTAAATCGAAGTCAGGTTGCGACTTTGGATCTGTCATGATTAAACTCCTCTACCCAATTTTGATTGGCGCCTGCTATTGACCCCCATAAACTGCCTGGCAACCTGATGCTTTAAACCAGGCAACAGATCAAGACCAACGAGTCCCATATTACGCATCAATCTTAGCGGACCAAACGGATTGGCAAACAGACGCGCCAGTCCATCAGTAATGGCCGCCACCCTGTTCTGGTCTCCCTCGCGCCATTTGCGATATTCATTTAACAGGGAAAGATCTCCTGGATCCTCTCCATGCTTTGCGGCTTCAGTAAGCACATCTGCCAGTACGGCAACATCCCGCAAACCCAGGTTGAATCCCTGACCGGTGACTGGATGAATTGCGTGAGCCGCATTTCCAACCAGAGCAATGCGAGAACGAACCTGTTCCACAGCTTGGCGAAGCCGCAGTGGGTAGGCGACCCGCTTGCCCAAACGGCATAAGTGCCCCAAACGATAACCGAACCTATCCTGTAAACGCTCTAAAAAGAGATCATCCTTAAGCCCCATCAAATCAGCGACCTGATGATCTTCCGCCGTCCACACCATTGAGAGACGATCATCAGTCATCGGCAACAGGGCAAGTGGCCCGGAATCGGTGAAGCGCTCATAGGCGACACTCTGATGTGCTCTATCACTGCTGAGGTTGGCAATAATTGCGGTCTGACCATAACCTCGCTCTTTCAAGGGTATCGAAAGGAATCGCCTCACCAGTGAATCTCCACCATCTGCTGCAACCAACAGTCGGCTGTTGATTTGACGCTCAACATTTTCATGTTCGATTTTCACTTCGACACGGCTGTCCGAAACAGAAAAACTTTTTAAGTTTGCAGGACAGATCAAATTGACATCAGGGCGATGCTCAAGCTCATTCAGCAAGGCACTGCCAAGGGCTCGCGCAGTGACCACATACCCCAAAGCATCAACTCCCTCCTGCTGATGATTCAAGCGGGTAAAGCCAAAGTGTCCGCGATCAGAGATATGAATATCCAATATTGGCTGAGCAACCGGCTCAATACCACGCCAGACACCCATGCCCTCAAGTATCAGACGACTCCCCCAGGAGAGTGCTATAACCCGATCGTCATAGCTTGGCTGGAGCGTGGAATCCAATGGCCAGGCCTCAATTACACCAATCGTATAACCCTGACCGCTGAGGGCGCGGGCAAGACTGGCGCCAACCATACCGCCACCAACTATCAGAATGTCATATTGATCCGTCACGCCGTTCATCCTGCCATTATCGATTCAATCTCAGAAACCGTCTTCGGAACATCCTTAGTCAACACATCAGACCCTTGCTTGGTTACAACCACATCATCCTCAATGCGGATACCAATATTCCACCATTTTTTTGCCACACCTTTTGTACCTGCAGGTATGTAGAGGCCGGGTTCAATGGTTAAAACCATCCCTGGCTCGAACATACGCCAAGTACCATCCACTTTGTAATCACCTACATCATGCACATCCATTCCCAGCCAATGACCGGTTCGATGGGGAAAGAAGGGTTTATATTTTTCATCACGAATGGATTTGGCCAGAGTTCCTTTGATAATCCCCAACTTGATCAAGCCACGAGTGATGGTTCGTACTGCCGCATCATGGGGCTCATTCCAATGATTACCTGGTATCACTTTTTCTATTGCGGCTTCCTGGGCAGCCAGTACCAATTCATACAACTGACGCTGAGGTTCACTGAAGCTACCGTTTACCGGATAGCTTCGAGTGATGTCAGAGGCATAGAAGTCATATTCACACCCGGCATCGATCAGCAGCATCTGCTTCGCCTGAAGCTGTGCTTCGTTATCGATATAATGCAATGTACAGGCATTCTCACCACCGCCAACAATAGGTGGATAAGCTTGATCCCTTGCACCTTGATGACTGCACACCTTTACGAATTCAGCTTCAAGTTGATACTCCCAAACACCTGGTTTGCATGCCTGCATGACCTTCTTGTGCGCCTGAGCGGAGATTTTCGCGGCTTGGCGTAAGACCTTCAACTCGGAACGACTTTTAAACAGACGCATCTCGTGTAAATAGTGATCAAGGGCAATTATCTCCACAGGTCCCTGAGCACCAGTGCGGGATTCACATCGGATTGTGTTTATCCACTCTGATAGCCGCTTGTCGAATTGCGGATTACACCCCATGACATAGAAGATTCGCTCACACTGCTCCAACATTCGGGGCAGAATGTCATTCAGATCACCAATCGGAAAGGAGTCATCTGCAGCATACTTTTCACAGGCCCCTTCTTGTCCTGCTCTGGCGCCATCCCATAACTCTTTAACAGGATCTGATTCGCGATTGAATAAGATATATTCAGCCTGCTTGCGACCGGGAATCAGAACCAACACCGCCTCAGGTTCGGGAAAACCTGTGAGGTAGAAAAAATCACTGTCCGGACGATAAGGATAGTGCACATCGCGGTTGCGAATCAGCTGAGGAGCAGTAGGCAGGATCGCAATGCTGCCCGGCCCCATCATACGCATCAATTCACGCCGACGGCGCTTAAACTCATTTATCTGCACTCTCATCTCCCCTAATGCTGACCAGCTCTTCCCACATCAGCAGTGTAACCACTTTAAGGAACTCCTGTAGTTCAACATAGGCCATCTCCGTTGCTTCACCCGATTCAAGCTCTTCATAGTCCAGGCGGGTGAAGTGACTCAGATCCTGAATCGCCTCTTTAGCATCACCAGACAGATTGCTTTCCGTCACCCCAGCCAACCCAAGCCCATAGAGATAGCCTTCGCACCATTCACTCAAGCCTTTGGCGCGTTGCGCAATTGACTCCTCCTCTTCAGGAAGTAAAGGCATGAATGAGTATTCATCATGAGTAATCTGACGCTTGGAAGCATAATAGAGCTGCCCGATAAGCTCTCTTGCTTCTTGAGCCAGCAGATCTTCAGCGGGCCAGGCTTCGAAAAATGCTGTAATCCAATCAACAGCTGCCTCTGGCGTACCGGCACAAATCAAACCACTGATTAAGCCGTGTAATTCACTCGCCCCGACATCTGAACTCATGACCCCTAGCAGCTTCTCGAGATGCTCATAATCAGGCATCTGCTTATCATCTAACATCTCATTTCCTTCATGCCTCTTAAATTGTTAACAGTGCAGCACCTTAATAGTTCATGTTATTGACTTCAAGGATACCCGGAATCAAGACCTTACCCCGCAAAAAGAGTGATTCCTTTGGCAACAAACACAAGCTGGATCGAGAGATTTCTTGAACTCCCTTACCATCTATTTTTAAATGTAAGACTCACGACTACAGCTCTTCGGCTCGATTATATGAACTTAGTGTAGATGTACTACATTAGTTATGATGCCTTGCTGTAGACTAGAAGACTCGACTTAGCATGACCAATTCCAGCATGGAGTTTATAGATTCGAATCATATCATGCAGTTATAGTGATTGACCCACCACAAACTGCCCACTATATTGATGCCCATGACAGAGAAAGAGACACAAAATCCAGCCGAATTTGATCTGCAGGCACTCGAAGTCCGTGTTGAAGAGCTGATACGCGCCTGTTCCTACCTCAAGGACGAAAATAAATCCTTACGTATGAGACAGGACAACCTTGTAGCAGAACGAGCCGCATTGATTGAGAAAACCGAGCTGGCACGAACCCGAGTTGAAGCCATGATCACCCGGCTTAAATCAATGGAAGCACCTCAGTGAATAGCGATATTTTACCGGTCACCGTCTCGATCCTGGACAAAGAGTATCGCATATCCTGCCATCCGGATGAGCGTGAGTCACTGTTGCAGGCTGCAGCATACGTAGATGGCCAGATGCGTGAAATTCGCCAGGGTGGGCGGATTATCGGTACTGAGAGAATTGCGGTGATGTCAGCACTGAATATTGCCAACGACCTTCTCCTCAGCCAGAAAACCAAGGATGACGGCTCTCAAAACATCACGCGACGCATCAAGAGCCTGCAAGAGAAGATCGAGATTGCACTCAACACCACCAATCAACTGGAACTTTGATCCAAATAGGTTTAGCCTTAAGTTGTGACCCCCCTGTGGTGCATGTTAGTGACCCGGGTATTTTCTTGAGCCTAATATCTACCCTGGGGACATAATGCTAGCACCGGTGTGCATGTCCGTTTTCATGCGGAAAGCCTGAGGTTGCTACTGTTGTCCCCACTTGAACCATCTGGTTCAAGAACAATGGTAAGCGACGGCACAAACGGGGGTGTCACTTCTCCCATCTATACCCATGCATATTCAATTACTTCGACAACAGATCAAAACCAAACGTCGCCAACTCAGCCGGCAGACACTCAAAAGACATAGTCTGCAGATATCTCGCTTAGCATCTAACCTAAAAGCCTTCAGACAGAGTAAGCGTATCGCTTTCTACCATGCTGTCTCAGGTGAAATCGACCCATATCCACTACTGACTGAAGCGTTAAGGTCTGCAAAGACCCCCTACCTGCCGATATTGCGAAATATCCCTGACATTGGACTCTTGTTTGCCCCCTACTCCTACAACTCAAAGCTAAAGGCCAACAAATTCGGTATCCCTGAACCAATCTTCAAATATCAGCAGTTAATCAGTCCCTGGTCTCTTGATATGGTGTTCGTGCCACTGATTGCTTTTGATCTGGAGGGCAACCGAATAGGCATGGGGGGTGGGTATTACGATCGTACATTTGCATTCAAACGATTTCGTACTCACCTGCGAGGTCCTAAGATGGTCGGTCTGGCACATGATTTTCAATTACAACCCCTGCTTGATAGCAATCCATGGGATATTCCTCTCGATCAGGTCATAACTGAATCAGGTCTCTACTCTTTCTGACACTCCATTTAACCGGAGAAACCACTGCTGAACATAGTTTTGCGGACAACACTGGCACTACCTGCAATGAATCTTGATCTTTTATCTGACAACCTCACCAAATAAGAATACGACCCTTCATGAGCAAAGTTAAATCAATAATCAGGTGGTTTGAGTTAAAGAATCAGCGCATAAGCCTAAGCTGGTATCACTATCAAACATAGTACGCCGATATGACATCAACCAACGATCAGCATCAATCTTGATTCATATAGAATCACATCAATAACATGACAACGCCTCATTCGGTTCAGTGGTAGTTGGCAAACTATACACACTCATAAGTAGAGCCATAACATAGTCACGTTATTGCATCTCTTAGCGATATAACAAATGCAGTTGGATGGAGCCATAGCATACTGATTGACTTCATAAAGCGTTAAAGAGGCTTATGAAAGAGATAGAATTGCATCAGAAAGCAGATCAACAACAAGGGATGTTAATCATATTTTATCTAGCGGCTCTATAGAGTGGCGCCATCAGATAGGCTTACATATCGTTATTCAAATGAAAGAAGTTAAACAGATATCCTAATTTTTCTACTTCAACATCTAACGGGAAATATAAGATCAACACTCATTTTTGATCGTAATCACGTCAAAATAGACTTACATGGGCAAAAAAAGTAACAACAAGTTGAATTAATTAACAAAAGATTGCTTTATGTTCTGGATTTTTTTAAAAGCTGAATTATACTCAGTTCATCTGTTAGGTAGTTCTTCTGGGAGGGAACATACATGGCGAAGAAAAAAGCCGCCAAAAAGAAGGCAGCAGCAAAACGTTCAACCACAACCAAGAAGGTAGCTGTTAAGAGAAGAGCTACCAAAAAGAAGGTAACAACTAAGAAGAGAGCAGCCACCAAGAAAAAGGTAGCTAAGAAAAAGGTAGCAGCGAAGAAGAGAGCTACCAAAAAGAAGGTCGCTAAAAAGAAAGTGACCAAAAAGAAGACAGCAAAAAAGAAGGCTACCAAGAAGAGAGTGGCAAAGAAGAAAGCCACTAAGAAGCGGGTAGCTAAGAAGACGACTAAAAAGAGGTCGGCTAAAAAGAAGGTAGCTAAGAAGAAGGCTACTAAGAAAAAGGTGGCAAAGAAAAAGGTCACCAAGAAAAAGACAGCTAAAAAGAAGGTAGCTGCCAAAAAGAGACCGGCACGTCCTAGGAAAGTGACTCCTAGAAAGAAAAGGACCGCGAGCTAGGCATTAGCAACAACAAACCCCGCAATACGGGGTTTGTTGCTTCTCGCCCTCTCAATCTTCGCTAACTCCAGCAAACAATCGGTATGCCGGGTTATCCGTTTCATCCCAAAAGGGATAATCAAGACCTTTAAGTTTCCGTATAAACTCACTTTTCTCAGTTTGCGGCACCTGAATCCCCATCAAAACACGCCCATAGGCCGCGCCATGATTCCGATAGTGGAACAGACTTATATTCCACTCCTTACCCAAATGGTTAAGGAAGTAGAGTAGCGCTCCAGGTCTTTCTGGGAACTCAAAACGTATCAGACATTCATCCCCGATCCCTTTAGCATGCCCGCCAACCATATATCGTATATGCAGCTTGGCAGTCTCATTATCGGTCATATCAACAACCGAATAGCCTTTATCCAAAAATCGCTGGAACAGAGATTCACGCTCTTCGTCGCCACCACTCAGCTCAATTCCAACAAATATTTGCGCTTTTACTGCGTCACAGAAACGGTAGTTAAACTCTGTAATGCTCCGTTTGCCGATAAGCTGGCAGAAACGATAGAAGCTGCCTGGCTTCTCAGGAATCTGCACTGCAAACAGAGCTTCCCTACGCTCACCAAACTCAGCCCGTTCAGCGACATGGCGTAAACGATCAAAATTGATATTCGCACCACTATTGATTGCAATAAGATCCTTACCTCGGCAGCTCTCACGTTTTACATAGCGCTTCAATCCAGCGATTGCGAGTGCTCCAGCAGGTTCCGCAATGGTCCGTGTATCATCGTAGATATCTTTGATTGCAGCACATATCTCATCTGTATTAACCAGGATCACCTCATCCACAACCTTGCGAGCAAGACGGAAGGTCTCCTTTCCAACCTGCCTGACTGCAACACCATCTGTAAATATGCCCACCTGCTTCAACCTAACGCGACGTTTCGATGCCAAGGCGGTATATAGAGAGGGTGCATCTTCCGGTTCAACACCGATAACCTTCACTTGAGGGTAGACATATTTGATATACGCACCGACCCCTGCAATCAATCCTCCTCCACCAACAGGAACAAACACCGCCTCTGGTGGCACTGGATGCTGCCTCATCAATTCCATACCTATAGTGCCCTGCCCCGCAATCACCTCAGGATCATCAAAAGGATGAATAAAGGTCAAACCCTCTTCCTTTGCCAACTCAACCGATTTCGCATAAGCCTCATCATAGGAGTCACCCGCCAAGACAATCTTCGCGCCAAGATTTCTTACTGATTTAATCTTTATCAATGGCGTAGTCTTTGGCATCACTATCAATGCCTGAATCTTCAGCCTCTGCGCCGCCAGGGCAACCCCTTGTGCATGGTTTCCGGCTGATGCAGCAATCACACCCTGCTCACGCTTGCTTTCAGGCAGACTGACCATCTTGTTGTAAGCGCCACGCAGTTTAAAAGAGAATACGGGCTGCATATCCTCTCTTTTCAATAACACCTGGTTGTCCAGGCGGGACGATAGAAGGCTGATGCGATCTAAAGGCGTCTCCTTCGCTACATCGTAGACACGTGCTCGAAGAATTTTTTCTATATAAGCTAGGGGCATTGGCGCATTCCAAATGACAATCAGGGTTACAATAACTGACTTTCTCAACTTGCATGGGTATTATTACCCACTGCTGGTTTAAAACCGAACAAAAACAGTTCTGAGATGCTTATTTTTTTGTGTTTGAGGCTTCCACACCTTAATCCCTCGTAACCGGCGAGGCCTAAAGCATCTCTTTACAGACAACAACTAAGTCATCAGATCAATTACAAGCCTAGTGTGGTAAGGAATAAATTAAACATATCAGAGATCCAAGTACTTTTTGCTTGGGCATATCTGATGGTTTCTGGTTACGTTTTTAATTACCATTTATTCATTAAGCCTAACTAGCAGTACCCGGAGGGATCAAATGAATGCAGATGAACTAAAAAAACAGGCCGCTGAAGCTGCCTTACAATATGTCACAGGCGGTATCATTGGTGTAGGCACCGGTTCTACAGTCAACCACTTTATAGACTATCTCGCTACGGTAAAAGGCAAGATAGAGGGTGCAGTCTCAAGCTCTGATGCTTCAACAGAACGACTGAAAAGCCATGGCATACCTGTCTTGGACTTGAATTCGACTGGCGACCTGGAGGTCTATATCGATGGTGCTGATGAGTCTGACCACTATCTCAACCTGATCAAAGGTGGCGGTGGCGCCCTGACCAGAGAAAAGATCATCGCTGGCGCCAGTAAATCTTTTGTCTGCATCGCCGACCAGAGCAAATTGGTAGACATGCTGGGCTCATTCCCACTTCCTGTTGAAGTTATTCCTATGGCAAGGAGCCATGTCGCCCGACAACTCGTAAAACTTGGTGGCACCCCTGTCTGGCGTGAAGATTTCATAACAGATAATGGTAACGCCATCCTTGATGTACATAATCTTGAAATCATGAAACCAAGAGAGATGGAGCATGAGATCAATGCCATCGCTGGTGTTGTAACGACTGGAATATTTGCATTGCGCGGGGCAGATGTATTGATCCTGGGTACAGAAGAGGGTCCGAAAACAGTACACCCCAAATAGGATCGAGACACCGATTCACACACTTTTTTTACTCCAGAACCTCAGAATAATCTGTCTAGGTTAGGAAGCATAAAAGAAGACAAAAAAAAAGCGGGGCTCAGAGAGCCCCGCCTTTTTGAGACAACCTAAATTCTAATAATGATTAGAAGTTGTGGTTGACCTGGAAGCTGACAACGCTAGATTTGTCGCCGCTATCATCCATTTCAGAGCTTACATAGTAAGCAGCAACCTGGGTACGCTTGCTCAGGTTGTAGTCGTAACCGAAGCCGAAACCATCGTGGCTGTCGGTACGGAACAGGCTACCGGTAGAATCATCAGAATCAACCTTGAAGTATTTAGCCTTAACAGCACCAGGACCTGCTTTCACAGAACCATTGAGCATGATACTGGTAGAATCGTCTACTGGGTTCTCGATGGTGTCATAGATCAGACCAACTTTGAACATGCCGCCGTCGTAACCAAGACCTAAACGCATATTTTCGTGATCATCAGCGTCGCCACCAACTACAGGATGAACTGTAGTCTCAGGAGTAGCTACTTCATAAGCGATAGAAGCGAAAACACCGAAGTTAGAGTACATCAGAGCTACAGAATAAGCGTCGGTCAGGCCATCAGCCTCTTCGCCTTCAACTTCAGTTGTGTTCTCACCAGGAACCAGAGCGATGGCAGCAGTCAGGCCGCCCATTGCAGGTGAGATGTAAGCCAGGGTACCGTCAGCGCGCAGATCAAGCAGATCTTCGGTGTAGCCCAGGTTGTTATCAACAGCGGTGTCACCGAAGTAATCCAGAGAACCGGTGGAGATTTTCAGAGGAGTGTCATGACGACCCAGTACAACAGTACCGAAACCACCTGCCAGACCTACGAAAGCGTTACGAGCGCCCAGGCCACCGTTGCCAGCAAACTCATTACCGCCAACGTTAGTAGAGATGTTTACACCATACTCAATTTTATAAACACCGGTCAGGCCGTTACCCAGGTCTTCTGAACCTTTAACGCCAAGACGTGAAGTACGGTTGTTGATCTGGATTTCATCATCGCCGCCCGCATCAGAGAAATCAACGATATCGAGAGACTGACGGACTTTACCGTAGATAGTGGCATCAGCCATAGCTGCAACAGGAGCCACCAGGGCAGCGGCGATTGCCAAAGAGAGTACTTTTTTCATTTGAGTTAACTCCGAAGAATTGATGGGTAGAAAATTTGACTACGATGCGAATATTAGACAACGAAAACTTAAATTGCAAGCCCTTTTTTGCATAAAAGACACATAAAACTAATTTGTTGTTTATTTGATACACATAGAATTTATAAAAACTAAATAAATATGTAATCAATAAGTTAACGTACTATTTTAGCTTAATTTATTACTTAAGTTCAGAGTAAGACCAAGCAAAATACTTGGTTTATGTTGCGCTATTTGTTGTCAAATAAACATCGCAACAGCAAACTGTTTTTTTCTAAGAATAGTTCGTGAATACAGATAGATACGTCATATTAAGAATTCAAACTCTGAACTAACAGCATGAATTACCTGATTAAAATAGGGTATCTGTGGTTGGTAAACACTATTCAGTAGGGAGAATGATACGCTGCTGCGTTTATCTTACAGACCTCTGACAAACAGCGTCAGTAAAGCACTTTGCTTAGAGTCTATTGCTTAACGCAGGAAGAACCCGTCCACTCAAGAAACCACCAAGATCAGCCATCGATCTGTGTCGACTGGCAACATCAACGATATAGTTCAATGTTCTCGGTATATCCTGCAGGTAGCCCGGCTTTCCGTCACGCTGATTAAGTCTGGCAAAGATACCGCTTGCTTTCAGATGACGTTGAATCCCCATAAGGTCAAACCAGATTAAAAACTGATCTTCATGCTCTTGGCTTAAAACACCCGATTGGCAAGCCAATTCAAAATAGCCCTTTACCCAATCCTCGACTTGTTCCTTTGACCAGTCGATATAGCAGTCACGTAAAAGAGAGACCAGATCGTAGGTCACCGGCCCAACAACTGCATCCTGAAAATCGATTACTCCGGGATTATGTGATTTAGTCACCATCAGGTTTCGTGAATGGTAATCCCGATGGACACAAACCTGAGGTTGTTGCAGTGCATTATCTGCAAGTTCGTTGAAGGTCTTTTCCAAAAAAAGACGCTCGTCACTACTCAGGGTCAAATTCAGATGCCGCTCTATCAACCAATCACTGAACAGGCTCATCTCGCTGATTAACAATTCTCGATCATATAGAGGCAAACCGCTAACTGGGCCACAGGCCTGTAGTGTGACAAGTGCACCCAATGCATCGCCATACAAACGATCTACTGTCTGCTTCGACAGGCTATCCAGATAGAGGGTTTCACCTAAATCCTCAAGTAGTAAAAAACCCTGTTCGAGATTCTTGGCGTGGATATGAGGGACATTCAAACCAATACTTTCAAAAGCTTCTGCCACTTGAATAAATGGCTTTGTATCCTCTTTTTCTGGCGGTGCATCCATTACGATATAGCTTTTATCTGCTACGCCGATACGAAAATAGCGCCGAAAACTGGCATCACCCGATGCCGGCTCAAATGTGTAATTATCCATTCCAGGCAGAGTGTTCAACCAATCTTTCAGCTGCTCGATACGTTGTGGCATGTAAGCTCCAGTTGCCGTTAACCGATATTCAAACCCGTAGGAATGTACACAATAGCTTTAGCTGCGTCACCTGATCATCTTCAAATGAGTAAATCCTTGTAACACGTGTTGGGTGGAGAGCTATCCCTGCAACATGCGGTTAGTTATTCACTGCTATTGTAGCTTTCGATTGAAAAACACCAATAATTTCATACTATTTTTCACATGATGTGGTGGGGCATGGCCCCACCCTACGCCAACTGATGTGGTGGGGCATGGCCCCACCCTACGCCAACTGATGTGGTGGGGCATGGCCCCACCCTACGCAAATCCCAGCCGAATGCGCTTCTTGAAATTCCGTTTTAAAACGGGCGAGAAGCAGAGGAAAAGCTGATTAGGAAGAGCGAAACAATAGCTCCGAAAAGATACACACAAGGGTAGAGGAGTGTCTCACTCTTCTACTTCTAAACCTGGCAATCCATAAAGCTGTGACACAACCACTAGGGGCTTTCTGAGATATAGTCGTCCACTGGAGGGTTCTCCTGCTGTTTTAATACTCGACTGCGCATATCATCTGCGATCAGATAGAAACATGGCAGCGCCAGCAGAATCAGCACTGTTGCAAACACCAAACCAAATCCCAGGCTTACAGCCATAGGTGAGAGAAATGCGGTCTGTCCTGTAGCAAAGAATATTAATGGAGATATACCAAGGAATGTGGTTGCCGTGGTCAAGAGAATGGGACGAATACGTACTCGACCGGCTTCTACAAGGGCCGCTTTTCGTTCCCAACCTTCACGCCTTAGACGCTTTGCAAAATCGATAAGTATCAAAGAGTCATTGACCACAATACCAGTCAATGCCAGAAACCCTACCAATGAGAGAAATTGTAAATGGTAACCAAATATCCAATGACCAAGTATTACACCAATAGCGCCAAATGGTATGGCAAACATAACCACCAATGGATCAAGCAGTGACTTAAATAGTGCAGCAAGAATAAAAAAGATAACTGCCAGAGCAATTATCGCAGCCCGTTTCATACCAGCCATTGACTCTTGAGCCTTTTTCTTTTCTCCCAGAAAAATCATCCGCTGCCCATCCGGCAATTTTGAAAACTCGGTTTTAATCTGCTCAAGAACCTGATTTGGAGTGGTGATCTTTGCATCCACTTCGGCGGTTACCGTGGCCAAACGATTTAGATTTCGCCGACTGATTGCGTTGTACCCCCTGGCCTCCTGAATATCCGCCACATCTCCCAGATAGACGGTACGGTCATCATCCAGTGTAATGGGCAAACGGGTTAAAGCACCAGCATCGTGGCGAATCTCATCATTGTAAATGAGCCGAACTGGAATTCGCTTGTCCTGCCAACTGACATAAGAGAGTTTGAGCCCCAGAAAGCCGGTACGCACCGCATCGGCCAATTGCGTTTGAGTGAGTCCTAACCGTCGCCCACGCTCATTCAGTTCATAACGATACTCAAGTTTTCCCGGATCCATATCCTGACGCGCATCCGATACACCCGGCAGTCGTTGTATGAAACCGCGTATCATTTCAGCAGAGCGACTGATTTCATCGACTGACTCACCTAAAATACCCACTTCAACATCAGCACCAGCCGGCCCACCCTGGGCACGCAGAATAGACATCCGCTGAATACCCGGTATCTGTTGCAGGGCACTACGCACCTCATCAATAACTTCTGAGGAGCTGCGTTCACGACTACCTTCCCAGCTAAACTTCAAGCTGACTACTGGCGATATCCACTGTTCTATAAAGCCTTGGGGTTTCTGTTTTTTCAGATCGACAATCAACTGAATATAGCGACTGCCCATCTTCACCCGATGAAAGTCGATAAACGTTACCCCCACGTTGGTCAGCAGAGTATCCAACTCGTCATCGCCCAAAGTCTGCATGAGGGTCTTCTCAAGTTTTTCTGCCAGTCGGGAGGAGTCATCGATACTGTAAGTACTGGGCGCCTCTATGTTGACGAAGAACTGCCCAACATCCACATGACCGAACAGAAGAAAAGGAATTCGTGTGGCCGCAAAGGTAACCACAATAACCAATACACCAATGCTCAACATCGCCACTGGATAACGAAAATCCAAACAGGTGCGTAGTAGTTTGGTATAGCGGCGATTTAATGCAGACCAGTCAATTCTTCCTGCCTTTCGGGTTCTTGCTTTGCGCAGCATCTCTTTGGCATGAGAGGGTAGTACACCAAATGCCTCCAATAGTGACCCTAACAGTGATGCGCTCACCACAACCGGGATTACCGATATAAACGCGCCCATGGTGCCACCAATAGCAAACATCGGCATGAAAGCAGCAATGGTGGTTGAAGTCGAGGCAACCACAGGCCAGTAGACCTCCCTCGTACCCAAGGTAGCCGCATTTGCCGGAGACTCTCCCAACTCTAAATGACGATAGACATTTTCACTGACAATGATTGCATCATCTACAATCAGTCCAAGGGCGATAAGAAACGCAAACAGTGAGACCATGTTAATGCTATAGCCGAGCATATAGAGCGCAATCACTGCCACCAGAAATGAGACCGGGATTCCCAGAGCAGTGATGAATGCCACACGAAAGTTAAGCATCAGATAGAGTGCCAGCAGAACCAGGGCCAGGCCGACTATCCCGGATGACTTAACCGTCTCAAGACGATTTTTGACATACACAGAAAGATCACTGAACAAACCCAACTTAACCCCGACAGGAAGGGTTTGCTGACGATCCTGAACATACTTCCGCACCAACTTCGCCACTTCGATAGTGCTGGCCTGGCTGGTTTTACTGATGGTCAGATTAACCGAAGACTTGCCGTTAAAGCGGCCCAGGGTCAATGCCTCTTCATGTCTAAGCTGGACTTTGGCTATATCTCCGAGTCGTAACTGCCCACCCATTTCGTTATTACGCAATACGATAGTGGACATCTGTTGCGGATCAGGGGCCACGCCCATACCCCGCAGTCGAATATCGCCACCCGTTGCATTTAAAGTACCGCCAGGCAGATCTCTCAGATTGTTACGCAGAGCCTGCGAGACCTGGTTAAGGGAGACACTTCTGGCAGCCAGCACCTGAGGATCGACAACCACCCAGATCTCCCAGTCTCTGTCGCCAGCAACCCCGACCGAGGCGGCGCCAGGAATCTGTATCAACTCCTCTTTGATCTCTTCAGCAATGAGATAGAGTTCACTGCGGGAGATCTCTCCATACAAACTCACTGAGATCACCGGGAATCGGGTCTCGAGTCTGGCCAGTTCCGGCTCTTCCGCCTCTTCGGGCAGGTCATCAACCTGATCGAGTGCAGTACGGACTTTACGCATGAAATTATCTACATCAGATCCGCTCTTCAAATCGATGAGAATATTCGAGCCGCCCTCGTTACTGGTAGAGCTGATCACATCGATATCTGCCAGGCCATCCAGCTCCTGTTCGATGGGTAGCGTAATCTGCCGTTCAACCTCCTCTGGAGAAGCGCCTTCAAAAAAGGTTTTTATACTGACCTTATCCTGCTCCACTACAGGAAACATCTCTTGTGGCATGGCATACCAGGAGATCAAGCCAGACATCAGAATGATGACCAGAAACAAGTTTACCAATAGTGGATTACGGATCGAAAAATCAATCACTGGAGAGCCTTTGATCTTCAATCTGAACTTCGATGTCATGGCTCAACACATCAACATCTCGCGCCACCAGTAGTGCTTCCGGCTCCACACCACCCAATACAATCTGTAAATTTCCATGGCGTATTCCAGGCGTGACCGATTGCCGTACCAACCGCTTATTCTGCACCAGAAAGAGATAATATTTACCTTCCTCACGCAATAGCGCGGATGCCGGAACGATCATCGCACTCTTTCGTGGGCGTAGCGGTAGCCTGACCTGACCCAACTGCCCAGGAATCAACCCCTCCTCCTGGATCTGTATACGCAACGGGTAGGTGTGTGTCTGGGTATCTGGATCGTATTGCAAAGCAACCAGTTCACCCTCAACCGTCTGACCATCGACATCGACTTCCAGCTTCTGGCCAAGGGTGAGCGCAGACACCACATCGCTGCTGACAGCCACCTGCAGCTCGAGGGTGCTGGTATCGATCAACTCCACTACCAGCGTGTTGGCGGATATATAGTCTCCTGCCTCCACCATCACCCGATTGACCCGACCTGAGAATGGCGCCCGTAGAGAGGTACGGTCAAGATTCCGCTGTGCACGGCTGATGGCTGCCTTTTGCCGCTCCATACGCGCCAAACTGCTCTCCAGACTGAAAGAGAGGCGAGCCTCTTCACTCTGAAGATTGATCAGCTGCTGACGAGAACTTTCGCGGGTTGAAACCGAGGCCAGAGAGCCCTTACCCAGTTTTTCGAGTCGTTCATATTCCCGCTCAGCCAAACCACGATTCTCTCGTGCAAGTTCAAGCAGGGTACGGTCACGCTTCAACGTGGCCTGGGTCTCACTCAATTGCGACTCCGCCTCAATCAGCGCATCCCGATAGTCGGCATCTTTCAATTGCAGTAACAGCCCTCCCTTTTCCACTTGAAAACCTGGTTCGACATAACGAACCTGAAGCTCTCCAGAGACTTCGAACCTCAAAGAGGCGGTCAGGCGGGGGCGCAGCACGCCGGTATAGGTCACTTCGGGGAGGATGTCCCGTTGTTCGACCTGGGTCACCTCGACCCGCGTAATTGCAGGTTCATTGATCTCCACATTTGCTTCAGGTCGCGTGGCAATCAGTAGCGCCACAACCATGACAGTGACGATCAGAATGGTCAGCGTCATCAAAAAACGGCGTGTAACAGTGGTCAAGCGTTATCCTCATGTAACTTAGCGGGTGGATTCTAAGCGAATTTATCCCGCTCTGCGTGATGATTTATCAATAGCCTGGCTTTGAACTAGTGCAAAACTAGGCCTGCGCCAATATTGTCACTCTGTATGAAACACCACATAAACAAAGGTTCCCCAGCGAATCAACGAAGAAAATTACTACCTGGGGCTGTTTTTCTCTCCAGCTCGTGTGGTGTAACGTATAAACTGTACCAATCAGCGAGACGCTAAGCCGTTAGCTGCTAGGCGCGTGGCGCCGGGAATGGCGCGCCCTTTCCAAGCCACGCAACGACGCAGATGACGGCTTAGCGTCTCGCCCGAAGGGAGGTCCGTCAATGCCTCAATCCTGCGTTGCAGCGCTTGACAAGGACGCTGCCATTGCCTGCGCGCTGCGCCTGGTCTTGAGGCATTGAAGGGCCTCTGATTGGTACAGTTTATACGTTACACCACACTAGGTTATCATTTGCTGATTCTGCCCGACTGGAGAGGCGTTTCTCTCACGGCAGAGTCTATTGGATTCGTGTTCACAGGCCCAAGCCACTTAATGTTTAAACCTCATCTATTGCAACTGCTACTGCTTTGGTCTGCACTGTCGGTTGCCTCGGAATCGACCAGGCTGGAGCAAGGGGTCAACTGGGACTATTGTGATCCGGAAAACCAACTGAATGACCCTGACACTCCCCCAAGACCCCTGCCTATGGAGCCAATTCAGATTCATGCAGACTGGATGGTTCATGATCAAAACAGGGGGCAAAGCGAATTAAATGGCGCCGTTAAACTCTGGCGTCTCGACGGTTATGCAGAGGCGGATCGTTTAACCTATTGGGAGAGCCGTCGTGCTGCCGAGCTATTCGGCAACCTCTACCTGCAGCAACCTGGATTGTTGATGAGCGCCAACCAGGGATATCTCGAGCTGGACAATGACCGTGGCTGGTTGAGTGATACGGAATTTAGGCTCACAACAGCCAACGCCCGTGGATATGCTGAAAAAATAGATCTTCTCAGCAAGCAGCAGTCGAGATATCAGAGTGTAACCTACACCACCTGCCCTCCAGGAAGAGATGATTGGAGTCTGGCCGCTTCAGAGCTGGAGATAGATATGGCCGAGGGCTGGGGAAGCGCCAAACATGCACGATTGCGTTTGGGGGGGATACCGATTCTCTACCTGCCCTACTTCACCTTTCCAGTGGATGATAGAAGAAAAACGGGGTTTCTTGTCCCCTCCGTCGGCTCATCCAATCGTCTGGGGAGTGAACTCTCGACCCCCTACTATTTCAATCTCGCACCCAACTATGATGCCACCCTGACGCCACGCTGGATGAGTAAGCGGGGTCTTATGATGGGTGCTGAATTGCGCTATCTGGGTGACAGACAGCGAACTGAAATCAGTGGTGAGCTTCTACCCAATGATCAGCTGGAGAGCTCGGAACATGGCCAGGAGCGGCGGGCACTGCGCTTTTATCATGCCAGTCGTCCGATGCGTGGTTTGACCACCCGCATTGAAACCAATGCGGTAAGTGACAGTGACTATCTCGACGATTTCGGTACAGGACTGGCCATCACCAGCACCCGAAATTTAGAGCGGGTCGGAGAGATTCGTTATCGCTTCAGTGACTGGCGTTTCCTGGGCCGGGTACAGAGCTTCCAGACTATCGATGAGACATTGAGTGAAAGCAACCGTCCCTATCGCCGCCTGCCTCAGTTTCATACCAGTTATTCCAACTTCTCCAATCCGTTTGGACTTCAACTCGGTTTCACAGGGGAGTATACCCATTTCAAACACGACAGCCTGACCAATGGTCAACGGTTGATTTTACGTCCGGGCATCAGCTTGCCGCTAAGGCGCAGCTGGGGACACCTGATCCCCAGCGTGAGCCTGAATTACGCCAGTTACGATCTCGAAAGGGACTCTGCAACAGAAGAGGCCAAACCAGACTACTTCGTACCCGCCTTCAGCCTCGACAGCGGACTGGTTTTTGAGCGGGAGACCTCCTGGTTTGGCGATTCAGCCTACCAGACACTGGAACCCCGACTCTACTATCTGTATGCCCCTTATGAGGATCAATCAGCTATACCCGATTTCGATACCGCCGACCTGGATCTTAAATTCACCAATCTGTTTAAAGAAAATCGCTTTACCGGAAGTGATCGCTTCGGCGATGCCAATCAAATAGCCTTCGGAGTGACTACCCGCTGGTTTCAAGCAGATAATGGTCAGGAACGATTACGTGCCAGTATTGGTCAGATCTACTACTCCGAGGAGAGAGAGGTACAACTCACTGGGTCGGTTGAGGATGACCCATCATCCGCTGTTGTGGCTGAATTGGCAGCCCACTTTGGTAGAGCCTGGCAAACCACCCTGAGTGTTCGTAGAAATCCTCATCTGGAAGAGGAGAATATCGATAAGGGCCGATTCACCCTGCGCTACCACTCCGATGAGCAAGAGCTGTTCAATATTGATTACAATTTCAAACGAAATTCTATCGAGGATCTGGATATTTCTGCCTATTGGCCATTTGGCCATAAACTCAGTTTGTTCGGAAAATGGAAGCACTCATACCTTTATGAAAGGAATATGAATAGAATAGTGGGTTTCGAGTATGGTGGCCGCTGCTGCTGGAAACTCAGAACCTTCTATCAGCGTTATGTCGCAAATGAGGATAAAGATGAAGAAGAGGAGACGCGTTTTATGTTGCAACTTGAGTTGCGAGGCCTCGGTGCACTTGGCCAATCGGCTGATCAGGAGCTGCAACAGTCTATTTACGGTTTCCAGCCTGAGCGATATTAATGACTAAACGATACCCACTTGTCTCCCTGTTTATACTGTTAAGCCTGCTGATCACCAGTAGCGCTTCACTCTCGGCCGTAAAAGAGTTGGATTACATTGTGGCGATAGTCAATGATGACGTCATCGCGAAGAGCGAACTCGACAATAAGACCCGGGAAATGTTGGCGCAAATGACACAAAAGCCCACCAACCTGCCCCCCATGCAGATTCTTCAGGAGCAGATTCTGGAGCGTATGATTGCCAAGCGCCTGCAGCTGCAGGCCGCTGATCGACTGGGCCTCAGAGTGGATGACGCCACGGTCACCAAGGCCATTTCCAATATCGCTGAAACCAACAAAATCACACTGCTGCAGCTTCGTGAGACCCTGGAAGCGGATGGCATCAGATTCCCCCTGTTCAGAGAGCAGCTGCGGGAAGACATCCTGATCAACCGCCTGAAACAGAAAGAGGTGATCAATCGCATCAATATTACTGAGCAGGATATTAAGAACTTTCTTGCCCGGGAGATGGGTTCCAGCCGTCAGCGAACCGCGGTTCGACTTTTTCACATCCTTATTGCTACACCGGAAGGCGCTTCCCCGCAGGATGTCCAGCAAGCCAAGAAGCAGGCATCCGAGATCCACGAACAACTTACACAAGGTGCTGATTTCAACGAATTGGCGATACGATACTCTGATGGCCGACAGGCCCTGGAAGGGGGTGACCTCGGATGGGTGGAGACCTCCCGCATACCCAGCCTCTTCACCAGCGTAGTCGACGAAATGGATAGCGGCAGTATCAGCGAACCGATTCGGAATGCATCAGGTTTTCATATTGTAAAACTGGCTGAGGTGAAAGGCGGCCAGAAAATGATCATTAATCAGACTCATGCCCGGCATATTCTGATCAACACCAATGAAATCGTCTCTGATGACGAAGCCCGTCAGCGTCTTGAAACCCTTAGAGACCGAATCATCAATGGAGATTTATTCGAAACCCTGGCCAGGTCACACTCAGATGATAAGGCTTCGGCTATAAAAGGGGGTGACCTGGGATGGACAAATCCTGGTGACCTGGTTGCTCAATTTGAGGAACAGATGAATGCCCTGGAGCTGAATCAGATCAGTGAGCCCTTTAAATCTCAGTTTGGCTGGCACATCGTACAGCCTCTGGAACGACGCCAGCACGACAGTACTGAAGAGGTTATTAAGAACAAAGCGCGCCAGGAAATCCAGAAGCAGAAATCGGAAGAGGCTATTGAGCTATGGCTGCGTCGCCTGCGTGACGAGGCTTATGTTGAAGTACTATTGGAAGAGTTGAATACCCCTTGATCACACGTCTTGCACTTACTCCCGGCGAACCCGCCGGTATTGGACCGGATATTTGCGTCATGCTGGCCCAGCGGCCCTATCCGGAAACAGAAATTATCGCTATTGCTGACCCTCACTTGTTGCAGCTGAGGGCGGAACGCCTGGGAATGGAACTGAAACTGCATCCGTTTGAAGCAGATCAGCCGCCCTCGCCACTACCCCCAGGACAACTGCGTTATCTGCCGGCGTCACTACAAAATGAGGTGCGCTGTGGCAAGCTCAATCCGGACAATGCAGCCTATGTCATTGAAACCCTGAAGCGCGCTACCGAAGGTTGCCTCAATGGGGATTTCAATGGCATGGTTACCGGCCCGGTGCATAAAGGGGTGATCAACGATGCCGGTCTCTCTTTTACCGGTCATACTGAGTATCTTTCCGGCTTGTGTGACAATGCCCACCCGGTAATGATGCTTGCGACACCGGAGCTACGAGTTGCACTGGCAACCACTCACCTACCACTCAAGGATGTCAGTCAAGCAATCACCAAAGAGCGTCTGCGCAGAGTCGCCACCATTCTGCATAACGACCTACAGCAGTGCTTTGGCATCAAACAACCTCGAATCCTGGTATGCGGACTCAATCCTCACGCAGGGGAACAGGGCCATCTTGGACGGGAGGAGATCGAGGTGATCGAACCTGTATTGGCAGAACTCAACAGTCAGGGCATGCAACTGATCGGGCCTCTACCTGCCGATACGCTGTTCACACCGATCCACCTTCAGCAGGCCGATGCTGTGCTGGCGATGTTCCACGACCAGGGCCTACCTGTTCTGAAACATATCGGTTTCGGCCATGCGGTCAACATCACTTTGGGACTGCCGATCATCCGCACATCAGTAGATCATGGCACGGCTCTACCCCTGGCGGGAACAGACCAGGCTGATCTTGGAAGTTTGATCTATGCAGTGAAGGTTGCTGACACCATGGCGAGAAGCAGGCTCAAGGCTGAGCTGTGATTGCTATGTGCTTCTGCAATTTTGGAGAACTCTCTCCCTGATGGTGCGGCAGGGCCGCACCCTACAGGTGAATTTATTTCGGGAGTCATCACGATTCAGTTTTTTCACCGGCGATTCACTGTACTCGTTGAATATAGCAATCCGTAGCCTGGATGAAGTGCAACGGAATCCGGGAGAACACCGCACCAATCTTCCCGGATTCCGCTTCGCTTCATCCAGGCTACCTTGCTACCTTACTTTTTGATCTTGGCGATTTTGTTGAGGCTAGGGACATGGTGCGGCAGGCCGCACCCTACAGGTGAATTTGTTTCGGGAGTGATCACGATTCAGTTTTGCCCCCCCGCGATTCACTCTCCTCGTTGAATAGGGCAACCCGTAGCCTGGATGAAGTGCAACGGAATCCGGGAGAACACTGCACCAATCTTCCCGGATTCCGCTTCGCTTCATCCAGGCTACCTTGCTACCTTACTTTTCGATCTTGACGATTCTGTTGAGGCTAGGGCCATGATGAATCGTAGGGTGCGGCCCTGCCGCACCATCAGGGTGAGCATTCACTAAAACC
>JBEVWG010000021.1:0-146386 GCA_040506705.1 Candidatus Thiodiazotropha sp. 6PLUC1
ATTTCACAGCGGTTGGAGCGATTGATCGGATAAAGGCTTATGCTCAATCCATGGAGAAGTGCTGGTTCCAGGGTCAAAGTGCAGCGAAAAGTAATTATCGTCTTGTCGTAGTTGGATAGGGAGAGAAGCGATCAAGAATCTGGCAATAGATTTCAGAACATTTAAAGTTGGGGTGTCCTCAACTACTCAATTATCCTGGCTTTCAAGCTGTTCAGTGCACTTGGAAATGTGTTAAGAGATAGATAATGGGTGACCAAGAGCGTAATAAAAAAGCATCAATACTGAAAGTCATAGTATGGGCAGCAATTGCACTTTGGGTGATATTTGTCGTTCTAGTAAAGCTAAAATTTGGTTTTTTTGGTTTTGAATTATAAATAAAGATATTAAAGATATGGGACACCCCAACAAATATTGATAAATTCAAGTCAGTGATATAGGATTTTCAAAAGAACTTGAATCAACATGATAAACTGGACTGCCCACGAAAAGGAGTTGCGATGATTAGGAGGGGCAGCGTGGTACGGTCTTACATTCAAACAATCTTTTTGATTTTAACGTTATTGATTGCATCAAGCTGCAATCAGTCTTCGAACAGCAATAACGAAACAGACCCCAACGGAACCAGCGCCGACATTAGCATAGCGCTGGATGTAGGCAACGCCACAACAGAATCCGTTGAAGCGCTTTTTCATCCTGGGGTTGTCGGCTACGGCCTTTTGGCACTGGATAAAAGCGGTAACAACTTTATTCCCGCCTATTTCGGCCTGAACGAATATCTTGACGCCACTAGCGACCGCGGTGGCTATGTGGTGATCGACGAGCTAAGTGATCGACTGAGAAGCATGACCGCCCTCGGCGATGACACAGAACTACTGAGCCACCTGAACGAGGTAAACGAGGCCGTCTCCCTTATTGATCTGCGCAATAACAGGGTGCAACTGCTACTTGGCTGCGCGCTGCCGGACGCACTCTCCAAATGGAGTGGCTACAACCACAACATTCGTAGCGGCTACAATAATGATGATTCCGCTCAACCTCTGTATGCCTGTGCCCCGTTGAGAGACGATGCGGCAAGAGCTACCTGGCAACGCCTGATGCAGTCCACAGCCGAGTTTTTCAGCGCTTATGGGGACAAGGTGGTCTTTATCATCGGCAACGAACCTGAGACCTATTTCGGAGGCGATTTTAATGAGCTTTATGACCTTTTTGAAACCACTGCGAGCGGCTTAAGGGCCGGTAACCCCAATGTAAAGATCGGCGGCCTCACCACAAGCCATTACGACCAGAGCATTCTGAATAAAGCCTACCTGACCTACCATGATGATCCGGACCTGAGCAACAATATCGACGAAAGTTATTTCACATCGGAGATTCAGGATCTGGGACTACCATTGATAGAAGCCTGGCTGCAGAGACTGCAGCAAAACAGCCTGCCCATTGATCTCATCCAAACGAAAAATTTCAACGGCAACCCATCCCCCGCGACCAGCGGCTTTTGGGTGGATGAGATTAGCGAGATAGAATCCTGGCTGCAAACGAATCCACAAGCTCACAGCGGTAGCGTGGATATGTTCTATACCGATTTTCCCGGCTGGCATACTGTCTGTGCGGAAGACAATCATGGCGATCGGGAGTCAATCTGGGACTCGGAGTACTTTCCCGCCTGGTATGTGAGTACCTATATTGCCATGAAGGCCTATCAACTTGGGCACACGGGTGTCATCAACAACGTTGAACCCCTGCTTGCCTTTCTGATCGAATACGGCTATTCCACCTTCTTCCATACCTCCTGTGAAACCGACCAGTTGAGACCTGCCGGATTCAACGGTTCAATTAGCCTTAATGCAGGCCAAACATCCATTGGTGGACAAGAGGTAAAAACCTATATCCCCAAACCTATCCTCAACAGCTTGCACCTTTTGACGGGATTCAATGGCTCCCTGATTCCTCTGGATAGCGGTGACAGAAATGTGCATATGGTGGCGTCCTATGATAGCTCCAACGGTGAGACCGCCATACTTATCAGTTACTTTCTACCGTCAGCCTTAAACTACCATACTGCCGGATTCCAAGGGTATGAGTGGGGGCAGCTATTCAAGAATAACTATGGCATAGCCTATGATAAGGATGAATTGAGTGAGATGACCCCCAACCCTATGCTGCAGACCTACATGGACGACCCTGAGAGACCAAAAGATCTCATAACTGACCTGCTGCAGGGACCACAAACACTCAACATCGATGACCTTGGCGTCAGCCCTGAATTTAGCGCATTCCTGAGTGCCAGCCGCGAAGCTGGCATGGCAAACCAGGTACTTAAGGAGGAGGCTGAAACTGGTCGATACAAAACCCTCTCCATCAACCTCGATGGATTAGTGGCAGGCAGCTACACTCTGCAGCGGCAGGTTGTCGACAAGGAGCACGGCAACGCCAACACCCATCGCTATGTTATTCACGACGACCTGGAGTCAGCCTACGCCTCTGGCGGGATTGATGCCCTCAAGGCTGCTGCCATTAGTTATCATGACCAGTATGGCGTGAACTCCACGCGCCTGCTAGACCAGGATCTGGTGGTAACAGGGGAGGGCGCTAGCCTGGAGCTGGCACTGAAACCGAACTCGGTACACTTGATAAAAGTAACCCCTCAGTGAACAGCATAATTAAAGTTCGGTGTGTTCTCAATTTCTTCCTCTAAAGTTGGGGTGTCCTCAATTTCCTTTCTGGCGGAATTGATGCCCTCAAGGCTGCTGCCATTAGTTATCATGGCCAGTATGGCGTGAACTCCACACGCCTGCTAGACCAGGATCTGGTGGTAACAGGGGAGGGCGCTAGCCTGGAGCTGGCACTGAAACCGAACTCGGTACACTTGATAAAAGTAACTCCTCAGTGAACAGCATAATTAAAGTTCAGTGTGTTCTCAATTTCTTCCTCTAAAGTTGGGGTGTCCTCAATTTCCTTGTCCTCAATTTCCTTTCTCAATTTCCTTCTTCTGTTTTGTTCCACATACAACAACAACTTTTCCAATGTTGCGTTCTGCACAATGAGAATAGTGTTTATGGTCAACTAAGTTACTGTATATAAACAAGGTTTAAATAAGGCATAATATTTGCATGTTTATTTGGTTTGTCTAATTTGCATCATAAATGGAGTGCCTTATGAGCAATAGTATCGATACTGCTTTGTTACTCAATAACATGCCCCAGGTTCTTAGTTACCACAACAATCTCTGCAATTTGGCGGACTGGTGGAGAAAAGTTGCACTGTTGGGCAAGATCAACAGCCTGCAGATCGCAGTGACACTTATGGAGGACATGGAGGCGACCCGCAAGAAATTTGAATCACTGCAGAGCCAGCTGATAGAGAATCTGGTCAAAGTGAACCTCAAAAAACTGGATCAGGAGCTGAATGCGCTAGCCCAGGTCTCAATAGACATACTCATCCGCAACCTCTTCGAACGTACTGCCGATGTTGGTTTCCTTGCCACAGACGATGATCTTCGGGCATTTTTAAGTTGCCAGGAGACAGATTCTCAGCAGGAGAGGGATATTGTTCATCGGCTGCATGAATATACTCAAAAATATAGTGTCTACGATGAGATTATCATTCTTGAGCCCAGTGGCCGTGTCCGAGTACATCTTGATGAAGAGAATAACCCAATTTCACACTCTACGGACCCTCTGATTCGTGAAACACTGGCTACACATCAGCCATATGTAGAGACGTTCAGGCACTCTGATCTACAACCAAAACAAAAACACTCTCTGATCTACTCCGCACGCATAACTGAGACGAATGATGCGCGCTCAAAAGTGCTCGGTGTGCTTTGCTTATGTTTTCGCTTCGATGATGAAATGACTGGTATTTTTAACAATCTTCGAAAAGGTAATGAAATCATCGCAATTCTCGATCAAAGTAATCGGGTCATCTCGAGTAGCGCTCCATTGTCTTTGAAAGTGGATGATAAAGTTGAAACTATTTCCAGTAACAAGAGCAGACTGATAAAGCTTAAAGAAGAGGAGTATATTGCGCGCACGACTACGACAAAAGGATATCAGGGTTTTACTGGACTCTCCTGGCAAGGACATACCATGGTTCCATTACGGTCAGCCTTTGTTGATAGCAGAGAGAATACCATTGACAGTGAACAACTCTTATCAACTTCGCAACTCTTTTCTGATGAACTGCAAACAATTTCGTCAACAGCAACGACTGTAACTGACGACCTTATACTCGTTGTGCTCAATGGCCAGATTGTATCGGCAAAAAAAGATGCTAAAGAGTTTATGCCGGTTCTGGATGAGATACGTAATATCGGCCATCAAACCAAAGGTGTATTCAAGAACTCAGTTACTAAACTTTATGAAACCGTTGTCTCTTCGCTGCTCAGCGAAATTCAGTTTCAGGCCTTACTTGCCGTAGATATCATGGATCGTAACCTCTATGAGCGCGCCAATGATGTTCGCTGGTGGGCCTTGACTACGCGCTTCAGGGAGATTCTTGATAAGCCCGATTTAAATGCTGCTGATCAAGATACACTCTCTTCGATATTGGCTTATATTAATGAGTTGTACACCGTATATACCAACCTTTTTCTTTTTGACAATCAGGGTGAGATCCTTGCTGTATCCAACCAGGAAGAGGCCTCTCTGGTAGGAACAAAGCTTCCTCCAGATGCACATTATAAACAGGCACTTGGCGTCCAAGAGACTCAGAGCTACATAGTTTCACCCTTCGAATCCACTATGCTTTATGGCAATCGGCATACCTATATCTACCTTACCTCGGTTAAGTCACTCTCCAGCCAAGCAAGCGTCGGTGGGATTGGTATCGTTTTCGACTCTGAGCCTCAGTTTACCGCCATGCTTGAGGATGCTCTACCAAGAGATGATAAGGGTAATATGCTGGAAGGTGCCTTTGGTATCTTTGCTAACCGTAACGGCGTAGTCATCTCCTCAACCAATGAGCAATACCAGGTTGGAGATAGTCTCGAATTGGAACAGCAGTTTTTTGAATTAGAAAACGGTGAACGACACTCTGCACTTGTCGAATTTCAAGGTCAATCTTATGCGATTGGTGCTGCTATGTCCCAGGGGTATAGGGAGTACAAGACCACTGGAGATTATGAGAATGATGTTATTGGCTTGATATTTGTTCCAGTATGAAGATATCGAAGATATGGGACACTCCAAAGAGAAGATATGGGACACCCCAAAAAATATTCTAGTAGAGGATTTGTTGGGTGAGATATCACTACATATATCTATATGTAGTAGATAGCTGTTAATCAAAAGTTGGGGTGTCCTCAATTATTTTGGATAGATGGATGATTTCACTCTATCCTACTTCCATTTTTCTACCTGGATAGCCAAGGGGGGTGGTTATTCTCCCCAATCATTGGGTAGTATAGCACTGTTGATAAGGCTGCCCCTTATCTATTATTTTATCAAGGTTACTCCTTGATACCTGACTCCGCTCTGCTTTCCGTTTTCAGGGATTTAGAAATTCAACGATTTAACAGGATGAATCAATGGTGAGAGTACTCCAACTGATCATAGCTTTACTGATGATCTCCACTAACAGCCTAGTCATGGCTGTCCATGTTAACCACGATCGCACTGGTCAGGTGGCACTGCTACCCTACTACACGGTCAACAATAATTTCATTACCAACTTTACAATCACTAACACCACCAATCTATTCAAAGCAGTGCGGGTGCGTATTCTCGAATCTAAAAACTCGGGAGATCTGCTTAACTTCAATGTCTATCTCTCACCCTATGATGTATGGAACGGCACGCTGCGCAGGAATGCATCCACCGGTCTACCCAATCTGATCAGCGAAGATGAAAGTTGCACTTATCCAGTAAAGACCAACCTGCACGCAGGGATTGATCTACTGAATATCTACACTGCGACATCGGATGATGATCTGACGGAAGGCTATATTGAGATCATCGAAATGGGCGTTGTCGCAGATGGTGCAGGGCCTGCTGTGGATGGTGGTTATGAAGCGGAAATGGATGCTGGTGGCAATGCAGATGGCGTAGTGAATGACGCGGCGGGTGACCGCTCTGTTGTCACAGGGCTACTACATAGTAATACCGGTATACCAGCAGATTGTTCTGTTGTCAGTGACGCCTGGGATGCGGGGGATGTAAGTGGGTCAGCAATCAATGGGTTTGAACCTGGGTCAATGGGAAGCAACGGTGTGGCAATGGACTCGGCTGATTCAGCCGCACCGTATGGAGACAGTCATAATGCCGGGCTGGTTGCCCCAAGCGGTGGTATCAACGTCTATGGGATATTGATCAATGTGGCTACTGGTGCGGGTCTTGTTCAAGAGGGAACGCACATTGATCGTTATACTACGGTAGCTCAGCACTACCTGCCCGATGACCCAGTACATTACCGCTTGCCATCGCTCGCCTCTGGAGATATCCAGGAAGCATACATAACCAATGCGCTAGGAGACGGCATGAAGGGTAATACGATGCCACTGACTGAGTATGACACCGGCGCACTACACGACATCTCACCGCAGGTATCAGTCCCGATGGGGTCGAATCCCTTGCCAATCTCTGTGGTTTTGAGTGCTGACCAAGTTTCTGCTCCCTATTTTGAGGAAGTGAATATCAACGGAGAGACAGATATCGTATTGACCTTCCCGATGCGTAAGCATGGGATATGGAATGGCGGCACCCTGACGAATGACATGGATGGCAGTGGTTCTTTAGAGGCTTGTGTTGGAACCTTGAATGATGGGATTGATGATGGTGAGGCTGTCACCCTGGAAGCTTTAAGCGCTCAGGTGAATGACTATCCCGGTGATGGTGCTGGTGCTCTATGCACCAATGTTGGCTATGTAGAAAAAATAGATCAGGATATTCAGATTGGTTTTTTCTACTACGACTACGAACATCATGTTGCCGAATATGTTGGGGAAATACCTTCTGACATTGGGCCGATTCCAGTCGGTCCTTGGTATGAAGTATTTCTGGAACGTGCGGTCAATGTGATAGTTTTATATAGAGGTGGAAGCAATCGGTCTGTTCTAGGAACGCCGGCCGCGAATTTTTTTAAAGTGGAACTTGATGTCGCTTTTTGGGAGGGTTGGGTGACAGTCGATACCGACTCTGCGTACGACTACGAGGTCAATCAAAGTATTATGACACTGACTGAGACCAATGGAGGTATCGGTGCTGAGGCTGGTGCCTGGACTGGAGCCCCGATGATCGGGTTTTCCGCCATGGCAGCTGATGTCGGCCCGGCTCAAATAGGCGAGACTGTTGAGTTAATACGCAAAGTGAATCGAAGCGAGTAATTACCTGCAGTGTTTACAGCGCGCTCCGTTTTCAGGGATGGGCCATTGGCTCCTTTGTTTTATCTCATCGGTTGAGTGTGGACCCACTCTCAAGAATTCCTCCGTGAACATGTAGCCTGGATGGAGTGCAACGGAATCCGGGTTATTCAATGTACAATCCATCCCGGATTCCGTTGCACTCCATCCAGGTTAGCTTATAAGAAAGATATGGGGTGCCCGTTAAAATATTCTCATAGAGGTTTTGTAGGGTGAGATATCACTACGATATCTTTATGCAGTAGATAGCAGCTGCTCGATTATTTGAGATTCATGCGCCACAGGACCCACTAGGCCCGATATGCTCTAGGCTCGTTGTTATCAAAACCTGGAATCTCCAGATAGATACAAGTCAGTTGCATATCCTCGTCTGTTTCACTCTCGCCATACAAGCGGTCACCAACCACCGGATGGCCGGCTTCACTTAGATGTCGACGAATCTGATGTTTTCGCCCTGTATCTATCTCAACATGAAGCAATGATCTGTCTTGTGCCTCGTCGTATTCAACCTGGCTTATCCTGCTTATTGCAGAACGGCCATCAATCGGATTTTCGATCACTTTTTTGGCCCCATCATTGGAAAACAGTCCAACAACCCAGGCCCGATAGCGCTTTTTGACTTTTCGCTCACGAAACATTCGGGCCAGTTCTCCGGCAACCCGCTTCTTGTGTGCCAGTACCATCAGCCCGTCAGTTGCCCGGTCCAGTCGGTGAACCAGAAAGACTGGTCGCTCTGGTGTAAGGTGGGTTTGAACCCAGCGATCGATTGCACAATGGTCACCCCATTTTGAACCATGGGAGAGCATCCCTTTGGGTTTAAACCAAATGGTGTATTCTCCCTCGTCGGCGATCAGATTGGCATCTGCTGGTTCAGTGGCGAGTACCTGTTCGTTATAGTAACAATGTAGTTGGTCACCCTCCTGCAGTCGGCTTTTGGCTCGTCGTATTCGCCGCACACCACCCCCGCGCTCCAGCCAGACAGCCCCTTTCCACATAACCTGTTTGATACGTTGACGTGATAGACCACTGGCCACGGCCAGTAGCTCCACCGGGTTTTTCAATGCACTATCTATGCTGATGTGATATTCAGATGCTGACATACAATGGATCTAGGCTGCTGATGGGGTAATTTAAGAGGCACATTCAAATCATCAAGCAATCATATGGGTGAACACAAAAAATCCTATTGAGCTTGGGAGCTGCAACTTTATATTACTCTAATTACTGCTTTGTCGGTCGAGCTTGGCAAGTTAGAGATGAAACCTGCGTCTACAAAGTAGATAAGTAGGAGATGCTCTTGGCATGAGTGGTAGAGAGTAGGATATGGTTACATATCGTTCTTTACACCATACTGGTGCCCATAATTCTCAACTACAAAATCGATGTCTTTATCACCACGGCCTGAAAGGTTGATTAGAACACTCCCTTTATCACCTTGCTTCGCCATGCGAAGCACATGGGCCACGGCATGGGATGATTCAATGGCTGGAATGATTCCCTCACGACGGGAGAGCTCGAAAAATGCATCGATTGCCTGGCGGTCGTCGATATAGCTGTAAGTTACGCGACCGATATCCTTTAGATAGCTGTGCTGAGGTCCAACAGCTGGGTAGTCGAGTCCACTGGCTACGGAGTAGACTTCCATTGGTTCGCCATCTGCATCCTGCAGCATATAGGATTTGAAACCATGCATAATTCCAGGCGTACCTTTGGTTATACTGGCAGCATGTTCGCCATCTTTATCGACACCCAGTCCGGCAGGCTCCACGCCATGTAGTTTTACAGTGTCGTCGCTCAGGAAAGCGGAGAAGATCCCTATGGCATTCGAACCGCCTCCTACGCAGGCAACCACATGATCAGGTAAATTGCCGGTCATCTCTTGAAATTGCACTCTAGCCTCATTGCCGACGATGGACTGAAAGTCCCGTACCATCATAGGGAAGGGGTGTGGGCCGACCACGGAACCGATGGCGTAGAACTGGGTTACTGGATCCTTCATGTAACCTTCAAATGCAGCATCAACTGCTTCCTTCAGTGTTTTGCGCCCGTGAGTGGCGGGAATAACCTTGGCACCGAGAATCTGCATGCGCACCACATTTGGATGTTCTTTCTTGATATCCACCTCGCCCATGTAGATATCGCACTCCAGCCCGACCAGGGCAGCAGCAGTGGCCAATGCCACACCATGCTGACCGGCGCCTGTTTCAGCAATGAGTTTTTTCTTCCCCATTTTTTTTGCTAAAAGCGCCTCACCCAGGCAGTGGTTAATTTTGTGTGCCCCGGTGTGATTCAGGTCTTCTCTTTTGAGATAGATATCAATTCCATATTCCGACGAGAGATTGTTTGCATGAAAAATAGGACTTGGACGTCCAACGAAATGGTTGTATAGGTCTGCAAGTTCATCAAGGAACTCCTGATCTTCACGGATCTTGATGTAGGCACTGGTTATCTCGTCAATAATGGTCTGCAACTGATCCGGGATAAAACTACCACCAAATTCACCAAAAAAGCCTTTTTCATTGGGTAGTTCATGAATGAATGTATTTTTCATACTCAAAATCTCTCTGTGAATCATCTTTTCCTAACCAAAAGAAGGATAAATGCAGGTTAGTTTGGAAACAAGGGTTTATGAGACTTTTTCGGCTTTCTGGGGGTGGTTGGGCGTGGCTGGTGTGAACGCGATTTTTATACTCATGGTGAATAGTCGAATTTCATCAGTTTCAGTTAAACACACCCGATGGCAGAGAGCTCAGCAAACCATCAGTGGATGGGTTTGTATTGCCAATGGTAAGTGGGAATACTCAAGCCACTGAGAGAGGAAGTAGTGGTTTTTAGTTAAGGTATACCGATAAACCATGGGCTGTGTCTGAGGTGCTTTTTGCTCTTCCTCTACTCCAGAAGCAGGCGTTAAGCCCTATCACTTGATGGGGTTAGAGCTGGGGAGGCTCAGGTGTGCGTCAAGGAGTTGATGAGATTGAAGTGTTAACGTTACTCACGAGTTATTATTGGTAATGTGGGTTATTAGTGCTGATGATGGTGTTTGTCAACATACCCCTCTCCCCCAGCCCCTCTCCCGCAAGGGGCGAGGGGAGCAAAAGATGTCCCGGCCAAATACTCTTTGACACTTTAATGATTGGTGTTAATGGGATGCAATAATTCAATGTTTTCTGTGGTTGAATAATTGTGTTAAACACTGAATACACAGAAATTATAAAAAGTAAGCTTGGTGCTTCGGGTAGGGTGGGGCCATGCCCCACCGAAAGGGGTTGGAGTTTCACTAGTATTGAATGAGTTGTCTACTCGTGAATAAAAATTGAGAAGATTTGTTTCTTTATTACTTTAACATCGTTGGCTGTGGCTCCACCCTATAGCTCTTTTTTGTATCAGCTTATGCCAAGAACATTTTCAGAAGAAGGAAAGAGATGTAAAGAAAAGGATATTAGTTAGTTTATTACAGTCAAATCATAACCTGTATCTAAAGCATAAGTAGGATGTCGTCAGCTTATCAAACTACCATGTTGCAAGCATCGTCTTGATAATAGGGTTAGTCTTGCATTAATCTCGAGATATTAAAAAATATAAGCTAATCTGATGGTAGCTGTAATGCATGGGGAAGATGGTCAATGAAACGAAAAACCCGCGTTTGGGTATGTCATAAGGATCAAATCAGGGAGGGTGACTATATAAGGATTGATGTACTGTATGCTAATAAGCCATCATCTGTAATAGTTTTCTGCTACCAAGGAACCTATTTGGCCTATAGGAATTTGTGTGTCCATATGCCAAAAAGACTTGATTGCGAAAAGGATATGATTTTTGATGATGCGGGACGGAATCTGCGTTGTTCAATGCATGGCATTATATTTGATCCTTTTTCAGGGGAGTCGCTGAGTACGATTTGTACCGGGGAGAAGTTAACACCTGTCAGCATCGATGATTATGATGGCGGAATTTGGATTTTTGATAAACGTGTCAGGCCTATGGAAGAAAATCTATCTGACTAATAACAACCTATCTGAAAATCTCATAAATTAGGATTTAGAGATTCCTTATGTCCAGTTAATTTGCTGGCTATCACACTCACAAGGGCTCAGCCTGAAGCATGCATCTGCACCATTTTCAGACATGCATAGACGCTTCCACAATATTCATGCACTTTGATAGAGCATGTTTCAATGGGGTAAACGTATTAATTTTAATAAAATCCTCTTATATTTTTTCTCAATAAGTCATGTAATAGTTTTAATTATCATTTTATTACAATAGCTTATAGTGGTTTTAATGCTTGATTGATTTATACTGAAAATTATCAATAGTTGTTTGGCTCTCAATTTGCATCTGATTGTAATAATTCGCGCAAAATACGAGAAGACCAATGATTACTAAGGGGATGCATGAAATACTGCACACTAGAAGTGCAGAGGTCCAACGTTCAGTAGTAAGGCCTAGAATTCCGAGGATTTTCAATCATGACATACTCTCATGTACCGCTGAGGGTGTAAAAGGCAATCATCTCTATTCAGGAAGAATTCTTGGTGCAACCGAACACGATGACATTGTTCAGTTGCATCCGTTACTGAAAAGTGAATGGAGTAAAATCGTTGAGCACTACACGCATATCGGTTTGGAGCATAGCCACAATATAATCTGGGATATTGGTTTGGAGTACATGCCTATTCATGATGGTATTACCCATTCACTATTTTTCTATGGCGATCAGGAATTAGAGAGAAGTGGAGATATTGCCTGGGCCAAAACGGTTGAATTCATCAATTCCAAAAACAACTTCATGTCACTCGCTGACAAGTTGGCTGTTCCTGTACCCAAGACGAGATGCTTCAATAGTGTCGAAGAGATATCGATAACAGATATTAAGGGTTTCCCATACCCATGCTATCTAAAAGCTGCCATTTCAGTTTCAGGCGTGGGCATCTATCGCTGCGAGAACCCAGAAGAGTTGCAACGAGCAATGATGCAGTTTGATTCAAATGTTCCGGTACAACTTCAGCAAGAAGTAAAAACCGATATATTTCTTAACATGCAATACCAGATAGTGGACGGAGTGTGCAGAAGGTTGCTAGCTACGGAACAGATACTCGATGGAACTGCCCACCAGGGCAATGTCTATCCAACACAATATGAACCCTGGAATATTATTGAGCCGATGGCAGAGTGGATGGCGGAAAGGGGTTTCAAAGATATTCTTGCCTTCGATGTCGCAATACAGCATGGAAACAATGAGGTTAAGAGCCTTGCTATCGAGTGCAACCCACGCTACAACGGTGCATCCTATCCCACATTGATAGCAATGAAACTTGATATCAATGAATGGGAATCATGTAATTTCTCTACAAGGCACAATTCTTTGGCAAACCTCGATCTTTCCGGCATTGAATACAATTCGACCACAGGTGAAGGTGTAGTTATAGTCAACTGGGGTCCGATTCTGGTCGGCAAAATAATGCTTATGATTGCGGGAGATGGTGAAGTCCGACAACGAATCAGGCTGGAGTTACAAGAGCGTCTCTGGTAGCGTTAAAGTTTGTAGTAACGAATTACAGAGAACAATGCAAAATACCTTCTCGCTGATGGTGCATGGCGGAGCCGGCGCACTCGACAATGTCAAGGACAATAAAACAGCACTTCGCTACCTGGAGAGTATCCGTACAGTTTTAGAACACGGACGGGATATTCTGGAAAGAGAGGGGAGTGCATTAGAAGCTGTAGAGACCTGTGCGTCACTGCTCGAAGACGATCCTGTATTCAATGCTGGTTGTGGATCTGTACTGAATGAAAATGGCAAGGTTGAAATGGATGCAGCCATTATGGATGGCCGTGATCTTTCAGCTGGTGCGGTAGCCGCCGTTAGCAATATAGCCAATCCCATACAGCTGGCCCGCTTGGTGATGGCAGAGAGTGAGCATGTTCTGCTAATCAGTGATGGCGCCATGAATTTTGCTACTCACTGTGAAATGGCGTTTACACCAGACCACTATTTCTTCACCCCTGACCGTATTCAGCAGCTTGAACAGGCGCGTCTGCAACACCATATGATGCTCGATCATGATGATAGTGAGGTTGACTCAGAAGATCAGAAATATGGGACAATTGGGGCCATTGCCCGCGATCTCGATGGTAACCTGGCAGCAGCTACTTCCACAGGTGGCATCGTTAATAAGCGCATGGGCAGGGTTGGTGACTCACCAATAATCGGATCGGGTGTGTTTGCCGATAATCAAACATGTGCGGTCTCAACGACTGGATTTGGTGAAGATTTTATGCGTACTGTTCTTGCTAAGACGGTTTCAGATAGTGTGGAAATGTTGCACTACGATGCAAGAAAGGCTGTGGATTATGGTATTGAATATCTGCTACGCAAGGTAAAGGGTCGAGGTGGCTTGATTGTCATCGATCGGCAGGGGAATTGTGCTGCTGATTTTACAACAAAAAAGATGATTCATGGCTGGATTGAGAGATCGGGTGAAAGTCAGGCCAGGTTCTAGATAGACTATTTTTATCAATTACTGAGATCTTATAAAGTAAAAACTATTCAACAATAATATATCTGAATATTTAATATCGAAAAAATATGAACAAATAACTATTCCTCCCATGGCTTTGGTGAGTCAGTTCCCATACTGAATCCGATTATTTCCATAAGTATACGGCCATGTTGTGTGGTTATTATGGCGCTTCGTATGCCTGTCCAACTTCCGATACGACCAATCTCAACGACTTTTATTTTTCTTAATTGATGATTATTTTTATCAATCCTCAAAAATAGATCCGGATTGCCAGTTATTTTATCTACTACAATCAAGGTAGATCGCCAACTGGCATCAAAATTATCAGTAACAGGTTCGACGCTATAAGTCGCTTGTGGGTACTGCTCTGACAATATACTATTATCTATAGGTCCAACCCGCCAATCAGCACATGCGCCTACCAGTATTTCCTCCCAAGGCAGTATTGATCCAGGCAAATGAGTGCCTGGTTCTGTAATGAACTCGCCACTGTTATTTTCACATGCTGACGTCTCACCGCCTGCTGAACATTGAAGGCAGCTATTATATGCAGGAATATTCTCCCCGGCTAATCGAAATAAGAGACGATCCCCTGTAGGTTCTGCGTCGCGTGTGGATTGCAGAATGACAACAAGGTGCTCTCCATTTTGGGTATGACTGGTAATTCTTATCTTAACTTGATAATCCTTACCGGAACGGTTTAGAAGATTCTCAAGGTGTTGTATGGTCTCTGTAGTATCTTCAGAGGCATGGTTTTGGTAGAAAGGTATTAGAGTTAAAAATAACACGAAAAAAAGTAGATGGGGTATCTTTAAGAAGAATGACATTACTCTCTTAGTGCCTCATGGATTGAAATATTAAGTGCATAATATATTGGAAGTGCTGCACCAAATAGTGCAATTAATATGGCGGATAAAACCAACCAGACTGCTTGTTCTATAGTGACTACACTTTCGGTGTATACACCCAGTGTCTGCAGATGACTCAATGAGATCTCGAGACCAGTCCAACCAATTAATCCACCCATTACTGCTGCAGTGGCGGAAATTACAGTTGTTTCCAGAATAACCAGCCATGATATCTGCCAGGCAGACCAGCCAATTGCACGAAATATAGCAATTTCATTGCGTCGTTCACTTACCGACAGTACCATGATTGTGCTAACTATGAGTATTGACAAAAGAATGTTTGAGATCAGAATGACATGACCCAAGCCTCTCACTGCAGAGGTGAGTTGATTGTCGGCAAGGAACTCATCTGTTGTTACTACTTTTAAAATTGGACTGATCTGTTCGATTTGATGAGTAACCACTCTTTTTTGTTGATCCGTTATGCCGGCATCAAGTGCAACAAATATAAATGTGACTTTACCTACTGAGCTGGTTAATTGCTGCAAATCATCCAATCTCATAAATAGCACGCCACTCTCAAAAAAGTTTCCTGCCTCAAAATAGTCAACAATTTTATATTCACCAAAATTAAGTTCGAGATGGTCGCCTATGGATAAATTATTCAGCGAGGCAGCCGTATGGCCGATTAAAATCTCACCGTGATTCAATATCACTCTTTTCCCATCTCGTTGATATTGAACTTCCTGATAAGATGATGGCCAACCATAAACCATTATGCTGTAGTTACTGTCTACCAACAGTGAGTCGGCCAAAAGTGCCTGAACACTCTCTACCCCATCGATAGCCAATATTTCATCAGATATAGAGGTATCTATCCGGCTGGTCATCGGGTTTGTCTTGTTCGCCTGCATTACCATCAGGTCTACCTGGCGTGATTCATATCCAAGCACCAATGTGGATTCCAGTGACTCTGATGTCCCTACCATGGTCATTGCGCCACCTAATGCGACTGCAATACTCAATATTGCAATAAATGCACGTAATGGTCGACATCTGATGTTGTCCAGTATCAGTGAACCCATACCGTATAGGCTATTCTTTACATCGCTATTCACTGGCTGACTGCCTTACCATCTTCTAGATATATAACTCTACTGCAAATCTTTGCGACTTCGGTATCATGAGTTGCGACTATCATTGTTCCCTGATGACTTGATATATATTCAGACAGAGTTTTGAGCAATGTCTCACTTGAGGCGCTGTCAAGATTACCAGTGGGTTCATCTGCCAACAATAAGCGAGGTTTATTGACAATACTTCGACAGAAAGCAACTCTCTGTCTTTCCCCTCCTGATAGATACTTTGTCTGTACATTAAGCCTGTTGAGCAGGCCAACCTCTTTTAATAGTCGACTGCTTTTAAGGTGTCTTTGATTTGCATCCTTGCATGTAGGAAATAGTGCGAGTTCAACATTTCTTACAGCGCTGAGATGATCCAACAGGTGAAACTGTTGAAATAGAAATCCAATCAATTCACGACGGAAAGTGTCTTTATTCCATTCTGCTATCGATTTGCCTGCAATTTTCAAAACGCCGGAAGTAGCTGTTTCATAACCTGCAATAAGGTTAAGTAACGTAGATTTTCCGCTTCCTGACGGACCCAGCAAGGCAACAGTTTCACCTTCTGAAATTGATAGGGATACGTCAGCTAATGCACTGATAACTCCATTATATACACAACTGATATTTTCAAGTTGTATAAACGTCATTTCCAGTTCCTGTTAGCGACTGGTATTGATTCACGTAATTGGCTTGTTTTTATTCTTCGTAGATATATTGATGGAGCTAATATCATAACTGTTAAGACTAAAGGAAAAATACTATCCAGTCTGTCTGCGATTATTACAAGTGCAACTATAACCCATACCATAAACAGACCAATCAGGAATGTATCCAGTGATCTATGCGACAACCTGTCAGGTTTATGCCAACGATGCTGCAGGTAAAAGAATAATGAATAGATGATTATTCCAATTATGAACCATCCAAAAAAATTAGAAACTGGCGCTCCGTAGTAGAGTCCTTGCTGATTCCATGCCCAGGAATTGGTATAAAGCGAGAGTGGCTCAAGATAGAAGTCGCAGGAGGTAAGTATCAATGCACAAAAGAACACCTGTTTGGAAAAAGTGATACAGAATAGGCGAGATATCGGTTTGGTATTACTGGAGTCTCTGCTGTGATCAAATCTTTTCTCAACCAGCCAGGGGCGCATTAACACCAGTGGAATACAGCTGAATATAAACCAGGCGAGGGGGATGACAAGTGGTAATGCGTTCGCTATTCTTGGTTCGATGTCCGGGTTGTAGTGATATAAGTCACCAAACAAATAGCCATTCTGTAAGCCCCAGAGTTCTCCAAAGGAGGAGATGGAGATGGTTAAAATAAATAAAATCACTGCCTGAGTGAGGGACCATACAAGTGTTACGTAAATAAAGAATGCTAAAGCTGCGACCATAATTATGATCAGAAGCGGGGTAGATGCCTGTGCCCAGTCATAGCTCAAGCTAAACGGAAATATATAGATAAACCGGGCTAACATTAAGCTGGCTAAGAGAAATAGTGTGAATGCTGTTATCTGAAGCCATCGATTACGAGTTGACAATTTAGCAAGTTGTAACATTTTTAATATTATCGTCAACTCGTTTTGTACGAACAGTCACTATCCAGTTACTGAAACAACGCTGGTATACTATGATAGAGTATACTTTCAGTTTAATAAGAATCTATTTTAATATTGAGACTAAATCTTGGCTAAAACAACCTTTACAATATAGCTATATTTGATTTACATCATAAAGATACAATATATAACTGCAACCAATAAGATTATGGTAATACCTGAGAAAAATAATCTTCTATTATCTACAGGTGGGCTGGCATCAAACAACAAATTCTTCTATCAATTCTTTGATTTATTTCAGGGTAAGAATAAGAATCCTGATATTCTGCTGATATAAACCGACTGCAATGAGTTTCACGGTTAATCAACTACAGCCTGCTCGATTAGTGTTAACAGGCCCTATATGGAGACTGATTCAAAACTTGTTGTGTTGATAAGCAGGGAAGATACGCTGTTTTGGGTATAAAAGAAGCAGCACTCCTGCTACTGTTCCCGCCAGATGTGCAGCAGGAAAGGGAGGCCAGGAAATATGGGTAATCATGGATATACCGGACAGGAGCTCAAGTATCAGCTTGCCCAAGCAGATCATGGCTGCAATAACTACCCAACCTGAACGGGTTTCCCGCCAATAGTGATAGAGTGCGACGACCAAAAGGGTATTGAGTACCCCCGAAAGTCCACAATACCTGGTCACATGAGACCAGTCAGATAAGAGTAATATATCGACCCCTGCTATTCCTGCCAGTATGGCCATAAACCATATATACTTTGATTGTCCTTCCAAATAACTCCCAAGAACTACCAGAGCTATCGCATTCCATAACCAATGTTCCCAGTCAGAATGGACAAAATGCCCTGAAAACAGTCGCCACCACTCTCCTGATAGAGCTGGATAGAGTTCAAAGTAGAATTCACTATGATGTTGCGGTATGGCCATCATAAATGCAGTAAGCAATACGCTAGCTATTGTGAGAGTTGGAAGTCTCATTAATGACTCCTTCAGCGGCCAGGCCGAAGCCTGGCGCTTTCAGTTTAGGAATTACGACGATGAAGGCTTGCTTTCCACAATGGAATAAGCAGTAACAGCAACCAAGGCCCTAATGCACCACCACCGCTGTGACCAGACGATGAAGGATATGCACGAGGCTTTGTATACATAGGCTGCTGAGTATCAACTCTGTTGTTGACCACTGGTGCTGAACTTCGTTGTTGGCGAGCAGCTTGTTCTTTTGTAACCCTGGCCTGATTCAGTCGGTCGATGCCATAGTTCTGGAACTGTTCCTCACGCACAACCAGCATTGATGTGTAGTCAGTAACCAGGCTGTACTCTTTAGCTACATCGACTATTGCCTGACGACTGTCAGGGTCTTCACCCAGATAGTCAATCTGGTTTTGTAAATCCTCTATCGTGGCGAAGGCCCAGAGCCGTTCAATTTCAGGATTGAGTGTGCTTTGATTTGGAAATTCAAATCGTGTGGAATATTCGGTAGGCTGGCCTGAAACTTTGCCGCTGATAGTCACATCAGCAATACCATCACCCCAGTAGTGGCCAAACAGAGTCAACTGCTGGCCTCGATAGAGAGAGCCAATTTGTGCCGGGGTTAAATCCTTGACCTTTACACCACGGAATTTTACATCGATATCGTGCAACGCTTGATGGGTTAGTTTGTCTGTGGCCAGCATCAGTTGGCCAACAATATCGTCACTATTAGAGACATTGATTGAGAATCCGTTGGAGATTTTGGCCATTCCTTCCAATAACGGACGGTTGGCGCTGTTTCCCATGACAAAGCTGTATAGCCTGACGTCATACTGTTCGAGGAGTTTGAGAAAGTTTTTCTTCTCCGTGGTACCCACATTGGCAACACCATCGGTGACCAGAATTATGGCGCTGGAGCGATCTGAATCAAGTGTTTTGATACCACGCTCCAGACCGGCATAGAGATTTGTACCGCCAGATGGATTTGTGTTCTCAAGTTTGCTTAGTATCTGTTGAACATTTTCTCTATTTGCCTGTTGATAACCAGAGGTGATTCTCTTTGCATGGTTATTGAACAAAATAATCTGAAAACGATCTTTATCTGAGAGATTTGTTAGTCCTTTGCGAACACCCTCAACCAGGCTTTGATATTTACCTTTCATGGATCCTGAGAGATCGAGAACGAAAACCCAGTCTCTACCTTCATTTATGGAAGCAAGGTCATCACCCGGAGTTACAGTTAGCATAAATGTACCTCGCTCTTTTCCAGGTTCCTTGTGAGTGACCATATCAACGCTGCCTGGCAGTCCCTGTTGATGTCGCCAGTAGACCACAATGTCCTTATCAAGTTTCTGTATAACTGCAGGAGTTGATTGAGTCTGCTCTTGCTCCTCACCTGCCTGTCCATTTTGCAGAGAAACAGACCACTCTTGCGGGGAGGTTGAAGTGGCTGAGGCTTGTTGATGATGAGGTAGTCGTATTTCATCGATGGGGTAGGAGGAGCGCAGTTTCATATTGAAACTGAAGGCTTCCGTGACGACATCATTGTAGCTCCAGAAGGCTAGACGCTGTTCATCCACACCCCCCTCTTCCAGAGGGTAGACATAGCGACCTATACCGCTATCTACATGAGCAGGCTGGATATAGACGAGCTTGATTCTGACATCCTGCTGTGGCTTTACAGGGTAAACAGAGCTATCGAATGTACGGTAGCTATCCTGCTCGGTAAGGGCAGACTCTCTACCTTGGCTGCGCTCCTGTTGATAGATTTCTCTCGCTTTCTGCTTCTCGAGTACTTCGCCGGTAACAGGCTTGCCATCAATCCAGTAGGTGAACTCACCTACGGAAGCTTTTTCAGGTACTGGGAAGGAGTAGATGGCTTCGAGTTCTGAGTTGTTTGGATTGTAGAAAACCTGTTCGACGGAAGTAACGGCGTAACCATCCTCAATGGTGACATCAACATGATGTTGCCTTATCTCCAGCTGCGGGAGATTCGCGGTTTTTGGGGTCATCAGGCCTGCTGCAATCGCGTTTTGTCCAGCTAGCAGCGAGATACCTAAAACCAAGTATTTGGCCTGCTTTAATAGGGTGTTCATGATAAAGCTCCATTTTAGAAAGTGGATTGATCTCCATCGCGGAGTCAAGCTAACAGTAGCGATAGGGCTTAAATAAATAAACCAAATAGTGAAAAGGTCTGTATTAATGATCTAAAAGTACTGTATATTGGTACTATTGGCCGCTCAGTAAATTCGGAGGTGACTGTGAGTCAGGTTGTTGCGTTGCTTGAAACCTTAAAACTGGAATTACGATCCAAGGGGATTACCTATCGGGATATTGCCGCTCAATTGGCCTTGTCGGAAAACAGCGTCAAACGTCTATTTGCGGAAAAGAGTTTTTCTGTGGCGCGACTCGAGCGAGTCTGTGAACTGATTGACCTGGAGCTTTCAGATCTGGTTCAGAAAATGGTTGAGGGGCGAGAGCGCATCAATATGCTGACAGAGGATCAGGAACGAGAGATGGTGGGGAATACCAAACTGTTGTTGGTGGCAATCTGCATCTTTAACTACTGGCGCTTTGATCAGATCCTTGCAGAGTATGATCTAACTGAGACTGAACTTATCCAGTTGTTGGTGAAGTTGGATCGTTTACGGATTATTGATCTTTTGCCGCTTAATCGTATTAAGTTGGTGGTCGATAAAAAATTTACCTGGCGGACCAATGGGCCGATACAGAATTACTTTCAACAGTATGCTCAGCCTGAGTTTCTGAATGCCAAATTTCTTGAGGAGGATGAAGCTCTGATTTTCTCTAACGGGGTTTTGTCTGAGAGTTCAAGAATTGCTATGTTGAGGCAGTTAAAAAAGGTCTCAGGAGAGTTTTTTCGTCTACATGAGGAGGATGCGGCTCTGCCCCTGAACCAGCGGCAGGGCACCAGTTTGATGTTGGCCCTGCGGCCTTGGGATTTTAGTGTATTTCGAGAGTTGCGCCGGGATGATAGTTCGATACTATCCCGTTAACACGTCTTTACTCCAGAAGCAGACTTGAGGCTCTAACAGTTTGAATTTAACAAGACAGGCACTGATTGTTTAATGCGGTTTACGCATCAATTCTATTAAATAGATGACACTCATACCCTCTCCTCAACCCCTCTCCCATAAAGGGAGAGGGGCTTTAGGAAATAATCAGCATGATACTCACACCCTATTACCAATCCCTCTCCTGCAAGGAAGAGGGACTTTTAAGAGATTAGTGACCAGTAATAAAATTCTGAATTCGTCGGATAAATTTACAAGCCAGTCATTCAGCAACTACTAACTACTTGATTTTATGTGCTGGCCTGCTTTTTGCGTATTAAAAAGGCATAAGGCATGTTTACAACTCTATTTCCTTTTGAGAATGTCCAAGACTTAAATATTCTTCTTGGGAAGAGCTGAGAGAGTCGTAATTTTAAGTATATTGCAGATATGGAATGCGAATTATGAATAACTTGGAAACCTATTCTCATGCAACCAAGAAACAGTGTGATTATTTTCGGCAGAAGATCGAGAGACATACTCCACCTAAAAGCAACACTGATGAGCGGATGATTGGCATCTATAAGCGCCTATTGATCAGAGATCGTTCCTATCTGCATAATCTGGAACTGTTGAAGATCAAGGAAACCCTGCGTACAGAAGCCCTTAATATTTTACCCAATATGCCTGACAAGATACCGGAGTGCTCCTCTTCGCTGGATCTGGATGAGTTTAAGCTTCTACTGGATGAAAATTTAGAATCAATTTGAACTTACTAACCAGACCATAACTATTTACACACAACGGCCTGTCATTAAAAAATCAAAAGAGAGGGGCAACATGCGTGGCTTTAGCTAGGTGTTGTGGCTTTTGACAAGGTGGCATTGCCGGCAAGCCACGCTTGTAGCGAAATTTTAGAGGCTTATGGTGGGGCATGGCCCCACCCTACAGTGCTGGAACAAAGTTTAGCGATACCGATTGAGTCAACTGAATAACCCCACCATACCCAACTACTATGCTGACATACTCAATCAACATAGTGTAATCGTATTGGCCAACTGTAGGGTGGGGCCATGCCCCACCTTAAAAAGTTGAGTGTAGTATGAGTTCAGGTTCTATTTACTCTTAGTCTATTATAATAGCCAATAAACATTACTATTGTTTATCAGGCATCTTAATCGAACTGAGTCTATTAATACTTCTTGCCTGGTAAGTATCTGTCACACAGATCTCCTCATCTTCAAAGTATGATTGAGAAACTTGCTCTCCATCCAGGGTAGGGGAGTCCATACCATTAGCAGTGAAATTTTTTATGATGTTAAAAAAAGAAGGCCGGTAACATGGTGTCTACCGGCCTTTTTGTTGGTGCCTACCTATCCAGTTCAGCTGGTCTATTATTAATGAACTTAATTACACCCAGTTGTACTGGTCAGTGCTCTACTACTTCATTGAGCTGCAAAGTCCTGCGTCCAGTAGATTCCATATGAACCGCTGCCATTTACAATACCAACTCCTATATCTTTAAAATTGGCATTCATCAAATTGGCACAATGCCCAGGACTTGTGAGCCAGCCGTCCATAACTGACTCGGCATCTCTGTAGCCTGCGGCAATATTCTCACCATAGGTTCTCCAGACATAACCACTATCACTGATACGGTCACCGGGGCTGCTGCCATCCTCACCAGTATGACTGAAGAAGTTATTTTCAGCCATGGATGCGGAGTGACCATAAGCTGCGCTTTCAAGCTGGCAATTCCATGCCAATGTAGTCGTAGCCTGATAACTTTCAGTTCCGCAACTACGAGTTTGTGCGCGAGCATTGTTCACCAGAGTCAGCATCTGTTTATCTGCTTCATCCATACACGCATCGATTGTATCTTGAGTAGTTGCGCCTAGATTGAATCCTGAGTTATCACCAGTTCCCTCATCAGGGGTGTCGTCAGCACTGTCATCCTGGTTCTCATCACTGCCCTCGTCAGGGTTGTCGTCGGCACTGTCATCCGGGTTCTCATCACTGCCCTCGTCAGGATTGTCGTCAGCACTGTCATCCTGGTTCTCATCACTGCCCTCGTCAGGATTGTCGTCGGCACTGTCCTCCGGGCTCTCATCACTGCCCTCGTCAGGGTTGTCGTCGGCACTGTCATCCGGGTTCTCATCACTGCCCTCGTCAGAGTTGTCGTTAGTACCGTCATCCGGGTTGTCGTCAACACCATCATCGGGAATATCATCAGTGTTATCGTCACTGATCGCTGTCACGAACTGCCAGCTCTCGGAAAGTGCTGGATTCCCCGCTATATCCTGGACACCCTCTCCTATGGTGACTGTGTATTGTGTGCCATCAAGTAATTCTCTGTTGGGAGAAAAAATTATGCTGTGACTGACATCGTCATAGATGACACTGCCAGGAATCAGTGATCCGCTGTGAGTAAGAGTAAGGCTTGTCTCATCGATGCTACTCTCTGAAAGTGCTTCATTGAATGTGACGCTTACTTCTGAGTTGATCGGAGTATCTACTTGATCTGAAACAGGGTATCGGTGGCTGACCAATGGCGGACTGCTGTCAGCAACAGGAGAGATTTGAAGACTGAAACCTGTCAGGTCTGCTGACTTTCCATCAAACACTATCAGATAGAACAAAAATTGCGTTGGCTCAGTAACCTGGGGTGCAACAAATGTCAGGGTGTCTTCGAAGCGATTATCAATTGGTAACGCAGGTCCTTTGGCTTGTCTCCAAAAATATCTGAGAGTATCACCATCTTCATCATAGGAGTCACTGCCATCAAGAGTCACTGTCTCACCAGAAAAAGAGGTATGGTTACCGGTTATATCAGCAACTGGTCTGCTGTTCGATCTCCATTTGTCTCTTGATCTTCTGAATTTTGATTTAGAAGCCGTTGCTTCATTACCATTGTAAGCGTCAGCACTATATTGAGAGCTATTGAGTTTTTCAGCCTCTTGCTGTTCTCTGTCGTTGGTACTGGATGTGTTGTTTTCAGAATCACTACCACACCCGGTTGCAACAGCGAAAACCATTGCGGCAGTAGTTATCAAGGGTAAGTTATATATTTCCTTCATGGATCCTTCTCCTAATTATTATCACGATCGGCCACATCAGAGCGATGAGTGCTGACCTGGTTTTATGATACTTATGGGGGGAAGGTAAAATAGGGCGCTGTTCTCAAAGAAGTTATAGGTGGGGGAGATTTTTAGGATTTTATAAATAAAGTGTTAGCCAGTTCCCAGCATCCCAGGGTCTGTTAACACAAATTGAAATAGCCGCTTTCTGAATATCAATTCTGGTGTTTGTAAGAGTCTACTAAACTGATGCCAGAATGGTGGTAGCCATAGTAAATGGAAGGTTTACTTAGTATTGGCCTGCCTTGGGGAAACATTATGTGTCAGGTGGTAGAACACCAGAATGGCTTGCCAAAATATGTGATATGGTGCACACTTTTTAAGTGTAAAGCACTATCCATGAAATCTAAAATTCTGCAATAACAGGAACAATAAATATGAGATAAACAGTCGTTGCTATCTGTGTTTCATTACTCTTCTTTTCCCTGAACGCTCAGGCCGAGCAACAACATGGAATGCATGATTTTCCTCAAATGATGAAACATGCCAGTCCAATGCCGAACTACATGAAGGTTGTAAAACAGCATGAGGCGGCACTGGATCTTAGTGAAGAGCAGTCTAAAGAGTTAGCTGCCTGGCGAGAAAGTCACGGTAAGCCTATGCATGCAAAAGTGGCACAAATTACCGAGCTGGAGAAGAGTATCTATGACGCTACAATGGCTGGTAAAAGTAAAGCCGAAATATTGGACTTGGCTTCTAAGATGCTAGAGTTGCGTAGCACTATTATCAGCACAAAAATTGACTGTAGAGATAATATGAAACGAGTCCTCTCTGAGGAACAATTTGCAAAAGTTGTGAAATTATATAGTGGATCTTAGGTATTGAGCAGACAATGTGCCCCGCTTTAATGCGGGGCTATTTGTAATAGACTGAGCTAATATCTGTTTATATCGGCTATATCTGGCGTGAGATTGACATACTGTTTCCCTATAAGTGGGAACAGAATATCGAATGAGAGCACTGCCGTCTTATTAACTCTCCTCCGCTCCAGATGCTGGTTGGAAATATAGCCTCAGCCCTCCTTCGGGGCGTGGCTCGCAGGCAGTGGCCCATCCCTTGATAAGGGCGTAACACTGGGCTGAGTTAGAGAAATATACGCTATAAAACCCAGGCATCAAGCACAAAAAATGTGATCAGCAGGAGGAAGATAGTAGAGAAAAGGATGCTTCCGATGCCAATGATTATCTCAGTAACCGTCAAAAACCGCGGTTGATCGGCCCAGCGATCCTGCACATTGGCTCGATAATCCTTGTCGAAAAGATATCTCCACCCTACGGAATAGTCGATATAACTTGAATTGCGGTAAGGTCTTAAGGAGTTTGTATTCATTGGCATAACTCTCGATTAAGCTATTGGGCATGTCTATCGCACTGTTTGATGAGTACGAAATCCGACTCGCAGAACAAAAACTCAGCGCGTCAATCGCTCTTCAGCACACATAATGATCGCAGAAAAAGATTGCAGTATTATGAAAGTAATGTGACTTAAACTGATTAATAGAAGGGCCCTAAAGGGGGGGTATGAAACTGGTTTTATTACCTGGTCTTGATGGTACAGGACGGCTTTTTAGGCGATTTATTGAGGAATATCATGGGGATGTAGAATTAATTTCTTTACCTGACTGTACTTCTCAGGATTATCGTCGTTAGCTGAGAGCCTGATGCTGAAGCTGCCCCAGGAGCCTTTTGTGGTGTTGGCTGAGTCATTCTCCGGAGGTATATCGACCTATATCCTCGAAGCGAAGCCTTACCATTTAAAGGGCGTCATCTTCGTCGCCAGTTTTATCTCGCCACCAAGACCTCTGTTACTGTTTTTAATGCAGATGGTGCCTCTGAAGCGGGTAGTGAACTTTCCCATACCGAAATACCTGCTCAAGCTGTTTCTGCTTGGATGTGAAGCCACAGATGAGTTGATACTGGAGTTTCTGCAAACCATCAGGGAGGTACCAGAGCATCTGCTTACGCAGAGGGTGAGCCAGATCAGAACCATGGCGCTACCCATCAATAGTGTGGAGAAGCCAGTAGCAGTAATAGAGGCCGCTGATGACAGACTGGTTGATCGGGCCCATTCTTTAGAACTGCTACAGAGGTACGAAGGGGCTAGTCACTATAAACTTGCTGGTCCCCATTTTATTCTTCAGGCTAAGCCTCGGTCAGCTGCAGAGTTGATTTTCCGCTTGGTATCTAATCTTGATTATGGATCATTCGGCAGGTGAAAGGCAGGCTGAAAAACAGTTGAAATAATTTTGAATCCATCTTTCGACTCGTCCCGTATAGGTAACTGAAAGCTGAAACATCAGCTCTTAATTAAAACGAGGAAATCGAAAATGAAAACATTAATTATCACAGCAGCCATGATTCTTTCATCTAATTTGTATGCCGGTGGATTCGATGTCACAGGACAAAACCCGGATCTGTATGACGGTCATGTAAACTCCACAAGATTGGCTACAGCTGTACAGCCTGGTATCGGCGACTCCTATGGTAACTCGATCCTTCATTCGGGTGGCTATGCAAAGACGAGTCACAGGGTACAGGGCGGAGTAGATGAAGGTTACGGTAGTATCCTGATCGATGTTGGTACACCGCTCAACTGGTAAAGTGGATAGTGTTAACAGGTCCTAGTGTGGTGCGTCATACTAGCGGGATTGCAGGTTGGATGAGCAGAAGGATCTCTTGATATGCCTGGAAGATGTTTGTGAGTAGTGGTGATAGATTGCCGCCAATTCATAGCTATAATTCTCTTTGCTCATCCTTTGCCTGCCCTGTGATTCAAAAGGGCCGGTATTCGCCAACAAGAGGTGTAATGTGCTTTCTCGACTGGGAGTAGTCTTTGTTGCACTGATCTTTTCTATATCAGCCTGTACCTCAGTGGATGAAAAAGCATCGCGTGGGGGAAGTTTGATTCCTGGAGCCAATATGGCTCAGGTTCGCTCGGAATCTTTGAAGTTGATCGAGCGAATGCTTGAAGAGGAGTTTGTACCCGGTATCAGTGTTGCTCTTGTTAATAGTGAGGGTACGCTTTGGGTCGAAGGTTTTGGGGATGCAGACAGTCGTACCGGTGAGCTGGTAACTGCAGATACGGTGTTTCGTGCAGGTTCGCTGAGCAAACCGGTAACTGCATTGGGTATCATGCAGCTTGTGGCAGATGGCCGCGTAGATCTCGATGCGCCCCTCAAAGAGCAGCTTGACATGTTTTCAATTCGTCGCCGTGAATCTTCTGCGATGTCAGTCACGCCAAGACAATTATTAAGCCATCGTAGTGGTTTGCCCAGTGATCTGCGTAAAGGGATGTATACCGATACCTATTTCACCAAGGTGACAGAACTGCTGCGTAATGAATATGCTGCTTATCATCCCAACAAGGTTTATAGCTACTCAAACCTCGGTTATGACTTATTGGGTCATTTAATCGAAACAAAAACCTCTGAGCGATATGCCGAATATATGAGGCAGAATCTGTTCGAACCGTTGGGGATGTCAAGTAGTGGTTTTTTACTGACAAAGGAGATGCGGCAGCAACTCTCTTCCGGACATCTGGATGGTCAGGTCAGGCCTTTACCCCCACTGCGGGATATGCCTGCTCTTGGCCTCTATATGTCTGCTCGGGATGCGGGCAGACTTATGACCCGTATTCTGCAGCGCGATTTACCTGGTGTCTCTGCGCCTCTGATTGAGCAGATGTGGCGCCCGCAAAATGTAGATGGTGAGATCTCCCTGGGTATCTCACCGGGAATGGGTTGGTTTCTACAAGACTATGCAAACACTGGACGACAGGTTCGCCATGGCGGCAGTACCCTGCTGTTTGGCGCAGAGATGGTGTTATTGCCCAAGCATGGTTTAGGGGTGGCTGTGTTGGCAAATGGTGCTGGAAGTAATCGAATGGCCCGTGAATTGGCAACTACTATTTTAACTCTTGCATTGATGGTTCAGGGTGGGGAGAGTCATCAACAGCCTCTGCAGTTGACTGAGCAGGATAACCCTCAGTTTGAAACCCCATCTGGTGGCTATGCGACGGATCTTGGTTTGCTGATGGTGGATCCGGAACACCCCAGGCTTTGCGCCTGCATTATAGAACGCATTCTTGATCTGGTTCGATTTGATGATGGCAGCTTGGGATTGACTCAACAGAGTATCGACAGCCTTCCAGATGGCTATCGGGTGTTGGGGGATTTAAGATTCAAATCACGCCAGCAAAATGGTATGGATCTATTGGTCGCCCACCGGGGAGAGGAGGAGATTATTCTTGGCAATAAGATCGAGTCAGATCCTTGGGAGACGGTTTGGCGCAAGCGCCTGGGAAGTTATAGAACTATAAATCCTGATGGTGATTTCTCGATCCAGGATCTCCATCTGAGTGAAGAGAGCGGTGTGTTATGTCTGCACTATCGAGCACCACATCTTAGTGAAAGTCTGGTTAGACTGCCTCTGCAGCCGGTCTCAGAGAATGAGGCTGTTATACAGGGATTTGGACGCGGAAGGGGGGAGACGGTGCAAATTGTTGAAATCAACGGAAAGCAGTGTCTGAAGTTCTCTGGTTTCATGGGTGAACCTATTAATCAGGAGTGATGCAATCTATATCAAAGCCTCTTCTGCTTGCTGCTAAAGCGTCAGCCCAGTACCCTTAGGGTTGGTTTCAGACCCTCGGAGGGGGCAATGGAAAATGGGGATCTAGATCCACAGCAAGCGATTAAAAAGCGCAATGAGGAACTCGAATCGCTACTTGCTGCATGTGCGCTAAATGATCGCAAGGCCTTCGCGCGTTTGTATCGCATGACTTCGGCGAAACTATATGGCGTGGTATTACGTATATTAATTAGGGATGATTTGGCGCAGGACTGTTTGCAGGATGCCTACGTCAAGATCTGGAACAATGCAGCCAGCTACCGCGCCTATATGGCTGCACCGCTGACTTGGATGTCGACCATTGCGCGCAATCAGGCTTTGGATCTGCTGCGCAAAAGAAAACGGGAAGTCATGGATCGTGATGACAAAAGTGTGCCGGAGCAGGTAGATGGTGCACCTTTGCCACCGGATAGCCTCTCTCGTAGTGATGATGGTCGTCGACTGGAGGAGTGTCTTGGAGAATTGAAGGATCAACAGCGACAAGTGCTGGTGTTGGCCTATTTCAAAGGGTTAACTCATGATGAGTTGGCATCCCACACGGATACACCACTCGGTACTGTCAAGACATGGATACGTCGTGGTTTGAATCAACTTAGGAGGTGTCTGGAAAATGATGCCTAAAGATGAAAAATTAGATAGCAATACTCTGGCAGGTGAGTATGTTCTCGGAACCCTTGAAGGAGAAGAACGAGAGGATTTCAAGCGCCAGCTGCAAAATGATATCAGACTCCAGGAGGAGGTAGATGCCTGGGAGCTGCGATTTGCGCCGATGCTCGAGAGTATTGATCCTGTTGCGCCACCAGCTTCTGTTTGGGAAGGTGTGGAGTCGCGCCTGACGCCTGTCCGGGAATCCCATCTGGATGAGTCCTCGGCAACGAGTGTATGGGATAGCCTCGGTTTCTGGCGTAATCTGGGTATGATGGCCACGACACTGGTAGTTGCACTTGGCATCGTGCTGATGAGCGGCCAGCCTGGGTCGGAGATGAACAGTGTGTTGGTGGTCATGAATGATCAGGATCGAACAGGATGGGTGGTTGCTGCTCGACCCAATCATGATTTGGTCAAAGTCAGTGCTGTGGAGCCCACACAATTACCATCCGGTAAGGTGTGTCAATTGTGGATGGAGGATCAGAATGGGAATTTACACGCTGTAGGGGTGCTGCCCCATGATGGTAGCCAGGAGTTGGCGCTACCTATGATGCCTAAAGCTAAAAGTGCTTTTAAGGTCTCTGTTGAGGAGATGGAAGATATGCCTACAGATAAACCGAAGGGTGACATTGTCTTCGAGGGTAAGCTGACAGAGATATAAGCCACTCTCTCCATATGCAGAGTCTGTATAGCAACCCGGATCTAAAAAATCCGGGTTTTTGGTATATTTGTCAATCGGTTGCTCAAGGTCAACCGTAGATCAGCCATATCTTGTATACTCCCGCGCGATTCAAGTTGATATATTGAACGGTATTTTAATTAAAAATTTTGATGATTGTTTTTGTAGTAAGGATTTAGGTCGGGATGACGCTAACAGCAATATAGGCGGATTTGGGAATAGTTACCCATTTTCAATGCCTTCTAAAACAGATCTAGCTTTGAAGCACCATTTTAAGCCCCTGCTATAGAACTTAGTGGGGCAAGAATTTCGATAAGGTATAGAGGTAGGGAATCACTACAAGAGTAGCTTTTATCGGTTGGATGGGTTCTCGAATATGTATGCAATATGTTGAATTAAAATGAAAAATAGGGAATGCTCTTGAAGAGCATTACATCTTTTTTGCCTGGTCTCGACTCCTATCGGGGTCGCTATGCCTATTTGGCAGTATTGGTTGGTGCAGTGCTGCTCGCCTTTGCATTATTGGGCTGGAATCTCGTCAAAACATCCACTCAGTCACAGATTTCTAATATCACCTCCAGAACCCTGGCCTCTGGTGTTCTGGCAGATGCTCAGACACAACTGAATAATATAGAAAGTCACTTGCAAAGAATCCTCATCGATCCCAAGAAAGAGGATCTGGACGATACCAAACATGGGTTGAGGCAATTGGGTGAGATCCTCAATGACCTTGCTGAAGCGCTACAGCGACTACCAGCAGGAGACCCGAACGTCGCCAAGGCCCTGCTGGATGATCGGAATAAACTACATCGTAAAACCTATCAACTTATAGAAGTACGACGGGATGTTCAGGCTTGGTTTCCTGCTATGAAACTCATGTTGGAGGAGATGTATCCCTACAACCAGAGAGTGCTTGGGCATCTACAGCTACTCCTTCATGAGGCTGAATACAGCCCCGATAGTAAGGACGACCTGATTGTGCAGGTCTCATCCATGCAGCGACTTTGGCTTGGGTTGACAGCAGAATTTCGGTTGGTGATAGCGAATCGGTTTGGTCTCTTTATGTCTGAGTCTGCGCCACTGCCGGAAAATCGCTATGACACTATTCTTGACTATGCTGATCGATTTATGGAACGTTTGAGATTCCTTCAGGATCACTATGATCGTGTCAAGCCCAGTTTTACCATGATGGATACTCTGAGCAGAATCGAGGTCGATTCTGCCACCTGGATGAACGACTTTAATAAAGTCAAAGAGGTTATGAATACACCAACATGGCGTAGAGATCTGAACTTTATGAGAGATCAGGTCGATCCATTGTTAAAAACCATGCGTCAACGAATGTCGATTATCGATCTGGGTCTGGATGCACAATCGGCAGAGGATATAACCCGGCTGGCACAAACGGCGAAGCGTTTATCGACCTCTATATTGTTCTTGGCCTTGATGGGCTTGTTAATGCTTGTTCTTGCCTATCAATTCATAAAACGTAATCTGCTGCAGCCGATAGCTGAAACCGCTCTGGCATTGAAGATGGAAGCAAGCGGTTCATTAGAGGCCACAACTCAGCCAAGATCTAATCTTAAGGAAACCAAAGATCTGGTGGAGGCATTTAGTGAAATGCGCCGACAAGTACATAACCGGCAGAGCCATCTTGACCACATGGTACATCATGACGCATTAACTCAATTACCAAATCGTGTACTGTTCAGGGATCGTCTTGCGCATGCCCTGGAGATCGCACTTAGAGGTGAGTTTTTAGTTGGCTTGATGTTTCTCGATTTAGATCGATTCAAGCAGGTTAATGACAGTTTGGGGCACTTGGTCGGTGACGAGTTGCTGAAAGTGATTGCCGAGCGCCTGACCTCTTTGATGCGTAGCTCGGATACTGTGGCCAGATTAAGTGGTGATGAGTTTGCGGTCCTTATTGAAGGTATCAGCAGCCGTGAAGATATGGAGCCTTTGGCAGAAAAGATCCTGAACGCCATCAAAGCACCGATAACCATTGCAAAAAACGAACTGCGGGTGTCGGCGTCTATCGGTATTGCCATAGCGCCCTATGATGATGTCTCAGTGGAGTATCTACTAAGAGATGCTGATACTGCAATGTATGAGGCCAAGCGTCAGGGGCGGTCAGCCTATCGCTTTTTTAGTGGAGATATGACCGCCCGAGCCTCTAAAAGTCTGATGTTGGAAAATGATATCCGCAACGCAGTAGATTCCGGGCAGTTCACATATCACTTTCAGCCTATTGTGGAAACGTATACCGGCAGGTTGTTCTGTTTTGAAGCGCTGCTGCGTTGGGAGCACCCTGATCGTGGCCTGCTCGATCCTGATTCATTTCTCACGGTGTTGGATGAGACCGGGCTTATCAACACTCTGTTTGAGCCGATGCTGGTACATGCAATTGCTTTCCAGCGGGAGCAGAGTCTGTTACGCGATGAGACCGTCGCAATATCGATTAATCTCTCAGCCAGATTACTCAACGACCCAACATTCTGCAGAGGTTTGCTGGAAAGTCTGGTAAATGGTGAGATTCCGCTTGGGAGTTTGATTCTGGAAATAACTGAAGATACCCTCACCCAGGAACTTGCTGAAGCCGACGTTTTTCTTCAACAGGCGAAAGCGCTTGGTGCGAGAATAGCGCTGGATGATTTTGGCACCGGACAGGCGTCCCTCAGCCATCTGCGTCAATTCCCATTTGATCTGTTGAAGATAGATAGGGATTTCATAAAAAATGTTAACGCCGACAATTATGATGCCAGTCTTGTTACCGCGATGATTCAACTGGCCCATGCCTTTCGGATCGACGTGATTGCGGAAGGTGTTGAAAGTGAATCTCAACTGGAATTCTTACAGCAGCAGGATTGCGACTTTATTCAGGGCTATCTGGTTGGATTTCCTCAACATGCGGAGGAACCTGTTGAACCCATAGGGCATATTCCGCTGTTTCAAACATGAGTCCAGTTGAGGTACCCCATTATAAATAACGGGTTAATAATTACTTCTTCTTGTGGGAAAGCCCTTGACAGCGGGGTGAAAGTACCGTAGATTTCGCGCTCCACTTTGCAGGTGGCCTCCAGATATTGGAGCCTTTTGTGAAGACCTGTCCCCATCGTCTAGAGGCCTAGGACACTGGCCTTTCACGCCGGTAACAGGGGTTCGACTCCCCTTGGGGACGCCATAAATTCGTAGAGACGATTTTGTTGGTTGTTCTGGATTGCATCTGCAATCATACCGTGCCTATCCCTGCGATCTCAATCTGCTCTCAGCCAATCTCATAAATACCCTGTTTTCAAGCCGCCGCTTTTGCATCATTCATCTATAGATTTGATTTACACCAGTAAGCCCAATCTATATCTTTAAGCTTTAACCTAAAAAGATCAATTTACGCTGTAGCGTGATTCACCTGACAGGTGACCATGTGCATCGAAGCTATTTTCTACAAAATCAGGAACCTGCTATTAGAATGGAGCGGCCAACTGATTTTCTAGGTTCAATATCCGTAATAAGCAACTCATTTGGGTATGCTTTTCTGGAGACAATTTTTATATGAAAATGAACGACCCGTTCGGACGCATGCAAAGACGTCATCAACAAGGCTATGAGATGATGCGGGATGCACTTCGCGAGGCAGAGATCGATTCGCCCGTTCAAGCAGAGGAAGCTATCAGGCAGGCATGGAAACGCGGGTTTAAGTTTATGGGTGTGGGTATGCTGGTACTGTTGTTTATACTCTTATTTATACCCACCGCAGCACCGCTGATTCTTGTGTTGGCAATGCTAATGGTGGTCTGGGTGGTCAGTTCAAACTTAAATGGTCAGAAATACATCAAGCGTTACATTGAAGAGGAGCTGAAACGCTGATGCAGCTTGTGACATATCAGCTATATCAACTATCAGTAAATTAATACTCTGACAAAAACCATACCTCTGTTTTTAAGAGTAAGCTGATTACAAGTTTTATATTCTTGGTAGGGTGGGGCCATGCCCCACCAAAAGGCGCTAGAAGATTAAGGTTTTTAAGTCAGTTTGAGTGTTTATCAATCTAAAATACGCTTTGATAAATAGATTGTTTTCCGGGCTTAAAGATTGGCTTTAAATTTGAAAAAGGTTGTATACAAAGTAACCAATAAGTTGTCTCAATAAATAGGCTGAACAATCGACCCAATCAAGGGTCTGCATTATGTATTTCTTTATTAATCATGTGATGTTTTTCGATGAGTGAAAAGAGTAAGGATAACCAGAGTCAGAGTACAATTGTGCTATGGATTGCTGCTGCTATTTTGTTAACTGCGGTCTGTTTGGTGGCGGTTTACAAGGCATGGCCTATTCTGTTTCCACAGATCAGTCAATCAGCTGCAGTTGATCCTCAATGCGACCTACGTCAAGGGTCCTGCGTATCCTCAATAGAGCCTGATATAAGGATTAGTTTTTCAATCGAACCCCGAGAGATACCTCTGGTAAAACCTTTGAAACTGCAAGTTCAGGTTAACGGTGTTGATGCAGACAAGGTGGAAGTGGACTTTACCGGTGTCGACATGAATATGGGTTACAACAGGGTGGTCTTACGACAGCTTGAATCGGGTCTCTACGAAGCTGATGGCATGATACCTGTCTGCGTCAGGGATTCGATGGAGTGGGAGGCCAAAGTATTGATTACTACCAAGCAGGGAGTGCTGTCAGCTCCCTATCGTTTCGTTACTGTACGACCGGGAGTATCTTTGCCCTGAATGCAAGAGTTTTCCATAAATTGTTTGTTTTCAGCAGTTCAGGAATCGCCTGAACTGCAGATGATGAGTCACGGAGTGAGTGACTATTTATAAATATAATGAATATTGGATTGAGTCTGGCATTCATTTAATGGTAATGCTGAAACACAGGCTCCGCCCGCGCTTTGTCATACTTTAAAAAGTGTTTGTTCTCATTCCTGCTGCTCAATTCCCTTTTAACTGATGACCGTCACTGTCAATTGCTCTACTCCTGTGTTAAATACTTGCCCTGCTTGTGGATACTAAAATTCCCACAACAGGGCAGAACGTACCCGGTTTGAATATATTGCAGCGCAATAACCAATCATGCGATACGACATGAATATAAAGCAACTGCAACAAACCAGGATTATAAAATCATAAATACTGAACTTGGAAACAGCGGCTAGACCGTTGTTTTTGTTCAGGGCAGAAAACACGGAGGAATCCAAATATGGCCTTCAAGAATCGCCTGCATAGAAGCGAACTGGCTGTACCGGGCAGTAATCTACGAATGCTTGAAAAAGCGCCGCACTCTGGTGCTGATCTTGTATTTATCGATCTGGAAGATGCGGTTGCACCATCTGACAAGGAGCAAGCCAGAAAAAACGCAATTGAAGCACTCAATAATTATGACTGGTCGAATTGTTCGGTATCGGTCCGAATCAATGGCTTGGATTCCCATTTCTGTTATCGCGACATTGTTGATGTGGTGGAACAGGCAGGGGACAAGCTGGACACCATTCTGGTGCCGAAAGTTGGTCAACCTTCAGATCTTGAATTTGTGGCGCTTCTAATGGAGCAGATTGAAGCGGCAAAAGGGCTCAAGCAGATCAATATGCATGCTCTGATCGAGACGGCAATGGGGATGGCTAACGTAGAAGCGATAGCACAAAGCTGTCCAGATCGACTCGAGGCTCTGGTGTTCGGTGTGGCAGATTACGCTGCATCCACTCAGGCGCGAACTGTCAGCATGGGCGGCGTCAATCCTGACTATCACGTGTTGGCCGATGCGGATGCCAGCGGTAACCGGCAGACATACCTGGGAAATCAATGGCACTTTGCCATGTCCCGTATGATTGTGGCCTGTCGGGCCTACGGTTTACGTCCTATTGATGGGCCATTTGGTGACTTCAGTGATCCCGAAGGATATTTGGCAGTGGCCAAATCTTTTGCTGCACTGGGTGGTGAGGGTAAATGGGCCATTCACCCTGCTCAGATAGAACTGGCCAATCAGGTGTTCACGCCGAGTGATGCGGAAGTGGATCGCGCGAAACGAATTATCCAGGCGATGGATGAGGCTGCCGCCAAAGGATTGGGTGCAGTCAGTCTGGATGGTCGCATGATCGATGCTGCCTCCATTCGACAGGCTGAGGTGCTGCTGGAGAAGATGGCTCAGGTTGAGCGACTGACCAAGCCGGGGGTCGCTGCGTGAACATCCATGAATATCAGACCAAGGACCTTTTTCGTCAATATAAAATTCCTGTACCCGAGGGTCGAATGGCCCATTCAGCCAATCAGGCCCTGACCGCGGCCGAACAGCTTGGTGGTGAGGGTTGGGTAGTTAAGGCTCAAATACATGCAGGGGGACGAGGAAAAGCCGGAGGAGTGCTGCTAGCCAAGAATCTGGATGAAGTGCGTGAGCATGCTGAAAAGCTACTTGGCAGTCACCTGATTACCAAGCAGACCGGTGAACAGGGGCGTATGGTCAACCGTGTGCTTGTTGAGCAGTTACAGGATATCCAGGCTGAATACTATCTTGGTATTGTGATCAACAGGGCTAACCAGCGGATCACTTTGATTGCCTCTGCCGCCGGGGGTATGGATATCGAGGAGGTTGCCGCCTCCACTCCGGACAAGGTCATTAACGAGGTGGTTGATCCCGCAGTAGGTCTACAGGATTTTCAATGCCGCAAAGTGGCTGCAGGTATCGGTCTTAGTGGTAAGCAGATAAATGCTGCTGCACGCATCATGAAACGTCTCTATCGCTGTTTTCGAGATAAGGATGGATTGATGGCTGAGATCAATCCGTTAGTATCCACTGGGGATGGGCAGTTTTTGGCTCTGGATGCAAAGATGTCCTTTGATGGTAATGCTCTGTTTCGTCAGCCGGAGATTGCCGATCAACGGGATTTCGATGAAGAGGATCCGAAAGAAGTTGAGGCGTCTGGTCATGATCTTAACTACATTGCACTGGATGGCAGCGTTGGTTGTATTGTCAACGGTGCCGGTCTTGCCATGGCAACCATGGATGCGATAAGCCTCTATGGAGGACGGCCTGCCAATTTTCTTGATGTAGGCGGTGGTGCTTCACCCGAGAAGATTGCCAACGCCTTTCGAATCGTTCTGGAAGACCCGAATGTCAAAGTTTTGATGTTGAATATCTATGCAGGCATCAATCGCTGCGACTGGATAGCAGAGGGTATTGTCAAAGCAGTCGCGGATCAGGAGGTGAATGTACCCATCGTGGTACGTCTGGCCGGTACCAACCTGGAGGAGGGGCGAAAGATTCTGGCCGACTCAGGGTTGCACTACATACATGCCGATCGTTTGAGTGATGCGGCTGAGAAGTCAGTTAAAGCACTTGCAGGAGGGGCGGCATGAGTATTTTGGTCAACAAGGATTCCCGGGTCATCTTTCAGGGCTTCACCGGTCAGCACGCTACTTTTCATGCCCAGGAAGCGATCAGTATGGGCACCCAGGTGGTCGGCGGTGTCACCCCTGGTAAGGGCGGTCAAACACACATCGACAGGCCAGTATTTGACACTGTTACAGATGCGGTGGAGCAGACGGGGGCGGATGTCAGTGTGGTTTTTGTCCCACCTGCATTCGCAGCAGATGCCGTAATGGAGGCGATTGACGCGGGAATCAAGGTGATTGTGGTGATTACCGATGGTGTGCCTGTACAGGATATGGTCAGGGTGAAACGCTATCTGATCGGTCATGACGCCATTATTATCGGGCCTAATACTGCAGGGGTGATCACCCCTGAAGCGTGTAAGGTCGGAATCATGCCGGCTCATATCTACCGTAAAGGACGAATCGGTGTGGTCTCCCGCTCCGGTACCCTCAATTATGAAGCGGTGGAACAGATGAGTGAACTGGGGCTGGGCATCTCTACCAGCATCAGCATCGGTGGTGATCCGGTCAATGGCTGTGATTTTCTGACCCTGATGAAGCAGTTTGCTACAGACCCTGAGACCGATGCGGTATTGATGATTGGTGAAATTGGTGGATCTCAGGAGGTCGAGGCGGCAACCTGGGCAAGAGAGCATATGCAAAAACCACTGATCGGGTTCATTGCCGGAGCTACTGCACCTGCAGGTCGTACCATGGGACATGCTGGAGCCATCATCTCTGGCGAAGACGATACGGCCCAGGCCAAAATGAAACGTTTGGCTGAGCTGGATGTTCACGTGGTACAGAATGCGGCGGAGATTGGACGGACTGTTGAAGAGAGTCTGGTGAAGCAGGAGTGTCCCGCTTAGGCTCTGTTTGTGTCGTTTCCATCTGACTCCTTTTATTGAATATCAATGGGTTAGGGGTTATATAGAGTGGTTGGACAAGAATAGGATTGATGCCAGGGAAGGTGTCCGGAATCAAGTAACAGTGGATCTCTGATAGAGAGCGATAGGAGGAGTGGATTGATTACGGATTAATCGCACAGCCCTCAAGACTGGATGGAATAGTAATCCTGGCTTGTAATTGGCGTAGAATAGGAGGAATATTCCTCAAATTCACCACAGGAACAGGTTTGGTGAGATGAAAAGGCTTCTGATACTCAACAGCAAGGGAGGCTGTGGAAAAACAACTATCGCGACCAATCTGGCGGGTTACTACGCCTCGGCCGGGACGCCGACTGCATTGTTCGATTATGACCCTCAGGGCTCCAGCCAGCGCTGGCTTGACCTTCGTTCTGAAGAGTTCTCCAATATTCATGGTGTATTTGCGGCTAAGCCAACTCAAGGGGCTGTCACGCGGGCTTTTGCCCAGCGGGTTCCAGGGGAGACAGAGCGAGTTGTGGTGGATACACCGGCTTCAATGAAACGCCTCGATATGATGGACATGCTGCGTAACGCCTCAGCGGTGATTGTTCCGGTACTCCCATCAGCGATTGACCGCCATGTGACGCTGGATTTTCTTCAGGAGCTGACCACACTATGCCGTCAGATGGGTATCAATATACCTGTGGGAATTGTGGCCAACCGGGTTCGTTTAAACACTCGTGCGTTCAAGCAACTACAAGAGACCCTGGCTCTACTGGATATCCCTCTGGTTGCTTTTTTGAGAGATACTCAAAACTATGTCCATGCCGCAGAGAACGGATGTGCCATTGTAGAGCTCAAAACAGCCTCGATGAAAAAAGACCGTCAGCAGTGGCTGGAATTGATCAACTGGTTGGAAAGCAGCCATACGCCACCCAGGGTTCATTCGGCCAATAAGGCACAAGCTGGACTTGGCAGTTAATTCTTCTATATTTTCTCTCTTACCCTCTTTTTTTACTTTCTACAGGACCCGACGATGACAATCATTGGAACACCCTTTTCATCTTATGCAACGAAAGTTCTTCTCTGTGGCTCAGGGGAGTTGGGTAAAGAGGTTGTCATTGAATTGCAGCGTTTCGGTTGTGAGGTGATTGCTTGTGATCGATATGAAAACGCACCGGCAATGCAGGTGGCAGATCGCTCATATGCCTTTTCAATGCTGGATGGTGATGAGTTGAGAAGAGTGATTGAGATGGAGAAGCCTGACTATATCGTGCCTGAAATAGAAGCGATTTCCACAGACACTTTAGTTGAGCTTGAAGGGGAAGGCTTTAATGTGATTCCCACTGCTAATGCGGCAAAACTGACCATGAACCGTGAAGGCATTCGCAGGCTTGCAGCGGAAGAGTTGGGTATCCCAACATCCAACTATAAGTTTGTCGACAATAGAGCGGACTTTGTTGAAGCGGTCACCTCAATTGGTATCCCCTGTGTGGTAAAACCGATTATGAGTTCATCAGGCAAAGGTCAGAGCACCATTAAAAGTGAAGCTGACATTGAGAAGAGCTGGACCTATGCGCAGGAGGGTGGTCGTGCCGGGGCTGGACGGGTCATTGTAGAGGGCTTTGTAGATTTTGATTATGAGATCACTCTGTTGACCATACGCCATATAGACGGTGTCAGTTTCTGTAAACCGATAGGTCATCGTCAGGAAGATGGGGATTATCAGGAGTCGTGGCAGCCACAACCAATGAGTGATAGCGCATTGTCTAAAGCCAAAGAGATTGCTGAGAAGGTAACCGGTGCTTTGGGTGGACGTGGTATTTTTGGCGTGGAGCTGTTTATAAAAGGGGATGATGTCACGTTCAGTGAAGTATCTCCCCGCCCACATGATACCGGTATGGTGACGATGATCGCGCAGGATCTATCGCAATTTGCGCTACACGCCCGCGCAATCCTGGGTTTACCAATCCCAAATATCATGCAACATGGTCCATCGGCATCTGCAGTCATTTTGGTAGACGGTGAATCAGATAAAGTCCGCTTTGGAAATCTCGAAACTGCACTTGCTGATGCGGATACTCAACTTCGACTTTTCGGCAAACCTGAGGTAAAAGGCAAACGTCGAATGGGGGTGGCATTGGCGCGTGGCGGGGATATTGAACAAGCTCGGCAGAAGGCGATGAAAGTGGCTGCGGCGGTTGAAACTGAGCTCTGACATTTTCTGAGAACTATTTTCTTAGCTGTAGTATCGATTACTCATAAATAATTTATGTATGAGTTTAAAAGGCGATTTTTTTATTGCTTGTATTACGCTCTCTCTTAGCTAGGCAGTTGGTGGGGCATGGCCCCACCCTACACTTATTCTCAGGGTTAAGTTGGTGGGGCATGGCCCCACCCTACAGGTGTTCTCAGGTTTAAGTATATCAATGGGTAGGGTGGGGCCACGCCCCACCATCACTAAGGGTAGCTCCATCCTATGTATATTAAATGGGTAGGGTGGGGCCATGCCCCACCATCACGCATCGTAATTATAAGAAGATTGCTATCCCCACCCATGGGCTGCTGATATTAACCGGATAGCTCTATATATTCTTACAACTATCAACGGGTTTGATTGATACCGTGCTTTCTTAGTTTTCTATAGAGGGTGTTACGACTCATTCCCAATGCTTCGGCAGTTCTTGAAATGTTCCAGCCATTGTTTCCCAAGGTGGCGAGAATGACTTGCTGTTCAGCAGACTGAAGCGGATTGTCTTCTTCATCCACTTCTTCAGGAAGAGGTTTTTCGAAGGATTGTTCCTGGGTCAATGGTGCTGCCTGTTGTTTTGTTTCTGGCGGTGGTGGTGGCGCATAATCAAGATTGAAATCATCCAGCTGTAGTTCGCCAGTTTCACATAACGCGATTGCAGTTCGTATGACAAAGCGTAGTTGGCGTAAGTTGCCTGGCCACTGGTAGCTCAGAAGGGCATCCATCGATTGTTTGGAGATTTTTAATGCGGTACCGGTATCGTTTTCTGCTTCCAGTACCTTGACGATGATCCTGCTCAAGTCCTCTCTGTCACGCAAAGGGGGAAGATCGAGGGTAATACCATTCAGACGGTAGTAGAGGTCTTCCCTGAATTCACCGGTATAGACCAGTTTGCGCAGGTCGCGATGGGTAGCCGTGACTACATGAAGATCCACTTTTACAGGTTGATCCCCACCCAGGGGTACTACCTCCTGGGTTTCCAATACACGTAACAAGCGTGACTGCATTGTATGGGGCATATCTCCTATCTCATCCAGGAACAGGGTGCCACCGTCAGATTCGATAAACTTACCACGTCTTCCATCCCTGCGGGCTCCGGTAAAGGCTCCTTGGCGATAGCCGAAGAGTTCACTTTCGATCAGGGTCTCAGGTATCGATGCGCAGTTAAGTGCCACGAAGGGCTTTTCACGGCGATCACTGGCCAAGTGGATAGCCTGAGTGAAAAGCTCTTTACCTGTGCCGGTTTCACCATGTAAGAGAATAGGTATGCGTTTGTTCATTACCCGCTTGGCGCGGCGGGCAGCCTCTTTCATAAACGGGTCTTCTCCCGCGAGTACAGATAACTCGCAGAGCTCGCCACGGCAATCATCAGGATTGGTTTTGGCTGGTGGTATCGATAGCTCTCTGTTATGGCGACGGATTTTTTCTTTATATTGGAATAGGTGTCCGAATAGCTGCCTGCCGTTGCGCTGATCCTGGAAATGAAAGATGCTGTTGTCTCCGTTGGAGGCTTGCTGCAGCATCTTGTTAAGATCCTTACTGAGGACAAAGTCTATATTTTGATTCAGTAGTTGCTGGCGGTCGCTAATGCCAAGGATCCTCAGTGCACTTCTGTTGATTGCGCATACCCGGTTCTCCTCGTCGATCGCCAACAGGCCTTCAGAGGCGAGTCCGAGATGATTCACTTGCTGGTGGAAACGCAGTATTCGCCATTTTCTCATGTAGTGCAGGAAATACTGGTTCTCAATGATCTGTGCAGAGTTCGCGACCAGTGCCCGTGCCAGAACCTGAGCAGAGGTGCTGTCTTCATTGCTGCAACAGGAGGCATCCAGTACTGCCAGGAGGTTACCATGGGGGTCGTGGATCGGTGCGGCGGAACAGGTGAGGTGTATATTCTGGGTGAGGAAATGTTCGTCCTTATGTACGGTGAGCGGTCTACCCTCGGCGATACAGGTGCCTATGCCATTGGTGCCGACATGGGATTCCCCCCAGTTTGCGCCTTCCCAGAGTCCTGCTTCTCGAAAGTCATCAATAAGTCGGTCACTGGTGAGATGATTCAGTATAACCCCATCATTATTGGTGAGGATGAGTGCATAGCCTGATCCTTTAAGAGAGCTATGCAGATTGAGCATCTCCGGCTCAGCCAGATGTAAAAAGCCTTCAAAACGCTGGCACAATTCTCTTAGGGCTGAGGCATCGACCACCGCAGGCCTGTGCATATGTAATGGATCCAGTTCATCATTAACGGCACATCTGCGCCATGATGTCAGAATCTGTCTGGCCAACGGCGAATCATCCGGTGATTTTTCGTCGGCGAGTACATTAAAAATATTTTGTGCGTGTTGACGTTGTAGGTGTCTACGAGCCATCTACTACATCCTCCATCCCCACTTTTCAGCGAGGCTATATATTATTTTTCAGGCAGCAACATGCTGTATACAACTGCACTGGCATTTTTCACACAAATCACTCCTTTCGTGATGACTACAGCTTTGCCACCGATAGATGATCGGGGCGACGTCACGATTCCATGGATAACTTCTTGGGCTAAGCAAGGGCTGATTATCACTATCTGTGACAGTAATCAGCCCTCCTTGGAACTAATCACCCTACGATGACTGGTGTAGTTATTACGACTGCAACTTCAGCGACAATCGTGTAAATACTCCCAGTTCTATCCCGGTTGATCTAATCAAGTGACACGCTTATCTGTGAAAACTGGGGTCTTGATCCGGCAATTTCTGAGTCAGATCCGCAGATAAATTCGATACCACCTAGTGGGAATGTTGTGATATGCCTTTTATTAGTAATCAGCTGAAGTCTAGTCAAATAGTTGGATTACAGCAAACTACAACTGTAATGAACCCCAAATAGTTTATCGTTGTCTGGTGGTTCTTGGATGGTTCTGCCTGTTATGGGTTGATCCTATGATTAATGGGTAAATGTTCTGCCCTGACTGATCGTTGTGCACTCTCCAGCCCACATATCGAGCTGAACATTCTTATTCCGGATTCTCTACAACGCTCTAACTGTAACCTCCTGTAACGAAACCGATACACCCTTTGTTGTTATCTGATACCTGCAAATTTTGGGCGCTATCTCCAAACTGACCTGAAAAAAAATAATCTATAAATATCAAATAGATAAATTGTTTTTGTATGTGGCCTGGGTCTTGCTATAGATGTTTGAAGGAGGGTATGGCGGCGCCAGGGCGTTTGGCCTTGCCGACCATCCAGAGACGATCAACCACTTTCGGGGAGGAGAAATAAATATGATATTCCCGCTGAAAACTAAGGCCTTAAGCGCAGCTACGGTAGTTACCGTACTGAGTGGAGGTTTAAGTCTGAGCAGTATGGTTCAGGCCGGGGTCACCCAGGCTGATATTGATAATGATGCCAAGACTACTGGAGATGTGGTCAGTTGGGGCATGGGTCAACAGGGCCAGCGTTATAGTCCGCTTAAAAAGATCAACAAGGGCAATGTGAAGAAGCTGGTGCCAGCCTGGAGTTTTTCCTTTGGTGGTGAAAAGCAGCGCGGCCAGGAAGCGCAGCCTGTGATACATAACGGTCGAATTTTTGTGACAGGCTCATATTCACGTCTGTACGCAATCGATGCCAAGAGTGGTGAGGAGTTATGGCAGTACGACCATCGCCTGCCCGACGGTATTTTGCCTTGCTGTGATGTTATTAATCGTGGCGCAGCCCTCCACGGTGACCTGGTAATCTTCGGTACCCTTGATGCCCGCCTGGTGGCATTGGATCAAGCTACCGGTAAGGTCAAGTGGCGCTCAAAGATCGATGATTACAAGGCTGGCTACTCATTCACCGCGGCACCCCTGATCGTGAAAGACATGGTAATCACTGGTGTTTCCGGTGGTGAGTTCGGTGTCATTGGTCGTGTGGAAGCACGAGATGCCAAGACTGGTGAGCTGCGTTGGATTCGTCCCTCTGTTGAAGGACACATGGGCTATATCTGGAAAAACGGCGAAAAGAAAGAGAATGGGATCACCGGTACTACCAATGCAACCTGGCCTGGCGACATGTGGAAGACAGGCGGTGCAGCTACCTGGCAGGGGGGTACTTACGATACTGAAACTGATCTGATCTTCTACGGTACTGGCAATCCTGCGCCTTGGAACGCCCACATGCGTCCAGGGGACAATCTCTATTCCACCTCTACCCTGGCATTAGATCCAGATACCGGCAAAATCTCCTGGCACTACCAATACACACCCAACGATGGTTGGGACTATGACGGTGTAAATGAGTTGGTCTCCTTCAATACCGGGGGTAAGAAGCTGGCGGGTCACGCCGATCGCAATGGCTTTTTCTATGTCCTTGACCGTACCAATGGCAAGTTGGAGAACGCTTTTCCCTTCGTCACCCGGGTCGATTTTGCCAAGGGTATCGATATGAAGACTGGTCGTCCTATTGAGACCGGACTTCGTCCCGGCGATCCGACTAAAACAGGGGATGGCAAGAAGGGTGATTCCATCTTCATTGCCCCCTCTTTCCTGGGTGCAAAGAACTGGATGCCAATGGCATACAGCCCCGATACAGAGCTGTTCTATGTGCCAGCCAACGAGTGGGGTATGGATATCTGGAATGAGCCTGTGACCTACAAGAAGGGTGCTGCCTATCTGGGTGCAGGTTTTACCATCAAGCCGCTCTATGACGACTATATCGGTGCGTTGAGAGCGGTAGATCCAAAAACTGGAAAGATCAAGTGGGAGTATAAGAATAACGCGCCTCTCTGGGGTGGTGTTATGACCACTGGTGGTGGATTGGTTTTCACCGGAACACCCGAGGGCTATCTCAAGGCCTTTGATGATCAGACTGGTAAGGAGCTATGGAAGTTTCAAACCGGTTCCGGCGTTGTCGGGTGCCCTGTCACCTGGGAACAGGATGGCGAGCAGTTTATCGCTGTACCTTCAGGTTGGGGTGGCGCAGTTCCGCTTTGGGGTGGTGATGTGGCCAGTAAGGTCAAATTCCTCAACCAGGGTGGCTCACTCTGGGTATTCAAGCTTTCCGGAGCCTGATTACTGACGTAAAGGGGCGACGGGTAGTTGCGCTATCCGTCGCTCACTATTAATCGACTTACCCCGTAAGAATTTTATCGGTGTAGTTTCACAAGGGCGGCACGGTCGCTCACTATGTTTTAATTTTTTGACGGAGTTTTTTATAAATGCGTCTTCCATCACTCAAGCTCGCCGCTCTCGCGACAGTCCTCTGGGCCGGAACACTATCAACGGTCTTCGGTCATGGCGATGTCGCACCTCAACCTGTTGACACCTCTGCACTGAAACAGTTGGGCGAGGAGTGGCTGGAACTGAATCCATACCCTGGAGATGACAAGGCTATTGAGATTGGTTCTTCTGCCTATAATCAAAATTGTGCGCGTTGTCATGGCCTGGGTGCAGTCTCTGGCGGTATTGCTCCGGATCTGCGTAATTTGCCGCCTGATGAAGAGGGTGACGCTTGGTTTATCATGCGTTTACGCAATGGTGCAATCCGTAATGGCATAACCTATATGCCATCTTTTGAAGGCATTCTCTCCCAGGAAGCCATGTGGTCGATCAGGGCTTGGTTGGTGACCCTTGAAGCAGATCAATAACCGGTTAGTTGGAGGATATAAAATGCGGCAATTATTGAATGCTGTGGTGATGGCTGCCATGGCTGCATGGTGGATAAGCTCAACTTCAGTAGTCCATGCCGAGGAGGGCGCTACTGCCCTGCAACGGATTCAGGAACGGGGGGTGCTGGAGGTGGCTGTATATGCCGATTTTCCACCCTTCTCCTATCGCGGTGAGAAAGGTCGTATTGTCGGTATCGATATTGAAATTGCTCATGCCCTGGCTAAACGGTTGGGTGTGGTAGCAGCCATCAGGGCTGTGGGCGCAGATGAGAATATGGAGGACGATCTGCGAAATAATGTCTGGAAAGGACACTATCTGGGGGGAGGCGTGGCCGATGTAATGCTACATACCCCGTATGATGATGCATACGCAGAAGAGAATGATCGGGTCAGCTTTATCGCCCCCTACTACCGGGAGCAGATTGTGATAGCTGTGGCAGCCGATAATCCGGGTCGTGGGTCGGCGTTGGAAATCTTCACCCGTGAGAAGGTCGGTGTCGAGTTGGACACCCTTGCCGATTTCTATCTGCTGAGCGCCTATAGCGGTCGAATTCGTGATCAAGTGGTTCACTTCCGTACCATGAGCGAGGCTGTAGAGGCTCTCAAAAAAGGTGAACTGAGTGGTGTTGCCGGACCTCGGAGTGAGATCGAGTTTGCCCTTGGTGATGCACGCCAATCCTATGCGGTCGGGCCTGTTCAGATGCCAGGTATGCGCAGTAGTGGCTGGGATCTTGGTGCAGCAGTGAAGCAGGGTAATGAGGATCTTGCCCAGGCACTCGATCGGGCTATGATTGAGGTGCGTGAGAACGGTGAGTTGGAATCTATTTTTCAAAGCCATGGTTCCAGTTATCAGTTACCAAGCCGAGTGGTGCGCCTGCAGCCTGAAAATTCAGGGGTCGTTGCCTACAGTGATGATACGAAACTCTGTCAACGTCGCCCTTAGCGCATCTCTGCTACTGATTGCACAAGCTGCCGTCGCGGATCTGGCAGGAGCGTATCTCCTATCGCTAGAGGATAGTCAAGGTCGGAAACTACCACTGGCCCAGGTTCAGATTCGACCGCAGGGTGCAGATTACAGTTATCAGATAGATTGGCACGAGACCCAGTTTGAGAATCACTTTCTTTCAATGCGGCCATTCAAATGTCTGCCCCATGCTCAGCGCATGATATGTCGTCTGCCTTATCCCTATCAGTTGAATCGACGCATTAGCGAAAATGATTTAACCGATCTTGAGTACGATCTTCTATTCCTGCACAAGGCGCCAGGTGAGTACGGTATAAATGGCTGGAATGGTCTCTACTACAAGTTGCATAGTGGGGGCGGTGGCCTGCTGGGTGAGTTGCAGGAGACCGATCTTAATGTGTTGCAGGCCCCTCCTGAGGATGGCGATCTACGCCCCATCGATCCAATGGAGATACATCCGGCATCAGATAACCTCTGGCCCCGCCGCATACTGATCGAACCTTCTGAGGCTGTTGCTAAATGAGGTTCAGACCTGTTTGTGCACTCTATCTCCTGCTTGGATTGGCAACTGGTATAAGCACTGCAGACGAAAACCGAGACCCATTGGACTCTGTGATGTGGCTTGAGATGCATAAGCGTCTGCTCAACAGCGAACCTGTGGTGTTCGACGACCGGGTGCGTGTTTCTGCTCCCGCAGTTGCAGAGGACTCACTCAATCTACCGGTCTGGGTAGATGCATCTGCACTGGGTAAGGTGCAACGTCTGATGATCTTTGCTGAACTCAATCCAATTCCAAAAGTACTCGAAATGGAGCCTGTCCAGGCTTCACCTCGTGTTGGCGTGCGTATCAAATTACAGCAGGCCACCCCCGTTCGTGCTGCCGCACAGACAGAGGATGGGGTATGGCATGTGGGTGGGATTCTGGTGGATGCGGCAGGTGGCGGCTGTACTGCGGCCAGTCTCGGTAGTGGCTCTTCTGACTGGGCCGATCGGCTGGGAGAGGTAAGTGCCCGTCTTTGGTGGCGAGAGGGTTACAGTCGTCTGCGGGCGCATATCATTCACCCTATGGATACGGGGCTGGTTGCCGGTATACCTGCCTTCTACCTGGAGCAGCTGGAGTTACATGATGCTGATGGCGCTCTTATCAGCCGTATTTCTCTGTTCGAGCCTGTAGGGGAGAATCCGTTACTGACTCTGGATCTGCCGAAACTCAATCAACTCACTCTTGAAGGCCGCGACAACAACGGTAACCCGGTCGCAGCTCTGATCACCCATGATAGTGCTGGAGAGGGAGAGGTTAAGTGAGGTATCTGTTACTGCTGTTTCTATTTCTCACCTGGTCAGCTGTGGCAGTAGAAAAAGATTATCGACTTGAACCTCTGAAAGTGGCTGAAGCTACCTATGTATTGGTGGGGCTGAATGAACATTTCAATTTTCGAAATGGTGGCAATATCGTCAATACCGGCTTTATTGTGACAGAGGAGGGGGTGGTTGTGATCGACAGTGGCCCCTCCTGGTTGTATGGCAAACAATTGAAGGCTGCCATCGCCCGGGTGACCTCTAAACCTATTATTCAGCTCTATATCACCCATATGCACCCGGATCACTTTCTTGGTAATCAAGCCTTTGAAGGTATTCCGATTGCCGCTTTAGAGGAGACCAGGGAGAGTATTCGTCTGCTTGGGGAGACCTTCAACGACAATCTATACCGCTTGGTCGGCAGCTGGATGAAAGGCACCAGGGTGGTTATTCCCACACATCGGGTTGAACCGGGTATCAGAGAGATTGGTGGGCACCGCATACGCCTGATCGCCTTGCAGGGTCACACTGGGGCCGATCTGGCGCTGCTTGATGAGACTACCGGCGTGCTGTTCGCCGGAGACCTGGTGTTTCACGGCCGTACACCAACCACGCCTCACGCTCACCTCGACCACTGGCAGCATGCATTGAAGCAACTGCATGAGCTTGAATTCAAAGTGTTGGTGCCAGGTCATGGACTACCCCTTGCGAGTAGTGATGCAATTTCAGAGACCTCAGACTATCTGAGGTGGCTAGATGATTACCTGGCCAAAAAGGCTGAGTCAGGGGCGGCTATGGCTGAATTATTGCAGCCTGAGGCGCCAGACAAAGTAAACAAGCTAGCGGTATTTGCAGACGAGTATCCCCGCTCTCTGAGTCATCTCTATCCGGCATTGGAAGCAGAAGCTCTGAAACATGGTCTGGTAGAGCAGAAGGAGTGAGTCTGTTGTCACAGGTGCTCAGCCCCCTGTTTCTGCTGATCGTGCTATTCCCCATGGGGGTGATCGGAGAGTCCGCTCTTTTCTCTGATCAGGGTTACCGTATTTCTCACTACCGAAGCCCTCTACCCTCGACTCCCCCGCATGGGGAGCTTTTGGATACTCAACAACTCTCTAAGCTGATACAGAGCTCAGATCCATTGCTGATTGATCTCCTCGCCATCACGCTGCGACCTGAAACTGCCCAATTTGGCCTCTCCTGGTTACCCGCATCTCCACGAAAACATATACCAGGCAGTATCTGGTTGCCCAACGTCGGCTATGGCCACCTGGAACCCTGTATGCAAGCCTGGTTCGAGCGCAGTCTGCATCGTCTCACTGGTGGTGACCTGGCGCGTCCAATGGTCTTTTATTGTGTGACTGATTGCTGGATGTCCTGGAACGCAGTCAAGCGGGCCTCTGAGTTGGGTTACCGGAATCTCTACTGGTATCCCGAAGGCAGTGATGGTTGGGCAGAGGCTGGCTTGCCGCTGGTGTCGGGTGAACCAGAGCCTCTGCCGGGAATGGGTGGGGGATTGGCCGATACCCTGTTCGAATGTCCCGCAGTTGATCTGAGTAGGGCTCTGGAGAAGGGAAATGATAGTGAACGAGATGGCGTGCTACTCTTTTTCGAGACCGGGCAATGCCCATTCTGTCGGCGTATGAGGGCGGGCGTGTTGGCCGATAAAGGGTTGATCACCGAATATCGGAAAAAATATATCGCAGTTGCTTTGGATATGGAGAGTGAGCAGCCGATGACAGATTTGGATGGCAGTTTGACCAGTGCCAAAGCCCTGGCGCATAGCTTGGGTGTGGCGCGCACGCCAACCATGGTATTTTTAGATGGCCGAGGTGAGGAGCGATACCGCCACTCTGGTCTGATTGCCGATCCTCGGCGATTCCTGGCCCTGTTAAACTACGTCAGTGGCAATCATCAGGATAGCCTCAGTTTTAAGGAGTATTTTTCCAGTACTAAAGATTGAATTCGCTTGAGGATAAAGAGAAGTTAGAGAAGCCTCATGGTTCCAAGGCGACTAACTCAAATTCAATCCGGCCCCCACTGAATACACTGCCTGACATGGGCTCCTCCCGAACAAGTTTTACCAGGCCAACTCCCGGGGCATACCACTCACGGGTGTTGATCAGGATATCCTGATACCCTTCACGACCATCCGCATAGAGGGTGAGTTGAGCCTCGCCTTCGACCAGCAGACAATCTTCGAAGCGACCCGCTGGGACATCCGCCACGGCATCCAGGCGGGTAATCTGATAGGCCATTTTTAGGGCGCTACCTCGAGTCAGGGTCTGTTCGTAAGGGCTGATTCGTCGCAATACATAGGGGTGGGTTAGATTGTTCCAGCTGGTACCTGGCTTATAGGGACGCTTCAATACCCAATGTAGATCCGGGTCTCTGTTTGGTTCACTCTCCACGAGCGTCCGTTTGGCACTGCGATAGATGCCCTCTTCAACACTGCGGATGTAGTAACGGGTACCCTCATCGGTGATCCTGACACTGTGTGGAATATCGTTCAGAGATTCGATATCTCCGTTGTGCTCAACAAATTCACGGCGCTCTGTCCGTCCAGCCACTTCGGTAGTGACACGATAGATCCAGCGCATACCCGGCTCGAGTGGGAAGTAGCTCTCCTGAGGCGGGGAAGGGGGTTGTCCGCAACTTGTAAGCAGTGATAGAACCAGGCAACCAATGATTGAAGCAGATCCTCTCATGGTTACTTCTCAGGTAGAGCCGGGTCGGGCAGACTATAGATCTCTATCTTCTCTCTTCTCTCTCCCATACGGGTGTAGTCCCGGGGGAGACCGGCAACACCTCCGCTGCTGCTAACCCGTCCCAACTGAACTACCCCGTTACGCATGTTCCTAAGGGCATCCTGTAGGTTATTGTGCAGTTCCTTCTCATAATTTACCTGGTAGGCACGCGGCCGCTCGTCAGGTTCACCATCAGTCAGATCAGTGATCCAGACAAAGATGGTGCCAGGTGAACCACTGCGCTTGTCTGGCTCTTCGATGGCCGCGGCATGCAGCTGGAAGCGTATTGGCAGGCTGCTGCTGACAGGCCAGCCCTGTACATCTCGCCAGCCCTGAAAACTGACAAAGTAGAGAGTGCTGGCTACAACAATCAGCAGTAGTTTTAAACTCCAGTGGAGCGGTGCGCGTATCAGGGTCAGGGAGATAAGAGCAGTGAGTGCCACATATGCCAGCACCAGTAACATGGTGGATTCCGTCACAGCTTTCTAACCTCCACGATTGATTTGGGTAAGGTGTTGATATCGAAGACCTGGCCATCTGGGGCGATATTGAATCTGAGCGCAGTTTTCTCCTCACCCAGACGATCCAGCCGCAGAGTGGCGTAGTGAAGAATCTTCAGTGCAGGATTGACCTCTGCCAGGGAGACTGTTACCGGTACAGGCTGCAGGGTCTTGCTGTTGTAGTAGTGGACGTTGACCACATACTCTCCGGGAGGACGACCTCGCAACGTGACTACCTCCTGGTTAAGGGGGTTCACAACTGCACGACCATCCACCACCAGGCTGTCATTGGCCAGACCCCGGTCATCCCGGTCCAGATGCAGCAAGCCGGCCTGGGGCTGTTTGAACCAGACCAGCTGGCCAGCTGGACCCTCCACCCAGGTATCTATGTCATCCGGGTTGTTGTCAGGCCAGGTGACAGTAATGATGAAGTCAGCCTTGGGATTGATGGTGCCAGACTTGGCGGGTGGATTGAGGAACATCAGCGCAACTAGAAAGAGAAAGGTAAAAGCCAGCAGTGCATTGAACAGCAGGTCGGTGAATGGGTCGGCATCAAAGCTGCGATGTTGACGAAACATAGCCATTTCTCAGTGCCCTGATCCACTACTGTTGAGTCCTGTCTCCGCCAGGTGGACAGCTGCCGCCACCAGACGATCGGCAGCTCGGTCGAGCATCAGGTACTGCAGTCCCAGAAGCATGCTGCAGGAGAGGCCGAGCAGGGTGGTATTCAGGGCGATGCCCATGCCGCCGGTCATGCGTTGCAGCAGTCCCTGGATATCAGCCAGATCAAAAGACTCCAATGCTGCTACCGGAGCCAACATCAATACGAAACCGACGACAGTGCCAAGCAATCCCAGTTTGATCAGCAGACCACTTACAAACCAGCCTGCTTCATGCTGACCCCGCGCCTGTTCAGCCATCACCTGTGCCAGTAATTGACAATCCCTGTTGCCTGTCTGGTCGCCTTTTTGATTGGGCTTGGTCAACACACTGCGCAGAAACTCACCACTCAGAGAGTCATCCAGCATGGTGGATTCCCTAGTTATCTGCCGGTTTGAGCTTATTAAGCCACTGTAGATGCGTGACAGGGACTCTTGCTCCACCGAAAGATAGAAACTGCGTAGTGCACAATGGCCGCTGGCAGCAAGGAAGATCACAGAGATCATTAAGGTAATACGGGTGGGATCGGAGATCAGTATCCGTTGAAGCATGCCCTGATCCCATAGTACCCAACTGGCAAACAGAATCAGTCCAGCCAGCAGCAACCAACGTAGCAGTAGACTATAAGCGGGGACAGAGGCAGTCATTCTGTTGGTGAAACCTTTTCATTGCACATCCAATGATAGTAGCAAGGGACATGCCTTATCGCTTGCCCCGAGGATTCTGTTTTAACGCTGACCCACTGTTTCGGCTTGTATCACTTGTGGTACATCCGCTTCGAATATGAACAATCATGCCGGAAATGGATAGGTCAGTTGCTGGGGACTGGCCAGACATGGCTCTCTTATGTCGGGCATGAATGTTGCTATTTTATCTTATTAACCCGGCGACTAAGTATGTCGTCTTCAGGCTTGAAACCCCTAGCAATATGATTGTTTAGGTCTAAGCAGACCCCAAGAGGTCACTTTTCACAGGTGTGGGAAGTGGCAGAGTAGATGATGGAAATAGTCCACCATCTCAGATTTAGCAAACAGCGACCAGGAGAGAGAGACCATGAGAAGGTTTTTGACGTACCTGAGCGGCTTAATCGTTGCTCTAGTTACGGCGACCGCACTACAGGCGGAAGATGAGCAGATGCTCGATCTGGCAAATACCAGAGGATGTTTTATCTGCCATCGGGTGACGCCGGACAGCAGTGGCGAAAAGCCTCTGGCGCCTTCATATCAGGAGGTGGCGGTACGCTATCGCAATGACGGCAAGGCCTTCGATCAATTACTCGACCGGGTAGTTCATGGTACTGCCTACCGGGAACAACAGTGGCAAGGCAAGGTGGCAATGCGCTTTATGCCACCGAATGTGAATGTCTCCCGCGATGAAGCTTCGGCATTAGTGCGCTGGATTCTAGATCTGGAGGTGGATGAAGAAACCGTTCAGCGCCTGCAAAGACACGACAATATGTTGCGTCTTTCAAGTCTCAGCGGCTGCAATATCTGCCATCGGGTAGATCCTGTCACCGAGTCCCGTGTGGTTCCTCTTGCTCCGTCGTTTCGTGAAATAGCGGGCCGATACCAGAATGTGAAAACTGCTCAGGATGATCTCCTGGATTCAGTTCTCAAGGGTACACAGGGCGGTACCAAGATGTGGCATAACGTCAATATGCGTTTTATGCCGCCGAATGTGAATGTACGCAAGCAAGATGCCGCTGCTCTGGTTGAGTGGATACTCTCCCTCGACACCCAGAGACTGCCTCAACATGCCCGAGTGCCACTCAATCGTCCGCCAAGTAAGCAGTAGGGTAATAACCTAAGTATCAATTTAAACGGCTGCTGGCAGAGAGGTGTGGACCTCTGATTCATAGCTCTTTGTCAGCAGTCGTCTCTCATTGCGGGGAGGTGCCGTCAGAGCTTGAACAAGCCTGGTTTGGGATGGTATATCACAAATTGTGATATAAAATCATAAATAATCATTTTTCATAAGAATGATTCTCTCCCATACTTTTGATCAATATTCGATTTTAAACTTTTCATGAGGAGTTTGAGGCTATGCATCAGACCGCTGTTGATCAATCTACTGCAGTATCCCCCGGGGTTCACTTCGACGAAGAGGGTTTTCTGCTCGACCATCAAGTATGGAATGAAGAGGTAGCTCGCGATTTAGCCCGTGAAGAGGGTTTAGCGGACTTGGGTGAGCAACATTGGCAACTGCTTCACCATATCAGAGATCGTTACATAAATTTGGGTGCGTTACCCAATATGCGTCTTGTATGTCGTGCTACTGGAATCCCCAGACATAAGGTCCACCATCTGTTTGGAAGCTGCATCAGTATCTGGCGGATTGCCGGGTTACCCGATCCGGGTGAGGAAGCAAAAAGTTATCTAAGCTGAAGATCAGGGTGCGGCTGTGCCGCACCCTGACAAGCCTGCCATACACATAATTCGGCATATTTAGTTGCCGGATTGATAGGTTCGGTTACGTGATTCTATCAGTGTCTGGTACTCATCCGGCGCTATGATCTGTCTCAGGTCGATATAACTCCCACTTTCAAACTCCTTAAGTCGCAATAAGGTTTCCAGGATTCTTTCACCAGCCTGTAGTGGTGACAGGATAGTACCATCAACTCTTGCTTGCTGAAGTCGTTGTAGAGCTGGGTACTCATTGCTGTCCGCCTGGGTGCAAAGATAATCCATCATATCGGATTCAATAAGTCCCGGTGCGATGGATGTAATGTGTGTATCTGGAAACTCATGGGCGTAGAGACGCCCCAGCATATTCAGCGCAGATTTTGAGAGTGCATAACCACCCCAGCCCTTATTGCCAAGCACGGCAGCTCCGGAAGAGAGAAGCAGTATCTGGTCGATTTGAATTCTGGAATTCAGTAACCAGTCCAGGATGATCTTGTTTGGCCAAAGATTGACATCCATGACATGGCGTAACTCCTCCAGGGAGGTTCTGCTGATATGTTTTATCTCGCCTAACATGCCAGCGTTCAATACAACCAAGTCAAGCGTCTCAACTCCTGACAGCAATTTATCCAGCATCTCTGGAATAGCGACAAAGTTTGTCAGGTCACATTGGATATCGAGTAGATCGCCCTGTAGATTACAGCCCCTCCGACTAACGCCATGAACACGATATCCATGAGCCAGGAGTACTTCAGTGAGCCCATATCCGAGGCCACTGCTATTGCCTGTAATCAACGCATTTTTTTTAACCATATGGAAGCCAAAGTGCAAATTTCCAAAATTACCTATTCTATACCTTTAATCACATCAACGGACTCTGCGCGAGGCTAGAAGTGACCCGAATACCAGGGTAAGCGTCAGCAACAGCATCAGACCGAATTGCGAAAGTGTAGGTATTGCAGTTGCCACAACTGCTACAGCAGCCATCGGCGTTACTGGCGCAGTTGCAACTGAAGGCGCGCCAGTGCCGTAAATATTAGTGGCAGTTACAGTAAATGTGTAAGGTGTTCCGTTGGTAAGACCAGGTACAGTGCATGATGTTGTTGCTGTTGTGCAAGTTGCACCGCCCGGTAAAGCAGTAACGGTGTAGCTGGTAATTGCAGCATCACCACTATCAACTGGTGCAGTCCAGCTTACAGTGACTGCACTATCTGCTGCAGTTCCTGACGCTGCGGTCGGTATATCAGGGGCAAAATTGAAGATAAAGGCAGAAATTTCTAATGTGGATACACCAGTACTCGCACTTTTACCGATAGCAAATATCAGTTGTTCACCTACAGCGACTGCTTGAGTGGCGGCGCCAGCGGCAGGTGCATTGTTGGCAACGGTTGTCGTTGCGCCTCCTGAAATGCCATATAGAGCACTAAAGGTGTGATCGCCCACCTCTGTTACGTTGTAGTTAAAAGAAGCAGTGCCAGCACGGGTAGCCCCACCACCACCATTTGTATGTATATAATTTGCGCCAATACTCGCGCAATTATTAGCTGTTGCCAAAGTGATATCTGTTGCCGTTTCAACAACACTGGATGAGCCGCAGCCAAAGACCTGGAAAGCTGCGGTCCAGTTTGCATTAGCAAACTCACCTGAAAAGTCATTGACCGCTGCATTGGCGGTTTCTAAAAGTGGAAGCAAAAAAAATATGGCTAAAAGAGACAGCGTTCTTTTATCAGATACTGCTCTATGAAAGTTGTGTGTGGATGTGGGTAAAAGCATTGGCATCATCCCTATGACTAAATGTTTTTCTAATCCAGGCCAAACAATACCTGAAGTTATTGGGGCGGAAATCTAATTTTATTCTGATTTCTTAATGCTGGCGAGCTTTGATATTCGATAGTATCACCAGCTTCATCCTTATATTAAGTATAGTTAGAGTATTTTATTGATGTTTAAATAATCAATAGTTCTACTGGCATAGTTGTAAGGGAGAAAATGGCATAAAAAAGGCGTGATGTCACAGTGCATTCCAATAATCTCATCTCCCCCAGCCTGGGTTTACCTACCAGAAGATTTTAAGTGCAGACTTAAAGCGCTGGAATTAATCTATTTTTTACTACCGTTTATTTTTAGGTGAATGCTTAACTCTAACATGGTGATAGTATTCGCTACTGTTTGAAAAAATCGTTTCTATAACAGTTTCAGAGTATGCCTTATCTCTTGCTCTTTTTCGGCTGATTAATTCAACGATGTTCGGTGCATTTCTGAAAATAGTACTATGCTCCTATCCATAAATTACGGCTGTGTAACAGGTTGGAATATTGAGATCAGGCTCGCATCTTAGACTAGGTCAACTTACTAAACTGGCGCCAAATTAATTGAGATGGAGAGGGAAATGGAAACAACTATGAGGAAGGAGATACTGTGACTCTATTATCAACTTTGTTTACACTTGACCAGGCTGAGCAGAAGAGAAAAGAGTTGCAGGCAACGATAGAGCTTCAGCAACAGGTCGAAATTGCGTTTACCCTTGGGCGCTCGTCTGGGAGCAAATCAGAAGCGAAAATAAAAAGTAGTTCAGATAAGCACCTGAAGAGCCTGGTAGAGATGGGAGCAAGTATTGCAGATGAGTTGACCGATAAAGAGCTCTTTCATTTACAAGGGCTAACGCAACCTGCCACAGCTCGCCAGGTGGAAATTCTGAAGCATTTTAAGATGCCACGCTCATTGAGTGGAAACAAAACAATGGCAAATTATTACATCAGAAAGATATTTTCTGATGCTGAGAATATTAAAGAGTGGCAAAAACGCCCCCCCACATCAAGAGTTATGCAGGGATTGCTTTTTATGGATGGCGTTCTGGCTCGGGGTATGACTCAGCGTGAGGCACAATTGAAACTGAAAAAAACCGGTGCCAAAGATCCTGCGAAGTTCCTTGAGTGGAAACAGATAGAATATCTTTTCCTAGGGGTTAATGATCAAGTGACCCGCCAACAAAATGCCACCAGGAAAATTACCTGGAAACGTTTTTATCACTACTATGATGAAGTATTAAGTTATGGTGTATCAAGCAATGAGGTCACTGTTGAGATGGTTCTAAGTCTGATTGTCAGTCAGCAGAGAAGTAATCTTGTACTCCCTAGTGCCTCTGCTTCTAATATGGGTGCGCTTTCCGCTTCAGTGTAGACCACTGTTAATCTGTGGCTCTACTTAGAGGTAGACGCATGATGAAGGTCGTTCCAACCCCTTCTTCGGTCTCAAAGTAGAGTTCACCCTGATGTTTTCCAACGACAATATCTTGAGCAATTGCTAATCCTTGACCTGTCCCTCGCCCGACATCTTTGGTAGTAAAGAATGGGTTGAATACATGATCCTGTGCCTCCTTGGGTATTCCTGTGCCGGTATCGCTAATGCGTACTTCAGCATGATTTCCATCTAAGTTCGATGTAATGCTGATGACGCCTTTCTGCTCACGTTTGGCAGCTTCGATGGCATGGGACGCATTGACAATCATATTCAGAATGACCTGAGAAATCTCACCAGCCAGACACTCTATATTCGGTAGATCGTCACTCAATTTCAGGTTCGTCTCCGCTACATATTTCCACTCGTTTTTACATACTGCCACTGCATTGCCGATAATTCTGTTTAAATCTGTAGCAACCATCTCTTTTGAACCAGGGTGAGCAAATTCTTTCATCGCTAAAACAATATCGGCAACTTGAGCTGAGCCACTGATAGATTGTTGTATGGCATTCGATGTCTCTTCACCAAGATAATCCAAGTCTATCTCTTCTATAATCTCTTTTGCGTTTTCCACTTCGGCTTTGAGATCTGGATGATCTGTCGCTTTTTGCATGAGTTTGAGATAGGCATTTAATAATCTATCGATATCTTCATGAGACTCCTTGAGAAACCTTAAATTGTCACCGATATATTGGATGGGTGTGTTTATTTCATGAGCGATACCACCGGCTAATTGCCCCACAGCTTCCATTTTATGGGTCTGATTCAGCTCTCTTTCCAGGTGTCTGCGTTGCTCATCGGCTTTTTTTCGTTCTGAAATATCGTTAAAGGTGACAACAACGCCAATTTCTTCCTTCTCTCTTATCAGGGGAGAGACTGAATAGGCAATATCCACCGCTCGGCCCTCCTTGTGAAAAAAAGTATCATCATAACCGGAACGGATTATTCCATCTGCTAGTGTTAGATTGATTGCAGATTCTACCGAGTTATCTGGATCTGGGGTCTTATCACTATAAACCATTTTGCTAAACAGACTCCCCTCCATCTCTTGCGTGTTCCAACCCAGTAACCACTCACTTTCAGGGTTTGAGAATTTAACTCTACCTTGTTCGTCTAACACTACAAATCCCTCACTCATACTCTTAGTGACATCACTGAGGAATTGTTCTTTCTCTTCCAGGTCGTCCTGTGTCTTTTTTAACATGAACCAGTGTTTGCGCAGCATGTGGATGAGAAAATTTGCGGTGAAAGAGATCACAATAAAGCCAGCAATGTGCAGAAATAACATGATCTGCTTTGCCTTGAGCTGCGAGGCAATTATTGGCTTAGCCATCACTTTTACGCTGATTCCACCACGTATATCACCTGCAGTTTTTCCCTCATATCCATGACAATTGAGACACTGCTCCTGCATGAAGACAGGGCCCATATATCTAAAAAACTCCGGCTCCTGCTGCAGAAATTCCTCAAAGATAAATTTCGATCCCTTTTCGAATTGTTTGAGAGCGCCTGATTCCCATGGGTCAGCGAGATTTTCAGGATTCATTGGTTGCGCTGATACGGCACGATAGTGGATATCTTTAACACTCTGTTTCTTGAGAAGGGTCGGATCATTTGCCATCAAAATGGGGTTGATCTTGGTGAGTCTGACCATCTCAAACATGATTTTTCCACGTTCGAAGGCAATCTCTTTTACAGACCGGTCAATTAGGGTGAAATTCCATATTAGGGAAAGGGAGGCTAAAAGCAGCCAAAAGATTATTGGGGATAACCAATAGTATTTTGATTGTAGTAGTCGAATCAGCATTACTGCGTCCATTTCTTCGTATCAGGTGGTGAGGGGTACCTGATGTTCTAGTCCAGCTTCATAAATAATATAACGGTCTGATTAGATTTTACTTGAGAAACATATACGCCATTCAATTCCAATTAGTTTTCCGCTACTTTTTATGCGGTCTGAAATGGGTTTCAAAGTCAGCGCCATGTGCTGGTTTGCAGGCTTGATTGCTCGACTAGTAGGATATACGCCGGATGCTACGCGTAAATGAAAATATTCTTATAAAAAACGGGTAATTAGTGGCACAATCCTGTCGCAGAAAGTGTATGAAATGAGTGTTCCTTTTCCGTTACAAAGAGGCCAAATCTACCATGTCTATGACACAAACTCAGGAATTGCAGCTCAATCACCGATCGGTAAGACGTTTTCTGGATAAACCGCTCAATCCTGGCCAACTCGAGGCGTTGATCCGTTGCGGTCAGGCTGCGGCAACTTCGAGCTTTATTCAGGCATATTCAGTTGTGCGGGTGACACGGCCAGAGGTTAGGTCGGCTATCGCAACGGCTGCTGGGGGGCAGATTTGGATAGAGAAGGCTGCAGAATTTCTGGTATTTTGTGCTGACTTGCGTCGTATCAACAGGGCCTGTCAAAGCAGAGAGATGGGTGAACTGGAGGGGTACAGTGAGCACAGCTTGGCTGCAGTCATTGATGTCGCGTTAATGGCGCAGAATCTGATTTTGGCGGCAGAGTCTCAAGGCTTGGGGGGTGTCTTTATCGGCGGCATTCGCAATCAACCGGAGATCATTGTGGAACAACTCAGTCTGCCTCACTGGGTAACGCCACTATTTGGAATGTGTCTGGGCTGGCCGGATTCAAATAGTGAGGTAAAACCAAGGATGCCTGTAGATTGTATTCTGCATCAGGATCAGTATCAGGATATAGCACCAGATCGAATGGCAGAATACGATCAACAGATGTCAGATTATTATGCAGCGCGTGGTACCAATATAAAAATAACAGATTGGTCTAATGCCACGGCGAATGCCGTACAAGGTAAGAAGAGGGCGCATATGCTCGATTTTCTGCGAGCCAGAGGATTTTTTGTCTGTTAGCATCTTTTTATGCCACCTGTTTCAGGGCCAATAAAATAGATTTATCACTACCATCCCAAGATAATTCTCGGCTTCACAAGGATCAATAATACAAACTTTAAGATCAGGGTAGGGTGGGGCCATGCCCCACCAAAATAGCGATAGAGACCTGCTCAATGTGGGTGAATGGGATAGAACTTAAATGGCTATAGAGCCAGCTATATTCTATTTTTCAGTTTATCCGGTGGGGCATGGCCCCACCCTACGCATATGTTTAACTACGAAGGGATATGGCAAATAGCCGATGTAATTATCCCGCACATTTAAGATCAGGGTAGGGTGGGGCCATGCCCCACCAAAATAGCGATAGAGGCCTGCTCAATATGGGTGAATGGGATAGAACTTAAATGGTTATAGAGCCAGCTATATTCTATTTTTCAGTTTATCCGGTGGGGCATGGCCCCACCCTACGCATATGTTGAACCGCGAAGGGATATGGCAAATAGCCGATGCAATTATCCTGCACATTTAAGATCAGGGTAGGGTGGGGCCATGCCCCACCAAAATAGCGATAGAGACCCGCTCAATGTGGGTAAATGAATTAATTTTAGGCATATTATTACTGATTTTCTGATAAGTCCTGGCTACTAACTGTTAAAGTGGCGATATTTGCGATACTTTATTCGAATATCCAATCTGTAGCTTGAAAATGAATAGAGTCTTCTCCAGCGTTCATCTAGATACGAGCGGGACACTCAAAGGTCTCAGGGGATGTCTAGAAGCGGCTATAAATAGTGGTGCACAGGGTTTACTGCTATTGATTGGCAGTACAAGTGCCATCGACATTAAGACCCTGCCTGATCTATTGCATGCATTGCCTGTTCCTGCGGTTGGTGTGGTTGTGCCAGGGGTAATCCTTGGGGATGAATCATACGAAAGTGGCATATTGGTATGTGGTTTAACATCAACTTCTATCGCCTATGTGGTACCTGACATTACCCGATCAGAGAGCGCTCTCAATCGAGATATCTCAAAAATATTAGTTGCCAACCAAAATAGATCAAGCGTATTGATTGTTATTGATGGTCTATCCAAAGGGGTGGATAACTTTGTAACCACACTGCATGATTGTATAGGACCCAATGTCGAGGTAATTGGTGCAGGCTGCGGCTATATCGATTTTTCTTCACGTCCAAATATCGTCACACCTGAAGGATTGATCTCTAATGCAGCGCTATTGTTATTCAGCACCATGTCGCTGACTACCTCTGTCCGACATGGATGGGAAAGGGTTGAGGGGCCCTTTTTAGTGACTGATGCGACCGATAATCTGATACATCAGATTAATTATCAGCCCGCTTTTCCATTCTACATGAACATTGTCGCCCAACATCTTGGTCATTCAGTGGAGGTTGAGGCGTTCAGTGATCTGGCTAATCACTATCCTTTCGGAATGGAACAGCTGGATAGTGAGTTTCTTGTACGTGACCCGGTAAACCGTGTCGGCAACTCCATAGTATGTGCCGGAGCTGTTCCTACTGACGCAATGGTATATCTGCTTCATTCCAATCGGGATGATCTGATCGATGCTGCGGGAACTGCAGCGCTCAATCTGTGTAATCGCTACTCCAATCGCTATAGCTCGGAAGATGGTCTGATTGTGTTTGTGATCGACTGTATCTCCCGGCGAATGGTGTTGGGTGATGATTTCAGTGATGAGCTGGCAGTTATCCGGCGAAATCTGCCTAAAAGCATTTCTGTACTGGGTATTCTCTCTGTCGGTGAAATTGCCAACTCCGACCAGGGGGGGATCCAGTGGCTGAATAAAACCACAGTGATTGCTGGATTGGCGAAATGATCGAGTCACGTCAAATCGATACCTTGAGCTTAATCTCAATTCAGCATGAATTGGCGATGAATATCGGTCTCAAACCGCAACTGGTTCCAATGGTGCGGCATCTGATGAAGGTCTGTCTGCGGCGCCTTTCTGTACGCAGGGTCTATCTTTTTCTGCAGATAGAAGAGATTGAGTTGCTACCGACTGAAGCCAACCCGGGCCCCGAGGGTTGTGTCTATTTTGCCATGCCTGCCGATCATCAAGGTGGGATTCTTGAAACACCGCAGATTGGAGAGTGGATCGCTGCATTTTTCCGTAGTGAAATAGCCTCAAAGGAAGTGACTGTTTTTCAAATTGGCCAGCAGTTTTTTTATGTCTATCCGCTAGCTGATAACGGCATATTGATTCTTGAGCGTGCTCAAACGCCTTTGCCGGATATATTGATTGGCGCATTGACACCTGTCTTTGAACGTCTACGTCAGGGATATGAAGCGGCAATCCAGCATGAGCAGATCACCCATGAAGTGCAGCGCAGAAGAGTTGCAGAAAGACGTATTGAGCATCTGGCATTCCACGATGACTTGACTGGCCTTCCCAATCGAAGATTTCTGCTTAGACAGATTAAACATAACATTGATACGGTCATCTCAGAGAAGGTATTTAGCGCATTGGTCTACTTGGGGCTGGATAATTTCAGCGATATCAATGAGTCTCTTGGTTACCAGATTGGGGATGCTGTTCTGGCCCAACTTTCACAACGTGTTTTTTTTCCTCGCGACCATATGACAGTTGCCGCTCGACTCGATGGTGACGAGTTTGGTGTCTTGATGACAAACCTGCCAGCTGATGATAAAGCTGCAAGGGAACGAGTAGTGGAGTTGACCCGCTGGCTTTTAGCACAGATTGAAGAGCCCTGTGAGGTCAACGGCCGATCGATAAGCGTGTCTGCAAGCGCTGGCATTGCTATGTTGACCGGTAGAGGTGATGAGCCCGAGGCGCTGCTCAGTCACGGTCGCTCTGCACTCCGCCGGGCAAAAGCGCTAGGCCGCAGTACCATCCATCTTCACAACACCTCTACAGATGAGGGCACCAGTCAACGTCTCAGCCTCGATTATGATATGCGCTCTGCCCTCAAGGTCGGAGACTTTCAGCTTTGGCTGCAACCCCAGGTTGACCCTGAGGGATGCATCATAGGGGCAGAGACCCTGATCCGTTGGCAACATAAGGAAAAAGGTATGATGTCGCCGGGTACCTTCATTCCAATGGCAGAAAAGTCAGGCTTTATTGTCCCCCTCAGCGAGTGGGTAGTAATTGAAGCCTGTAAACTGATCAAAATACTCGATCAGCAGGGTGCACTGCCTGTTGGGGCTCAGCTTGGGGTTAATTTAAGCGCCAAGCAGTTTCATCAACCCGATTTTGTCAGTCGTCTATTAGCCACAATAAAAGAGTCCGGTGTAGAACCCAATCGCTTAGAGCTGGAACTGACTGAGGGGACATTGCTCGATAATGTTGAAGAGGCGATCGAAAAGATGAGGCTGCTGCGGGATGCAGGACTACATATTTCAATTGATGACTTTGGTACCGGTTACTCCTCTCTGGCCTATCTGCGCAGACTACCCATTAATCGGGTCAAAATCGACCAGGCCTTCGTCGCTAATATCGATACTAATCCAGATGATCAAGCCATTGTTGAGGTCATTATCTCTATTGCACAACATTTCAAGATGAAAGTGATTGCAGAAGGCATCGAGCGGTCAGAGGCCCTTGAGGTTTTATTGGATATGGGCTGTCATCAGTTTCAAGGTTACCTGTTTCATCGGCCGATGCCTCTGGATGCGTTTCTGAATCTGAAGTAATCAGGTTCGAATCAATTGCTCAGACGTTTATATTTGATGCGGTGAGGTTGGTCGGCTTCCGCACCCAAACGACGTTTACGATCGGCTTCGTAATCAGCATAGTTGCCTTCAAACCAGACTACGCCAGAATCACCTTCGAATGCCAGAATATGGGTTGCGATACGATCCAGAAACCAGCGATCATGGCTGATGACTACCGCGCAACCTGGGAATGAGAGCAGGGCCTCTTCCAATGCCCTGAGGGTCTCCACATCCAGGTCGTTGGTCGGTTCGTCGAGCAGCAGTAAATTACCGCCACTTTTAAGTAATTTCGCGAGGTGTACCCGATTGCGTTCACCGCCTGATAGATTGCCAATCCGTTTCTGTTGATCTGAGCCTTTAAAATTGAAATGGCTGACGTAGGCCCTGGAAGGCATCTGAAATCGATCTACCGTAAGGATGTCCTGACCATCAGATATCTCTTCCCATACGGTCTTATCCGCATCCAGAGCATCGCGGCTCTGATCGACATAGGCAACTTCCACACTCTCACCTATGCGCATTTCACCACCATCCGGTTTTTCCTGCCCGGTAATGATACGGAAAAGAGTGGTCTTACCTGCGCCATTAGGGCCAATGATGCCAACAATGCCACCTTTTGGCAGGTTGAAGGTGATGTCGTCGTAGAGCACTCGATCACCAAAAGCCTTCTTTAAATTTTCTGCTTCTATCACCTGATCACCCAGTCTTGGGCCTGGTGGGATATAGAGCTCATTGGTCTCATTGCGCTTTTGAAACTCTTGAGACTGCAACTCTTCGAATCTTTGCAGACGGGCCTTGCTCTTGGCATGGCGTCCCTTTGGATTGGAGCGTACCCACTCAAGCTCAGACTTCATGCTCTTTACATGAGCTGCTTCTTCACGGGACTCTTGTGCCAGGCGCTGCTCTTTCTGCTCCAGCCAGGAGGAGTAGTTGCCCTCCCATGGAATGCCGTAGCCCCGATCAAGTTCGAGTATCCAGCCAGCGACATTGTCGAGGAAGTAGCGATCATGGGTAACCGCCACCACAGTACCTGTATATTCGTGCAGAAATCGCTCCAACCAGGCTACAGACTCAGCATCGAGATGGTTGGTCGGTTCATCCAGCAGCAGCATATCCGGTTTTTCCAACAGCAAGCGGCACAAGGCGACCCGACGACGCTCACCGCCTGAGAGTGTTTTTACGTCAGCATCCCAGGCAGGGAGACGAAGGGCGTCGGCAGCAATTTCCAGCTGTCGCTCAATGTTGTGACCATCGCAGGTTTGGATAATGTCTTCGAGTTTGGCTTGCTCCTTTGCCAGGGCATCGAAGTCGGCATCAGCTTCGGCGTAGGCGGCGTAGACTTCGTCAAGACGTGACAGGGCCTGTTTGACCTCGCCCAGTGCAGCTTCCACATTGCCTCTGACATCAAGGGTTTCATCAAGCTGGGGTTCCTGGGAAAGATAACCGACTCGTATGCCGGCTTGAGGACGGGCTTCGCCTTCGATGTCAGTATCAACCCCTGCCATGATACGCAGTAGAGTCGATTTACCTGCACCGTTGAGTCCGAGTACGCCGATTTTGGCGCCGGGGAAAAAAGAGAGGGAGATATCCCGCAGAATCTGCTTTTTCGGGGGAACAACTTTGCCCACCCGATTCATTGTATAGATGTATTGGGCCATGATTTTCAAATAGTAGTATTGATTTTCAGAGAGTGGCCATCCATTAACACGGCATGCCAGGTCGTCGGGTTAATCGATCGCTCATATTATTGGCCAATATCCTAACATGGGTGCATCCCTGCAGGTAGTTCTACCTGTTATTGGATGATTGTCTGGAGGCTATTGCCTGAAACGTACACGCCCCATTTTCCGCAATTTCACCTCAAGGCCGGGTCAGGCAGTTTTCGAAGTCTATATCCACTGAACCAAATTCAGTTTTATCAATTCTATGGGGTAGGGTGCAGTCTGAATCAGAATAGAGTTTGGGGCTTGTCTGGATGGTGCCGAAGCTGGTGAATTCGTAGTCGCTTTTGCCCAAAGATTTGTCTCAGTTGTCTCATCCATTGGAACAGGATCGCAGGATTCAGTGATCCAAGTGCCCTGAAGAGGGGGATTGTTCAGTCTGATTCTTTGAGTCGTGGTTGCAACCGGAGAAAAGAAATAACGTAATAATCAGTGTGATGTTTATGTCTCTATTCATGATATCCCTATCTTTTTTTGGTGGCTATTCCATAGCTTGTACTACCAGCAGACTAGGCCGCTGCGGCCCGCTAGTTGATCATGTTACTACGCGATCTGATCATCTGCAGAAACTCACTTTCGGGAACAGGGCGGCTGTAGAAAAATCCCTGGGCCAAGTGGCAGCCGGCAATATTGAGTTGGTCAATCTGTGTCTGACTCTCTACCCCTTCAGCGATAAGATCCAGATTGAGTCCCCTGGCCATTGAGATAATCGCAGTGACTATGGAGTTGTCACCTGTGGATTTGATCCCTTCGACAAAAGAGCGATCCATTTTCAGAGTGTTGATCGGTAGTGATTGAAGATAACCCAGGGATGAGTATCCGGTGCCGAAATCGTCGATGGCAATACGTATGCCTTTAAGGGAGAGTCGGGATAGGGTATCTATGGCTTTCTCCATATCCTGCATAATGGCATGTTCAGTAATTTCAAGTTCCAGTACATTTCTGGGCAGGTTATGTCGCTTGATGATTGCCAATGTTTTATTGACGAACTGATCCATCTCCAACTGCTGTACAGAAATATTCACCGAGAGACTCAGGGTGATGTTCTCCTCTGTCTGCCAGCGTTGCATATCCTCGCAGGCCTTGCGCATCACCCATTCACCGAGTGGGATAATCAGGCCCGACTCCTCAGCAACATTGATAAATTCGTTAGGTTGAATGAGGCCCTTCACAGGATGCTGCCATCGTACCAGCGCCTCAACGCCTACCATTCTGTTTTCCTGCATATTGTATTGAGGCTGATAGTAGAGGCAGAGTTCATTTGTGGATATCGCCTTTCTCAGACCATTCTCTATATCCAGAGAAGCGGAAAAATGGGATTTCATCTGCTCGGAGTAGAAGGCGTAGCCGTTTTTACCTGAATTCTTTACCTTATACATGGCAATGTCGGCATTCTTGATCAAGGCGTCCTTGGTATCGCCATCACCGGGATAGACGGCAATGCCGATGCTGAAGCTCATGTAGATCTCTTCAGTTTTGATGAAGAAGGGGTTAGAGGTGAGACGTAGAATCTTCTCAGCCAGATTACGCGCCTCCTGGATATCATTGATCTCTGGAATCAGCAGATTGAATTCATCTCCACCCACCCGTGCCAGGGTGTCAGCTTCTCGCAGTTCACTGCGCAGGCGTTGTCCTACCAGTTTCAGCAGTTCGTCACCAACGAAATGTCCAAGGGAATCATTGATGATCTTGAACCTGTCCATGTCGAGATACATCACCACTAGTTTTTTGCCTGAGCGCTTCGATTGCGCCATGGCCATGTTCAGCCGGTCTCGGAATAGTGTTCGATTTGGTAAGTTGGTCAGCAGATCATGGTAAAGCTGATACTTGATCAACTCTTCAGCCTGTTTTCGCTCTGTGATGTCTCTGGCGACTCCGTAGGTGCCAATAAAGGATTTTTGATTTTCATTATCAACGGCGTAGATGCCTATAGAGCTCAGCTCTATAGGAACTGTTCGAGATTCAAAATAACGCGGTCCCTCATTGATTTTGCAATTCAATCGTAACTCCGTGCTTCGTGTTGCACGATCACCGGTGCGCCGTTCATTGAATGTATAATGGGCCTGATTGATATCCTCCTCATAGACCAGTTTTGAGAAGTGTTGACCAATCATCTCCTTCGGGGGATAACCCAACAGGGTTTCGACGCGTTCATTGACGAATGCAAACCGGCCTTCCTGATCGAGCAGGTAGATCATATCCGGAGAGTTATTGACGATGAATTTGTGCAGTGACTCAGATTCATTCAGACGTTGTGATATCTGGGTATTTTCTATCTGTAAGCGTCGTCTCTCCAGGGTGTTTGAGATGGTACGTAACAGCTCTTCGGGCTCATAGGGTTTTCGCAGAAAATCCTGGGCACCTTTGCGCAGGGCCAATGAGGCATGATCGAAAGTGGCTTCTCCACTGATTACGATAATGTCACAATCGATACTCTCCTGACTGATATGTTCCATTACTTTGTGACCATTCAGGTCAGGCATGTTGAGATCGAGCAGTATCAGGTCGAAACTGCTGCTATCAAGAAGTTCTATCGCTTCCCTGCCACTTTCTGCCAGGGTTATCTCATGCCCAGAGAACCTCAGTAGCTCTTTCAGGCTGGCTCTTGCTCTGGGTTCATCATCTGCGATAAGAATTTGTGCAATACCCTCCCGCTTGCGCTGCTCTTTTTTGAGCCCGTTTGCTATTGTGGAGAAGTTTCCTTCAATCCCCGGCCATGGTGCTGGATAATATGGATGCATTGCTTATTCTCATGCCGTACGTGGCAAAAATAACTGAAAACGCGTTCCCGTTTTGTTGTTCGAGGTGCAATTGATCACCCCGGAAAGTTCATCCATTAAACTTTTGATTATCGCCAGCCCAAGACCTGAATGTGAGCTGTCTTTGGTACTCTTCCCAGGCAAAAAAAGCTGATCCATGATCTCTGAATCGATCCCAGGCCCAGAATCCACAATTTGAATCTCAATATGGGCCTTACCATTAAGATAGGCATTATCTCTGGTTGCAATACTCAGTTTCCCTCCCTCTGGCATGGCTTCGACTGCATTTTTGATCAGATTGGTTAGTATTTGCTTCATATGACCTCTCTGGAGAGTGATCAGAGGGATATTGGCATCGAGGTCGACTTCGGTGTTGATATTGTGAGTTGTAAACAGTGAGGATTGAAACAACTTGTGAAGATCCGTAATCAGACTGTTGATATCCACCCTTTTTTCCTGTTGTTCCAACTCATCAGGAATATCCCGGATACGTAGCAGAATCTTGCCGACCCGGTTGATCTCATCTTTGATGATATCCAATTCTTCCTTTACCTGGTTATCATCACCCAGCTTCATGCCCAGTATATGTAGGTAGTTGTTGATGATTCCAAGTGGATTATTGGCCTCGTGAACCACTTTTCGCGCCTCCAGGTGGAAGGCGGCGCGCTCATCATCAAGTAGCTGTTGCCGTGATGTGGATAACTCCTGCTGAAGCTGTAGTGTTTCACCGGCTTCACGGGCAAACAGTTTCAAAAGTGATATCTGAGGGGTGAGAGCATCGTATTGGTGCTTGTCCATACCGAGTGCGATCACGCCAATGGGATACTCTTGGGATGTCAGAGGTAGATAGAGCAGTGCTTCACTGCTGATCAGGCGCATCAATTGTTGATCTGCAACCGACAGCCTTGCTAGATGTGCATCATCATGGGTGAAAGCAAGGCTTTGGTTGTTAAAAACCCAGGCTGCCGTACTACGATCCGGTTCAATGGCAATTACCAGATCCTGGATATTCTCTCTGCGAGTCGGGGAGGGGCAGTGAGGGATTAATTGTGGTGCATCTTCCGCTTTCAGCAGGAAACAGACCTGTTTGATTCCGAACAGTAGATCAACATCTCTCTGTATCTGCTGCAGAGTGGCAGAAAAATCGGCCTTTTCGCTTGTTCTCGCCAGAGTGCCACCGAAAAGCGCAGCTTGTTTTACACGTTCACCAAGTGCCTGCTGCTGCGCTTCACTCTTCTCTGTAGCCGAGGAATTTTCTCCTGTGACAGAGAATGGGATACCTAAACTACCTGCGGCTGCGCTGGCCTTTTCATGGGCGTCAGTAATGACCTGTTCCAATACGGCCTGATTCAAACCAAACAGTTCATCGCCTTGGGCTAGTGCACTATCATCTGGTTTGATACCGTTTGCGACGAGTTGACATGAGAGGTTTACCAGTTTGACCAGCTGTGAACTGTCAAGAATGTTTTCAGCAGGTTCACACTGAAAACGAAGCGCATCAGAAAGAAAACCCTCAAGCTGCCATCGATCGACCATCTCTGATCCTATCAGTGGAAAGGTCGCCCCGTAACTCTTCTCTTCTGCCTGTAGCAGCGCTTGGATTTCCTGGTTTGTATCGATCAGTTTCAGATATCCCTGATGATCTGATTGCAACAGTGCAAGTTGTCCAAGACGATGAAGCAGACCGGCCAGGTAAGCCTCTTCTAATGTTGCGTAGGCAGTGAGTTCAGCCAGGGAGCGGGCAACATAGGCGCAGACCAGTGATCTTGACCAGATCAGATCTAGACTTTGACCAATCTGTTTACTGAGGTTGGAAAAGTATTGCTGAACCGCACTGTTGATAGCGATGGTTCTGACACTGTTGATGCCCAGCACTACCAGCATCTGTTGAAGCGTAGTGAATTCGTTCCATTGTCGATAAAAAGGTGAATTTGCTGCTGACATTACTTGGGATGTGATACTGGCATCCTTCTGAATGATCTCTGCCAATGATTCAAAACTCACATCGGGGTTATTGCAGCTATCAATCAACGCTATCAGTATCGCTGGCGGGGAAGGCAGATCGCAAAATTTGCCTGCAGTTGTTTTGTTTTGCTGTTGAGTTTCCACGTAAATCCCAAGTTTATTATAGAGTTATACCTGGATGTTGTTGTAATTAATAGCACTAATACTTCATTTGTAAAAGCGTTTTCACTATGTCTGCATGTCTTGCAGGTAGGGCATGCTTGAATAATAGTATTTTTATTACTATTGGACGGCATATTCGGCCAGGTTATTAACAACCGAGGTGAGTGTGGCATCACCTGTTCAGTTGGCGTTGAAAGTAATATTTTCAAAGATCCAGGCAACAAGCTTGATGTCGGAAAATCGCCTGATTGGGTCCGTATGAGGAGTCAATTATTTGTCTTTTGCATTTTATCAATTTATAACTTATTGAAAATAATCGATAAAAATAGGTCGGCCAGGGTGGCACTTTAATTGCATTCTTTGATGAGTAGTCTCATTGAGGAATGACAACATGGCAAACGAACAGGAATCTGAAGAGCTCGACCTTGGTGAAGAGAAGGGTGGAAAATCCAAGCTCATCATTATTATCGCTATTGTAGCGGTTGTGCTGATCGGTGGTGGTGTAGCTGCATTTTTTCTACTCAGCGGAGATGAGGAAGCTGAAGCTGAAGAAGCAACAGCTGAAGAGCAGGTGGAAGAGGTGAAGGGGCCAGCTCAATATCTCGATTTCAAACCACCATTTGTAGTCAATATGCCTGGCAAACCAAGCCTGTTGCAGATCGGTGTCAGCATACGGGTCTACTCTGAGCCCATGGCAGAGTTCATCCGCCACAATGATCCCATGATTCGTCATCATCTACTCAATCTTCTATCAGCTAAAGATGCGAAATCCCTGAAAACACGTGAAGCCAAAGATGCTTTGCAGGATGAGATGCTGCAGGCACTGAATCAGGTGGTGAAGGAGTTGGAAGGGCCGGGTGAAGTGGATGGGATCTTTTTTACCAGTTTCGTGATGCAGTAATCCAAACATATAGGAATTAGAGATGAGTGCCAGCGACCTGCTATCACAAGAAGAGATCGATGCCCTGTTACATGGTGTCGATAGTGGGGATGTCGCCACAGAATCAGAAGTTTCGGATGAGGGTGGTACCGTCTCATATGATTTTACCAGTCAAGACCGAATTGTACGGGGACGGCTACCAACTCTGGAGATGATTAACGAACGATTCGCAAGATTGTTTCGCACCAGTCTCTTCAATATGTTGAGACGAACAGCGGATCTGTCAGTTTCTGGTATCCAGATGCAGAAATTCTCTGAGTTTGTCCACAGTCTTTTTGTACCAACCAGCCTGAATATGATCCGTATGCCGCCAATGCGTGGGAAGGGGTTATTCGTATTTGATCCAAAACTGGTATTCAGCGTTGTTGATAACTACTTCGGTGGTACCGGTCGTTTCCATACCAAGATTGAAGGTCGTGATTTTACGCCCACAGAGAATCGGGTTGTTCAGTTATTGCTGAACAGCGCCTTTGAAGATATGAAGAGTGCCTGGAAGCCTGTATTCAATGTCGACTTCGAATACAGCGGGTCTGAAGTCAATCCACAATTTGCAAACATCGTCAGTCCATCAGAAGTAGTAGTAGTGACCTCTTTTCATGTGGATCTGGAAAATGGGGGAGGTGATTTCCATATCTGCTTGCCCTATTCAATGCTTGAACCCATCCGCGAATTACTGGATGCCGGCGTTCAAAGTGATCGGGGCGAAAGAGACGAGCGTTGGGAGCGGTCACTTAAAGAAGAGATTTTGGCTGCAAAAGTGGAATTGTGCAGCAATCTGACCGAGGTGCAAATGAGTCTGAAAGATCTGGCAGGATTGAAAGCTGGTGATGTGATTCCGATCGACATGCCGGAAGAGGTAGAGGTTGAAGCAGCTGATGTTCCGGTATTTAAAGCCAAGTTAGGTGTTTCTGATGGAAACTACGCCTTAAAGATCAGTGATTGGCTTGTGAATAATCAGCGCAAAGGTTTGCACGATTATCTTGAAATAGAGAACAAGGCCTGAGCAATCTGTCGGAGTCATCTCCGGGAGCTTGTTGTAGCTTGATTGTTATCGATGGCCAAGGGTAAATCCCCTAAGAGGGTATGAAGATGAGTGATGAGAAAAGTGTTGATCCTAATGAAGCGTTAGCTGATGAATGGGCAGCAGCGCTTGAAGATCAAGCGGATGACGAACAACCGACAGATACTGCAGCAGCCAGCTTTGATGAGCTGACAGATGAATCTGCATCAGTAAACAGTGTCAACATGGACGCCATTTTGGATGTGCCAGTGACTATCTCGATGGAGATTGGACGCACTAGAATTAATATCCGAAATTTATTGCAGCTAAATCAAGGTTCAGTAGTTGAACTTGATCGGCTGGCAGGTGAACCGATGGATGTTCTGGTTAATGGCACCCTGATTGCACAAGGTGAAGTTGTGGTGGTAAATGAGAAATTCGGTTTACGTTTGACCGATATCATCAGTCCATCCGAACGGGTCAAGAGGTTAAGTTGATGACCCGCTGGCTACTGATTGGGATTTTTTTCAGTAATTGCCTGATGGCAGCTGAAGAGACAAAGAAGCAGATAGGTGTCAATGTTTCTCCAATCGGCGCTGAAGGACTTTTAAGTACAGTCAGTGGTTTGTTGATTGTTTTGGCAGTGATCGTTGGCGCGGCCTGGCTGTTCAAACGCTATGGCCAGATGTCCATGGGTGGGAAGGGTTTGGTTCGCGTTGTTGGTGGCGCCTCGGTCGGTAGTCGCGAACGTGTTGTAGTGGTTGAAGTTGAAAGCACTCGAATGTTGATCGGCGTAGCACCTGGACAGGTACGCATGCTGCACTTGCTGGACGATGGAACTGCAAATTTCAAACAACATCTTGAAGAGCTTGAACAGCAAAATGCTACGACTCCTCAGGATAGTGAGAAAGCACAATGAAAATTTTGTGGCTTATCTTCGGATTGCTTGTCAGCGGTTTGTTGCAAGCCGCTCCTGGTGTAGATGCTTTCAGTGTTACCCCTGGTGCTGATGGCGGGCAGACTTATACCCTGACTATTCAGGTTCTGATGTTTATGACCGCCCTGACTATGTTGCCTGGGGCGCTGATGATGATGACTTCCTTTGCAAGGATCATCATCGTACTGGCAATCCTGCGACAGGCCTTGGGTACTCAAAACACCCCTTCAAATCAGATTCTCATTGGACTCGCCCTGTTTTTGACACTATTCATCATGATGCCGGTGTTTAATGAAGTAAATGAGGTAGCAGTGCAACCCTATATGGCAGAAGAGTTGGATACCATGCAGGCACTTCAGGCTGCTGCGGAACCGGTTAAAACCTTCATGCTTGCACAGACACGCGAAGATGATCTGGCTCTGTTTGCAAGGATCGGTAATTTTGGTGAATTCAACGGACCTGAAGAAGTGCCCTTCAGTTTATTGTTGCCCTCATTTGCAACCAGTGAATTGAAAACAGGTTTTCAGATCGGTTTTCTACTGTTCATTCCGTTTTTGGTAATCGACTTGGTAGTGGCCAGTATTCTCATGTCGATGGGCATGATGATGCTTTCGCCAATGATCATTTCGTTGCCTTTCAAAATCATGTTGTTCGTACTGATTGATGGCTGGGCGCTGGTGTTTGGCACTTTGGCATCCAGTTTTCAAATATAGACAGGAGATCTGCTAATGAGTCCTGATACTGTAATGGCCATCGGACAGAATAGCCTGGAGGTTATCGGCATCCTCTCTGGGATGATATTGCTTCCTGCTTTGGCTGTGGGCTTGATCATTGCCATGTTTCAGGCAGCCACGCAGATCAATGAGATGACCCTGACATTTATCCCCAAGCTGGTTGTGTCTGGACTGATTTTAATGTGGGCAGGTAATTGGATGCTGCAACTGTTAATGAATTTCTCGATTAATTTAATCGAGAGTATACCTGAGCTGATTCTGTAATCAGCGATGGAGAATCCGGTAGACGATCATGGTCTTCAATGAAGTTCAACTCAATGCCTGGATCGCAACCTATTTTTGGCCGATGGTGCGTATTAGTGCCATGCTGCTCTCCGCTCCTCTGTTCAGTTCCCGCCAGGTACCGGTACGTTTGCGTCTGTTTTTGATGGTGCTGATCTCATTTTTAGTTGCACCAACACTGCCTCTGTTGCCCCCAGCAGATGTTCTTAGTCACACCGGATTCATGATTATGCTTCAACAGATTCTGATTGGCATCATGATGGGTTTTCTGTTGCAGATGGTATTTGCAGCATTGGTATTCGGTGGTCAGGTCGTCGCTTACAGTATGGGCTTGGGCTTTGCTTCAATGGTGGATCCGGCAAATGGCGTACAGGTACCCGTGATATCACAGTTTTATCTGATCCTGGCGACACTGCTTTTCTTGATCTTTAACGGCCATCTGCATGCGATCGAGTTGATCTCTGACAGTTTTCTCACAATGCCGGTAGCGGTGGATGGTATTTCACGTAATGGGTTAATCGAACTGGTCGCCTGGGGTAGTCGTCTGTTTGCAGGGGGGCTGATTATTGCGTTGCCTATTGTCGGTGCTATGTTGATGGTGAACATGGGCATGGGAGTGGTGATGCGTGCTGCGCCTCAATTGAATATATTTTCGGTAGGATTTCCAATCACTATGTTGCTCGGATTCGCGCTGATGTGGGTAAGCCTGCCAAATGTTTTTGCGGTATTTACCGAGTTGCAGGATGAGGCCTTCCAGCATCTGATGCTGACCCTGAAGGTGGAGAGGTGAATCATGGCTGACAATGAAAACGGCCAGGAAAAAACAGAACAACCCTCATCGAAACGCCTTGATGATGCGAAACGAAAAGGCCAGGTACCGCGATCACGGGAGCTCAATAGCATGGCGGTTACACTGGGCGGTGTCATTTGCCTGGTGATAATGAGTGGTTCAGTTGGTGATTCCATGTCACAGATGATGAGTGATGGTTTTGTAATCACCAGAGAGCAGATATTTGATATCAACGCCATGAGCCAAAGTTTGGGTGAAGGGGTTGCGAAAGCCTTTATTGCCATAGTTCCATATTTTTTACTGGTGATCGTAGCAGCAATTCTCAGTTCCGTAGCTTTGGGTGGTTTTTCAATCAGCGCAGAATCCATGACACCAAAGCTGAGCAAGTTGAGTCCTTTGAAAGGATTGAAAAGGATGTTTTCAGCAAAAAGTTTGGTGGAGATGTTGAAAGCAATGGCGAAATTTTTGTTTATTGGTGGCACAACCATATTGTTGTTGCGAGCAACATTGGACCAATACCTGGCTCTACACAATATGGAAATTACCCCAGCATTGCAGCATCTCAGCGCGCTTATTGGCTGGTCGGTTATTTTAATGAGTGCAACACTGATTCTTATCGCGGCAATTGATGTGCCTTTTCAATTATGGGAGCACAAGCGTCAATTGAAAATGACCCGTCAGGAAGTGCGCGATGAGATGAAGGAGACGGAAGGGCGTCCTGAAGTCAAAGGACGGATACGCCAGTTACAACGGGAGATGGCACAAAGACGGATGATGCAGGAAGTTCCTCAGGCTGATGTTATTGTGACAAACCCGACTCACTATGCTGTAGCACTTAAGTATGATCCAGAGGCGATGCATGCGCCGAAACTTGTTGCCAAGGGTGCTGATCTTGTGGCGCAGAATATTCGTAAGGTTGGCGCTGAACACAAGGTGCCTGTTGTAGAGTCCCCCGTTCTGGCCAGAGCCATATTTTTCCATACTGAATTGAATACCTTCATTCCTGCTGGTCTCTACATGGCCGTGGCCCGTCTGTTGGCTTATGTATTTCAGCTTAAGGCCTATAGCGCTGAAGGTGGTCTATATCCCGAGATGCCTGATGATTTAGAGGTACCGGAGGAGTATCAGCATGAATAATTTTCGGCTGCTGATAATCTGCACTAACTCGGATGAAGAGAATGGATAATATTGCAATTTTAGACAACATCAAACAACTGGGTGCACGAGGTCTCGGAGCACCACTGGTGCTGGTGATGTTGTTGGCAATGCTGGTTATTCCTCTGCCACCTATCGCATTGGATATGTTTTTTACCTTCAATATCACGCTCTCTTTGGTTGTGATGTTGGTCGTTATCTATACTCGTCGGCCGTTGGAATTCTCAGTTTTTCCCAGTATGTTGCTGATTGCCACCCTATTAAGATTGGCGCTCAATGTTGCATCGACTCGGGTGGTACTGCTTGAAGGGCACACTGGTGGTGATGCTGCGGGTAAGGTAATCGAAGCCTTCGGTTCGTTCGTAATCGGTGGTAACTATGCGGTTGGTCTGGTGGTATTTCTGATTTTAGTAATCATTAACTTTGTAGTGGTCACCAAAGGTGCGGGCCGGGTTTCAGAGGTCAGTGCAAGATTTACCCTCGATGCCATGCCAGGTAAGCAGATGGCCATCGATGCAGACCTCAACTCTGGCCTGATCGACCAGGATGAAGCGAGAACGCGAAGAGAAGATGTAGCTCGCGAGGCAGACTTTTATGGTGCCATGGATGGTGCAAGTAAGTTTGTTCGCGGTGATGCTATTGCAGGTATTTTGATTCTGTTCATCAATATTATTGGTGGTCTCTCCATTGGTATGGCGCAACATGGTCTGGATTTCTCAACGGCATTGCAGAACTATGTATTGTTAACCATTGGTGACGGTCTGGTAGCGCAAATTCCTTCACTGTTACTCTCCACCTCGGCTGCAATAATCGTTACCCGGGTTGCCAGTACACAGGATGTGGGTGGGCAGATCGTCAGCCAGCTATTCAACAATCCCAAAGCGCTGTCCGTTGCAGCGGCAGTTTTGTTTTTGATGGGTATTATTCCAGGCATGCCCAATTTTGCCTTTCTAACACTTGCGGCTGCAGCGGCTGGGGGAGCCTGGTTGATCTGGCAACGCCAGCAACAACCTGAGGAAGAGCTGCTTGTCGAGGAACCTGTTGAACAACCTGAGCAGCGGGATCTGAGTTGGGATGATGTTCAGCCCGTTGACCTGGTAGGTTTGGAAGTCGGTTATCGGCTGATCCCATTGGTTGATCGCAATCAGGGTGGTCAGTTGATGAACAGGATCAAAGGTGTCCGGCGTAAACTCTCTCAGGAACTGGGCTTTCTTATCCCATCGGTTCATATTCGAGATAACCTCGATTTGGCACCTAACAACTACCGAATTTCGATCAATGGTGTGGTGGTTGCAGAGGTGGAAATCTACCCCGACCGAGAGCTGGCAATAAATCCAGGTCAGGTCTTTGGTCAGTTACAGGGTACACCAACTAAGGATCCAACATTCGGACTCGAAGCAGTTTGGATCGATCCGGAACAGAAGGATCATGCCCAAACACTGGGTTATACCGTTGTCGATGCGAGTACGGTGGTGGCTACACACTTGAGTGAAATACTCCAGTCACAGTCAAATGAACTCTTAGGTCATGAAGAGACACAACAACTGCTTGATCTGTTAGCACGAAATGCACCTAAACTGGTGGAAGACCTGGTGCCTAAAACGCTATCTCTTAGTGTGGTTACCAAGATACTTCAGAATCTTCTATCAGAACATGTTCCCATCAGGGACTTTCGTACCATTGCTGAGACATTGGCTGAGCAATCTACACGCAGTCAGGATCCAAATGTGTTAACAGCCGCTGTTCGTGTGGCTTTATCACGGGGGATAGTGCAGAAACTTATAGGTACCACAGAAGAGATTCCTGTTGCTGTTTTAGATCCTGGATTGGAACAACTGTTACAACGCACCTTGCAGGCATCTGAAGATGGTCAGGCTGGTTTTGAACCTGGATTGGCCGAACGACTTCAGAATGCACTGGCTGAGACCCAGGCTTCAATGGAGGCGCAAGGACAACAAGGCTTACTGCTGGTTGCTGCACCTATTCGGTCCTGGATGGCGCGTTTTGCAAAGCATACTGCACCAGGTATGCATATCCTCTCTTACAATGAAGTCCCGGATAATCGACAGATCAAAGTGATTTCTACGATAGGAAACGGAGAGGCTGCAGCAAGGGCATAGTTACTAACCAGGCCATAGGTATTAATACACGACGGCCTGTCGTTAAATATCATAAGGATAGGGGCTACAAGCGTGGCTCAGCTCGGTGTTGCGGCTCTTGACGCGGGCTGGGCCATTCCATCCTTAGATCCGTAAACGGCACATCCTTGTGCCACGCCTTGATCTGAGCCACGCCTGTAGCCCTAATTGCGATTTATGGCAACTTTATTGATCACACGGCTTCCTTGCTCAGGCTTAACCAGAGACATCAAAGGTCGATCGAATGTGTCGAGGTGAGGTTATTAAACAATAGCAATAAATGGTCAGCATTACGTCTTGTAATCGCAATTGTGATCTGTCAATCTTGCCGCGCATAAAGATGGAACATCTGTTCTGGAGGGAGCCTGTGAATAGTCTAATGGGAACTCCAGTACTACTGGTGTTCATAACGAAAAGTATATTGTCTTCAGCCTGTTTTAAATATGGTAGAGAGTCCAGTTTTAAGGCGTTTATTTGTTCCACTAAAAAGTTTTGGGTTTATTTAATTAGTGAATCTACATTTTATAATGGAACAAGGGTCTACTGTGATGAATAGGTTAAAAAGAAGACAAAAGCCATGTTTCGTAGATTATTTCTACGAAGTCTATAGAAGTCAGTCTCTCCGTGAACCGATTCATGAATTGACCGGAAGAAATTAACCGAGCCAAGAATCTCTGACTTTCCATCTGCAATAAAAGCTTTCGATATATAGTCCACCAAGATGCGGTTGAATGCATCTGCTATGGGTATGTTTTAAGAATTAAAGTTGTATCAGGTGAGCAGGCATAACTCTGAGTACATCATTCCACTAAAGATTATGGCGGGATTAAAAGATGATAAATATCTGTAAAATTCACAAATCCATTACACTTGTTCAAGTGGCGATCATTGTTATATCGTGCCTGGTATCGTCCTTGGGTGTTGTGAGCACACATTCTATGACAGTCTACGCCTGGTATCTGGCAATGGCTGGTATTGTATCTGTCATCGCGACCTCTATTGCATTAGGTATTGTTCTCATGCTTACGCGTTTAATTTATGCATCCAGATCACGTAAATTGTCCGAGTCTGATTGTCGTTGGTTCGTTCGGCCGAAACCTAACCTGGCTTGTGGAATGGATTAAGGTAACTCTGAGACGGTGCATTCTTGCGGCAGGATATGGTTCGTAACTTGTTCAGAGGTTCCTTAAGCTTTAACTACTGAATAGACGTAAATACAAATATTTAACCACGGAATACACGGATTACACGGAAAGTGAACAAACAATCCTTCCGTGTCGTTCCGTGTTATCCGTGGTTGAAGAGATATTTTGAATATCTATATATATGCTTTAACCACGGAATGCACGGATTACATGGAAATGAACAAACAACCTTCCGTGTCGTTCCGTGTTATCCGTGGTTGAAGAGGATTTTTGAATGTCTATATTTATGCTTTAACCACGGAATACACGGACTACACGGAAAGTGAACAAACAATCCTTCCGTGTTGCTCTGTGTCATCCGTGGTTGAAGAGGATTTTTGAATGTCTATATTTATGCTTTAACCACGGAATACACGGACTACACGGAAAGTGAACAAACAATCCTTCCGTGTTGCTCTGTGTCATCCGTGGTTGAAGAGGATTTTTGAATGTCTATATTTATGCTTTAACCACGGAATACACGGATTACACGGAAAGTGAACAAACAATCCTTCCGTGTTGCTCTGTGTCATCCGTGGTTGAAGAGGGTTTTTGAATGTCTATATTTATGCTTTAACCACGGAATACACGGATTACACGGAAAATGAACAAACAATCCTTCCGTGTTGCTCTGTGTCATCCGTGGTTGAAGAGATTTTTGAAAATCTATATATATGCTTTAACCACGGAATACACGGATTACACGGAAAATGAACAAACAATCCTTCCGTGTTGCTCTGTGTCATCCGTGGTTGAAGAGGGTTTTGAATGCCTATATTTATGCTTTAACCACGGAATACACTGAATGCACGGAAAATGAACAAACAATCCTTCCGTGTTGCTCTGTGTCATCCGTGGTTGAAGAGGGTTTTTGAATATCTATATATATGCTTTAACCACGGAATACACGGATTACATGGAAATGAACAAACAACCTTCCGTGTCGTTCCGTGTCATCCGTGGTTGAAGAGATTTTTGAAAATCTATATATATGCTTTAACCACGGAATACACGGATTACACGGAAAATGAACAAACAATCCTTCCGTGTCGCTCTATGTTGTCCATTTAATAAGTATTGTGGCTATCGATATTTATTATATTTAACAAGGTGTATTATTTTTCTCAGACTACCGTCAATACAGAAACTCATATGAATCGAACAGATATTAAGAGATTTCGTGATATCCCAAATATCGGTGTAGCAATTGAAAAAGATCTGTTTGCCATTGGGATGGAAGAGCCCTGTGAGCTAATTGGGCAAGATCCCTACAAAATGTACAGTGACCTGTGCAGCGTGACTCAAAAGCATCATGATCCCTGCGTTATCGATGTTTTTATCTCTGCAGTAAGATTTATGCAGGGTGAGGCACCAAGAAAGTGGTGGGAGTTCTCTAATGAACGCAAACGTCACTTACTATCCATAACATAACTACCAGGATGCTCAGGGCTACAAGTGTGGCTCAGATCAAGATGCGGCCAGCAGCCAATGGTCCGCTGTAAATCGCCATGATTATTGACAGGAATGAATATTCATTCTAGTCTTTGCATCCTATTAAAAGCGGCGACCCAGCATTGATCACCGCTTGAATAAACCAGATGTGAGGTTAAACGTTGATGTCTAATTTGATAGGTAGGTATGGGTTATCGATTTGGCTTTTTGGTCTTCTGCTGCTGGGAGTCAGTGCAACTCAGGCAGCAGAGAAGATCGATGATTCTGCCGCTCTGAATGGCGTAAAAGCGACCAAGAGTGTGTTTCTTATCGATTTCACTAATCCCCGTAAGACCGCTTTCTATCTTGATATCATCCGCGGAACCCATGAAGGCCTGGTAAAGCAGGGAGTTACTCCCGATATGGTACTGGTCTTTATTGGTGAAACTGTGCGCTATCTAAGCACTGAGCCCGATGATGAATTGGAATTGGAGTTTGGTGATGAATTGAATGCCATCTCAGCGACAGCGAAAATCCTTAAACAGAAGGGTGTTCGCATGGAGGTCTGCGCGATCGCCAATCGTGTGTTTAAAGTGGAGAACAACACTGTATTGCCTGAAATGGATGTGGTGGGTGACGGTTTCATCTCCCTGATCGGTTGGCAGACCCAGGGGCATAAGCTGGTACCCATTTTTTAGTTAGCTTTATACGTTACACCACACTCGGGCCGATACGATTCGTGTTAACAGGCCCTGATGAGATAACTCGCTGAATTGCTAAATGAATAGTTAGAGCATACCCTTCAACTGGCTTCATTCAGACCTTCTCAATCTCGTGCAGTGGATATGCTGCAAAAAATTCTGCTGCCGAATCCTTGGCGCAATCACTATTCAGAAGTCAAACCCCTGGCGTTGTGATGCTGCAGTTTGCCTGGAGTTGTCAATCCGTCTAATCACTAACTTATTGTAAACAAACAGTTAATAGATTCCTGTATATCCATTTTATTGGTTGGAATGGTTGTTGCATAACTAGAGGTGGAGCCATATGGCAGGGATAAACAGGTGGGTAAAACTGGATTAACACTCAGTGCCCCGGATTCAACTGACCAGATTATTAAATAGGCAGTTTAACAGGTGCAAGCTCTTATCAGGGTGATCGCCGGAGATTGCGGATTATGAAAATAAGACGTTTTTTCGCTTCTGACATGCGACAGGCCTTGCGCCAGGTTAAAGAGGCATTGGGATCGGATGCGGTTATTCTCTCGAATAAGGGAGTAGAGGGAGGCATCGAGCTGGTAGCAGCGGTAGATTATGATGAGTCTGCCTTCAGCACTACCCAGCCGACCTCCATAGAATCAAACGAACCAGAGATTAAGGGTAAAAAGGCAACTACCCACTCTGTTGCTGCTTCAGCTTATAAAGACGTTGAGGGGGGTGTAAAAAATATCTCCCCTAAACGCAATGAGAGGCATCAGACCTTTGATACAGGCGAGGGCAGGGATAAACCTAAGGTGGAGTGGAGCCAGGATCCAGTGTTGCGCGAGATGCGGCAGGAGATGCAGGCACTGCGCCGGATGATGGAAAATGAGTTATCCGAACTGACCTGGCGCGATATGGGCCATCGTCGTCCTCAAACACAAGAATTGATGCGGCAACTCATGGGACTTGGTTTGGATGCCGCCCATTGCCGTGAATTGGCCTATCGGGCAGAGGATGCTGAGACCCCTGAACTGGCCTGGAGACAGGCTTTGAATCATCTCGGTCGGGAATTTCTGGTTGAGCATGACGATCTGCTTAATGCCGGAGGTATTCTGGCTCTGGTCGGTCCAACCGGCGTTGGAAAGACAACAACCATCGCCAAACTGGCGGCAAAGTTTTGTCTACGCCATGGTAATCGTCATCTGGCACTGATTTCAGCGGACAGCTATCGCATTGGTGCTCAGGAACAGTTACAGAACTATGGTCAAATTCTGGATGTGCCTGTTCGCAGCGTCACTTCCCCTGAGGAGTTGAGTAGTGCTCTGCATGCATTTGCAGAAAAACGCCTGGTATTGATCGACACAGCAGGAATGGGTCAACGGGATCTGAAATTGACAGAGCGTCTAGCGCTCTTGAATCAGGGTAATCATCCGGTGAAGGCCTTACTGACACTCTCAGCGACTACACAGCGTAGCGCTCTGACTCACGCGATTCGTTCATTTGGTGCTATCTCACCTGTGGCTGCAATCCTGACAAAAATGGATGAAGCCGCCTCCCTCGGTGGTGTGTTTTCTGCGTTACTGGAAGCAAGGCTTCCCCTGGCGTTTACCACTGATGGCCAGCGGGTGCCTGAAGATATTCATGTTGCCCGATCCGAAGTACTAATAAGGCAGGCTGTTGAAATGACGCAACAGACAGAACATCAACCCGATGAGGAGTATCTGGCTATGGCCTTCGGAGGAATGAGCGAACATGCAAATGTCTGAACATATCGAAGACCAGGCAACCGGACTACGTAGGATGGTTAACCCAGAACCTGTTAGAGTAATTGCTGTTACTGGCGGCAAGGGGGGCGTGGGTAAAACCAATATTTCCGCCAACCTGGGGATTGCCCTCTCCGAAATGGGACGGCGGGTGATGCTGTTGGATGCGGATATGGGGTTGGCTAATCTGGACGTGGTACTTGGATTACATGCTAAACTAAACCTCTCCCATGTGATGCGGGGTGAAGCTTCCCTTGAGGATATCATTGTCACCGGGCCAAAGGGTTTGCGGGTTGTACCGGGCGCCTCTGGTATTCAGCACATGGCGGAGATGTCACCAGCAGAAAATGCAGGATTGATTCATGCATTTAGTGAGCTGGCCAATGATGTGGACATATTGCTGATCGATACTGCAGCAGGTATTTCTGATTTGGTAATCAGCTTTAGCAGGGCGGCTCAGGAGCAGATTGTGGTTGTCTGTGACGAGCCAGCGTCAATTACAGATGCCTATGCCATAATTAAATTATTAAATCGAGAGCATGGTATCAGTCGTTTTCGTATACTGGCCAATATGGTCAAAACTGTTCAGGAAGGACGCGATCTGTACAACAAGATGTGTCGGGTTACTGATCAGTATCTGGATGTTATGCTCAGCTACATGGGCAGTATTCCGTATGATGAGCAGCTCAGGAAAGCGGTGAAGAGTCAAAAACCAGTGGTTGAGGCCTTTCCGAGATCGAGAGTAGCGCAGGCGTTCAAGAATTTAGCCAAGAAGGCCGATAACTGGCCTGTACCAACTGGAGTCAGTGGTGATCTGCAGTTTTTTGTCGAACGTCTGATCCAATTTTCAAGCCAATATGGGGAGTAATGACGGTGAACGGTTTAGCGACATACACCGCCGTGCAAAAGCAGCAGAGCTACAATGACTTGGTTAACCAGCATGCAGGGCTGGTCAAAAGGATCGCCTATCATTTGATGAACCGATTGCCACCGAATGTGCAATCGGATGATCTGATCCAGGCAGGTATGCTGGGTTTGCTGGAAGCAAGCAAAAACTATGATCCCACGCAGGGCGCCAGTTTTGAGACCTATGCGGGTATCCGCATCAGGGGTGCCATGCTGGATGAGATCAGACGCAGCGATTGGACGCCACGTTCTGTGCATCGTAAGGCACGTATGGTGGCCGAGGCGATGCGAGAAATCGAAAACACCGAGGGTCGAGATGCTCGGGATATCGAGGTGGCGCAGGCGCTTGAGATGAGCCTGGAGGATTATCATCAGATCCTGCAGGACTCAACCGGATGCCGGATATTCAGTCTGGATGAATTGACAGCAGTCAGTGATGGCTTTCCGGCTTCCCGTGAAGGCCCGATGGACAGCCCCTTTGAGGGTTTGCAGAAGGATGCCTTCAAGAAGGCGCTGGCTGAGGCTATAGCCAGTTTACCTGAACGGGAGCGATTGGTGATCGCTATGTATTATGACGATGAAATGAATCTTCGGGAGATCGGGCATGTGTTGGGTGTCAGTGAATCTCGGGTCTGCCAGATACACAGTCAGGCAACCTTGCGATTGCGCTCTAGACTGACAGAATGGCTCTCACTAGTGCACGAAGAAGAGTAGTAATTGGTTGGCCTGTAGATGCCGTGATTGGAGATGACCGGTAAAAATACAGGAGGGAGTAAGCATTGGACAAAAATATGAAGATCCTCATTGTGGATGATTTCTCCACAATGCGGCGAATTATCAAAAACTTGCTGAGAGACTTGGGTTTCAACAATACCCAGGAGGCAGACGATGGCTTGACTGCATTGCCCATGTTGCAGAGCGGGAATTTCGATTTTCTCGTCTCAGACTGGAATATGCCTGGCATGACGGGTATCGATCTACTGAAGGCTGTGCGAGCAGATGAGAAATTGGCTAGCCTGCCAGTTCTTCTAGTGACAGCTGAGTCTAAACGCGAGCAGATTATTGAGGCAGCCCAGGCAGGCGTCAACGGTTATGTTGTAAAGCCCTTTACCGCAACCACCCTGGAAGAGAAGATCGGTAAGATCTTTGAACGCGTGGGTTAACCTTTTTTCTCCGGGAGTTTCTCACTATGGGGCAACAACAGGATAACCAGCTGCGTTTAGATACAGCCAAAGCGTTGGTCAGCAGTTTGGAATCAGGCGATGAAGAGGAGTCTGAAAGGCTGATCGCAGCACTGACCACTCCTACAAATAATGATCAACTGTTTCTTGAAGTCGGTCGTTTGACACGCGAGCTGCATGATGCGATCAATGGGTTTCTACTCGATGCGCGCATCAACGATATGACCAGTTTTGAAATACCTGATGCCAAAGAACGGCTCAGTTATGTCATTACAATGACTGAGCAATCTGCGGATCGTACCCTGACAGCGGTTGAAAAGAGTATGCCGTTGGTTGAAGGCATTGAATCCCAATCCGCTGAATTATTGGAGCAGTGGGAGCGATTGCGTTCTCGTATGCTGAATAAGGATGACTTTAAGGATCTGAGTCTTTCTTTGTCTGAATATCTCGCCAAATCTAAAGAAGATGCCGCCAGTCTGCATAAAAACCTCTCTGACGTGCTAATGGCTCAGGACTTTCAGGATCTCACCGGCCAGATTATCCGTAAGGTGATCACACTGGTTCACGATGTTGAAGAGAAATTGGTAATGTTGGTCCGCATTACGGGCGATAAGTTTGACGAAGGGAGCGAAAAGAAGAGTAACGAAGAGTTGGCCGGTCCGGCGATTCCAGGTCTCGATCAAGGGGATCAAGTGACCAGTCAGGATGACGTGGATGATCTGCTCTCCAGCCTTGGATTTTAGTTATTCAGGTTTAGACCGATATATCAGTCAATAAGAATGGCAATATTCGGTAGTGTTACCGGGAGTGTTAGATGAGCATCGATGTCAACGACGAAATCCTTCAGGATTTTTTGGTCGAGGCAGGAGAAATTCTTGAGCTGCTTAGTGAGCAGTTGGTCGACCTTGAGCAGCAACCTGACGATTTTGATCTGCTCAACGCCGTTTTTCGTGGGTTCCATACCATCAAGGGTGGCGCAGGCTTTCTCACCATTGATCCATTGGTTGAGGTTTGTCACCGCGCAGAAGACGTATTTAATATCCTGCGCCAAGGTCAGCGCAGTGTAGGGCCGGATTTAATGGATTCGGTGCTTGAAGTGCTGGATGTCGTGAATGCGATGTTCAATGATGTGCGCCAGGGGGTCATGCCCGATCATGCCGAACCCAGTCTCATTCAACGCCTGAATACATTTGCTGTACCCGAAGGTGAGGAAGAGGAGCAGGAAGAGGTTGAGGAGGAAGCTGTCGAGGAGGTTGAAGAGCCGGCGCAGGCTGATTCCGAGGCTGAGACGGAAGATCTGAGTGAAAACGAATTCGAAGAGCTTCTTGATGCCATCCAGGAACCAGCTGAGACTACTGCCGCAAGTGACGATATCTCTGAGGATGAATTTGAATCCCTATTGGATGATCTCCACGGTAAGGGGAAGTTTACCGGTAAACCTAAAGCAGATGAAAAGAGTCAGAAAGCTGATTCGGATGATATTTCAGAAGATGAGTTCGAGAATATCCTTGATCAGATCCATGGCAAGGGCAAATTCGATCCCAATAAAGTAGCAGACAGTGAGCCAGAGAAGAAAAAAGCGGCAGGAAATGCCAGCGATGATATCTCTGAGGATGAGTTTGAGAATATTCTCGACCAGATTCACGGCTCGGGTAAATTCGATCCGAAAAAGGTAAAGCAGGAGGCCCCTGCAGCACCAAAGGCAAAACCTGCAGCGAAAAAGAAAGCTGTGGCGAAGAAGAAAGTTGTTGCGGCTAAAAAAGCACCTGCTCCAAAAGCGGCGCCCAAGCCTGCTGCCAAGTCCGAGCCCAAAGCTGCTACAGAAAAGAAAGCGAAAGCTTCCGCAAAACCTGCTGCAAAAGGGGCTAAGCCTCCACAGGCAAACAAACCACCAGCAGAGACATCTGTTCGGGTGGATACCCAGCGCCTCGACGATATTATGAATATGGTCGGTGAGCTTGTTCTGGTTCGTAATCGCCTGGCGACGCTGAAAGCGACTTTGAATGATGAACAAGTATCGAACGCAGTGGGTAATCTCGATGTGGTGACCTCGGATCTGCAACTGGCAGTGATGAAAACCCGCATGCAGCCGATCAAAAAAGTTTTCGGTCGTTTTCCCCGTGTTGTGCGGGATCTGGCTCGTAGCCTTAAAAAAGAGATCGACCTGGAGATGCAGGGTGAAGATACCGATCTGGATAAGAACCTGGTCGAGGCGTTAGCCGATCCCCTGGTGCATCTGGTGAGAAATTCAGTCGACCATGGTATCGAACAGCCGGAAGAACGTGAGCAAAAAGGAAAGCCCAGACGGGGTACCGTGGTGCTGTCAGCTGCACAGGAAGGTGACCATATTCTGCTCTCTATTGCCGATGATGGTAAGGGGATGGATCCTGACGTATTACGTGAGAAGGCTGTTGAAAAGGGCATGATGGATGCTGATGCAGCTGCCAGGTTGGATGATAGAGAGTGTTTTAACCTGATTTTTGCACCCGGTTTTTCCACCAAGACTGAGATTTCCGATGTTTCGGGACGCGGTGTTGGAATGGATGTAGTAAAGACTCGTATTGCCCAGATGAACGGTTCAGTTGAGATCGACTCGGAATGGGGACAAGGCAGTATCATTATCATCAAACTGCCATTGACCCTGGCAATATTGCCGACCCTGATGGTGTTGCTGAACGATCAACCTTTCGCTCTTCCTTTAGCCAGTGTTGTGGAGATCTTTAATCTCGATCTCAAGCGTACCCATGTTGTTGATGGGCAACTGACCATCATGGTAAGAGAGCGTGCGCTACCACTGTTCTATCTACGAAACTGGCTGAGACCCAAAAACCCACTGGACACTGAAGAGAAGGGCAATGGGCATGTGGTAATAGTGAATGTAGGTAATTTACAGGTTGGTTTGGTAGTCGATCATTTGATCGGGCAAGAGGAGGTTGTGATCAAGCCTTTAGGGGCTTTACTGCAAGGTCTTGAAGGTATGGCTGGCGCCACTATCACAGGCGATGGAAAAATCGCATTGATCATGGATGTACCTGGTCTGATGCGAAAAAATGTTAAGAAATTTTGATTAATCGGTTTTTGACGGGGTGTTGCATAACGCTGAGAAAGCTTGGGTTGCTGCCCGTCTCTGAGACTAAAGTGGTTTTTAAGAGGGAATATGGGCGCCAAAGTGCGAGTATTGATTGTCGATGACTCCGCCTTTTTCCGTAATCGTGTGGCGGCGGCACTGCAAACCGCTAGTGACATAGAGGTTGTTGGCTTCGCTGCGAATGGTGCAGAGGCAATCAGGCAGAATAGATCTTTAAAACCGGATGTGGTGACGATGGATGTCGAAATGCCTGTGATCGATGGGATTACGGCAGTTCGTAAAATCATGGCAGAGATGCCAACCAGAATCCTGATGTTTTCTGCTGTAACCACCGAAGGTGCCAGGGAGACGCTTGATGCATTGGATGCCGGGGCCATGGATTTTCTGCCAAAGGAGATGAATAATCCGGTTTCAGGTGCGGAAGAGACTGCAAAGGAGCTACTCGAACGGGTGCGGAATTTAGGTAAATCCTCTATGTCCAGATCTCGCTCCAGTGTCAAAGATTATCTCAGTCAATCTTCCCGTGTATCGCCAATCAAGCAGACTGCTCCTTCATTTACGAGTAACCCTGAATTGGTAGCAATTGGTGCATCTACTGGTGGACCGGTTGCACTTCGTCAGATATTAAGTGCTTTGCCAAGAAATTTTCCGTTGCCTGTAGTTGCTGCTGTACATATGCCGGGCAGTTTTACCACAGCTTATGCAGAACGACTTGATGTAGCCTGTTCGATAAAGGTCAAAGAGGCAGTGGATCGTGACAGACTGGTTCCAGGGGAGGGGTTGATCGCGCCCGGTGGAAAACAGTTGCGCATTGTGAGAGGTGCTGGGGGCTACCAGATCCGGATTTCCGAAGCCCTGCCTGGGGAGATCTACCATCCAAGTGTCGATGTTTTTCTTTCATCGGTTGCAGAAAGTTATCGGGGTAATGCACTGGGACTAATATTAACGGGTATGGGAGCCGATGGTCTTGAAGGGGCAAAAAAGTTGAAAAATACGGGTGCCTCCCTTTGGAGTCAGGACGAGAAAAGCTGTGTGGTCTACGGTATGCCACAAGCTGTTGAGAAGGCAGGTCTGTCGGATCGGGTTCTGGGTCTGGATGAGATGGGTCCATTGCTAGCGAGACTGAAATGAGAGTCGACTTTCTGAGTTTTATCGGAATACTGGTCGCTTTTCTGGCGATACTTGGTGGTAATTGGCTAGAAGGGGGGCATATGGACTCCCTGGTCAATGGTCCTGCTATGGTGATTGTCATCGGCGGTACGATTGGCGCCATTTTGCTACAGACGCCTGTGCCGGTCTTTTGGCATGCACTACGCCTCTCCGGACGTGTCTTTCTACCAGCCAAGCTCGATATGCGCACAACCATAGATAAGTTGGTGCAGTGGAGCAATATTGCAAGAAAAGAGGGGCTGCTGGGTTTAGAGACGATCGCTGATGAAGAGCCTGACCCTTTTATCCGTAAAGGTATGCAGCTGTTGGTAGATGGCAGTGAGCCCGATGCGCTACGTTCTATTCTTGAGATGGAAGTGGATGCCAGTGAGCAATACGATATCCAGGCATCCAAGGTATTCGAGGGAATGGGAGGATATTCACCTACAATTGGCATTATCGGTGCGGTAATGGGATTGATTCACGTGATGCAGAATCTGGCTGATCCCAGCAAGTTGGGTAGTGGTATTGCTACAGCTTTCGTTGCCACGATATACGGGGTTGGACTCGCGAATCTGTTCCTCTTGCCAATCGCTTCAAAACTGAAGACGCAATCGGAACAGATATCTACATTTCGAGAGATGGTGATAGAGGGTGTTATCGGCATCGCTGAGGGCGACAACCCTCGCAGTATCGAAACCAAATTGAAAGGGTTTCTGCAATGAATATCCTTTGTAAATGGTCAAGTAGGGTCGGCTAGTCATGGGCAGAAGACGCAAACGCCAGGAAGAGCCCGTTAACCACGAACGCTGGATTGTCTCCTATGCGGATTTCGTGACCCTGCTGTTCGCATTTTTTGTGGTCATGTATTCGGTCTCTTCAGTGAATGAAGGTAAATACCGAGTGTTATCTCAAACCCTCACCCATGCATTTCAGGAATCCCAGCGTAGTCTGGAACCGATTCAGGTTGGTGAACTTGCCCGTAGCCGTGGGGATACCCCGGGTCTGGGACAGGAGAGCGCATTGATCGAAGGTGAACTTCGTCAGGGACCAGGTATGGAGAATCGTCTGGGCCTGGATCAGGCGGTTGGAAAAGAGGTGATACCCGATCTGCCAAGCAATGAGACCCAGCGACTCAGTTTTTTAGCCGCCACCATCGAGGATATGTTGAGTGACTATGTCGACCAGGAGCTGGTTGATGTCAGTTTCAGCGAGGATCGGGTGGTGGTGAACATGAAGGATAAGATGTTGTTCCCCAGTGCCAGTGCCCATCTTTCAAGGGCTGCGGTAAAGGCCCTCAGAGAAATCAGCAAGGTGTTGGCAGCAGTTCCCAACCAGATCCAAGTGGAAGGCAATACTGATAACCGTCCGATCAACACCGAAGAGTTTCCATCCAATTGGGAGTTATCGGCAGCTCGTGCTGCCAGTGTTGTGCACTTGATGAGCCGAACCGGTGTTACTCCAGATCGTATGTCTGCAGTCGGTTATGCGGAGCATAGACCTGTCTCAGGTAACAATACAGAGCAGGGAAGAGCTAAAAATCGTCGCGTTACCCTGGTGATCCTGGGTATGAATGGTAAGCAGGATCGAACCATCGATCTACCGGGAAGTGGCGGATGAAGATCTGGACCGTCGCCAATCAGAAAGGGGGGGTGGGAAAAACCACCACAACGGTCTCATTGGGAGGGCTATTGGCCCAATGGGGGTTGCGTACCCTGTTGGTTGATATCGATCCACACGCCTCTCTGACCAGTTATTTTCGATACGACCCTGATGGGCTTGAAGAGAGTGTCTACAGCTTGTTTAAAGGCGTGGCACAGAAGCAGACTGTTGATCCTCTTGGGCTGATTCACCCCACAGGTACTGAAGGGCTGGATTTAATGCCGGCTGAAATGGCATTGGCCACACTTGATCGGCAGGCAGGCAAACTGGGTGGCATGGGGTTGGTCATCAAACAGGCGATGAGCCAGCTTAGTGACCGCTATGATCATGTTTTACTCGATTGTCCGCCTATATTAGGCGTGCTGATGATCAACGCACTGGCTGCATGTGATCACCTGATTATCCCAGTACAAACAGAATTTCTTGCTCTAAAAGGGCTGGAGCGCATGTTACATACCCTTGATATGGTTACCAAGTCCAGACAGATCCCTCTGCCCTACCATATAGTGCCAACGATGTTTGATCGTCGTACAAGGGCCTCCATTGATAGTATTAGAGTGATGAGAGAGAGTTATCCTGAGCATGTATGGCATAGCCTGATACCTGTGGATACACTTTTTCGTGAAGCCAGTAAGGCGGGTATACCTCCTGCTCTGTTTGCACCTCAGAGCCATGGAACACTGGCTTACGGTAAGTTACTCGAAGAGTTACTGAATGATCACGAGACACTACCGAAAGCGGGAGCTGGTGCATGAGTATGCCATCAGATAAGTCTCGCTTGAAACCGGTCGCAAACAAAATAGAGGAACCGGACAACGCGCTAAAGAGTTACCTCGATACGCTATTGCTGGAGATTGACACAATCCCAGACAAAAGCGTGAAGGTTAAAGAGCCTCCTCCTGTTGCCGATATTATAGTGGAGGAACAGACAGAAGTGACCCAGCTGTCAGAGCCGGAGCTTGCAGAGTCTGTTCAGATCCAGCCACAACAAGCCTCAGGGTTGCCGGATTGGGTTGAAAATGAGTTTCAGGTGCTGCTATTCAAAGTTAATGGCATCACCATGGGTATCCCCCTCAATGCATTAAAGGGGATTCTCAACTACAGTGGAGAGGCAAGTCAGCTACCTGGCCAACCTGTTTGGTCATTAGGTGTCGTTCTTAATCGGGAAGAGAAAGTGGTTGTAATAGACTCAGCCCGCTTATTGATGCCGGAACGGTTGACTGTAGATGATCGGGTAAAACCGCAGCAGCTTTTGATCATAGGCGAGGGCGATCGTGCATTGGCTGTGGACAGTATCTGTAATACTTTGAGTATTGAAAAGGATGAGGTACGTTGGCGTAGTGGGGTGCCTAATAAACCCTGGTATGCAGGTATTATCATCCAAGAGTTGAGTGTTCTGCTCGACGTAGATGGGGTTTTAGGGTTGCTTGCAGCCTGAGTGTAGATGACATGAGATCGGTGCTTCAACGAAAAATCAGAAGTTCAGTGAGCTTTAGAGGTGTAGACCATGAGTGTAGATGATGATGAGAGTGGTGGTAGTCCACTGATTCAATTTGTTACTTTCATCCTGATGGATGAGGTTTATGGCATCAATGTCATGCAGGTACAGGAAGTATTAAGGGTGACAGAGATCGCTCCAGTACCCGGAGCACCGAGTTATGTCCTGGGTATAGTTAACCTGCGCGGTAACGTGGTTACCGTTATAGACACGAGAAAGCGTTTTGGTCTGCCTTCGGTTGAGGTCAACGATGCCAGTCGCGTTATTGTGATCGAATCAGAGAAGCAGGTTGTCGGTATTCTGGTCGATGCAGTAGCTGAAGTTGTTGAACTCAGTGAAGATCAGATTGATGTGGCGCCCAATGTAGGAACAGAAGAGAGTTCCCGCTACATCCAGGGAGTTGCCACCCAAGATAAAAGGTTACTGATTCTGGTCGATCTGAATAAACTGCTTACCGATGAGGAGTGGCAGGAAATCAGCATGTACTAGACTTGCATACAGGATCTATTGTTGAAAACAATTTAACAGCTATTTTTAATGGATTAGACTGCTTTTGGTAAAAAGGCACCAGCTATGCCTGAAATTGGAGAACAAAGTCCACTCAATCCTCTCTACCCGGTAAAGCCGGCAAAGGCCCCTATGCGCCGTGATCGTCCAAAACGGAAGGATGAACAGGAGAATCAGGAGCAGCAGAAGCCTAAACAAGACAAAGGTAATGGAAAGCCACATATTGATGAGTATGCTTGATGACTAAACTGCTGCAGAGACTGCACCCTGGTATTCAGATAGTAGGTGTTATCGCCAGGGTGAACTATGGCAGGTAGTTCAATTTTATTCTGGTTCGTTTTACTTCCGCTGGCAATGCTGCTTGCCGCATTTTTGGGCTATCTCTTTATCATTGATCGTAGGAGAAAGGAGCGTCTGGCCCAACAAAGCAAAGAGATCCAAACCCTGAAACAGACTGTTGCTGCGCTTTGTTCGAGCGCTGTTGGTGTGGATAGGCGTGTGAATCGGCTGGAACGACAGGGGCGTGATCTTGAAGAGCGACAAGAAAATATTGAACAGTCGAACCTGCAAGGTGATCCACCATACAGTGATGCCATCAGTATGGTTCGTGCCGGCGCCGGTCCGGAACAATTGATTGAAGAGCTGGGCATCAGCCGTGATGCAGCAGATCTGATTATTATGATTCATGGTGTAAAGCAGGAAGATGCTTAAGTCATGATGAGCTCTGCGACCAAATAGTTTATTCAAAATCATTGCTGTCCCACTTACTTTAACTAATACGGTTGCAACTGATTCATTGCTGTTGGTTTCTATCGCTGATTGAGAATTGAGACATGAAAAAGCATTGTAAAGCAGAGGGTCACGGCAAGAAAAACTTACAAGTCATCAGTATCTTAAATGGGTGGGAGAGAAACTCCCCTCTCCCCTTGCGGGAGAGGGGGAGAATGAACACCCTATTTTCTCCAACAATCAGCAAGAAAAATATGAACGATCAATGCGGTTTTCTCTTTCAACCACATGAAACGCTCCGCGTACACCCTCTCCCCAACCCCTCTCCCGTAAAGGGAGAGGGGCTTTCAGAGTTGTTCTGAAAAGATTGAAAGTTAATGGGGCAGCAGTGATTCAAAATACAGATTTGATCTCCTCTAAAACCCCACTCTTAGGTTTTGCCGCATACAGCGGAACAGGAAAAACTACGCTGTTGAAACAGTTAATTCCGCTTATCAAAGAGTCCGGAATGCGAGTGGGTGTCATTAAGCATGCCCACCATAAGGTAGATGTGGATCAACCAGGTAAGGATAGTTACGAATTACGCAAGGCGGGTGCTGGTCGGGTTCTACTGGCCACCTCTCAACATTGGGCCTTAATGGTGGATGAGCCACACCCAAAGGAACCAGAATTGCCTGAATTGTTGCAGAGACTCGACTGTCGGGAAATTGATCTTGTCGTGGTGGAGGGGTTCAGGCATCTCGATTTCCCCAAAATAGAGCTACATCGCCCTGCATTGGGCAAGCCACTACTATTTCCTGATGATCCCTCTGTTATTGCAGTAGCCACTGATGCACCAATTGAACAACAGAGCGAGTTGCCAATACTTGATCTAAATGATTTAAGTGAAATCGCAAAGTTTGTCGAAGAGTATTGTGCCAGTTACTAGCAAGATAAAAAGTACCTGGTTACACTTTATGCTCAGCTAAAGAATCTAAACTTTGATATGGTGTTGCAGGTGGCTATTCGTTCAAGTTAGGCGCACTGTTTTAAGTCCACTTGGTGGGGCATGGCCCCACCCTACAGGTTTGGGTCAAGTGTTGTGAATGTTCGAATTAAGCGTAGGGTGGGGCCATGCCCCACCAAAGAAGGCTGGTTACTGTTTCTCTGCAGAGATATAACAGATCCAACCGGCATCAGCTTCGCCTTCCTCAACAGGGACAAATATACCATCTGCTTCACCGTCGTCATCGAATCCCTGCCAATAGAAGGTAATCTTTTTAAACCCAAACTCTTCCAACAGCTCTCGAACTTCAGGCAGACTCCAGAGGCGCCAATCATAGCTTAGGGTGGGGCCATGCCGGTACATGTTCGAATTAAGCGTAGGGTGGAGCCATGCCGGTATATGTTTGAATTAAGCGTAGGGTGGGGCCATGCCCCACCAAAGAAGGCTGGTTACTGTTTCTCTGCAGAGATATAACAGATCCAACCGGCATCAGCTTCGCCTTCCTCAACAGGGACAAATATACCATCTGCTTCACCGTCGTCATCGAATCCCTGCCAATAGAAGGTAATCTTTTTAAACCCAACCTCTTCCAACAGCTCGCGAACTTCAGGCAGACTCCAGAGGCGCCAATCATAGCTGAAGGCTCGATCGAACCTGGAACCATCCTCGAAATCAAAATGGATATGGCAGATCAGATTGCCACTGATGGGGTCATACTTCTCCTGTTCCCAGATATAGGTGAAGCTGCTCTTACCATCCTCGATCTCCCTCTCCTCTTCAATCTCTTTGTAAGAGTCAGAGCCACCATAGGCATCCATGAACAGAACACCATCGTCAGATAGTTGCTTGAATGCACGTCGAAAGTAGCGTTTGAGCTGCGTCCTCTCCTTAAACAACCAATAACTGAAATTCATTGCTGAGATGATCTCCATAGATTCAGTCTCAGCGGTCAGAACATTTTTATTCAGCAAAGTAATACGCTTGCTTTGCGAGGACTTGAGTTGCGACAGTTGATTCTCCTGACCCCACTGCAATACTTCAGCATCCAAATCGACACCGATTGCCTGGTTTCCCTTGCGTCGTCTTACCCATTCACAGCAGACATTGGCTGTGCCACAAAAGTCCTCTCTCAATAGTTTGGCTCTATGCCCTTTGAGTTTTTTGTAGGTGTCATCAACGAAGTCGATCTCCGCCTCGGAACATTGAACAGACAGTTCATAAAGGTGGTGACGATCGGCCAATTGGGCCATTGACTGCGATTTTTTCTTTCTTTTAGCCATTGTTATATCAATAGTCTCTTATCACTAAGCATGGTAACGGCGGGAGAGAAATCCTACCCCATCGTGCTGCACTTGGCCATGCTCAATGCGGCTGAAATCAAACTATTTTGTTGCCGGATTATTATAAATTTAGTTAGGGCCTGTTAACACTAATCGAATCGTCCCTGTTGCCCCTGAAAAAGCGCCAATCAAGGCGCGAGGAGATAGGTTTTGATCACTCCAAATGAACGACAAGCAACGCCGGGTGGCGATTTTTCAGGGTTAACCCGAAGGGATGAGGCTATTCGATTAGTGTTAACAGACCCTAGGAAATGCAGCTAAAAAACCAAATTTGTAAATCGCGAACTATAATCACTGTTATAGGATGAAACAGGTGAGGTGGTGTCATGGCAATTGCGATTACACTCCAGGAGTATTTACATAATCACACATCTGATTATGAGATTATTGATCACAGACGAACCAGCTCCACACTGCATAGCGCGGAAGCGGCTCATATTCCTGGGGACAGAATGGCGAAGTCGGTACTGCTGGGGGATGATGAGGTCTACATGCTGGCCGTTATTCCAGCAACCCACCATATAGACTTTGACGATTTGACCCAGCTAACCGGGCGTAATCTATTTCTTATATCAGAAGAGGAGCTACAGCAGGCCTTTGCCGATTGTGAAACCGGAGCGGTGCCGCCTTTGGGTGACCCATATGGTATAGAAACCCTGGTTGATGTGGCGCTATTACAGCAGCCTGATCTCTATTTCGAGACCGGTGATCATGGAAAATTGCTACATATCAGCACTGAAACCTTTCGTGAGTTGGAAGAGAACGCCCTGGTGGGTGAGTTCAGTTACCACATATAAGATAAATCCCGGCAGCTAAAAATTGTCTTCAGCCTGGGGGGAGCCCGCTTGCGGCTGCCCTTAGGTCAATCTCATTAGGGGCTGCAAACCAACTCTCTCCTTGCACAGGGTTGCAGCTAAAGAGAGTAAGCTGTCAAGTATTTGATTCCAGCTACAAACTAGTTTAACCTTGCGCATCTCGAAATCTGGAGAGATGTCCGAGTGGCTGAAGGAGCACGCCTGGAAAGTGTGTATACGTTTATAGCGTATCGAGGGTTCGAATCCCTCTCTCTCCGCCAAACTCAAAGCGACAAGTCATTGAAAAATATCGCTTTGTGTTTTTTGAGCGTAAATTAGTCCCTAATCCAGCCCTAGGTGCAGGCCTATGAAAAAGCTGGATGACTATATGAGGTCTATTTCCAAGACCCTGGAAGACAAAGAGCCTGCACTAAAAAAGCCCTTATCATCGGAAGATAAAGGGTTGCAGCATATGAAAAGGCTGGTTGGTCATATGGAGGCTGCTTTACAGGCCGTGAAAGACGAAGAAGCTGCGCAGCAAAAGACCCTATCACCCGGTCAGAGAAAGGTGTTCAAGTCCAACATGTTAATCGATGCCAATTATAAGCTGAATCTGGTCGAGCAGCGGATTATTCTGGCGTGTATTGCCGGCATTAATCCCTACGAGGCCTTACCCGAAGAGATTACCTACACGGCGGAAGAGTACGCCGAGACTTTTAGTACGTCGTTAAAAAGAGCCTATCATGCGTTACAGGAGGGTACTGAGCAGCTATCCAAGCGTAAGCTCCAGATTGGCGGTCAGGACGGAAAATGGTTTGATTCTGTGGAGTACCTGGAAGGCGAGGCGGCGATTCTTCTGCGGTTTTCGAAGCACGCGGAGGCTCATTTAATCCATCTTACTAAGAATTTTACTTGGTACGAACTCCGCAAGGTGGCGCCGCTTCAGTCGACCTATTCGATCCGGCTCTATGAGCTTCTCATCAAATGGAGAAACATAAACAGCCGTACCAAAACGTTGTTGATCACCGTTGATGAGTTCAAAAAACGCCTCGGTTTGGATGGTCAGTACGAAGCGTTCAGGAATTTAAAGCAGCGGGTAATCGAGCCCGCGATCAAAGAGCTGGAAGCGAAGTCAGGGATTAAGTTCACCGGATGGGAGGTCAAAAGGAAAAGAAGAGCGGCCCATTCGCTCGCCTTTAGGTTTAAAGAAATAAGTCTCAAGGGGGACAATGTGACCCGTTTACACCCGAAGAGTCCGTCAGCGTCTGACGAGCCTGAGGTCAACGCCAGATGATCGCTTTACTCAAGCGGTTAGATGCCAAAGGGACTGCATTACGCTACGCTCCATGCAGCCTCAGAGCCGGGCGTTAGGTGTGAAAAATGTTTGAAAAAGAAGCGATGCTAATAATTTCAGTAATTATCGTCTTGGTTTTAACTGGCTTCGGCGGGCTAGCTAGTCTATTCGCGATGCTGGCAAGTATTATTCACTTTCAAATACTTGGAGCTTTAGGTTACTTTATCCTCATGGCAATTTGCTGGGGAATATTTGGATTAATAATATCAATCATGGCCGCTAGCAGTGAGCCATAAAATAATGAAATGGCGTTATATGTGGGTAACTCTCCGGTCAGTTCGGCGGTTATGGGGATAACTCTGTGGATATCCCGTGGATTTTGGGTCGAAAGTGTTGCGTTTAGGGTCGAAAGTGTTGCGTTTAGGGTCGAAAGTGTTGCGCATAGATGGAGTAACTTCATGATTTAAAACAAGAATTCCGCTCTTAAAAACAAGTCTTAAAAACTGTTTAAAAACTTATTAGCGCGGCGCTCTGTACGAAAATTGTACAGGGCGCTTTTTTTTGGGTGGTGACCCATAGTTTTTTTTCCATACTTTATTAGGCACGATCCACCCAAAATTTTGCTTTCTTATCGATCTGACGCCTTTCGCATGCGCTTCAGTTGTCCCAGACGGGGCACGCCCCTTCTGGACTTCCCGTGACTCCCGACAAACATTGATGAACCTGCGTCTATCGACGCAGAACCCTAAACGTTTCTCGCGAGTTTCAGTTCAAACGGGACTTGAGAACAAACCAGGCACTGCCTATGATTTGCAACAATCGCAGGAACCAAGGTCAAGAGTCTTCTCAATGAAAAGCGTTAAACGCAGAATGGTGGTTTTATTTGGGGCTATATTTCTTTTTGGCGTCCTGTCCGAGGCCTGCGTCGGCACCCCCGCCATGCCGGAGGGGGTGAGTTTTGAGAAGGGTATTAATGGGCCTGGGCAGCTTCACCATGATGATAAACGCAGCCCTCGGATCCTTATTAATGGCACTATAAGGATAATCAACGGGTTTAAATATCATTGGTTCAATGGCCGTTTTTATAGCGAGCATGCCAATGAATATATTTTTAGAGCATCCACCAATCAGGTACGAATGACGTACACAGTGGCGGATAACATCATTAAGAACGGCGTGTCCTATGTCGACAACAAGACCAAACGAATTGTGCGGGTGATACATGAAGATGGCGGGGTCGTATTGTCGAGGGCCAACGAAATTCCAGCAGAGGCCGTGGTAACGGTCCTCTGGCCAAAAATTGTACAGAGAAATATAAACAATAAACGATTTACACTTTTAAAATACAGAGATTAGAAGCGAATGGGGAGATACGGGTACAAATGCCATACATTGAAGAAATAGAAAAAAACAGATTTAAAAACAGAGAAACCGTTAGAAAAAGCACTGTGTGCGCCTGCGTTGACTGCGGAAAAGAATTCTTGCCATCTGATATTCAGGAAGAAGAAAAGATGATGGAGGACAATGATACTACCGTATGCTGCCCTTACTGCTTGACTCCAACATTGGTCGGTGACGCGGGTTTTTCTAGTCAAGAAGCTTTTAATCGTGCCAAAAGCGCGCCTCTTAAGGATTTAGTTGTTCTAAAGAGCGCTTGTGTAAAGGCGGCTCCTCCGGCTTATTCGGGCAAACTGGTTATTGCGGGGTATGAGGGCGAAAGCGAAGTGTATCTACTTAAGTTTTTGACCAAAGATGAACTGGAAGCCCAGCAAAAAGACTTTGAAAACTCCACATGCTTGTTTGTGTTGAAGGATTATTTCGCTGTAGGTCTTCTATGTGGAAACTATCAGAAAGCTTTAGAGGAAGCGAAACGGCTATACGGCCTCGGTGAGCGCGATTGGCGTGATGTAGATTACCCACGCGAATTAGGAGCTATCTGAAACATGAGCTAAAACATGGGTGATATTCAGACATACAGCGTCATGAACTGTGGCAGCACGGGTGTCATCAAAGACGTCAATCCTTTGATACTTCCGCCGGATGCTTGGACGTTTGCCAATCAAGTGCGGTTCGACGGGATTGAAGTGGTTCAGGAGAAACCGGCTAAATCGCTTCTCGAGGTGGATTATCCGGTGCAGCTGTTGGTGGGCTGGAACGATGGGCAGGAAAGGCGTTTGCTACTGTCTACCCCGAAAGAGATATATGAGGCGACCCATCTCGATCATGATGCAACAAAAAGCCAAGTGATCCCTAAATGGAGTGCCGATGAGGCCTCTCCCCCCGTAAAGCAAAACGAATGGACAGGTGGTTCATTCGGCGGTATACCGTACTTCTGCGCGGGTTTTGGTCAAAAGCCCCTGGTTCTGATGCGCGACGATCGTGGCGGATACAAGGATAAGTTTGAGGCGCTTAATCATTGGCCGGATGGCCATAGTTGTAGTGTGATGCGTCACTTTTCTAACCACCTGATTGCAATCAAGATGGAAGTCGAGATTAAGCATCAGGATGTCCGTGATGGGAAAGTCACGTTTCGTCGGCCTTTTGACATCATGTGGTCAGATCGAGCGAAACCTGGTCATCTGCCTAAGACCTGGCTCCCCGCTGAAGCGGGGAGTCGAGCCGGCGAGATCGCCTTGACGGACGGTGGAGATGAAGTGGTCGATGGGGTAACGCTCGGGAACCGGTTTTGCATTTACAAGGAGGAATCGATCTGGCCCATTAAGTACGTGGGAGGCAATTATGTTTTCAGTATTGGCCAGGCCATCAAAGGTGTCGGCATCATGGGCAAGAATTGCGCGGTCGATTTTAATGGCAAAAACTACGTATTTGGCCGTGATGAGATATTTGCGCATGATGGTTGGCAGATCGATCGAATTTTCGAAGCGCGGATGAACCGATGGATTTTCAACCGTATAGATGACAAGAAACGTCATCTTTGCCATGTCTTCATGCGCCCATCAACACGCGAGATTTACTTCTGTTTCCCAGTAGGGGATTCTGAATTTGCCAACATGGCGGCCTGCTATCATACCGATCGGCATACAGTGACCTTGAAATCATTTCAAACCGGTATCAACACCGGTAGCATATTCGAGTTCACCGGCAGTGAAACGTTTGGTATCCGTCGTCTTTTTGTGGGGAGCTCGCAAGGGATTCAGGAGGTCGATGTTGAAAGCTCGTTAGGTGAATTCCGACTTGAGCGCGAAGGCATTGATCTGGGGCAGCGCCGGGCCATTGATTTTTCGCATAATATTTGTCTCTACGCCGAGGGCGAGGGCTCCGTTAGTGTCGAGCTCACGAGTACACTCCCGGGGGGGGCAACGGATCATAAATTGATCAACTACCCACTTAACACCCCTTTTCCCGGCCTACCGATCGAAGTGGCAGGCTTAACCCATACGCTTCGCATCACCAATCATGACGCCACAGGCTTCAAGTTGTCCGGTTATACGATACAGTTCAGCGACAAGGGCAGGTACTGATTTATGGCAGCGGAAATCCATCTCAACCTATCCCCTGGGGACCTTCCGGAGGAGATGCCGGATCAAACGAAAAGATTCCTGATGAATTTAACGCTTGAGGTTGACCGCTCACTGGATATGCTGCAAAAACACGTTATTGAATCAATCGGTCACTTACCATACTACCATGAACAGATTGAAAAATTGCCCACACCATTGTCGAGTCGTGAGGGTATCGCTATCATGGGAGAAGTGAGTAAATTTGAAAGCATTGTCGAGACGATCAAGCACGATGTGGAGCAAATTAAGAAAGATATTGCAAATATTTACGTAATACTCAGTGATTTAGATCGATTCTTACGGGAGCAGCAGCATGGCGACCTCAAAAATTAAAACAACGTCAGTTTCTGAGCCGTGGGATAAACTGGCACCCTACCTGCTCGGAGGGCATCTGATCGGCCCACCGATGCGTAACTGGAAAAATGAATTTGCTGAAGCGATGATGCCGCTCTTGATGTTGCCTCAACCCCACCCACAGAAGAAGCACGCGAAGCCGGTGGATCAGGCTATGTTGGGTGGGGGTTTTTAAAAGCCATAAATAAGTAGCCGATGACACTCAGCCCGTCGTTTGGCACGTCGTTTAGAAGGCCGCAAGAATCTTCTTTGCTAAAACGGCGTCGTCGCGCATCTTTTTCGATCCCTCTGCATCCTGTCATGAAGTCGCCGGGTCCCCAGTCTGGCCCGATCACCTTCAAACCGGATCCAGGTCATCCCAAGCCGGTTTCGGCGCCGCTATCATCCCCGCTGCAAGCCGGACTCAGTAATATTCAAAAAGAGCTGGGTAAGGCGCCGCCCGGGGCGCCCGCGGGGCCTACCTCGTTCAACCTACCTCGGTTGGTGGATCCTAATGCGCACTATTTAAGCCGCGATCCCAGCGGGCGGATCACCCGATCCCAACGTTTTCAGCTCAACGCGAATTCTCCCTACATGCTGGGCGCCACGAGCTCGGGGCATGTTGTCGCGCCCTCTCATGAGGTCAGCCTGTTGGGGAATGCCCCTCGCCGCATGGATCAAGGCTGGTACGAGCGATGGTTTGAAGAAGGGTATTGCTCAAAAAGCACCCCCGAACAATGCGATAAGCTCAAAAACCTCAAGCGCTTCTATCACCGGCCTTATGAGAGGTTACTGGCGGGGATGCCTCTGCCCAGGCTGCCCGAGAAATACGATAAACCGCCTGTCAGCTCAAGTGACTTCCGCAATCGAATTCGCAAATACTGGGAGGGTAGGTATGACATTGATCAGCCCTCGATGAGTAAGGCGGACTACCTCAAGGAGGCAATGAGCCAGCCGAAATTTAGTGATAAAGGCGCCAGACAGAACCCGACAACGCTCGACGAACTCGAGCGTATGGAATACAACCTTAAAATGACCCAGCGCGCCAAAAAAGAAGGATGGCCCACGGGGGAAATGCCCATCGATCCCAGTCTATACGCCCGTACAGAGGCGAATCGGGAAGCCATCTATGAACACAAGCCAAAAGATAAATCCTATGGCACCTACTGGGATGAGCAGCATCAGAATAAGCACTGGTGGGATTATCTGGCCTATATCAATCCGCTGGCACAGGGGGTCAAGGCGCTTAAAGCAAGGGAAAACTATGCGGCTCAATTCAGTGATCCGGTTCATGATCTTTATAACAAGCGGAAATTTCTTTTTGAGCATCCCAATTGGTTAAAGCAACATCCTGAAGACAAAGAAAAATATATGATTGGTTTCTTGGGAAACCGGTTGCCTAAACCATGGTACGGTAAAATCGGTACGGGGATCGGCGATTTTGGGCTCGGACTCCTGGATGTTGCCTCCAATCCTATCGGCGCGGCTGATAGCTTTATCAAGTCGGTATCCACAATACCGGATGACGTCGCGAAAGAATGTACTGCGCCCGGTGTAAACACGAAATCTTGTGTCTGGGCGAACCAGTTACTACGACCTACTGGGTTGGGCAGTATCGCCGATGTGGGCTGGCAATCCGGAACACCCCTCGATTCTCCCATCCGCAGTGAACCCACCCTGCATAAGGCGCTGGATATCGCTGGGCAGTCTGGCGTACTTCTTGGCTCTTTGGCTTTGCCGGTCGTGGGGGAGGCGGGTGAGGCAGGCGCGGTCGCCTCTAGGCTTGGAGCCCTGGGGGAGGCGGGTGAGGCAGGCGCGGTCGCCTCTAGGCTTGGGGGCCTGGGGGAGGCGGGTGAGACTGCGAGGGTCGCAGGGATGACCGGTAGGGACTTGGCAGGTGAGTCCACCGCTGGTCGTGCGGCCCAGTTGTCCGAAAATACCATCCTCAAAACGGTCTTATCGAGTGAAGGAGAGGTTGCGCCCCAAACGGCCTTATCGGGTAAAGGGGGCCTCGCCCGGCGGGTCGGCACCGAATCCCAAGTCGGGCAACCGATCGCGCCGCCGTCAACCGATCTAGCCAGGCCGTCGATATCATCCCCCGCTGAAACGTCGGGTAAAGTGACACCGAAACCCGAGCAGCTGGTCGCCAATGAAAAGCGTATGAAGGATTTGTCCACTTGGCGGAATGATTTGTCCCCTGAACAAAATTTCGAGTGGCAGAAAGAACTCGATGATTTCATGGTCGAAACGGATCAATTGCGTCAATGGGAAGAAAACCCTGCTTACGCCGAGGAGCAGCCGACGTATTTCACCCATCCTCGTTATGAGCTATTCCGTAATGATTTCGATGAGGCCCTGATGAATGAACAGGCCGATACGCTGCTTTCGGACTCGGAAAAAGGGCGTGCCATGCGCATGAATGACCGTCTGGCCATTTTAAAAAATGCACGTAAATCCCCCCCCGAGCGCTTTAACTTGGAAGGCTATACGAGTATGGGGGAGACTCCTGAATTTATGGAGAAAGACGCCATCTATCGTGAGTTGATGGAATATGGAAAAAACCTCAAGACCTTTAGGCCGCAAGCCAAGCTGCCTAAACCGCCAAGCTACTCAAAGTTAACCCGCCTATACGATAAGGCAAGGTGGAAGCTTAAGCCAGGGAAGGCAGCCGGTATGCCGAACAAAGGCGTGTATGATGACTGGCTGGGGCCGCGGTTTAAGAAGGGTGAAGACCTCAGTGAGTGGCTATCCCAACCCAAGGCTAAAAAGTTCTATAACAAATTACAGTTTCGTCTGAAGGGCGACCCGAGTATGCAAAAATGGTCCACAGGGGCTGAATATCCCTCGCGAAAGCCACCACCAGAGATAGAGCCACCACCAGAGATAGAGCCGGCGGAATCTGTGCGGAAGGGGTATGGCCGCGATGAGATCCTAAAAAGTCTCGATCTCCTACCTCCAGCGCAGGGAAAACCCCCCCTCGCACTGCCGCCTGAAGCACCCACGGCTGTTTCTGGGACAGAACCGCCGCTGGCACAGCCCGCACCGCGGCTTAACGCACCCACAGCGGTTTCTGGGACGAAACCGCCGCTCTCAACTATAGAGGGAAGCATTAAGAATATTGATGAGATCATAAAAAGCCTCGATCGCCCACCTCCTACTGAAGCACCCTCGGCTGTTTCTGAGGCAGAACCGCCGCTCGCAAAGAATATCGACCCACGAGAATTCAAGGAAAGCGTTGAGGATATAACCAGCCATCTTAAACGGCCTAAAGATGATCGTTTATTGACAATCCCACGGAGCAAACCGGAACCGGTGGCTGAAGCGCCCATGGCGAAACCGTATACTCCTAAAGACGCTCCCGCGCTCCGTAGAGATCCCTCACCGTTGCTCAAGGGCTATCCGCCGGGAGATAGTACGCTGGAAGACTTGAGAAGAATGACGTCGAGAGAGCAGATGCAAATCGATACCACGCATCTCATCAATGACTCATCATACCCCGAGGCCTTTAAAAATGAATTGAGGCGGGAAGGCAAGAGTGAGGAGTTCATTCGGCAAGCTGAGAGCAAAAATATCGATACTCAAGTGAAGAATTACCATTCACGTCGAAATAAAATGATTGAAAAGATCGAAGAGGAAAATGCCGGGTTGGCCGAGTCAGGAAAAAAGAGGTTCAGTCTTTTTAGCAAAAAACCAAAACAGCCCGAAATCAATACAAACGAGCTGATTAATAAGGCCAGAAAATCTCGGATTCTACGCCCGAGTTATGATTTCGACATACCCGAAACAACGACTTTTGATCGGATGGCCTCGATCCGGAAGCCCGTGAGAAAAAAACCGAGAATCTAAGTTATGCTCAATATGGCAAACTGGTCGCCAGAACTGAAAGCGCTTTATCAGAAAAAATACCCAGGTGGAGGTGCCTCGGCCTCCCCGATGAGCCGACCCAGGCCGATCTCACCGTCCATGGCGGCCCCTCCCGGCCTCGGCGCGCTGCCAGAGGACATGTTAGGTCAACGGGCGTTGCCTCAGGCGTCCGACCCATACCAGGGGATGCCAGGCCCAGCATCCAGCCCCATGGAACCTAGCTTGGCGTCTTCACTGGCGAGGCCTCGCCAGGCACCGACGCGCATTCGGCGCGAAACCGATATACCACAGCCTACCCAGGCCTCACTGAATCCGGGCACGGACGCAACCGTTGATGACAATGCTCTGGCGAACGTAAATCCTCCGCCGAGCAATACCGGGTATACGCGGCTGCAGAAAAAGTTTCAACAAATTGATGCGGATAAAGCGTATACGGATCAGCTGTCTCTGTTTGAGCCGAGCTACCAGAAATGGAGGGACTACTATACGCGTACAGGCAAGACCCCCTGGAAGTTCCAAGAGGAAGGGTCTCAGTGGCCCCAGCGGATGCAAGATTATTATGATGCCTGGACTCAGGTATATTATCCCGATGGTATAGGATCGGTTGCAGGTGACCCCAATAATAATGCGTCGGTGCCCTCGCTCTTCGAGGAAATTGACGCGTATTTAAAAAAACTCAAGTTGGCGCAGCGTGACGATCCAAACTATGTCCCAGCCGGCGGGGACAACGGCGGGGAGACGATGACTCGACAGGCTATTCCCGGCGTCTATCCCGAAGCCATGAGGAATTATAAGGGCTCAAAATTCACGCCTGATGAACTTAAATTTCTTATGCAGGAGATTACGCCTAGCATACAGACCCATCGGACCGCCCAGCAGGAAGGGAAAACGATCGCCGATGATCTATCCGGTGGTCGCTATGACGTGGGCGATCTGATGTCGCCCGGCCTCGAGGCCCAGACAACCGGACAGCCAGACCCCTCGGTCTATGATCCGGTGTTAAAACACGCGATGGACAGCGTGATAGAGCGCTATCAGCGCGATATCATGCCTGGCATTTCAGATGAAGCCCAGGCCTATGGGCAATACGGTGGATCGAGACAGGGTGTAGCGGAAGGCCTTGCGGCCAAGGGGCTCGAGGAAACATTGGGCGGGCTCAGTGCCCGCATGAATCTTGAGGCCTATAAGGATGCCCAATCCCGTGTCATACCCGCCACGCAGGCCCGTGCGGGGCTGAGAAAATCGTCCCTTCAGGATCGGTTTAGTAATCGGGAAAGGGCCTTGCTTCAGCGGTCTGCGCGCACCCAGGAAGCCGATGATTATGTTAAACGCATGTTTAAGAATTGGCGTTACGGCCCCGATACCGATTCGGATGCGCTGACTCGCTACCTGAGCCTGCTTCAGCAGGGTTCACCTGGACCCTCCACCGCACAGACGAAACCGCAATACAGGAATAAAACAGCTGAAATTCTGGGTATGGTGGGTACATTGGCTTCTCTGGGTTCTCTTTTCCCTAAACGCTGATAGCGCAATTTATGTTTTTAGGCCAGTATTTTTCACCGGATGAGCCCGATCTTGAGGGCCCCCCCAGACCCAGTTTGATGGACCAGGTAGCCCGCAATATGAAGGATCCTCAGCGACGGGCCTTTTTAGATACAAGTTTGGCGCTCATGCAAGCCGGCGGTTATTCTGACCGGCCTGTGTCGCTGCCGCAGGCACTCGGCGCGGCCGGATCCCGGGGCCTTCAAGCTTACCGTGAAGCGATGCGCCGCAAGGAAGAGAAAGAACAGCATGAGAGGGCGGTAAAGCGGGAAGAGGAGCAGCGGGCCTATGATCGGCGCATAGAAGAACAGCAGCAGGAAAGGGCCCAAGAGAGCCATGATTGGAACTCGAAAGATACTGAGAGTGCAATCCAGCATCGCCGAGAAATGCAGGCGATGCAACAGCGCGAGCAGGCGCAGAAACAAGCCCTGTTTAGGGAATTGATGGGCGGCACGGCACCCAGCCCCCAAGCACCCGGCACGATGGCAGCGCCACCGCATGACCCGGCAGCGCCACCGGTCATGGCGTCTACACCACAAGTCACGCCTGGTGAGCCTCCCCCTCAGCCGCTACCCGACGCACCCATGCCTCCACACGCCCCCCCGCCAAGCAAAAAACTGACGCCTACTCAGGTGCTTGCGGCTAAAGCCTTGGGTCTTGATGTATCAGATGTCTACAAGTTCCAGCATGGCCCTGAAATGGCATTCCAGGAGGAGACCGCCAAACAACGCGCCCAAAAAGCATCGGCGGATACCGCGAAATTGACCGAGAAACTGACCGAAATCCATGCAATGCAAGATGAACTTAAGGAGCTTAGTTATCTGCTCGAGGGATTTTCAGGCGGCAAGCTAACCGGTTTTGCCAAGACGATGGCAGAATACGGGGAAAGCATGGGCCTTGAGATTGATCCAAGGCTCTCGGACAAGCAGGCCGCTAAATCGCTCCTCAACAAAATTACGCTGAAAATGCGTGGCATGATGGGCGGTTTGCCCGGATCGGTCTCAGACAAAGATCTCATCTTTCTGAAAAAGATGGGCCCCCGCCTGGAATACACCGAAGAGGGCAGAAATAAGATCATAGATTTTAGCTTCTATATGCTTGATAAATTGGATGTGTACACGAATTTGAGCAAGCGCTGGATCTATGAATTTGGCAGCCTGGATCTCAAATCCTCGAAGACCGGATTGTATTTCGACGACCAATGGTCGCGGATCCGAAAAGAGCTCGAGAAAAAGTTTTATGAAAAAAGAAGGGATGAGAATCCGAATTAATGAAACAAGGCCCTATCAAAGATTATGACGCGCTTAAAAAGACGATCTTGCGGTTCCTTCATCGTCCCGATTTACAGGATGAAGTCGAAAATTTTATCGCGTTGGGTGAGTTGCGCATGGGTCGTGAGCTCAAAATACGCGGAACACTCACACAAAAACATTACCCGTTCCCCGCTGGGCGCCATACTGTCTCACTTCCCTCGGATTACCTCACCTATGTCAGGGCCTGGCGGGGACGTCCTTTTTTGCCTGGCAATCAACTTGATCATGGGTTGCCGGTCTGGCGTGATTTAGAAACCGAGAGGTGGAAAGATTTAAAAGGCACCTGGACTGATCCGTTCGCGGATACCTCTGGCAGCCATACTCAGGAGCACCTGGATCCGGCTAAAAACATTGATTTCGGGGATCCTGAACATTTTTTGTTGGAGGCCTCGCCCGGGACGCCTCGACGCTGCACGATTAATGGCCATCATCTGATCCTGGATCGTCCCACGGACTCCCTTACCGATATCACGTTGCAATATGTGCGAAAACTGCAATTATCCGAGGATCAGCCCCGGAACTATCTCTTGCGGGAATACCCTGACGTGTATCTCTATGCGTCATTATTAGAAACGCCGTTATGGACCCATGAAGAAGGGTGGCTTGCCATTTGGCAAGATCGCTATGATCGTGCGATAGAGAGCATCAACCAGGTTGAGAACCGGTCCAATGCGCATCAAACTAAGCGCAATGACGAACTACTGAGGTTGATGAAATGACGATGAAATATATTGCTGATCTCGATCCTGATCGTCCCCGCGATGAATCGTATGTAATCGAGGGGATCGAGGATATTACAAACATCAAAAAGGCCTTGCTTGCGTCATTTGGCGGATTTGTTGGTCCAGTCCTTGTGACGGCTACAATGGATGAGCCTGGGAGCAGCCCCCAAAAGTTCAAACTGGTAATGCCACTTGTTAAGCAAGGAATTTTTCAGGGGGTCGATTTTCCAGAAGTCAAAGACAATACGATTATCGTTTTCAAGTCCATTTTGAATAACGAGGAAGGCGTTAAGGTCGTGTTGGGCGCTGATTGTAACTGTAATGTTTACGACTCTCGGGGGGAGCCAATTGAAGCGAATGCGATTAGGAAGGACAGCATTTATATGCTGATCTATTTGTCCAACACATTGTTTCTATTGGGATATCAAAACAGTACCGAAAAAAAGATTCCTGAGCCGGCGCAAAAGAACAAAAACAAAATACTGAGTAATGATGGCACCGCCTTTATTTGGACTGAGGGAGCTGATCCGACCAAAGAACTCCCTGATTTCCGGGGTCAGGCGGGTAAGATGCTCACGGTAGACAGGAGCGAGTCATTAACCTGGGGTGATCAGCCCAAGGGACTGCCGGCACTCAGAGAAACCAAAGGCAGCATAGGCAAGGTGTTGATGGCGGTTAAAGGTACCGGCGATGATCGCACGCCAGATGCGGCCTGGCGACGCCTGGAAAAGGCACTGCCAGACATGAGGGGGAAACTGGGTCATATACTCCATGTTGGAGGCGATGAAGCTAATCAAGAGCTCGAGTGGACAAATGTTCCGGTATTGCCGCCCATTGCCGGGAAAAAAGACATGGCCTTGCACGTGGTCGAAACAGTGTCCACCGGGCAGTTAAAGCCGGCCTGGAAATCCGTACCGGAGGTGTTGCCCGCGATCGATGGCCAAGAAGGAAAAGCTCTGATGGTGACCAATAATTCCAAGGTTGCCTGGGAAAATGTTGCGGGTGAATTGCCCGAGCTGGAGGACCACCTTGGGGATTACCTGAGCGTGGTCGAAGTTAATACTGACGCGCTCGGGGTCGGATGGAAAACCCCGACCAAAGAACTCCCTGATTTCCGGGGTCAGGCGGGTAAGATGCTCACCGTAGACAGGAGCGAGTCATTAACCTGGGGTGATCAGCCCAAGGGACTGCCAGAGATCGAGGGCAGCGACGAGGGTAAAGTTTTAATGGTGTTCGGCAAAAAAGAAGTGTGGAAAAACCTCCCGCCAATACCGCAACCACCTTCTCAGCCGACCCAGGGACTGCCAGAGATTAAGGACGGCGACGAGGGTAAAGTTTTAACGGTGTCGTCCGACCAAAAAGAAGTGTGGAAAAACCTCCCGCCAATACCGCAACCACCTTCTCAGCCGACCCAGGGACTGCCAGAGATTAAGGACGGCGACGAGGGTAAAGTTTTAACGGTGTTCGGCAAAAAAGAAGTGTGGAAAAACCTCCCGCCAATACCGCAACCACCTTCTCAGCCGACCCAGGGACTGCCAGAGATCAAGGACGGCGACGAGGGTAAAGTTTTAACGGTGTCGTCCGACCAAAAAGAAGTGTGGCAAAACGTCCCGCCAATACCGCTACCACCGTCTCTCGCGCTAAATTTTTTCTAACTGTATGTCAACAGTACCAAAATTAGAATCGAACCTTAAAAACTTTTTAGGGCAGCTATCGTCCTCAAGCAAGGAGGTTATCGTGGACCCGGATGGAGATACCGTCCGGATCTATCGATGTATCCTTATCCCCGCCACCCCGGTCACTGAAGATATCTGGTTGATTTTTGAATTGATCGACGAGGAAATCAACCAAGAAATAGAGATCGGGCGGCGCCGTTTAGGACATTTAAGCCCGCCACTGATTCTCCTGCTGGACAAAGACCATCGCGACTGTGTGCAGATGCCATTGCTTATTACTCCCGGGTATCAGTTGAAGGTTTCCATAGAAAGCGATACTGATAAGACGTTAGACGAGGTTTTTACCCTTTATATCGAGGCGAGGACGATATGACCGCGCAATTCCTTAGTATGCCTGTCATCACGCTATCCAAGCTGGATAATCGGCACAACACCGTTCGTGAAGATCATCAGCCGCTCGTATTGTTAGGCCCCCTGGAGGTAGATGTTCAAATTGACCGTCTGTGTATACGAGCAACGACCGATACTGGGCCTGGCGTTATCAGCCTGTATTCATTGTTTCCGGGCGAAGAAGATGGATTGCTTATTAGCCAAGTAGAGGTGGTTCAACATAAAAAATCATCGGGGAGCGGTGTGTGGCAATGCATCGTTGAGCCAACGAATTATCCCCTCTTTCCGCTGAAACTTGAAAAAGGTTTCACTATTTTGGCGACCTTGACATCCAAGGATCAGAGTCTGGGTCAATCGTTCGATGTCACTTTGCTGGGGGGGACGCTCACTGGACGTGCGGCGCCGCTTTATCAAGATCGTTATCTTTTTGAGCAAGGGGCTATCGGAGAAAAGCCTGCCTCTGGATTGGCATATAAGGATTACGCCTACCTACCGATGCGTAACAAAGAGGGGGCATCGGCCTATCGCATCGATCATGTATGGCTGCACGTGCCGGGTAATAAGTGGCCACGGGGGGAATCTGTTAATAACAATATCGCCACGGTAAACCTCGTGATAGGCCAGCAGGATAATGAGATCGGAAACGAGATCACTTCGATCAATCTTAAAAATTATCGTGATGGTCGATCGGGGGCGCATGTTATCTTCGATAAAAGTCATCTATTCCCACTGTTCTTGCCCGTGAGTCATTACTTGGGGGTTCGAATAGCCCCGGACAGCCCGTCACAATCGATACAACAACTCTATGTCCATTTCATCGGAGGCTACATTGATGAATGATGGTCTATACGGATTTCCGGCACCTCGCGTTGAGGATGATCCCCAGCTGCCCCCTTCCTGGCGTCACTGCCTCTTGTTTACGGATAAAATGCCGTTGACTAATAACCTTAGGACCCCCTCAGATGTCTATCATTTGGGTGTGGCGTGTTGGGGGCGTGGTGGGCGCGCTGAGAGCGTGCAAGGGCATGGGGGAGGTGGCGCCGGTTTTTGTTTTATTGTACTCGATACCCGCCCCGGCGAGCTCCTGCCCGAGATGATTTTTGAAAAGAACGGTGATACGCGATTCGGTTCGCTCATGATTGCCGGGGCAGGCAAGGACGCTAACCCGAACCGGCCCGGTGTGGGCGGACAAGCCCAGCTATTCATTGATAATGCGTACGGGATGATCGCCTCAGGTGGGAGGGGTGGAAAAGGGGGGGTTAAAAAGCTTCCCGGCTCGATCAATCACCTGGTTGCAGGGGGTGGCGGTGGTGCGGCGGGGTCTTTTTATGGTGAGGGTGGCAATGGTGGCAACGTGGTGGATTCCATCTTCATGAATGAAAATACGATTTGTGCCACCTCCGCCAGCGGCGGTGGTTTTGGTGGGGATGGCGTAGATTCTGGCCCGGGTGGTGCGGCGCCGGGAGGCAGTGGCGTATACCACAGTGCGTTATCACGAACGCTGTCTCAAGGGGGAAAACCGCCAAAGATCTGGAAGCGAGATTCTGGCATCCCAATGTGGGGGCTGGGCGGTGGCGGTGGGGGTGGTACCTGCTCAGCGGGCGGGCAGGGTCGCCTGAAGTCAAGCCATGAAACGCTCAGCTCCGGCGCTCAGGGGGGGAGTGGCATCAACGGTCGTGGCGGTATGGGTGCCAAATCGACGTGTCCGGCTCATGACGGCATCAGCTATCCAGGTGAGGACAAACACGGTTTTTTGGCGCTGGCCAACTTGCGTTTAAGCGGCGGTGGTGGTGGGGGGGGTAATGAGGATTTTAAAAACGGCGGCCATGGTGGCCCGGGTGCTGGAGGTGGCGGTGCTTGCGCCTCCGATCCTGAAAATCAGGCTGGTGGTGGGCGTGGTGGCACCGGCGGTATCGGCGGCGGTGGCGGCGGTGCGGCGATGGGGATCAATAAAATTGAGTTAATGTCTTTCAGGGGCGGTGGCAGTCTCTTCGGTGGCGGAGGGGGTGGCAGTGTCAGCGCTATAGAATCAAAGCCAGGTGTTTGCATGCTGGGCGGTGGCGGTCAAGGCGGTTTTTTAGGGAAACCGGTAGAGGCATCCCCAGGCTGCATCATTCTCTATTGGTGAATCATGAACGAATGGCGCGCTTTTCGTGTTTTCACAGACGACAGTCCGATTATCCCCCCGGCTGTCACGCGCATTGGCCTGGCGCTTTTCGGCGGTGGTGGCTCAGGTTCAGCGTTTGGCGCTGGGGGGGGCGGGGGCGGTTTTGCCTATGGCGAGTTCAACCTCACTCATGCGGGACAGTCTGCGTCGATGGGCGACATCACGTTCCACTATCCGGCTGGCAGAGATGATGGGCGGAGCATCCGAACCTCTCTTGGTTTATCCGTAACCGGCGGAACCGGGGCGAAAGACCAAAATTCCGGCACCGGTGGAACCGGATCCGCAGACTGTGAAGGGATAGTCTGCCTGGCCTACGATGGTGGACGGGGTGGGCACAGTAATAACGCCACTGGGGACAAATATCGCCTACCCGGTGGAGGGGGTGGGGCCGGTTCTTTTTTTGGCAAGGGCGGGGATGGCGGTACGGCGCCGGTCGATAAAAAGATGTCAGTAGCAACGGGACTGATCACGCTCGGAGCCTGCGGTGGCGGCGGATTCGGGGGTCAAGGTGGACAGATGTCCCAGCCGGATCTGTGTGGTGGCGGGGGCGGTATTTTTGACGCCGGGGATCCGTCTGGCTCAGGTGCGTCAAAAATCGAAGCACCTCCATATTTTGGATCGGGTGGCGGTGGCTCTGCGGGCCCAGGCTGCCCGGCTGTTGCCTGGCATGGCGGGAACGGCGGCGCGGCAATGCGAGCTTATGCTTCTCAGCGATCGCCAATTTTAGCCATGACAAAATGTCAATTTCATGGTGCTGGCGGCGTTGGATGGGGACCCGACCTGGCCCAAAATGGTGGTCTGGGTGGCGGCGGTGGCGGCGGTGGTTTTGATCGTCACATCGTCTCGCCTGGCGGTCATGGTGGCTTTGGCGGCGGCGGTGGCGGCTCCCCGTTGCACATAAGCCCCAGCTCCGAGCCCGGTCATCCCCACCGCAAGACCAGCAAAAACGTGCCACTCATCAGCGGTGGCAATGGTGGTTTCGGTGGCGGTGGTGGCGGTGGCCCTATCGGTGGCGTGGGCGGCGTGGGTGGCGGTGGCGGGGGGTCTATTCAATTGGATGATGCCACCAGTTTTGTCTCTCTGGGTGGACCGGCCGTTGCCATACTTTATTGGTGATTTATGGCCTCAGATCTCATGAGTTGGCATCATTATCGACTCTTTACTGCAAAAAATAATGAGTTTGTGGTGCCCCCGGGTATCCGCCAGATTGGTATCGCCTGTCTGGGCCGGGGCGGAGGCTGCGTGATCCCCGAGGAACCCCATGGTAAAGGGTTAGGTGGCGGTGGCGGTGGTGCCTTCGCTTATGGCGTAATGGATGTTGTTCCCGGTAGCACATTGACCCACTTCGGTGTATTGGACAAATATACCTATTACCGTAATTATCTTATTGCCGGCGCGGGAGGGGATTCCGATCGCATGTTGGGCGGAGAGGGCGGCAAAGCCATAGCACTTGAATCAGCCGGGCTCCTGCATCATCTCATATTAGCCAATGGCGGTAGGGGGGGTAACGGCGAAACAAATGGCCTATATAATCAATACAGCCACGGAGGTGGGGGCGGAAGTGGCTCCTTTTATGGGCGGGGCGGCGATGGCGGGACGGGGCATACGATCGCTGTTAGAGATAGTTGGCGTTACCCCGCGACGTGCCTCTTCGGTCATGGTGGCGGTGGCGGCTGGGGCGGGCGTGGCGGTAGCAGCCTGGTCGGCATCGATGCGCCTGATGACTCAAAAACTTTCTGGGGTTCTCAATCGGGTGGCGGTGGCGGTGGATTAAGGGATGGGGGCTCTGTGATGATCCCCCAGGGCAGCCAGGCTTTTAAGATGCCTCAACTCGCCACGGTCCCCGGCGGCGGGGGGGGGGCCTGGGGACCGGGTGAAGATGGCGCCGGTCCCGTGATCAACAAGAGCTACACGCCGGGTCGAGGGGGGCCGGGATTAGAGTCTCATGCATCTGACTGGATCGATCACGCTTATCACTTTTCGGAGATTCAGGATGTTGATCTGGTTCGATTTGTGACGCACCTGAGCCCGGTCGATGACACGGGTATCCCGGGTGTCTCAACCCTCGCGATCTATCAGGGCGTTAATGGGGACGCAAAGACACCGCTGAATCCATTTTTAGCGGCGGCGTCATGCGAGCTCGATGGGGCCGGGGGATCGGGTGCACAGTATTTTCATGCGGGTCATGGTGGGCCTGGGGGCGGCGGCGGCGGCGCTGGATTTATCGATGTTAAAGTCAACAAACAGTTTTTTGCCGGGATGGGCAATGGCGGACATGGCGGTTTTGGCGGTGGTGGTGGCGGCGGCGTCGGTAGATTCGTACCGCAAAAAACAGGGCCCGTCATCAATACAATACCGATAGCTCTTGCCGGAAATGGCGGTTTTGGCGGTGGCGGCGGCGCTGGCGGCGTTTTTGGTCTTAACGAAAAAGCCGGTGAGAAGGTGACGTATGAGATCAACGGGGCGGGCCATGGCGGGCCTGGGGGCGGCGCCGGTGGTGGCGCCGGTGGCAATCCCGGAGGCGGCTGTATTGTTATCTATTGGTAGCTAACCGACTATTAATTAGAGTCCGCTAAATTTAGCAATTTAGAATCCACTTTTGATTGAGGTGATTGAGATGACGAAAAAGAATTTGGATGTCATTAGGAAGATGCAAGATGAGTTTACTAGTCTGTCGCAAGCGCTAAATAAGGTTCAAAAAAATCTACAAGAACATGAGGCCTTGTTATGTTCTTATGATGAATCCTTAGATCGTGAAGGCTTCACGCAACTGCAGATCCGTTCGTTTAAGGCAGCTATTCCAGGAATGATGGCGCAACTCGAATTTATTGAACTCGTAATGGATCATGGTCCAAAAGGATCGATTTCATGGTCGAAACTGAGAAACTGAGAAATCGCGCCGAATGAAATTTAACGAGAGGTGATTGATGCGTTTGATAGCAATACTGATTGCTGTAATGGTATCTAGTGTTGGTTACGCTAGAGTAGCTGAGGCTGATGAGCTTCGTGCTAATTCTCCTAGTCAGTTACATATAAAGTCGTCCTATCGAGTGCTTGATTCGACATCAATTCGGTGTGCTTCCTATGGTGGACTTATATTTCCGTTGGGACGGCGAGAGTTTATTGTGGATGAACCTGATGGTGGTGGCCATATTTGGTGTGAGTTTGCTTTTTATTATGCCCCTAAAGCAACGAGTTATGCCTATCGTGTACATAAGTTTCCCCATAACCATCCTGGGATGCCTAATCGGTTGGTAGTAGTACCATTTTTTGAGGATGGTAGCGTAGATCCAGCTTTAGGGGAGCATATTCTCTCTCTGGATCAGCTGAATCCGAGTACGAGTTCAACTCTGTGGTTATGGTGATGACGGAAAAGAATTCGTTTGACCTTGACAAAGCAGTGTTCGATTCATAATCCCTAATCGACAATGCCACCTATGATGCGGCGGGCAAGTTCAGGACGTAAGGTTTTGAATCCAAACAAGAGATCGATCCGGCAGGGAAAGTTGTCTTCACCGATATCATACTTTCTGACGATCCTCATCGAGATACCCTCATGGACTTCTTGAGCCTTAAAATCGACGTCATTGGGCATTTCAAGATCAACCGTTGCCATCGTGAAAGCGTCTTTGTGGAAATAAAGGTTTTGGCGCTGAGGTGTGCTTCCGCGGTTTAGCGCATAGATCGCTAATTGGCCTGTCTCGGCTACTGCCTGGACGTTCTGGTATTTGGTATCCGCATGATAGATCGCCGGCCAAATCTCCATATTTTGCCCTGCGATCGCATCTTTCGTGACCACGAAGCTGGCATTGCACTGCCGGTACACCCGCTTTGTTTCCGGAAAATAAACAAGACACCCAGTCAAAAGAAGTTTTCTCAATAGCGATAAAGCAACCAGGCTTGCAAATATAAGGATCACCACCGGTTACACAAATTGGTGATTTTCAAAGGAGATATTATTGAATTATGGATAGAATCTATGCTGAACTTCGTTAAATTTTCAGCGTTAGACACATAGGACTCTCAGCATTTGCTGATCCTATACTTCTTGACCTATGAGTGTCTTTTCTTAGGTAAGCAGAGACTGCACTGCCCCAAGATTCGGCGTTCGCCGATAACCCAGTTTTCGGCAAACGGCTTTGAGTGAGTAACTCATACCCACCAGTCCCTTGAAGCGACTTTCGAAATTCTGTGTCATATAGAGCCAATGCTTGGCGTCGATCTGTAATCTTTCGAGAATCGGTGGTTGATTTTCAGGAATAAAGCAACGTTTGTTTTCGAGAATGGCGCGGCCCGTCCAGTCGACCAGTTCGAGATAGTCTTTTAGGCGAAACGGTAATCCCTTGGGCATATCCTGACGTGGGTTGCCGATAAATGGAAATAGCCCGCTTGGTATTTCAGGTTCGCCTGAATCATCGGGATGTTGTTTCAATTTCAGGGCTCGCTCTTTGATGGATGTATGCTCTGATTGTTCGGGCGTATCTGCTATTCCTGCTCTAACCGGATTGAGATCCACATAGGCCATACAGGCTGCCAGGGCCTTTTCATCCAACAGGGCCTGGGATTTATAGCGTCCTTCCCAATAACGACCGGTACACTCATCCTCTTGGTTGGCCTTTCTGGCAATCGGTTCATTGAGACAGCGCATAAACCAGCTGATGCTGTGCAGGCGGTGTCGCCATTTCGTGATCAGCTCCGATACCGTGTCCCGCTCTGCCTGAGTGAGTGTCTCTTTGGCTAGATAGCGTTGGACGATCACAGGGAGGGAAAAGAGGCGTTCCCAGCGCTCGATGACCATCAGTTCACTCCACTCTGCAGCTCGCTCGGAGTCCACATGGAGTATGACGTGGTAGTGATTGTGCATCACGGTGTATGCACAGTTGTCGATGGCGAAGATATCCGTCAAAAGCATTATGCGATCGACGATCCACTGTCGCCGATGTTCATAGCTTTTTCCGGTAAGCGAATCCACGCCACAGAGAAAGGCACGGCGCACGCAGCGGGAGACACAGTGGTAATAGGGGGTTTCTTCCAGCAGAATCTGGACTTTCCTTGGTTTGGGCATCGTATCGCTCCTTGATAACGGATGGTAAAAGAAGATTGCCATACAGTGTGGTTTTTGGCAAATTAGGACTGGGTGTCCGGATTTCTGTCACTCAAGGAAACCCAATTGCTGGCGAACTGTTTGCTCAGCCAAATGAATACCTCTGGAAGTTTTCATGGGTTCCGAAATTACTAAGGGCAACGTATTTTGTACCGTGGCATCCTTCTCCTGATGAGATGTATCTACAAATATTTTCAATTAAAGCGTTGTTTTGGGTGTCTAGGCTTGCGGGAACCTGTGTTTTTATGTCAATCCTCGGGTTCTTTGCGGGAGCTTTTATTGTGGCTGGCAACCATGCCTAACAATCGGGTCAAAAACGCTCCCTTCGGTCGCTTTGACATCGCTGCTCGCTAGGCCATTTAACCAGAATATTATGCCTTTCAATAATCGCACCATGAAGTTTAAAGCCTGGTTTAAGAGCAACACAGCCGATAGAGCCTTATTGCCGCTTCGAAAGGAGTTGGTGGAATTAATCGAACACAACTCAACTCTTCTCGAAGTCGGGTGCGGCACTGGTGATTTACTCTTTCAAGCTGCTTCGAAAATCAGTAGCGGACATGGCGTCGATATCGAGCAAGGGATGATCAAATATGCGGAAGCGAAGAGGCAAAAGCTTAACCTGAACAACCTAAGCTTTGAGTGCATCGATGCACTCGCTATGGCGCCTCGGAAGTTTGATGTTTCAACAAGCACATTGTGCCTTCATGAAATGCCCGAGCAGCAAGCGTGCGCGTTGCTGAATATGATGGTTAATAATTCAGGAGTGGTTCTGGTTGCAGATTTCACCGCAGCAAAATCGACTCTAGGGCGGTTGAGCATTGAGTTTGATGAGATCCTTTCAGGTCATTACGGTAATTACAGGCAGTATCGTAGGAGCGGAATGATTCTCTCTTACTCAGAGAAAATTGGCGCAAGAGTCCACAAGGAAATCAAGAGCGTTGTCGATGGTATTTCAATTTGGGTTGTCAGCAACAATGTAATGGTATATTAAGAACATAATGTCGCCACAACACTGCGCTGCTTTTTGCACCTTACTTAGGCATTATTGCGTAAATTACACTCAGTGTGGCGTTCGGCTGAGGTGTGGCATTAGCTGTAGATGAATAACAGAGGAGCTGCTTTTGACCGCTGAACGAAAAAAGAAGATCCATGCTTTGTTAAAAGGCATCGAGACCGGAGATCCTGCGTCAGTTACTGTAGTCAATCCGAATAAATATATTCAACACAATCCGCAGACCCATGAAGGGGGAGAAGGATTGGCAACTTTGTTTAAAAGTCTGTCCAAAACATCACCGCGAGTAAATATCGTTCGTGTTTTTTCCGATGGTGATTTTGTATTCGGGCATACTGAATATGACTTCAGCACTTCCCGAATTGGCTTTGAGGTGTTCCGCTTTGAAGGGGAGCAAACTGTAGAGCACTGGGATAATATTCAGTCGAGGGTTGGCCCAAATCCATCCGGGCACTCTATGGTTGATGGTCCAACTGATGTACGTGATTTAGATAGGACGGAAGATAATCGCTCGCTGGTCAAAAGTTTCATGGAAACAGTTCTAATAGGTGGTCAAATTGATCAACTACCGAGCTTCATTTCCGAACCCTACACTGAGCATAGTCCTTACTTGCGTGATGGTTTGCCTGCATTACGTCAGGCTCTGACCGCACGCAATGCAGAATCTGAACCTGCCATCTGCTACGAAAGAGTACATCGTACATTAGCAGAGGGTAATTTCGTTTTGTCTGTTTGTGAGGGCTACCGTGAAGGCGAGCACACATCGTTCTATGATCTTTTTAGACTCGAAGGCTCTATGATTGTCGAACATTGGGATACCACAGAAAAAGTAGCTCCCAAAAGCGAGTGGAAGAATGATAATGGGAAATTCTGAGCAAGTTCTTGACTATAAGAAAGGATTAAATACCAATTTAATATATTTTGCTATTTAAAATACCCAAGGGAGGGCCTGGTAAAGATGAAATATCTGAATTGATAACTCTCGGTATCAAATAGACGAAGTCAATTACTGATGAGGATGTTGGAGATCCAGAGGAAAATACACATTTTTAGAAGATATAGCGCCAGAAGGGAAAAAGGATTGTATTTTTATATTATTTTTCTTGGCAAAAGAGTGAAGCTAGCCTGGTTACATTCGGTGTCGGTTGGTAATAAAATAGTTCAAGCTATCAGCATAAGAGAAGGCGATTCGCCAGCAATAGAAAGATGACTAAAGATAGGTGGGAAGCGCTAATGAGAGCGATGGGATTAGGGTCTTCAATAGATTGTTACGAATCACTCTATGCAGCCTATTCTGAGAAGCATCGGTTCTACCATACGCTCAATCACATTGATGCAATGCTAGATCACTTTGATAGGGTGATTGATATTGCTGAGCGGCCTGCTGAACTGGAATTTGCAATTTGGTTCCATGATGCCATCTACAAAATACTATCTAAGACCAATGAACTCGATAGCGCTAAATGGGCACAAGAATTTCTCTTATCCATTGGTTATGATGAATTAGGTACAGAACGTATTTATAGCTTGATTATGGCCACTCAACATAACCGGGAAGTAAAAGGCTATGATGACAAACTGATTGTAGACATTGATCTTACTATTCTGGGAGCTTCCAAGGATGTCTATGATGAATTTGAGCGCAATGTGCGAAAAGAGTACAAGATAGTGCCTTTGCACATCTACCGAAAGAAAAGGATAGAAATACTTAAGTCTTTCTTGAATAATGTCAGTATTTACAATTTAGATTATTTCAAAGAAAAGTATGAGTGCGCTGCAAGGGATAATATTAAAAGAGCTATTGAAATGCTCCAAATCGAATCATTAGAGTTTTTAAGTTGACGCCTGAAGGCACATTATTCGCGGACGAAATAAGAAATAACTATCGGAGTAATTATGGAAAATATGAGTTCATGGAAATTAATCAAACTTGGTTTCTGGATAGGAATAGGTTTTATTATACCTTCTATAGGTGTTTATATAATTGGCACTTATGTAGTTTATTCAAGTCCATTCTTATGGCAATCAACTGCTATGGAAGAAGGAATGGAGTCAGTGGAGCAATACATGGAGGAGTCCGATAAAACCTCGCAAATTAAAATAGTGGAATATCAGGAAAAAATACACCACGAACAACTATTGATACTTGGTGTTATTGAAAATATTGGCTCTACAAATATTAGTTCGATACGGCTTGAGGCGGAGTTGTTAGACGAAAGCAGAGTAATGGTATATGAATGTACTGAATATATCTCCAAGAGAATAAAGGGTGGTGCGAAGGAGAATTTTCAAATCAAATGTGGATGTAGCGGTCAACCAGTACCAGAATATGCTTCAGTCTCTCTGAGAATAGTTGGTGCTAGTAGTTACTAAGAGAACCTCTATTAATAGCTTGTGACCATAACAAAAAGTCGCATGACAAGCCTGTCAAACCGGATGCAGAATAGGGCGTAATGGTGACATAATCGTATTCTTTTTAACCTTTGACCCTCTTTGATCATCACGGTGTATGATATACAGGTACAGCCATAATTATTTACTCTATCTCTGAGAGTGCGCGTTAGTTTCTTTGATCGCCAAAACTATTCTTTAACCACGTAATACACTGGGTAGAAGAAGAATAGCAAATAAATAGTTCCGTGCTTTCAGTGATTTCCGTGGTTAACAAATATGTTTTATAATAAGGTTATTCTTCGTATTTAACAGTTATAACTATTGAAAATTAGATATCCCTGTCTATTTTCGTTTGCTACCCTCATAGGGCAGTGCTTTGGTATGTTGCTTCCAAAGTATCTTCTTTATAAATTCTGACCATGCCTGCCAGCCATTAGCTTGAATTTCTGTGGTAGTCGACTTTAACTGATTACCTACCATAACTGCTTCAGGGATACGCTCACGGATAGCAAGAGCGACTTCCCGACAGAGTCCCGGTTCTGGTAGTACTGTTACCCAGACTACGTTGAGTTTCAGGTTGATGTCGGTAAAGACAATTTTTTCACCAAACTCCCTTACTACTTCTTCAAGCATTTTCTGTAGATGAACTAATTTTACGTCTGAGTAGTGTTTCAGTCCGGGAATCAGCATCATTAAATCCGCAAGAGAAGTACCATTTTCCTGTTTATTTGGCGCACGTTGCCAAAGCGGGGCAGAGGGCTGCCAACGGGTGTGAGAGAGAGCAGTGGTTTTTTGTTTAGTCATAATGTAACAAAATTATCAATATACCGAACTATTCAATGTGTCACTAAAAACACATTTCGGGCCTTAATTCAATTTTCACATTCAATAAAGCATAGACCATCTCTCGGTATCCGATGTCTGTAGACGATAACTCAGGTAGTTATCTTGTAACTTACCGAAATACTTAGAATTTATTCCAAAATATGGGATTTAAGATCGCTAATAGTGTATCTTTGCTATAGAAGCGTAATTTGTAAGTGAATTTGTTTTGAATAAGACTCAGAAATAGTAGCTTACTCATTCACCAACTACCTTGACTGCCTGGGTTGGTCTGCAATATCTTGGTTAGATGGAGTTAGGATAGATAGCTGATATTTATTCATAGGCCTTGGAAAGGTAGGGAATGAACAAACCTGACAATTAACAACAGATAGATATAAATCATGGCTGAAGAAAATCCAGAAACTAAGATCACGACGTCCACAGAACCTGTTGAATCAGCACTGACGACAGGTATGGAGGATCTTGTTGAAAAGATTGACGTCCCTGAACAGCTTGAACCCATTGTTGCATTGTTTGGTAATCAACCCTGGGTCAAAGGCTTGCTGGTTCTGGTTGTATTTCTAATTCTGGCAAAGCTTATTGAGTGGGTAGTAATACCGTTAATCAGGCGACTCACAGCTCGTACCTCCACACATATTGATGATCTAATAGTCATTCATATACGAACCCCGTTGTTTTGGACAATAGCGCTGATTGGTACCTTGGTTGCAGCTGCTGTCTCAGGTATTGCTGCAGAATTACGTAGTACCATGACTTCTTTAGTTATTTCGATACTTATATTTCTCTGGATGCTATTTGCCGTTCGTGCATCCAAGTTACTACTGTCTGCAACTAGTCAGCGCGCTAAGCAGAATGCGTTGGTCAGACCGCAAACTTTACCCTTATTTACTAATCTCGTAGCAATATCGATCATTGTTTTTGCTGTCTATTTTATCTTTCAATCATGGCATGTCGATATGACGGCCTGGCTGGCTTCAGCAGGTATCGCCGGTATCGCAATAGGTTTTGCCGCGAAAGATACATTGGCAAATCTTTTTTCAGGTGTCTTTATAATGGCAGACTCACCCTACAAGATAGGTGACTATGTTGTACTTGATGATGGAGGCGGGCTACGCGGCAAGGTTACTCATATTGGTATACGGAGTACCCGACTGCTGACTAGGGATGATGTGGAAGTGACCATACCAAATTCCATTATGGGGAACTCAAAGGTAGTCAATGAATCAGGTGGACCCCATTTAAAATACCGCATCAGGGTTGCTGTTGGTGTGGCTTATGGATCAGATATTGATCAAGTTAGAGAGGTGTTGATGTCTGTTGCGATGGCATCTGATGCCGTCTGTTCTGATCCAGAAGCGAGAGTGCGTTTTCGTACCTTCGGTGCTTCCTCGCTCGATTTTGAGCTTCTATGCTGGGTCAACAATCCGGAACTTCGTGGTCAGGTATTAGATGCACTGAATACAGCTATCTATAAGCGTTTCCTCGAGGAGGGCATTGAAATACCATTCTCCAAGCAGGATCTCTACATCAAAGAGTTTCCCAAGGCAGATGGGTCCAAGTCAGTAGTATAAACCTGAGTTATATTTTGTAAAAAATAATGTTTATACAATAAGATACCAGTTATGAATCTACTGTCGTTTGTTCTGAAATATTTCCTTTCTGTACTATTTGATTTCTATGAATAGGGCACTTTTATTCATGGTTTTAACCATTCCCCCCGCATATGGAGCGGAGATGTCAGGACTTTCATATCCATACATTGCCTCGCCAGAGAGAGCGGACCATATAATGACCAATTTTCAAGCAGTTCAAAAAGGCCATAGTGAAGAGGCGGTTTTGAAGCTTCTCTTAACTCCAGACGAAGTGCATGAGCTTTACGAACCGCTGAAAAAAAATCCCAAGGCTATCGGAAAGACATATTGGTACATCATCAAGCGAATGCAAGCCGAAGGATCTCAGACTGACAAAGATGAAAGTGTTGTCAGGGTCTCTTTTGATCTTATCGGTCGTGTCATAAGCGTGGATCATTGGGGCATCATGGCCGATTCAATGAGTGTTAACAGACCCAGGTAAAGCGTCATCTGTTTTTAGAATGATGGTGGAAAATATCGAGAGTAGTGAATTAGATATAGGTATTGAGGCGCGAAATTAGTAATAAAGCAGATCCATTTGCTGGATGCCTCTACCTTTTGATTCGAATTGACCAGAATGATATGGATATTGATCTGCCTGAGGGTTCAACAGGTTGATATAACGCACATTCCGATATTGAGGAAAACACAATAGCACTCGATAACTAAAATAGAGTATCTCTCCCTGACCATGTTATCTCAGGATGTATGTCATAATATCTGCAAACAGTGGTCGATCACTTCTTGCAACTAGATGCAGCAGAATGGACTTTCAGCGTCGATTCTGTTGACAATAGGACATATCGAAGTTGATGAATATGAATTCGATGCGAAAAATCACAACAACAATCAATGTGTTTGTTGTTGCATTGAGGGTTTTGCCGCTTCTGGTTCTGCTGGCTATAACAGATCTGCTTTTGGCTGACACTGTTCGTCCCGATCAAGCATCGTCTGCTCCTCCAGTAATCGGCCTGGTCCTCAGTGGCGGTGGTGCCAGAGGTGCTTCACATATCGGCGTTCTCAAGGTCCTGGAAGAACTGCGTATCCCTGTCGATATCATTACCGGTACCAGCATGGGAGCGATTGTTGGTGGTATGTATGCCTATGGCTATTCGGTCGATGAGATTGAGAAGCTGCTTGTTGAGACCGATTGGGAGTCATCGTTTCAAGATGAACCACCAAGACAAAATCGCAGTTTCCGCCGAAAGCAGGACGATTATGAGTTCCTGATTAAACAGGAAGCAGGGCTCAAGGACGGGAGCCTCGCCATCCCCAAGGGGTTGCTACAGGGGCAGCAGCTTAGACTGAGGCTTAAATCACTGACCCTGCTGGCACCTAATGATTTCGATTCATTACCAATCAGGTTTCGCGCTGTTGGTGCAGATATAGAAACCGGTGAAGCGGTCACTCTGGGGGGTGGAAGTCTCTCAACTGCAATGCTTGCAAGTATGGCCATTCCCGGCGTTTTTGCGCCGGTAGAGTGGGATGGACGGCTACTGGTTGATGGAGGGTTCGCCAACAATCTGCCTGTTCAGCAGGCCCGTGATCTCGGTGCGGATATTCTGATTGTGGTTGATCTCAGCACTGAGCCGCAAGATCGGAAAGGTCTTTCATCACCGCTCAGCATACTCAATCAGATCATGGGGTTTACCATTTTACGAAATACGGCTGAGCAGCTTGATAAACTCACCTCTGATGACATTCTTATACAGCCGGATCTCGGCAGCCACTCCTCAACCGATTTTTACCGGGCACCAGAGATGATCAGCAGCGGTGTTGCAGCAGCAAATCTCATGACCCAACGGTTGAGTCGGCTCTCGGTCACAGAATCTGAATATAGCGATTACCTGGCGGCGACACGGCAAAGGGAATCATCATCGCCTGTCATCGACAAGGTAACCGTCGATAACCAGTCGCCACTGAGTACAGATGTCATCAAATCCAATATTAGTGCTGAGCCTGGGGAGACGCTCGATATATCGATCTTGGAGAGGGAGATACATCATCTCTATGGGATGAATATCTTTGAGCGGGTTGATTACAATCTACTACAAGAGGATGGGCAGAATGAGTTGAGCCTCAGGGCAACAGAGAAGGAGTGGGGGCCCCACTATTTGCGATTCGGTCTGAAGATGGAGACCAATTTTGAGGGATCCGGTATTTTTAATCTGGCCTCAAGTCACACCATGACACCTATCAACAGCATGGGTGGTGAGTGGCGCTCTGAAATACAGATCGGCCATGATCAGCGACTCACAACAGAGTTATACCAACCGATCGACAATAGCCTCAGATACTACGTTCGTACCTTGCTCGGCTATTACGAAACGCACTCTGGTGTGTTTGAGTCCGGGCGTCAGGTGGCTGATCTGAATGTGAGTTACTCAAACTTTCTTCTGGCTGGTGGACGTCAATTTGGAAACTGGGGGCAGCTTGAGATTGGCGCTTACGCGGGATCTGGTGATGTAAGCCCATACATCGGTGCTCTCTCTACCCCTTCGCAAGATGTTAAGTTCGGTACTTGGGTGGTGACTTTTACCTACGATCAACTGGATAGTATCAATTTTCCCCGTAAGGGTTTGTTGGCCAATATCTCCTGGTCAGCAAGCAGAGATGAGCTTGGGGCGAAAGATGAATATGATTCATTCAATATAAACGGACTTTGGGCGAGTACCTGGGATAAGAATACCATCATGCTTTGGGGCGGTGTGGCCGGTGTGACCAATACTGATGAGCCTGTCGATAACGCATTCTCCATCGGTGGACTCTTCAACCTTTCAGGCTATCGCGAATCAGAACTTGCCGGGCGTTACGCCGGACTTATGCGCATAGTCTATTTGCGGGAAATTGGCGAAAGCCGCTCAGTACTTAAAGTGCCTGTCTATGCGGGTTTCTCTCTAGAAGCAGGCAATGTGTGGAATGATCGGGACGATATTCATTTCGATTCACTGTTACTGGCTGGCAGCATCACGCTGTCAGTCGATTCGCCTCTTGGGCCGATCTATCTGGGTCGAGGGTATGCTGAAGGTGGTCGTACAGAGAACTACTTCTATCTGGGCCGAACTTTTTCATTTTTTTAAGCTGCGCCATAGATCGTTATCTCCTGGTTAGCAACAGCACGGTCAATAGTATTCGTCGTTAACAAAGGTACAGTCGTCATGGTTTCAGTTTCTTTCTAATCTCTCGACTTTCTGAAATCAGGCGTTTATGCTTCTTCGTGCTCGATGAGATGAGTGTGCATTGGAGAGTACTGGCAGGTTGTGCAAGAAAGATATGACAATAGATCCAGTCCCCGATTCCGTTCTATCTTCGAAAACTATTCTGCCTGAGAGTGGTCAGGTCTTTTCCCGTCCAGCCTTGTTCACTAAATTGCGTCAACTCTCCTCTTCGCCTCGAAAGGTGTGGATTAGCTCTCCTGGCGGGGCAGGCAAAACGACCTTGGTACGGGAATTTTTAAGCAACGATCCTCGACCGATCATCTGGTATCGAATCGACCATAGTGACCAGGACCCCGCCAATCTTTTCATCTGCCTGGCGCAGTTAGTACAGAAGGCTACATCAGACACCCAGGTTCTACCCCCCCTCATGCCTGAATATATGCTCAACATAGGGGTCTACTGCCGGAATTTCTTCCGCGCCCTTTTTGCGAAATTCGAGGCGGGTTGCGTGTTGGTTTTCGACGATCTTCAGGATGGACCGGGCGAGTCACTGTTTGGGACGGTACTCTCTTCGGTTTTTTCTGAGCTACCTGAGCACTCATCCTTCTTCATGCTGAGCCGGGAAGAGCCATACCCGCAGTTTGCCAGGCAACGTATCCATCGGTCTTTGGCGTACTTGGGTTGGGATGATCTAAGTCTCTCTTTCGAGGAGACCCAGCAATTCCTCACTTGGTCGACAGGGAAAGAGCCGCTGCCTCAGGTCCTGGATCGAGCCTACGAGATAACTCATGGTTGGATGGCTGGATTACTGCTATTTCTCGATAGTCATGAGGCAACATCTTTCCCGCAGGAGTTCTCCTTTGATCGGGTTGATCTGTTGTTTGACTACTTTGCCAGTGAGATCTTTGCCCGACTTTCCGCTGGAGTTCAGCGCTTTCTTCTTACCTGTGGTTTTCTTCCGACAGTCGAGGTCTCTATGGCTGAAGCACTTACAGCGCGAGCAGACGCAGGCGATATTCTACGTAAGCTAGCGCGGGAGAATCACTTTACTTTTCGTATTTCCACGATCCCGGAAGTCTACTCATTTCATCCGCTATTCCGGCAGTTTCTGCTATCTCGGGCTAATCAATGTATTGATACGCATCAGCGGATTGAGATTCGTGAACGGAGCGCAAGTTTGCTGCTAGATGAGGGACAGGTTGAAGCAGCTTCTGATCTTTTGATCCAGGCTCAGGCATGGCCGATGTTGATCGAACTGATCACTGTAGAGGCAGAGACGCTCTTGAAGCAAGGGCGATTGCTTACTCTGTTTCAATGGCTGGATGCCATACCCCAGCCACTGAGATGCAGTGACCCCTGGCTCTCATACTGGTTTGGCAGCTGCCTGCTGGCTAAAGCTCCCTTGGATGCCCAAACGGAATTCATTAAGGCATTTGAGCTGTTTGAACAACGAGGGGATACCCCCGGTAGTATGCAGGCCTGGGTGATGGCGGTGAACGCAATTATCACCGGCTGGAATGATTTTGGTGAACTTGACCAATGGATAACGCATTTCAGTCGTCTCCAGGCATCACACGTCGACTACCCATCGCCGGAGATCGAGGCATTGATGGTTCAGGGCAGTTGCCGGGCTCTCATGTGGCGACAGCCGGCTAATCCGGATTTGCCTAGGTTGGCAGGGCGCTTATATCAACTGGTAACCACCAGTAGTGATAGCCGGTTTCGCCTATTAGCAGGTAGCAACCTGGCCTTTTATCACATCATTTTTGGCGAGACCGCAACATCTCTTGCCTTGGTGGGGCTTCTCAATAGTGATCTGGACTCGGCAGAGGTGACGCCGCTTGATAAATTGACATGGCTTGCCACTCGAGCCGTCCTTGAAACTGTATTGCTGGATAGTCAGGGGTGTCTGGCTACGATTGAGTTAGCTCGGTCATTGATTGCTGAGAGTGGAGTACATGCTATGGATCTGCGTCTCTTCTCCCAGGGCATCAGCATAGGGCTGACCACCGGGGATCTGGTACTGGTACAGCAACTGTTTGATGAACTGCCTACGGTATCGATCAATGCAGCCCTTGATCACTCGTACTCCTGCCATCTGTTGGCAGATTTCAACATGCTGCAGGGTGATGCAACTGCAGCGATCGCTTTAGCTGAACTGGCACTTAGCCGGGCAAAGGATGGTGGCAGTGCCATACATATCTCCATCAGTCTGGCTGGGCTGATTCTACCCCTTTACTATGATGGACAGATCGAACGGACTGCCATGCTACTGGAAGAGGGTATGCGTCATTCTCAAAGCATGAGCTACTTTAGTGCTATTTTTCATCTTCTGGCTGCATTTTTTGCTCTGGAGCATAGGGAAGAGAGTGAGGCGCTGGATCTGTTGCGTATCGGTTTCGGTATAGCGTCACGACATGGCTATCTCAACTTTCATCCCTGGCGTGATGAAATTATGATCAGGCTCTGTCGCGAAGCAGTTTCTGCCGGTATTCATGTTGACTATGTCAATCGCTTGGCCAGCTGCCACAAGCTCGATATCACTCAGTCAGAAATGCCGAATCTGACAACAAAAGAGATTGAAGTCCTGAAATGGGTCGAACAGGGGAAGACTACTTGGGAGATAGCCAGGATACAGGAGATCAGTGAACGGACGGTTAAATTCCACGTAGGTAACGTGTTGGGCAAGCTTGGGGTAAAGAGTCGCTTCCAGGCAGTAGCCGTTGCCGTCAAGCTTGGTATTTTAAACCAGGATTAGAAAAAATATTCTTTAGGGCACGCAGAGGGCATAAGCGATTAATAGAGGTGCCCTTGAATCAGAATTTAGATCCTAAGGTATTGCAATGGTCACTACGCTTTACGTCTGATTCCTTTGCCTATCTCCCATAAAAAATGTGAACCAGTTGTCTTGAATTAGCCAATACCTGTTCCTTGGTACAGGTGTGCGGCATGTCCTATTCAGGCAGGGTAACGGCGTTTCATTTTTTATGAAGGCAACCAATGTTATGCACTCGTTGGATTGAAGAAGCTGGTTGAAATAATTTATGACAACAAGCAATTAAAGGAAGTAGAACGCGGTATGGATGATATTAAGAGAAGAAGATATGAGTTACGAGTATCTAATTCGTTTCTGCCTATCGTTATATCTGTCTGCGGTCAAAAAATTCAGGGAATGTGCTGAACCTTAACCACTCATTGTAGATGTTTACTCATAGACTTTGATGGTCTACATGATAATAGTTTTATTTGGAGTTATACCTGTGAAAAAGTGCTTATCCAGTATCATCGTGGCTACGATTTTATCGCTCACACTCGTTACAAATTCTACAGCGGAGACTAGCAGCAAACTGCCGACAAAAAAGCAGACTGAGTTGGGGCTCTACCTTACTGCGAAAGACGCCTATCAGATGAAATCTGAAAACCCTGATGTTTTATTGGTGGATGTGCGTAGCCGTGCAGAGATAGCCTTCCTGGGTATGCCGCAGATATCCGATGCCAACATTCCATATATGATGGCGGAAGATTGGGAAAGCTGGGATGAGAAAAAGAAAAACTTCAAGATGGCTCCAAATAGTGGCTTTCTGCTCTCCATGGAAGAGTTGATCAATGCTAAAGGTGCATCAAAAGAGACAAAAATCATTGTACTATGTCGTTCCGGCAGCCGTAGCGCCAAAGCGGCCAATCTACTCGCGAAGAGTGGTTATAAAAATGTTTTCAGCGTTGTTGACGGCTTTGAGGGTGATAAGGCTAAAAGCGGTGAATTGAAAGGTCAGCGTGTTGTGAATGGCTGGAAAAACAGTGGTCTGCCATGGAGCTATAAGCTCGATAAAGACAAGATGTTCAATCTTTAATTCGGTCGCAGTATAGCTTTGCTGACCCAGTTATGGGTAAGCCTTGAAACTTAGATGTTCAAGGCTTACCTGGTTTACCACACTACCCATAATCCGTTGTCTGACGGATCTTGATATTCCAATAACCCACCCCCCGACAGGCGGCGATGGTAAAAGTTGCGATTGCGATACTTTCTGCCTGCTTCAGTATGTATAGATCCCTTATGCCGGGCTAGCTTAAAGCAGTCTGCCAATGCCCGGCAGATCCCAGCTGAGAACCCTGTAGCATCAAAACACAAATTAGTTGTATTGATGATCATAATAAATCATGAACAGGCTGAGGTAGCCTTGTCAGTGATGATCCGGCGTATATGTTTTATCGTCAAAAATAGATTCTAGTAACTGATTTAAAGTTGTTTTAGCGCCGGTGTTTGGTGGCTAACTCCACTGTAGTAATTTATTTGGGCCATGTTAATAATTACCCGTTTAATTAATCATTAAAAATATTTCTTCAGATAAATTAAAGTAATAAAAATCCATGACGATAATTTATTCAGATACGATATAAATTATCTTATCGATACGCAAATTAGCGACTATATAGACATAGATTAAAATAACTCTTAAGGAATGAGATATGCGACATAATCCTAATCGTTGGAAGATATGATTTCTGGTAAATCATAGGTTTGCAATCTGCTCAAAGCATCACAACAGCACTTAAATAATTCAGTAGAGCATTCACATTTACAGTGATTAATTTTTCGTTTCATTGTATACGATAACACCTGCAGTCAGTAGATCGAGTGGCCGCCTATGGCAGGGTAATCATTAAAATATAACAGTGAATATTATATTATTTAGAGGGACTGCTATGGAAACCATACTCAATACAATATCAGTTAAATCAAAAATATTCGGAAACGCAATTATCCTTATGTTTATGATGATAGTCGCTTCCATTTATACGGTGTATTCGTTAAATCAGATCGGCATGGAACTCGATGGAATCGCACAGCACGATATTCCACTGACAGAGAATATTACAAAGATTACTGAGTACTACTTGGTTCAGGCTAATTATCTCGAGCGCTCTCTACGCTATGGGGCACTGCTTGAGCAGGATGCTCATGCATTCGAGCATCTGAATCAGAGCATAGAATCATTCAGATTGCTTAGGAATGGAATTGCAGAGAGTATCTCTGAAGGTGAGCGATTGATAGAAGAGGCTCTATTGACTTCTCTTAACCAAAAAACAAAAGATGAATTTGAACATGTTGGTGAAGTGTTGAATAAAATAAAAACAGAACATGCAAGTTTCGAAAAACATTCTGATCAGATTTTTCAATCTCTCCTCCAAGGAGAGAGAGATCAAGCTGAACAGGTTGCAAAAAAGATTGAGATTGAAGAGGAGCAACTAAAGTCCGAACTCAGTAGTATTCTACACGAGATTGAGGGGTTTACTGAAGATGCTGTAATTAAAGCAGATGAACATGAACATGCCACATTCAATGTGACTATAGTATTGACACTATCAGCAGTTGTTATCGGTAGTCTTATAAGTTGGAGTGTCTCGCGGAATATTGTAAAGCGTCTAAAAGAGACATCCCATGGACTTAAAGTTATTGCTTCCGGAGACCTTACTCAAACGATCGTCGTTTCTGGAAGGGATGAGATCAGCAATATGCAAAAGTCGTTACAAGGGATGCTTGGACGATTGAAAATGATGATATCAAATATTCAGTCCACAACCATTCAGCTATCTACAGCAGCAGAAGAGGTTTCTGTTGTGACGACCCAGACAAGTGCAAACATACAACAACAGCAGTCTGAAACCGATCAGATTGCGACAGCAATGAATGAAATGGCCTCCACTGTACAAGATGTGGCAATGAATGTTAGCAATACATCCAATGCGACTAGAGAGGCAAATGTTGAAACTGAGAGTAGCCGGGAAATCGTTGGTGATGCGGTAAAAGGGATTCAACAACTGGCCGATCAACTAGAGAGTGGTGCTGAAGTCATTACACAGGTAGAGAAGGATAGTGAAGTCATCAATACGGTACTCGAAGTGATCAAAGGCATAGCTGAACAGACTAATCTTTTAGCCTTAAACGCTGCAATCGAGGCAGCCCGTGCAGGAGAGCAGGGGCGTGGATTTGCTGTAGTGGCTGATGAAGTACGAACCTTGGCCGGAAGAACGCAAGAATCCACTACAGAGATCAATCAAATCATTGAAAAATTACAATCAGGCTCGAAAAATGCTGTGCAATCAATGAACCTAAGTCGAGAGAATGCCAAAGCTGTTGTCGACAAAGCGACTATGGCAGGGAACTCGTTAACGACCATTGCTAAATCTGCATCAAATATTGATCAAATGAGCAGCCAGATAGCTACAGCAGCTGAGGAGCAAAGCGCGGTAGCGGAAGAGATGAACCGAAGCATTGTTCGGATTAATGACATGACGACGCAAAATGCAACTGCTGCCAAGCAGACTGAACTTGCGGGTCGTGAATTAGCGCAAATGGCTACAAAACTGCAGGGGGTTGTAGATGAATTTAAGTTAAGGGCGTAAGCAATTAATAGTTGTGCCCTTAATTCTGCCAATTAGTCATTTAGTTCTGAAAGAGCATGTTGTGGTTGTTAAGTTCCACGGTTGAACTGGGTCAACTCAACCGTGGTATAGCTTAGTGATGCGGTTTTTCATGTAATCTGATTAGGCGCCTAATCATCATCAGCTACATGAATTACCACCTTAGCCACTGGGCCCTGCCAAGTGTGAACCCGAGCGTCCAGATCACTGTTCCCTCCAAATGGGTCGTTATCACCGATATTGCCTCGGTGTAGGTGTACTGTCTGATTGTGATCCGGCCCGGCAGTGGCTATTGCGCCACTCCCTGCATTCATACCAGGATCAGCGGGTACGCCTGGGGTATTAGGGGCACCGCCACCATTGATTATTTCATCGTTGGCTTCTGTACCCGCATCATAAGCATGTAGATAGTAGGTGTATGTGCCTTTCCTTTTGGGAATTCTTACGCTGTCCAGGCCGACAAAGCCATCGTTTGTGGGCAGCATCATTCCCACAATCGAAAGGAAGCGCTTGTTGCCTCGATAGCTGTCAAATTCAGCAACGGCAGTTGCACCAGGTGCGAGCAGTCCGCCTGCGGGGTTGTTCACATACTCGTTACCCTCGATCTCCAGGTCAGCTATCAACCCACTGGTATCACCACCCTCGGCCATTGCCTGGAGATGAGCAGATGCGGGTTCACTCAGTTCATACAGATCACTGTTTCGGCCATGTTTTGCCACCAGTAAAGGTGTGAAATAGATGGCATTGGTCAAATTGGTGATCTCCACGCTAAGGTTCCGATCGCTTGCGGGGGCATTTGCAGCATATATAAGGCTGGTGGAGATCAGTAGGGTAGTCAGTCTCTTTTTCATGATGTTTCTCCTTGGGTTACAAATAGCGCAGGCCGATTATTCGGGTGATTTCTGAATGCTTTGCAGGGGCCTGTGCTGTAGTGAGGAGTCTGCGCTGTGCGTCTCCCGGCAGCGTCACGAATTAATCACGAAAAGGTCACATCACCCGGGGTAGTATTGCTTGGTGCTCTGATGGGCTACCTCTGATAGAATAATCGGTTCACTTTGAACAAAACCCATAGAAGTTTCCATGGCGCTAAACACCACAGAAGAAATTATTGAAGACCTGAAGCAGGGCAAGATGGTCATCATCATGGATGATGAGGATCGGGAAAATGAAGGCGATCTGATCATGGCCGCTGAAGCCGTGACCCCGGATGCCATCAATTTCATGGCTCGATTTGGCCGGGGTTTGATCTGTCTGACTCTAACCAAAGAGCACTGCAGTCAATTACGTCTACCATTGATGGTTACCACCGACGATGAGCTTGCAGCGACCAACTTTACCGTCTCCATCGAGGCGGCGGAGGGTGTCACTACAGGCATATCCGCAGCGGATCGTTCCACCACGGTACTCGCGGCAGTGGCGCCAGATGCAAAACCTCAGGATCTGATTCAACCCGGTCACATCTTCCCCCTGATGGCACAGCCTGGGGGTGTTTTGGTTCGAGCTGGTCATACCGAAGCAGGTTGTGATCTGGCGCGGCTTGCCGGACTCTCTCCATCCTCGGTGATTGTAGAGATCTTAAATGAAGATGGCACCATGGCGCGCCGCTCCGATCTGGAGAAATTCGCTGTGGAACATGATCTTAAGATTGGAACCATCGCTGATCTTATCCAGTATCGTGTGCAAAACGAGACCACTGTAGAGCGGGTGAGTGAGTGTAATTTTCCCACAGAATTTGGTGATTTTCGCCTCGTCGCCTATCAGGATATGGTGGACAACGAGCTCCATCTGGCTTTGGTGAAGGGACGCCCTAGTGCAGATCGCCCCACCTTGGTTCGGGTTCACATGCAAAATAGCCTATGCGACCTTTTTGAGGCAAAGTTTAGCGAATGCGGCTGGCCTCTGCGCAGCGCTATGAGCTTGATTGGCAAGGAGCAAGAGGGGGTAATCGTTGTACTGCGAAATCACGACACCCCTCGGGAGATCGTACAGCGAATGATGGATCTTCAAGCTAAAAGCAGTGGCCATCAGAAGTTCTTCAAGAAGGACAACAGCAAGGAGCTGAGGACTTATGGTGTCGGGGCACAGATTCTATCGGATCTGGGGGTCAGAAAGATGCGGGTGCTGAGTGCTCCAAAAAGTATTCACGCCCTGTCTGGGTTTGATATGGAAGTCACGGAGTATGTGGAAGCAGAATAGCTTTCCACTGGAATTCAATATTTGATTTATCAGGGTTAACAGAATGACGATAAAGACGATCGAAGGGGCTATGACTGTTGACAATGCGCGCTTTTGCCTGGTGGCGGCACGCTTTAACAGTTTTGTGGTTGAAAGTCTGTTGGATGGGGCTATTGATACCCTCAAGCGGCACGGGGCAAATGAAGATGACCTTACTTTGGTTCGTCTTCCTGGTGCTTTCGAGATGCCTGTTGCTCTGGAAAAACTCGCTGCGAGTGGGAAATATGATGCCATTATCGCACTTGGCGCGGTGATTCGTGGTGGCACACCCCATTTTGATTATGTCGCAGGAGAGTGTGTCAAAGGCATGGCTCAAGTCAGTCTAAAGCATGGCGTACCTATCGCATTTGGTGTTCTGACTGTCGACACCATCGAGCAGGCGATTGAAAGAGCGGGCACCAAAGCTGGCAATAAGGGTGCTGAAGCCACACTTTCAGCCATCGAGATGGTTAACCTTTTGCGTCAGATCGATTGATGAGCCAAAAACGAAGCCAGGCTAGAAAGCACGCGGTACAGGCCATCTACCAATGGCAGATGGCTGGTCAGGATGTTTCCGACATTGCCAATCAATTTCTTGAAGAGCAGGATCTGTCGAGCTTCGAGTTTCCCTATTTTCAAGATCTGTTGCAGGGTGTCCCCAAACATATTGGGCAGTTGGATGAGCTGCTTAAACCCTCCCTAGACCGGGCCATAGAGAGTGTTGACCCTGTTGAGCGTGCAATACTCAGAATCGGTGCTTATGAGCTGCAACACAAAATAGAAGTACCCTACCGGGTGGTGATTAACGAAGCAGTGGAGATGGCCAAGGTGTTCGGTGCTGAACAGGGCCACAAGTTTGTTAATGGTGTACTTGATCAGGTGGCGAAAAAGGTTCGTTCGGTTGAAATAGCTGGCAAAGGTAAAGCTAAAACAAAAACTAAAGCCAGAGACTAATTCTTAGCGATTTCAGACCCAAAATTATGAGTCTCCAAATGTATGACGCACCACACTAGGAGAGCAGAGCAACGCTCTTTACCTGCGCATAGAGCAACATATCTTCATGGATTCCCATCCCCATGGCTGATCGACGAGTAATACGTGATAGCAGGGTTTGTCCATCTTCCAATTCCAGCCGTACCAGCATTTGAGTCTGGTTGATATCATGCGTATCAATCACCCGGGCTGGCAGAATATTGAGGATGCTGGAGTCCGAATGGGCGTGCAGTGAGAGACTCACATCGCGGGCTTGAATCTGTACCCTGGCATGCCTGCCAACGGGTAAATCCTCTCGTGGTACAACGACCCTGTTACCCTGCAAAGATATCCAGGTCAGGTGGTAGCTGTTGTCATGGGAACTGACGGTTCCCTCAAGCAATGCTGAGGCATCATCATACCCGGATAGGGGGAGATCGAGCCGGGTCAGTAGTTGGGCGGCATCACCTTCTGCAATTACTTTACCTTGCTCCAATAACACCATTCGGTCAGCCAGTCGGGCGACTTCATTGGGGTCGTGAGAGACATAGAGTGAGGGGATGCCGAACTCATCGTGCAGGCTCTCAAGATAGGGCAGGATAATCTGTTTGGCGCCATGGTCGAGTGCTGAGAGGGGCTCATCCATCAAAAGCAGCCGAGGGCTGGTCAGCAGGGCACGGGCGATTGCAACCCGCTGACGTTCTCCACCTGATAACTTGTGAGTCTCTCTCTTGAGTAGTGCGGCAATTCCAAGCAATTCAACCACATCATGAAAAGGAATTTGCCGCTCCTTTTCTGCCACACGACGCAGCCCATATTCGAGATTTCGGCGAACCGAAAGGTGGGGGAAAAGACTCGCCTCCTGAAACACATATCCCAGGGCTCTTCGATGGGTTGGCACAAAACAGCTCTGATCCTGCCATACCTCATCGTTGATGCGTACCAGACCTTTAGCTGGACGTTCCAGGCCGGCAATGGCTCTGAGTACACTGGTCTTTCCGGAACCTGAAGATCCAAACAGGGCAGTGACGCCTTGAGCTGGTGCATTAAAAGAGACGTCCAGACTGAACTCACCAAGGCTGTTCTCTATTTGAACTTCAATACCACTCATAACTGATGATTCCTGGTATAGCGGCCATTGAGCAGATATAGGGTCATCAGAACCAGGAAAGAGAAGCCGAGCATGCCTGCGGCAAGCATGTGGGCCTGTCCATATTCCAGGGATTCCACATGATCATAGATCGCTACAGAGAGTACTTTGGTTTCACCAGGGATGTTGCCGCCAATCATCAATACCACGCCGAATTCCCCCACGGTATGTGCAAAGCAGAGAACTGCCGCAGTAAGAAATCCGGGACGGGCCAGAGGTATCACTACAGTCAGGAAGCGATCCCATGGTGAAGCACGTAGGGTAGAGGCGACCTCCATAGGGCGGGGGCCGAGGGATTCAAAGGCATTTTGCAGAGGCTGTACCACAAAGGGCATGGAGTAGAGCACTGAGGCAAGCACCAGGCCTTCGAATGTGAAGGGCAGGGTGCCTATTCCCAGGGCCTGGGTCAGCTGCCCCACAGGTCCATCGGGAGCCAACATAATGAGCAGGTAGAAGCCAAGTACCGTAGGCGGAAGCACCAATGGCAGGGCGACAACTGCGGTTAGCGCCTGTTTATACCAGGCATGGGTTTTCGCCAACCACCAGGCGATAGGTGTGCCAATGATCAACAACAATAGTGTTGTGGTGCCAGCTAACTTAAGGGTCAGCCAGACCGGTTGCCAGTCGAATGCCATAGTCTGCTCCAGTAGTTATACCTAGGAAGATAGAGGTGGGATCAAAACCCACCACCTGGTGATGGATTTCACTCTACTCCGTAGCCAAACTCTTCGATTACTTTGCGTACGTCATCGCTTTTAAGAAACGCAAGGAAGTCGGTGGCGGCTGGGTTGGATTCTCCTTTTTTCAACAAAACCGCTGCCTGATCTATTGCTGCATAGTAGTTTGAAGGAATCTCCCATAATGTACCGCGTTTTCCCTTCCAGGCCTTGATCTGAGCTAAGGCGATGAAGCCGGCATCGGCATTGCCGGTTGCTGCAAACTGAAAGGTTTGAGAGATAGAGTCGCCCTTCACCAGTTTAGGTCGAATATTATCTAGAACACCAAGCTGCTGCATCACCTGCTCCGCAGCCTGACCATAGGGTGCAGTTTTTGGATTGGCCAGGGCCAGATGTTTGAACGCCTCGTGTTTCAGGAAAGTCTCGCCCTCCTTGAACAGATCCTGTTTGATACTCCAGAGCACCAATTTACCTTTCGCATAGACAAAGTGGCTGCCAGCAACCGCGAGCCCCGCTTTTTCCGCCATTATCGGTCTCTTGGTATCTGCCGCCAGAAAGAGTTCGAAAGGGGCGCCATGCTCAATCTGTGAATAGAGTTTACCTGTTGAGCCATAACTGACTTTGGTTGTGTGTCCAGACTGCTTTTCGAATAGTTTGACAATCATGCGGGTGGCATCGGTGAAATTGGCCGCAACTGCAATCTTCACCTCTTCAGCAACCACTTGGGTAGCAAATAGGGGTATACCAATTAAGGTAGCTTGCAGGAGAGATTTAAAAAGTTTCACGATAGATACTCCATATCATGGTTGTAAAATCAGTGGACACCGAGGATGACGTGTGAGGCTTTTACCAAAGCGCAAACCTCACTGCCTTGCTCAAGGTGCATCGCTTTGGCACTCTCTTCTGTGATTATGGCGGTAAGGGTTTTGTCGCCATCCAGTGATATCAGGGCTTCACTATTCACAGGGCCATGGCGTAGCTCACAAACACTACCGCAGAGACGATTTCTGGCACTGCTCGCAAAGCACGCATCTGCTGGCACCAGAATAATGAATGAGGCTTTGATCAATGCGTAGGCTTCACTCCCCAGGCTGAGGCCGAGCTGTTCCACAGATTCGCGGGTAACCATAGCAATCAAGCGATCTTTCTCATTGATCGACAGAGTGACTTCACTATTAATGGGGCCTGCACTGATGGCCTCTACTCTCCCTTGAAACTGGTTTCTTGCGCTGGTACGCATGGTAAGTTTCCTGATGTTTTGCTGTAATTTCCCGAAGTCATCCAGTTTTTGGCTGAGCCCATCAGTAAAGTGCTGATACTCAGCAAGCAATACTTTGAATCCATTAATCAGCTGGTGACCCTCATCGGTTAATCGGGTACCACCACCGTGACTGCCACCTGGTTGTTTAGCGACGAGTGGGCTATCCCAGAGATTGTTCATCTCATTCAGGGCGTCCCAGGCTGAGCGATAACTGATCTTCAACACTTTAGCTGCTGCAGAGATCGACCCCTGATTGTCGATAGTCTCCAGAAGTTCGATGCGTTTGGCAGTAATAGTGCCTCCGAGGTCACTGCTGAGGCGTAAATCTCCAGCTATGTAGGTATGTCGTCTGCTCATCTATGCCAGCTTATTGGGATTCCTGAGAAAGCGTTATTCCGATATGCAGAATCATTGCATAACGGTAGTCAGTAACAATATCAACTTGTAGTGCAGTTCGTGTGCCAAAAAAATAATTATATAAAATACAACGTGTTAAGTTATTTTGATGGATTTGATTAATGTGGCTTTTTCGACAATTGTCGGTTTTACCTCAGTCGAAATGAATTCTGCCGAGCTATTCAGCTCACGGGATATCTTGTGCACGTTGGGCGCTACAGTTCGTCTTGTTCAAATTTATTCGTATTTAGCTTGTAGCGCAGTATCAAGATGGCCAAGGTCAACATGGAAAGTTACACTGCAAATTATAGAAGACAACTGCCGACTGACTTGATGAAGATTGTTCGAGAAACCACTGAATTCGCACTGATAAATCGCTATTTCAAGAAACTCACCAATTCGAGGGAGGATGTGGTGCTTGGAATTGGTGATGATGCAGCCCTGCTGGAAGTACCCGATGATATGTCCCTGGCGGTGAGCATGGATACCCTGGTATCAGGAATACACTTTTTTGAGCAGGTCGCTCCTGAGTCCCTTGGGCATAAAGCACTGGCAGTTAATCTCAGTGATCTGGCGGCCATGGGAGCCGATCCGGCCTGGGTGACACTCTCTTTGACCTTGCCTGAGGTGGATGAGACTTGGGTGTACGAGTTTTGTCGGGGATTTGCCGGATTGGCCAACCAATATGGTGTACAACTGATTGGTGGGGATACAACCAGAGGGCCGCTTAGTATTTCGGTGCAAGTGCATGGGTTTGTACCTCAACACCTCGCCATGAGGAGAGGCGGCGCAAGGGTGGGGGATGATATCTACGTGACTGGAACCTTGGGAGATGCCGCATTTGCATTGAAACAGCTTAAGCAATCGAAATCGCCTTCAGCATTGGCACCACTGGAGCGATTGGAGCGACCACAACCCAGAGTTGAAGCTGGACTTGCATTGCGTCACTTAGCCCATAGCGCCATTGACCTTTCAGATGGCCTTTTGGCGGATCTTGGGCATATTCTCTCATTGAGTGGTGTTGGCGCTACTTTGCAGCTGGAGACAATACCCCTCTCAGCGGAAGTGGCTTCAGCAATGGGTTTGCATCGGGATTGGTCTTTAATCGTAGCGGGAGGAGATGACTACGAACTCTGTGTTACCCTGCCTGCATCCGATAGGGAAGAGGTGGCCGAGATCGCCAGTGGATTAGGCCTGTTCATAACCCGTATAGGACAGATAGAAAAACAACAGGGATTACGTTGTCGGGACAGTAATGGTGATCACTGGTCACCTGCTCACCTGGGTTTTGACCACTTCTCGTCATAATTCCAGATTCCGCAAATCCATGTTCAACTAAGATTCTGGGATAATGGAAGCTGATCAAGATACATCTCGACCGGATATGAAAAATCCGATACATGTTCTGGCATTTGGTTTTGGCACGGGTATGCTGCCAAAAGCCCCTGGAACCTATGGCACCCTTGTAGGAATACCGGCCTATCTATTGATACAGCCTCTGCCTCTGATCTACTACATTGCTCTTGTGAGCTTGGCGTTTGTCCTGGGTATCTGGTTATGCGAAGTGACCTCCCGGGATCTGGGGGTTCATGACCATGGCGGGATCGTCTGGGACGAGATTGTCGGCTATCTGGTTACAATGACTTTTGCACCTGAGGGGTGGCTCTGGATATTGGTGGGTTTTCTGCTATTTCGCTTTTTCGATATTGTGAAACCCTGGCCTATAGGGTGGATTGATAAAAGAGTCGGGGGCGGTTTCGGTATTATGGTGGATGATTTGGTTGCGGGTCTGTTTGCTGCCGGGTCTCTTGTTCTGCTGAATCAATGGGAGTGGTTCTGAATGCTATACCGTCTATTACTGTTGCTCCTGCTCTCCTTAACCACATCGCAAGTTTATGCGGTTGAGAAGATCGTGGTTGAGGCGTTGTTTGCTGATAAGGCCATGGTCAGTCTGGATGGAACCAGACGACTGTTGAAACTCAATAAGCCTTCTCCGGAAGGGGTGCTGTTGATCTCAGCAACAAGTAAAGAGGCGGTGATTGAGATTAATGGCAAGCGTGATAAATATCTCCTGGGTGGACACATCACGACTCAGTTCAAACAGCCACAACAGCAGACGGCCAAAGTCTGGCGTGATCAGGCAGGGGCCTATACCACAGTCGGTACCATCAATGGATTGACAGTGAAATTTCTCGTCGACACCGGTGCGACCGCTGTTGCCTTGAATACCTCCCAGGCAAAAAGATTGGGGATCCCTTACCGAATTGAGGGTAAGCGTATCTATGTGAATACTGCAAATGGAGTTACTACGGGATATCAGGTGGTGCTGGATCGGGTGCAGGTAGGGAATATCACTCTCAACCAGGTGAGTGGAATGGTTGTCGAAGGTAGTGGGCCTGGTCGTGTATTATTGGGTATGAGCTTTCTTAATCGGGTGAAAATGAAAGATCAGGGGGAAGTTCTGCTGCTTGAGACGCGCTTCTGAGCGCACTTTTTTCTGCTTGATGAGGTTATTAGACAGCAGGCTGTTACTTTAGCCCAGACCTGTTTCTGGGCTTCTCTAAATCAATCTGTACCAGCGTAATCTATCAGGCCGGATCAGTCAGCTTGTCTCTTTCAATCAGTGCATAGGCAGAGTGGTTGTGAATCGATTCGAAATTTTCCGATTCAATGACATAGGCACTGATACGATCTTCGCGGTTAAATTGAACTGCAATGTCCCGCACCATATCCTCAACAAATTTCGGATTATCGTAGGCCGTTTCGGTGACAAATTTCTCGTCAGGTCGTTTAAGTAGGCCGAACAGTTCGCAGGAGGCCTGCTCCTCTACCATGTCGATGATCTCTTCTATCCAGATGAAACCACTGGTTCTTGCCAGCACAGTGACATGGGAGCGCTGATTATGTGCGCCACGGTCAGAAATCTTTTTTGAACATGGGCACAAGCTGGTAACTGGGACCACAACCTTTATTTCGATGATCGGTGTGCCGTCATGGATTTCACCAATCAAAGTAACGTTGTAATCGAGCAGGCTTTTTACACCGGAGATCGGCGCAGTCTTATTGATGAAGAACGGAAAGTTCATCTCAACATGGCCCGACTTGGCTTCCAGGCGTTCGGTCATCTCAGCCAGCATATCTTTGAAAGATTCGACTGTGATCTCTGTTTCATGGCTGTTCAAAATCTCCACAAACCTGGACATGTGAGTGCCCTTGAAATTGTGGGGAAGATTGACGTACATATTGAAATTGGCAATGGTGTGCTGCTCACCCTCACTCCGGTCCCGGATGCGCATAGGGTGGCGGATATCCTTGATACCTACCTTGTTAATGGCAATTTGGCGAGTGTCGGCGGTATTCTGAACATCTTCGATCTGAGTGCCATTAAGTGGTGTTTTGTCGAGCATGTCGGTGTTTTCCTGTCCTACCCTATGGGCTATGGACCGCTAGTCAAATAGGTTCGTTCCAAGGTTATCCGTACAGATTATCTGGGACAACAGAGAGAACGCCGGGTATTTATACCCCGCACTCAATCAGTTATTGGATCACCCGTGTCTATTGGATAGACATAAAACGTTCGGGTCGAACAGCAAATTATCTCCAGAATATATAGGCTGAGTCAATTGTCAGGTGGCTAAATGAGTGTTTTGATCCATTAAAATTATTGGGGATTGGGTGTCAGTACTATTGGGTCAGTAGCGAATGGCACTTACTTAAGGGGATTTGTTACGTAGAACGAGAATTTTCTGAAGTAACCAAGCTATTTTGGTGGGGCAGGGCCCCACCCTACGCCCTGAATTGAACGGTAGGGTGGGGCCCTGCC
>JBEVWG010000046.1:0-134041 GCA_040506705.1 Candidatus Thiodiazotropha sp. 6PLUC1
TTTCCAATATTCTCTACTTGCGCTTGAGTGATCATGCCTCAAGTTCCTGCTCAAAGCGAATACGTTGCTCTGGATCCTGCCCCATCACCTTTGCCAACCAAGGTGATGCATCATCACCGATAACAGTTTGCAGTGATTGTATTTCATCACTGATAGGTCCTGCTTGGGGGTTTTTGATCGGATGCAGACCAGCCCGTACAACTTTGGCTGCTGCTGGCCCACCAATAGAGCCGACAAAGAGTAACTGACAATCGTCGATCAAACTTACACGATACGCATTTTTATCTTCAACATCTGCATTTTGGTCGACTGTTCTGATATCGACTAATCGACTTGAATCTGATGAGATCTGATAGATAAGAAATCGACGACATGATCCAAAATGGCCATCCAGCATTTCAGACTTATTGGAAGCGAAAGCAACCCGAATACTGTTCGGCATATCCCCTTCCTGGTACGCCTCTATCTCGGGCAGAGGCTCGCTGACGATACTATTTTCGCCTTTAAGAGATGCTAGTGCTGATTTGATTGCTGCAGTATCACAATCTGCAAATTCACCATCTGCAGCAGACTTAAGATCTTTCACCTTAAGTGACGATAGTTTTTTAGCGGTCGGAGGAAGACCGACGGCATCAGCGAGAACTCGAAGTAAACGAGCTGGATCAGTATCCGGCAACTCTCTTGCAGCCAAACCGATACGTAATGCAATCTCCTCAGAGATGGGTGAAGCGCTCATATATCACTCCTAAGTTTCTCGTAGATGTTAAATTTGAACATCCACTTGTTTGATTGCTGTCCATCGTCCCTGAAGGACTAAACTAAACTGCAAATGACGCTAATCACCACAAACACCAGCAATATTAATGCATATCAGATCCAATACATCCAATAGTTGTATCTGCGATGATTGGCGTACATTTAGCGTCAATTTGTCTCTGAAAACTATTTCTGCTTACACTGGAATGATGCAGTCATCTTCCATGCAGACATCAAGACATTGAGGAACATCGTGGTCACCATCACACTCAGTACAGGTTTCCTCCTCAATTTTATATACCCCTTTGAATGGCACAATCGACTGAGTCGGACAAACCGGCTCACAATCACCACATGCGGTACAAATATCTCTTACTATTTGAAAAGCCATGACAATCTCCTAATTACTACTATTCGGCACGTTTAAAACGTAAAGTTGTAGGAAAAGATGGAGGTGGGCTGATTGGATCGATGTAATACTTTGTACCATCGGTCAACTCGACCTCTCCGCCCCACTCGGTTTCAGTATCTTTCTCTACTTTCGCAATCTCATCTTCCTGATCTTTTTTCGCGATGTAGAATAAAAGCGCACCATTATCTTTCACACGTATCATTACATTGGGCACGGTGGTTACCTCACTTCATTTATCAAATAGAGTATTTGAATATCAGTTCAGAGTTGAGCGGCGGGTTATCACCCGCCGCCGTTCAACTCAGAAGGTAACACTCAAAACTCGTGCTACCCAAGGGGAATTAACGTACCAGGTCGTAGTTGTAGTCAGTGGTACCCATACCGCGAGTCTCTTCGTCAAGACGCTCAAGTACAGAGTTAACCAACATCTTCAACATATACATAGCACCTTCATAGCCCAGGGTTGTGTCACGATGCATGTGATGGCGATCAAAGATCGGAAAGCCAATGCGAATCAGAGGTACTTCATGCTCTTTACCCTTGTGCAAAGTATCACGTTGGATGAACTTGCCGTAAGAGTTACCGATCATGAAGTCAGGCTTGTTGGTGAACATCAGTGAACGGAAGTGCCACAGATCCTTACCAATGTGAACTTCACTGTTCTGCCCATAGGGAGAATCAGCCAAGATTTTTTCCACTGCCTTTTTCCAACGCTTATTGGCATGATTACAGAGAACCTGAGTTGGCTCAGCACCCAATTCGAGTAAGAACTTGGTCATACCCATGACGAAGTCAGCATCACCGTAGAGTCCGAACTTCTTACCGTGTAGCCAAGCATGACTATCGGTCATCATGTCAACCAGAACCCCACGCTCACGAGTCAAAGACTCAGAAATCGGTTTGCCCGTGAGCTCAGAGATTTTCATCAAGAAAGCGTCAGTAGCTTCCAATCCCATCGGAATCGCAACATCTGAGGCAGGGTGCTTCCAGGTGTTTTTGGTAAATTTACGACTCTTAACTGACTGCCAAGGCTGCAGGTAGAGTGTATCTATAGCATTCGGTGCATCCTTGACCTCATCGATTGTAGTACCGCCATCATACAGACGGAATTCACCGTCTGCAGGTGTGTCAAGCACATCTGTAGGATCACACAGCAGGCTATAATCAACATCCATCTCTTCCATCATGCGTTTCATGACACGATAGTTTCCGAGATAGGTCTCGAAGCCAGGTACAATATTGATTTTACCATTGCTACCAACTTCTTTGTCTTCCATGTAGTTCAGCGTGAAGTAACGCTGAATACCTTCAAACATGTTGTCCCAACCCGTTGTATGGGAGCCAACAAAACTTGGAGTATGTGCAAATGGTGTTGGAAACTCTTGCTCAATATGCCCCTCTTTCTTGGCATTACCAATGAAAGCATTCAGGTCATCACCGATAACCTCAGCCATACAAGTGGTAGAGACAGCAATCATCTCTGGCTTGTAGAGTGCTTTAGCATTTTCCAGGCCAGCGAACATATTTTTCTGTCCACCAAATACTGCCGCGTCTTCAGTCATTGAGTCAGAAACACAAGCTACTGGCTCTTTGAAATGACGATTAAAGTAAGTACGGAAATAGGCTACACAACCCTGTGAACCATGCACATAAGGCAGAGTCTTTTCGAAACCCAGAGCGCAAAGTACTGCGCCAAGAGGTTGGCAGGCTTTGGCCGGGTTAACAGTCAGGGCAGAACGGTTGAAGTTCAGCTCTTTATACTCTTCAGTGGTTGTCCACTGGAAAACCTCCTGAATTTTTTCATCAGGGTGTTTCTCTTCGAAATTTTCCTGTTTGTTTTTCAGTGTCTCAATGTATTCGTCAGTACGAAACAAGGGATAACTGGGTTTGATGTCATCGACAACTTGGCTCATGATATTTCTCCTACCGCGCCACTAATCTGTGGACAAGCGGTTGGTTAAGTTTGAATCTGGTTGTTCATTTCCGGTGATCGATTTAATCAACCGACCACCGAAAGTCTTCCGTTAAGCACCAGCCGCAGCGGCTTCGGCCTCATCTTCACCCTTCAACCAGGGTGCCTGGATTTTATTCCAGCATGGATTGTTCAAAGTCATGTCCATGTCACGTGCGAAAATGGCGAAACCATCATAGCCGTGGTAAGGACCTGAATAATCCCATGAGTGCATCTGACGGAAAGGGATACCCATCTTCTGGAATATATATTTTTCCTTGATGCCAGAACCAATCAGGTCAGGTTTGACCTTCTTGACAAATTCTTCAAACTCGTAACCGGTAACATCATCATAAATCAGGGTAGCATTGCCCATCTCTTTGATTGTGCGGTCGTAGTCGTCGTTATGAGCAAACTCATAACCTGTACCGACAACTTCCATACCCAGGTCCTCATAAGCACCGATAATGTGACGAGGACGCAGACCACCAACGTAGAGCATGACTCTCTTACCTTCGAGACGTGGGCGATACTTAGCGATTACCGCTTCATATTCAGCCTTGTACTTCTCAATGACTTTCTCAGTATTGGCCTGGATAGTCTCATCGAAGAAACCAGCAATCTTACGCAGGGACTCCTCGATCTTAGTAGGACCGAAGAAGTTGTATTCCATCCAAGGAATACCATATTTCTCTTCCATGTGGCGAGAGATATAGTTCATGGAACGATAGCAGTGAAGCAGATTCAGCTTAGCCTTTGGAGTATTCTCCATCTCAGCCAGGGTGCCGTCTCCAGACCACTGTGCGATAACACGCAGACCCATCTCTTCCAACAGAGTACGCGAAGACCAGGCATCACCACCGATGTTGTAGTCACCAATAATGGTTACATCGTAGTCTGTACCTTCAAAGCTGTTATCTCCATCACGATTATGAAGCACCCAATCACGAACTGCATCGTTAGCAATGTGATGACCTAAAGATTGGGAAACACCACGAAAACCTTCACAACGAACAGGAACAACTGGCTTCTCGATCTCAGCCGTGGTTTTCTTGGCTACGGCTTCGATGTCATCACCAATCAGACCGATTGGACACTCAGACTGAACAGTAATACCTTTGTTCAGTGGGAACAGCTGTTCAATCTCAGTCATGATCGTGGACAACTTCTTGTCGCCGCCGAAGACGATATCCTTTTCCTGGAAATCAGAGGTGAAGTTCATGGTACCGAAAGTATTGATACCAGTTGTACCTACATAGTAGTTACGACGTCCAGCACGTGAGTACTGTCCACAACCAACAGGTCCATGAGAAATATGGATCATGTCCTTGATTGGTCCCCAAACCACACCTTTAGAACCAGCGTAGGCACAACCACGAATGGTCATCACACCTGGTAGTGATTTACGGTTAGAGGTTATGCACTTTTTAGACTGCTCTACATCTTGGTCATTGACCGTAAGATGCTTCGCACGGTCCTTTTTGGCGTTTTCTGGATAGACTTCAAGCACCTCTTGGATGAGGGCCTCTGTCTCTTCGCGTGTCAAATCTGACATAAAATTCTCCTTCACCTGCCACCACTAATCTGTGAATACACAGGCTATGAAAAAATGATCGATTGATACCGACCCCAAAGGGTCGGCGCAAAACCCTATGGCTTATGATTCTGCAGAAGCAGTCTGGCCGACGATACTCTCGTCCTCTTCGTCCATCAGACCAAAGTCCATCAACAGATCTTCCAGGGCATCCATGGTGATTGGGGTTGGGATAACCATAAACTTGTTGTCGATGATCTTCTGAGCAAGATCGCGGTACTCCTGGGCCTGCTTGGCAGTAGGATCGTACTCGATAACGGTCATACGACGAATCTCAGCACGCTGCACCACGTTGTCACGAGGAACGAAGTGAATCATCTGAGTACCGAGCTGACGAGCCAGTTCCATGATCAGTTCGTCTTCACGAGCTGTGTTACGGCTGTTACAGATCAGGCCTGCCAGACGTACGCCACCAGAGTTGGCGTATTTCACGATACCTTTAGAGATGTTGTTGGCAGCGTACATAGCCATCATCTCACCAGAGCATACGATGTAGATTTCCTGAGCCTTGTTCTCACGAATAGGCATAGCGAAACCACCACATACCACGTCGCCGAGTACGTCGTAGAATACGAAATCGAGGTCTTCTTCGTAAGCGCCTTCCTCTTCGAGGAAGTTGATAGCGGTGATTACACCACGACCAGCACAACCAACACCTGGCTCAGGGCCACCAGACTCAACACACTTGATGTCGCCATAACCGGTTTTCAGTACATCTTCCAGCTCCAGGTCCTCAACTGTACCTGCTTCCGCTGCCATCTCCATGATGGTGTTCTGCGCTTTAGAGTGCAGAATCAGGCGGGTGGAATCCGCTTTGGGATCGCAACCGACGATCATGACTTTCTTACCTAGCTCAGCTAAACCTGCGACCAGATTCTGGGTCGTGGTAGACTTGCCGATGCCGCCTTTACCGTAGATTGCACATTGACGCAGTGCCATGTTGGATCTCCTTACTATTGTTGAATCAGTAGTGACTAATGTCGTTTGTGGTCACGTGGACGACTAGAGATTTGCAATCGGCGTGCCAAAAAATCAAAATATGCATAACATATTGATTTTTATATTATTATTAGTATTATACCGCTCTACAATTGAGGTCAGGTTCACGACAAACACCCAGCAAATGTATGGATGAAAACAAACAATCGGTGTCACAGCGTACATCTCTACCCGCTTTTGCACGTCTACCAATCAATAGATGCAGCCTTCCCGCTGTAATCCTTGGTAGCCTTACCTTCCAGGAGCATCCTGTGAAGATCATGCTTGATGGAGTTACCGAACTTCATGCTGATCTTTTTAATCATCTTGATCATGTTCACGCCGATCAGCGTGCAATCCACTTCATGGAGTACATGCGTTGCTGTTTTCTGCTCGACAATTTGGATGAAGCTGGTTTTGATGCGCAACGCGCCCGCCACAAACGAGAGAAAGCCGATTACCTGCGCATCCTGCGTGGCTGGATGTTTGATCCTGATGGTAAGGAGGCTGCTGTTTTGAAAAGTTGGGTAGAGTCCCGTTTCGGGTTGCTGCCAATAAACCACCGGGGGCCACTTGGGGATTACTCCTCAGAACACTATCATCGATATCTTAGTGATCGTGCTCAAGGCCTATATAACACCAATGGTCTGGAAGCTCAGCTTGATCTGCTCTATACCTATTGCCAATATGAAATCGAACAGATTCATTCGACCACATCTCACCTGAAACTCTATAGAGGTATCAATCACATCAAGGAGCATGAAATCCTGCATCAGATAAGCAAACAGGAATGCATACTATTACTGAACAATCTCAACTCATTTACTAATGATCGAGAGCGTGCCGATGAATTTGGTGATTACATACTGCAAGCACAAATTCCCTTTGTGAAATTGCTTTACTTTCCCGGTTTACTTCCCGATAGCTTGAGAGGTGAAAATGAATATCTGGTTATTGGTGGCGTATCTAGAGTAAAAATCAGTATTTTATAGTGCATTTCGAAAATGAACCGCTAAAAGCAATGGATTCATAGACTGTACAGCTCGCACACAATGGTTCTTTATATATAGAACTGTATCTGTTTACTCTCTATCAATAAACCGATGCTCTTAGCTTCAGACACCGTAAAGAGAGTCACGCAAGTAGCTTTTGAAGTGTTTCATAACCGGCTTGGGTATTGTCTTCTCTGCAAAAAGCCTTAATTCATGGATCTGTTCCTGTGAGATCAATGAATCAGCATGCAATGCTGAATCGATCTCCTGGTGTATGGATGGATCAAACAACAATCCCTTCCGTTCCTTAATTACAGTATAAATAGCTACCACAGCCATTTGTTCTTCGGGACCCATTTTACATTTATTGTCGAGTATCTTAAGCATGACTGCCGTGACACAATCGATTTGCAATGGGTCAAGTGGTGCGGTTTCCGCCCATAAGGCAGCGGGATGCGGGGCTTCGATGGCTGTCTGAAGTTTCATATCTTCTACCCGGTCAAACAATGCGAATTAACAATCGGTTACTCACCAGGTGTGGAAAAATCGTGCATACACTCCATCAACATCTTCCTGTATTGATCGCAATAGTAATCTACTGCTGCTTGCTGATTTTCCGAGGCACCGTCAGACTCAAAAAAGAAGTTAGTATTATACCATGCTGCGGCATACATAAATGCAGCGCTGAGGAACGGCATCGCCCACTCCTCGCTTAAATCGTTAGCAAGGTGGATGAATTCATCTGCAACTTCGCGAAAATCTGATTCCTGCATTGAAATGACACTCTCATTTGATTAATTACATTTCAATCAACTACACATTTCGTGCCAAGTCTATTTTTTCATGGAATCAGCGATCTAAATGGGTTTAATCACGATTTCTCAGACATAGCCTCTGATTGATGTTCTGAAATTTGTAGCAAAACCTACAACTGCTATCGAAAGTGATTTTCTGATTGTAATGGAAACAGCTTATAAGAGATTCTTATAAATAGTTTACGAATCTACTTTCAGATTTTTCAAATCTAAAATATCAAATACATTTATCTTTACTATTAATGACTTAATGATTTGTCTTAAGTAATTACTTATCATCTGTTTTCATATAGATTCCTCACGCATTTTCAACAATATGTACTTTTCAATAATGTTTGGCCTGCGTCTTGCAGAATGTCTATGGATACTTAATATTATTTGGGGGAACAGCATGGTCGAGAAGAAAATCACGGAACTAAAAGCTGGCATATCATCAGGCCAGATAGTGCCCTACCTTGGTGCGGGTGCGCTCAATGGATCGGTCAATGTTGAAACAGGGGATGCCATTCCTGCAGACAGCGACAGCCTCATATTGGCAATGAATAACGGTCGCCCCATGTCTCCAAGACTCATGTACGAGTTTGCACGAGCTGCCATGGACGTTGAATTAAAGCGGGGCCGCTCTGCTGTCAACCGTTTTCTGGATGAGACCTACGGAAAGCAATCATGGACTCAATCACCTTTGCATGCCTGGCTGGAATCAGTGAAACCTCACTATGTAGTTGATATCAATCGCGACACTCAGCTGCAGCAGACCTACAGCAATATGCCACACACATTGATTCGCGGAATTTCCAGGGTTGGTGGAACTGACTACCGATTTCGTATCCATCATTATGATGGTGAGAAATACTCTGAGAAAGAGATTGATCAATCTGAAGCGGATCCCTCTCTGCCAATTCTATTCAAGCCCATGGGTAGCCCACTTCCAGATGCAACCTATATCGCCTCAGATGCTGACTATGTCGACTACATTACTGAATTGATGGGTGGATTCGCCTTACCAAACTATCTGAAAACATATCGAAAAGGTAAACAGTATCTCTTTCTTGGCTTGAGAATGACCCGGGATACTGAGCGCATGGTTCTCTCTGATATAATTTATGCTGCAGATCAACCTGCAGGTTGGGCTTTAATCCCAGAGCCGAATGATAAAGAGCGACGCTTCTGTAACAAAATGAATATTGAAATAGTAGAAGCCGATATCGACACTTTTATAGGTGAAGAGTTTGCTGTTCAACTAAATCAAGACAAGAATGATTCAGCCCTTGAAAGTAAAGTGGTCTGTTGATTCAACCTTTACTACTGAGGAGTATTGAGTAGAAAGATGTCCCATTTCACACCCTGCCAAGGAAAAAACGCCTGCCGTGACAATGGCACAATCTGCCTTACATGTGGCCGAGAATTGACAGAAATTGTAAAACTGCGCGAACTGATGAAAGAGATTACATCACTTGCAGTCGAGTATGACTATGAGAATGTAGATGATTTCACTCAATACGTTGCACGTAAAATTACAAAAATGATCGACTATCAAAGAGCAAATCCAGACACATCGATAGAGATCAATGCAGATGCTAATTGATGGCTTCGATCAGCGTTTTATACTCGATTTACCACAGATGGACGATACTCACTCAGAGTTCGTTGATCTGGTAAATCGACTGGCGGATGCAAACAGGGAGGAGTTCGCATCTCTTTTTAAAAACCTGGCTGAACATACCCAATCTCATTTTGATAGTGAACAGCAGATGATGGAGGAGTCCCATTTTCCTGCTATTGCAGAACACATTTCTGATCACCAGCGGATACTGGGTGAGCTGGCACGTTTTGGCAAGCGTGTTGCAGCCGGCTCAACCACTATGGCCCGTGCTTATGTCAGTGAACAATTACCCAATTGGTTTGAGTTGCACATTCAAACAATGGATAGTGCGCTCGCCGCTCATCTCAAAAATAACCAGGTTTAGTCTTATTCAGCTGCTCTTTAGTTGTTACTCATTCTCAGCTGCCCCAATAAACCGGTAGATCATTGCACCAATCACGCCACCAATTATTGGTGCAACCCAAAACAGCCAAAGTTGTGCAACGGCCCAATCCCCTACAAATAGAGCAACACCAGTACTACGAGCGGGATTGACTGAGGTATTTGTGACCGGAATGCTGATCAAATGAATGAGAGTCAGACATAAGCCGATTGCTATTGGTGCGAAGCCCTGTGGTGCCCGTTTATCTGTAGCTCCGAGGATAACCACAAGAAACATCATGGTCATAACAACTTCAGTTATGAGAGCAGCCTGTAAGCCGTAACCTCCAGGAGAGTGTTCAGCGTAACCATTTGAGGCAAAACCGTCAGCTAATTCAAAACCGGCCTTGCCACTGGCAATGAGATACAACACGCCACCCGCAACAATCCCCCCTAAGACCTGGGCAATGATATAAGGTAGAAGCTCTTTAGCCGGAAAACGTCTACCGGCCCATAGACCAATGGAAACTGCTGGATTGAGGTGGCATCCGGAGATATGACCAATGGCATATGCCATTGTCAGGACAGTTAAACCAAAGGCTAACGAGACGCCCAACAGACCAATACCCAATTCCGGAAACGCAGCTGCTAATACTGCACTGCCACATCCCCCTAGAACCAACCAAAATGTACCAAAGAATTCAGCACCATATTTATTCATAATATTTCCATATTTCAGATTGATGTTGTCATCAACCGAGAATAGATGAATTGTGCACAAGCGTTAAGTGGTCTACTGTAGAAACTTACAATCTTTCACAAATTACGGAACCTCTAAATCACTCTGCTTGCGCTCCCGTGCTGCAGTAAAGAAAATCATTGCCATAGCATAACTGGAGACCAGTCCAGCTGGTAGTGCTAATAAAAACAGCACGACGGAAGCTAACAAGCCCCCCATAATTATGTTACTCCAGGAGAAGAGCTTCAAATAATTGTAGTTAGACTTCAGCTTCAATAAACGCAGTCCAAACAGAATAGATACGATACCCATTGGGATCAGTAACACAAAAAAGCTGATAGAGATCAGATTAAACTCTTCCGCATCTGCAGGCATAAATATATTTAACACTGCCATAATGAGAGAGAGTGCTACTAAAATAGTGATATATCGATCTGCAGTGTGAGTTTCCAATCTAATATTGAGTAACTGCTTAAACATAATCAGCAGATAGATGTAAATCGCGCTATCAACAATATTAAAGAGATTACCAAAGGTGGTATAGAACTCATTCTCAGGCTCAACGCCACTCATGAATGAAATAGCAATCGCTGGAATTGTTGCAATCAGATAGAAAATCGTAAGCCAGGCAAGGAATAGGAGCTTTCCAGTGGTTAAACTGCCCCTGACAAAGGATTGAGGAACTATCTCTTCCTTTAAGAGCTCTGATTCAGGTGTTTTATAGACAGAATCACTATTTGATATAGTCATTAGGAATCACTTTCCGTAATTTCAGCTGTTATTTCTGGTTTAGTAACATGCTGATGCATAATAGCATCTGCATTAGTTTTTATATTTTCCGTTAGTTCGTGCATTAATAGGGAATTAGTATAGCAATACCAGGATTTTGTGGTTATTTTTCCTTTAAATTCAATACTTAATGATATTCACATTTCGGAACGAGATTTTCTCTTAATATTAATATGATCAGATTTCCTATCGTTTTCGCCAAATGGCGAAGTTTCACAACCCGTTTGGTATTGTGCCTTTGCCTGGTCCTTGCACATAGTATTAGCAACCTTGCTGTAGCCAATCCTTTTACCCAGCCAATCTGTGACACTGAGGATAAGGTACGCTATTCAGCTGAATCCATAAAACAAAAAATAACCGCATTCCAGGTACTCACTGAAGAAGCGCTCAGTTTACGCTCCGAATCGATCATCTTCCTATCTCAAGTCAAGGAGAAGCAGCGGTTAAAACAGCCACTTCTTGGGGCAGATATGCGTCTGCTGAGTGCTGGTGCTGCAGAACTGATCAATCAACGCAAACTGCTGTGGTATGTTGCAACCCTGCATGAATGCTGGCTAGATGAACCCATTCCAGACGATCCCCTACTAGCCAGAAACCAGGCAATTGGCATCACCATGTCCCTGTCGGCAGCATTAATTCTCTATGACAACTATCTCACAGCTGTTGCGCTTTATCAGGACGACCTTTTTTTGCGGAATCATATCAACGAAGGCGACTCCGCATATCTTGTGCCCAAGGGTGAGCTTAGAAAGGTTGCTACTTCATTTACCTCGGCAGTTAATCGAGCACGTGTCAGGCGTGGCTTGATATGGTACGAGAAACATGCTGCATATTTATCAGAATCTGACCATGATAGTGAACGCTATCTGGCCACCCTGATTGAACAGAGTCCATCCTACACAATGGTAAGAAAAATCAGGCCATTAAATTATGCTGGAAACCTGATTGAGCTCATTGGAACCACATCAGTAGATACCTTGTATACCATACAGAATGAAGGGATCAGTTTGTCGAGTATGATCTTCGGAAATGTAATCGGCTTAGTAGAGTCCCGTCGTGGCAAACTTGATAAACGACCTGAGATTCATAATCGACTAACCAAAGAGCTGCGGGCTGGGGATGTTCTTCTGGAAAAGACCCCTTTTCGCCTAACCGACTCATTCATACCAGGCCACTGGGGGCATGCTGCCGTCTGGATCGGCACCGAATCTGAACTGCGTGATTTGGAAATCTGGAATCATCCAGTGGTAAAACCTTATCATCAGCAGATACGTGATGAGCGTGGGGTAGTCGAAGCACTGCGCTCAGGTGTGGAGATGAACACGCTTCAACACTTTATGAATGTAGATGATCTGGCTGTACTGCGCCAGAGCAATCTTAATCAAAAGCAGCGTCGCAGAGTGATCCTTCAGGCTCTGCGTCAAGTGGGAAAAGCATATGATTTCAGCTTTGATACCCAGAGCACTAATAAGATAGTCTGCTCGGAGCTGGTATATCATGCTTATGGTGAGGTAGATTGGCCAACAGAACGTAAGTTAGGCCGAGTCGTGGTCAGCCCTGATAATATTGCACAAAAAGCAGTTGATGGTGACCTGTTCAGTGTTGTTGTTCTCTATCACGATGGCAATGAAATAATGAACCATCCTCAAAAGCAACTGAACAATTTGATCAAACCTAAAGTGGTAGCCCTTGCCTATAGCGGTTTAAATAATATTTCACCTTAAAGATTTTAAACCTATGACGAGGTACACTAGCAATAGTTGTTGCTTGATGAGATTGCATTAGCTTGCCGCTGTGTGAAATGCAGAGTTGTTGTTGGACTAATTAAGGTGAAAGGCAGTTTAAATCTGCCTACAACCAGATCAAATGCCTACCCGCTCCCAATTTATTGGGAAGCATGCAAACTTTAAAACGATCTATGGTGGTAGTGTTGAATCTGCTAAAGATATCTCTTGGTATAGAGTTGTATAGTTGATCAACAGTATGGCTGCTATCTAAACAGCCAGCATTAGAACTGATTTGATGCCCATTATTCTTTATTAAGAGGTCGTTCACTTACTTCTACTCCACAATAGTGACCTATTCAGTATGAATAATTACTACTATTGCCATAGCTACTGAAATCTCAACACAGCAACCAGTGTGCCAACATGGGGTTACTGCTTGAATACCCTACTTATTTTTTATGGAGTACTATCTAATATAAACGGACTGTGTAAGAAATATCGACAGTTTTTTACGGGAATTAATCTATATTATGCCTGTCACGCCAGGATGATCAGCTGCTAATTTTAATAACTCATTTGTCTGCTTTTCACAATATTTTTTTATCTTTTTATCTATGCTTTTAAGCCATCTTTCCGGTATCTGACTCGGACCATAGAAAGCACCAGCAATCATGCCAACAATGGCACCCGTTGTATCAGCATCACCACCACGATTGACTACGTCGACTAGTATTGCCTCAAAGTCATCACTCTCAAACAGGGCCTGAAAAACAACCTGCAATGTATCGACGATATATCCGCTGGGATTTTCAACTCTCTTCTTATCGAAACGAAATTCACGGTGTTGTTCGACCAAACGGTCAGCTATCTGCCTTAGTGTAGCTTTGTCTTCGCCCTTCATGGCTGCGACACACATTTCCAGGACAGCTTCAGTTCCGGCATCAGAGAGGGGGTTATTGTGGGTGGTATGAGCTTGAGTACGGGATGCAACAACCAAGGTGTCAATGGGACTATTACAGTAAAGAATAGCGATGGGTAGGCAGCGCATGCAGGCACCATTTCCTGCATCATATTCATTCTCTTCTACCCAGGGGTTGCCTGTATTGCGGAATTGAATTACCCCACGCCTTACCGTATTACCAATATCTATTGGTTTTCCTCGCATCCATTCGCTGAAAGCCTGGGCAACAGCTTTGGCACTGACACCACCACTTTTCACCAGGGCTTCTCCCAAGGCCAGGCTCATCTCTGTATCATCCGTAACCTGTCCCGGCTTCAGGTGTAGCCATCCGCCACCTTTAATGGTGTCATGAACACCATATTGGGTCTTTATTTCATTGGGGGTAAGGAATTCTGTCGTGGCACCCAAAGCATCACCAATAGCCAACCCCAGATATGCTGAGAGCGCCCGTTGAGCAAGGTTCCTGTCTATATTATTTTGCTCTTGCATCTATTGGTGCTATCTCTGTGCCAGCCTTAGCAGGAGTGCCAAATAACAGAGGCTGAAATAGTGGTTCGTTAATCTTCTGGAGCAAAGCAGTTGATATAGTCTGCACATGCTTCGCAGCTGGGAGCACGACAAGTATATATGCCTTCTGTTTCACATAAACGTTTATAGAGAAATTTTTTCCACTTCATATTCTTTGTGTTCAAATCTGCCAAAGGGGTAAAGTGGTCACTCATTAGTTTAGACAGATCGGCTCTGCTCCAAAGTCCTAAATCCTGCCATAGATGATCGCTGCCCAAACAGCCAAACACCAATATTTCAGCCAGCCACCGTTCAGATTGGCTCTGATGGGTGCTATTGCCGAGGATCAGTTTGCGCAAATCATCCATCTCCTCGTCATTATCACACATTGGTGGATGGTCGTAACCTAGCAGGGAATGTGGTTGTATTCTTGGGAAATGGGTTTGTATAAGACGTCTGAATTCCAACTCCCCCAGACCTAACCATTGAGGCAAAGCACTCTGACCGTACGACCAGGATGATAGAATGCGCGCCAGGATATCCTCTACAGAGCTCTCCTGGCGCGCAGCCGCTCCGATCAGTTTAGCGTAACATTGCGCTACACCATCACTATCCGGAACTGGATGAGACATCACAGCGCCTCATATTCGACAACGACATCCTCGTCCCTGGGAATAAATTGGCAGGCCAACCGCCACTCACTCGGCAAGTCATCAACAATCATCTTTTCCATATCATCCTTGCTGAGTTTACCCAATTCTCTAAGAACCTTTTTCTCTTTTTCTTCGAGGTGGTAACCCATAGGTTGTTTGTCACCGATATACTGGACACGGATAACACAACTCCCACAATCACCGTCTCCGCAATCGAATTTGATTGGGATCTTATTGGTTTTGGCAATCTTTAACACAGTTTCTGTAAAACTGCCCGCAACCGCATAGACGGTTTTGTCTTTGTATTCAGGATTGCTAAATGTAATCAGAGGCATATCTTGAACTCCTAAGAAGTATTTGATCAGGCAGGCTTAACAGAGCAATCACCCAGAATCTGCGCCTGACATGCAAGGCGGTCATGACGTCCAGCCATGTTCTCCTTAAGCACTTTCTCCTCTAAAACTGAAGGCTCAGTCAGGTTATTCCAGCCATCTTCAACATGCATCATGCAAGTTCCACAATCCCCTTCACGGCAGCCATAGATAATACCGGCACCAATTTTCTCAGAGACTTCAATAACTCTTGTACCAGCTGGCACATTGACTGTCTGTTCAATGTCTTCAAATGTGATTTTCGCTTTTGCCATTTCAATTCACCTGTTGCTTAAAGTTAAATATTTGTCGGATTAAGCCAAATCGGCTAAATCAATCACGCCTTTGTTCTGTTTTTTTCCTACCATTTCCTCTGCAATGGCTTTGCCAAATGCTCGGCATTCCACTAACTCTTCTTCGGTGGGAATCAATTTTATTCTTAAACCCTGCTGGGGGATGCGCATTTTCAAACCGCGCATTCTGTCCTCGATCATTGGAACCGCTTCACCACTCCAACCAAAAGAGCCAAATGCACCACCCAGTTTGCCCTTGAGATTGACCACTACCAGTGATGAGAGAAGATCCCAAACAGGCTTAACCGCATCACCATTGATGGTGGGAGAGCCAAATAACAGTGCATCTGCCTCTTCTATCAAATCCACAAAGGGGCCTATCTCCCCTCCTTCAAGGTCATACAGAGAGACTCTGACCCCTTTAATGGATGCCGCACCTTCATTGATCTCTTCTGCCATCCTGGCTGTGTTTCCATAGGAACTCATGTAGAAGATAACCAGGGACTGTCGATCTACACCGATCTCCCTTGAGAGACTGGAAGTTGAAAGTTCACGGTAATGTGTAACATAACGTCGCGGACGCTCTCTTAGAATCGGGCCATGAGTAGGCGCAATCTGCTTAATCTTAAGGGGCTCAATCAATTTCAGCGCATCCATTACATGATTCTTGAATGGTCTCATGATGTGCGCATAGTAATAATCAAAAGAGAAACGAAAATCACCAACCAGGTCATTGAACAATCGTTTATCACAGTAGTGGCAGCCGAACACATCGCCCGAAAACAATATGCCCTCCTCTTCGAGGTAAGTACATTGCGTGTCTGGCCAGTGCAAAAAAGGTGTGTGAAGAAATCGTAGTGTCCGATCACCAAGAGAGATGCGATCGTCTGTTGTTACCGTGGTGTACTCGAAAGCGTCATCACTTGTAGGTTTAAGTAATGCTTTGAGCATCGAGGTGGCTCTTTGTGAAATATAGAGTTTTGCCTGAGGAGCGCGACGCATCAACTCAGGTAGAGCTCCAGTATGATCGGGTTCAAGATGGTTAAGGATAATCGCTTTGATCTCCTTATAATCAACCTCAGACTCAAGCCGGGCAAAGAACTCATCACTAAAGTTCTCTTTGACTGTATCAATGATAGCGACACCATCATCACCCTTTACAAGATAGGAGTTGTAGCTGGTTCCGTTAGCCGTACTGAGGATGATATCGAATGTTCTCAAGGAGGGATCGAGTGCGCCAATCCAATACACATCATCTGCGAATTCGACAGCTTCTCTATGGCGGGATACATCGACTTCGTTACTCACGGTGGTGCCTCACAGACTTGTTGTTCCGTCGTCTCCATGGGGCAGCTTTGTAGATCTTTTTTTCCCTCAATAGTGACTCCAAGCTTATCGAGTACAGTACCCGGAGTGAAGCCGGATTGCCTCAGAGATTGGCAAATCATCAGGGGTCGCTTAATCAATATTGGGTTACCAATCATCAACTCAAGAGCTGCAATTTCATCAAGCTGATCTATCTTAATCTCACCACTTTTAACTTGAGGCGCACTGTCATTAAACCAGCTGGATACAGGTTTGTTTTCAAAAAAAGGGCGCAGACTTTCGTGTGTCCAGGGTTCACTGAGAATATCCCGGACTTCTAAAGTAATCCCCAATTTACGCAGGATAGCTTTCTGTTGTTGATTACCCACACAGCCTGGTTTTTCATAAAAAACCAGTTCAGTCATCTTTTCTTGTCTCTTGCATGCTCATAATCAACGCAGATTGACGCTGCCAGAGACGTTCTGGAAGGCAAAAGCCTTTGGGCTGCAGAGAATCAGCTGGACGGATGAAATGTGTGCGCACAAATCTCATCACATGACTATACGACTTGGCTGAATCGGTGATTACTGGCTGTAAAGCTGTTTGTTTGTCAAACATGTTTAATCTCCTCAGCGTGACTGTATCTCGGCCATGACTTCTGTCATCCGCTCTGGTGGAATACCGGTAAGTGACCCTGGCGGGTTGGCTGGTTGAGAAAAGGGATCAAGAATTGCACCTTCAATTGGACAGATACTGACGCACTGCGGATCAGAAAAATCTCCTTCACACTCGGTACACTTCTTAGCATCAATCTTAAAGTGAGGTCTCGCCTCAAATATCGCTTTGCTTGGACAGAGCGGTTCACAGGCCCAGCAGTTAACGCAGCTTTCTATAATTTCGAATGACATAGCTTGCTCCTTAGGCTCCGACCTGTAGTTTTCCGACCTGACTGGGTTTATCAAGCTGGCCGTTTTCAACCATCTCTGCATAGACCTTGGCTACAGCATCTTCGATCGGTTCCATGGCATGTTCACCATTGGGTTGGATACCGGATTCTTCCAGCATCTCCCATGGCTCATAACCAATTTTTGAACAGAGCACTGCTTCGCACCCTTCAAGAACACGTATTATCTTCTGCAAGGTAGTTTCAGCATCACCACAGGTATCTCCACCTGAGCAATAGAGATCTACTTTTCTGTGTCCGATGAAACGAACATCTGTGGTTGAGGCTTCGTAGACAAGAAACTCTTTGGCATGACCAAAATGCTGATTAATGACACCACCACCACTGCTAGCTACAGCCATCAGTACCGGACGGGTCTCTTTTTTGCGTTTCGTTAAGGCAGTCAATGGAATAAAAGTCTCATTGGAACTTTGCTTCTGTGCTTCACGCTTGGCTTCGACCTCAGCCTGATAATCGACACGTTTTTTCATTGCTTCTTCATAATCAACATCCATCAGTTCAACCTTATCCATGGTGAACTCATCGCCTCGATCTTCTCCCAGCATGCCTACAGCATCAGCTCGGCATTGGCGACAGTGGCGCATCATATTCATGTCGCCGGCACACTTGTCCTGCAGTACCTGAAGTTCGTCGTGGGTAGGGCCACGCTGGCCCATAACACCATAAAACGTACCGTGCTCAGCTTCTGCAATCAGCGGCATAACGTTATGTAGAAAAGCGCCCTTCTCCTTGACTACCTTACTTACCTCTTCCAGGTGTTCATCATTGACACCAGGAATCATCACTGAGTTGACCTTAACCAGAATGCCACGATCAGTAAGCATCTGTAGTCCTTTCTGTTGCTGCTCGATAAGGATTTTTGCGCCTTTGCGACCTTTGATGCGGCGATTGTTCCAGAAGATCCAGGGATAGATCTTCGCCCCGACATCAGGATCTACGCAGTTGATGGTAATGGTTACATGGTCAATATTGTGTTTGCACAGCTCTTCGACTTGATCAGGAAGAGTCAGTCCATTGGTAGAGACACAGAGCTTGATATCGGGAGCCTTTTCGGTCAATTGACGAAAGGTATCAAATGTACGCTCAGGATTGGCCAAAGGGTCACCAGGACCGGCAATACCCAAAACTGTCATTTGTGGGATATTGGCCGCGACAGCCATAACCTTTTTTACAGCCTGATCCGGAGTCAACAGCTCAGATACAACACCGGGTCGTGATTCATTGGCGCAATCATATTTTCGGTTACAGTAGTGACACTGAATATTACAGGCTGGAGCAACTGCCACATGCATACGGGCGAAATGGTGATGCGCCTCTTCAGAATAACAGGGGTGGTTGTGTACCTTCTCCCTGATATTATCAGGTAGATGCGACAGTTGATCGTTACTCCCGCCGCAACCGGATGCACTGCACCCACTTTCAGCTGAGGTATCTGCTGTTTGACCAATCACTTTCAATTCCATCATCCGGCCTCCCAATAGCGACGCAATGAGGTGGTTTTTTACGTTTGGTAGGGATAATGCAATCTGCGTGCCTAGTTTTTAATACTGGCTATCTTATTGTTATTATTGTAATTTTTTTGTTGTTTTAAGGATTCTGTCGCATTGCATACAGGGCATTCAATGGTCCCTGTATGACAAGCGACAGAACCAGCTTACATCTGACGCACTTTAATATTCAGGGTCTGAATTCGATAGCCAATCTGCCTTGGGGTCATACCGAGCAGTCTCGCAGCCTTGGCCTGAACCCAACCCGCTTGCTCCAATGCGGCAATAACCCGTTCACGCTCATCAAGATCCGGGTCATCTATATCAATCTTGTTGTTATCGGGAACTGGTGTGTAGCCCTGCTCTGATAGCGGTTTCAAGCCACTGAGGTTGACTGCTTTTTCGTCAATCTGTCCTTCTCCGCTCATGACAGCTGCCCGTTCCAGACAGTTTTCCAGTTCACGAACATTTCCCGGCCAGTCATGGTGCATCAGCAACCGCACGGCACCATCATTGATAGACAATTCGCGCCCCTGATTCTTGGAGATCTTAGTAACCAGAAATCGAGCCAGATCGTTAATATCTTCTTTACGATCACGTAGCGCCGGCATCTGTATTGGCATAACATTCAGTCGATAGTAGAGATCCTCTCTGAAGCTGCCCTCTTGTACTTCAGATTCCAAGTCTTTGTTTGTAGCCGCAACGACTCGAACATCAACAACATGAGTTTTAGCACCACCAACCCGCTCAAATTCACCTTCCTGTAGTACACGAAGCAGTTTTGCCTGAAACGCAGGGCTGATTTCTCCGATTTCATCAAGAAATATGGTACCGCCATGAGCCTGTTCGAAGCGCCCTTTTCGTTGATTGACTGCGCCAGTAAATGCCCCTTTCTCGTGCCCAAACAGTTCTGACTCCAATAGGGTATCGGGTAGTGCAGCACAATTGAGTTTGATAAATGGCCCGTTGCTTCTGGGTGAGTTGTAGTGAATGGCATTGGCAATCAGCTCTTTTCCGGTTCCGGATTCACCACGAACCAATACAGTGGTATTCCATTTAGCAACCTGGCGAACCTGCTCAAAAATCACTCGCATACTTGGTGTATGACCGACCATATTTGAAAAACCATGTTCGCCACGAACTTTACGCCGCAGCGAGTCCCGCTCATTTTTAAGGGCCAACTGTTCGTCTTCCACTTTTTTGGCAAGTCGAACACTCTGACCAATCAGATTCCCGACCATCTTCAAAAAGCGTTCATGTATTTTCAGCAGGCCGATGCTGCCTAGTGGTTGTGCAGCCAGTACACCTGCTGTTCGCTCCCCTATGAGGATAGGAACACCAACAAATGGCAATTCGGGATCGTAGACACCTAATCGATCAAGAAAACGATCTTCATCTGATATTCGCCGTACAACCAGCGGTTCACCACTAGCCATGATCGCACCTACAACACCTTCACCAGGCTTGTAGCGAACCGTGTTGAAAGGTGCAGGGTTTTCATGCAAAGCAGTAACAAACAGCTCGCCACTGGTATCATCCTGTAGACAGATCATTCCATGCCTCAGTTTTGCGGTATCACTGAGCCGACTGAGAACTTCAGTCAATGTCTCTCTGAAATCGAGAGATCGACTTAACACCTGACTAACCTGATACAGGCTCTCCAGCTCTGATTCCAGTACAGCACTGTTATTTGCTGCAACTGAAGTATCGATCTGTGTATCTGTCGAAGTCATTAAGACTTTTCCTCCATACCACTAACTGGAAGTCTGACAAAGACGCGACATCCGCCGTAAAAGTCAGGATCGATTTCCATACTGCCTCCATGCCCGATAACGATCTCCTGAGACATTGTCAGTCCCATGCCTGCGTGTTCTTTTGGCTGTTCCCATCCACAAAAGAAAGGTTCAAACACTTTCAAACGTTGTGTCTTGGGTACACCTAATCCGTTATCCATAATTTCTATTACCAGTTCCTGATTTTCAACACTTGTCTGGATACGTATTTCGCGGTAATCCTGCTTCGCTTCTATAACGGCTTTAATCGCGTTATCAATGAGATATTTGAATAGTCCACGCAGTGAATTGATACGACCCGACACCGCAGGTAATACATTCGCAGGCCTCCAGTCCACAACAATGCTCGCAGACAGAAGACTTTCAGTGGATAGTTTCAACACCTCATGCAGTAGCTCATTGATGTTTACCAAGCTCTCATCTTCCATCACAGGACTGGGTAAAGCTTCGTGTAGACTGTCCATCGCCTCATCGCCACTTTTCAAAGCTTGCTGCAATACTATGCGCATCCCCATATCCTCCTGGCTTGCAGCAGGCATGGCCAATGCAGCCTTGATGACATTCAATGGGGCTTGAATCTTGAATATGGCGCCGGAGATCGCTTCGCGCATGGTTTGTACCATCTGCTGCTCCGCCATATTGGCACGGATCATATTCAGTCGTGCTTCTTGAATACGATTGCGACTGCTAGTAACTTCATTGGCAATCAACAGCAGACAGCACCGAGTCTCCTCCTGTTGTTTGAAATAGTGTTGGGCTGCTTCGTCCAACTCAGGCAGATGTACACCTGAACAGGCGAACCATCTTGGACTAACCCCTCCAGGCGGATCCAGTCTTACATCCACATTTGTAAAGCCATTGCCGACTTGGCAGACCTTACCCAGATCAAAGCCTATCTGTTGCTCTAGAGCTTCTAAAAAAACTGTTGTGGGTTCTACACCTCTAAAATCCCCCATCAAGGCTTTGTAAGCATGATTATCCAGTAACACTTTCCCATCTGCAGCCACTACAGCCACCACCATAGGTGCTGCATTCAGTGCTGCTTCGGTAAGATTTTTTTGAAACTTTAAACGCTGCTCCAGCTGGTGCATCTCAGTAACATCACGGTGCATACCAAGAAAAAACGCAGTTTGACCTTTACTGTTGTTCACCGGAGAGATGATAAGTTCAGCGAGATACTCCTCACTGGATTTACGATGGTTGACAAGAGTACCGTGCCAAACCTCGTTTTTCTGAATAGTCTCCCAAAGCTCTCTGTAGATCGATTCTGGAGTCGATTTACTCGATAGTACCGACTCATTCTTACCTATCACCTCTTCCCTGGAATAGCCGGTTAGCATCTCAAACGCGCTATTAACATAGAGGATTCGTGCCGTAGGATCGGTGATTGATATCGCGATGGGTGCTTGTTCAACTGATTCGAAAAAGAGCTTTGGTGGTAAAAACTGATTACTGTCCAGATTCCCGAATGCCTCGAGGATTTCATCCGGCGTTCCTTCAGGAGGAGAGGCAAGAAAGTCATTAATCCTGTCGACAACATCGCTGTTAGTAGATTTTATTTTTCGTTGGATCATAACTGCGATCATCCTAGTGCGAATGTAGAAAAACTGAACATAGCTAAGGTTATAGCAAAACCCATACCATCGCTGATTACAGAGGTGAGAACCATTAGATAGCCCCCGTTGTCGCTAACTCTACAAAGTAACCGCCGCAATCTGTTGCGAAACCTACAAAGCAATGGATGATCCTTTTCGGTGCATTTCCGCACTAAAACAGTGCTTATTCAAATTAACCCATGAATACAGCGCTCTAAGCCACTGATCAAGACATACATGATCTAATTATCTGATTTTTTAGATGATTGGCATATTTTTTGTTGGGTAATAATCATCACAGTAAAGCGATGCTATTCATGGACTATATACTGATCATTCTTTCTACGGCTTTGGTCAACAACGTTGTGTTGGTCAAGTTTCTCGGTTTGTGTCCCTTAATGGGAGTATCCAACAAGCTCGATTCTGCCCTGGGTATGGGGTTGGCCACAACTTTTGTGCTTACCCTTGCAGCCTTTGCAAGCTGGTTGTTGGAACACTTTGTACTACAACCCCTGGATCTGGGATTTCTGCGAATACTGACCTTCATCCTGGTTATCGCTGTGGTGGTTCAGTTCACAGAGATGGTAGTGCGTAAAACTTCGCCAGCGCTCTACCAGGTACTTGGCATCTTCCTTCCATTGATCACCACAAACTGCGCCGTATTAGGTGTTGCCTTACTGAATGTGCAACAGGAAAACAGCTTTCTGGCCAGTCTACTCTATGGTTTCGGTTCTGCACTCGGTTTTACATTGGTACTGGTGATGTTCGCCGGTTTGCGTGAGCGTCTGGCGTTGGCGAATGTTCCCCAAGTTTTCAGCGGTGCCCCAATTGCTTATGTCGTCGCTGGCCTGATGTCTCTAGCCTTCATGGGATTTGCTGGTTTAACCAGCAATTGACCTGAACATACCGGAGAGGCCCTTAAATGGAGAACTCAATGAATGAAAAGCACATTGATCTATATCGATCGACAATCTCAGTGAATCAAACCATTCACTGTGAGCGTAACCGATAGCAAGGAGAATCGATGATGGTTTCTGCAATCCTTATTCTGACTGCACTAGGCGTCACTATGGGCGCGATGCTGGGGATAGCATCAAAATATCTGGCTGTAGAGGGAAATCCACTTCAGCAAGAGATTGAAGAACTGCTTCCCGGATCTCAATGTGGCCAATGCGGTTATCCTGGCTGTACACCTGCTGCAGAGGCAGTAACCCAGGGTGAAGCCCCAGTAACCATGTGCCCCCCAGGTGGCAAGGCACTGGCAGAAGCCCTGGCAGAAAAAATGGGAGTCAGCATAGACCTCTCCTCAGTTGAGGAGAAAGAGCCGATGATCGCCTTTGTTCATGAAAACCTTTGTGTCGGCTGCACCAAGTGTTTCAAACGTTGCCCTACCGATGCCATTTTAGGTGGACCTAAACAGATACATGCTGTATTTGCTGATGCCTGTACAGGTTGTGAGAAATGTTATGACGTCTGTCCAACAGAGTGTATCGAGATGCGTCCGATCAAGAAGACTCTGCAGACATGGTATTGGCCAGAACCAGCCAAGGTGGCCTAATCATGACAACAGCCAACATGTTTAAACTGTTCAAGATTCGTGGCGGTGTTCATCCTGATGATAAGAAAAGACTGAGTGCAGATCAGGCGATAGAAAAGCTGCCAATGCCATCACTTTTGCATATTCCTCTGCAGCAGCACATTGGTGCACCAGCTGAACCACTGGTCAGGCGTGGTGAGGAAGTTAAAAAGGGTCAACTGCTAGCACGCAATCAGGGCGCCATTTCCGCGCCAGTTCACGCCCCAACCTCCGGACGGATAATGGGTGTAGGTGGATATCCAGCACATCATGCTTCTGGACTATCGGTCAGAACCATTACCTTGAAGCCGGACGGTAAAGATGAGTGGATCGACACTCTCGATCCATCTGATGACCCATTTTCTCTTGCCCCGGAAGAGATCGCTGATCGAGTAGCTCGTGCAGGTATTGTCGGGATGGGCGGCGCGACCTTTCCATCTGCGGTAAAGCTGAATCTTCGCAAGCGCTATCAGCTACACACCCTGGTTATCAACGGTGCTGAGTGTGAGCCCTATCTAACCTGTGATGATCGCTTGATGCGTGAACAACCAAAACAGGTTCTTGATGGCGTAAAACTGATGGCCAAAGCGCTGGATGTTGACCACGTACTATTCGCCATTGAAAACAACAAACCTGAAGCACTGGCTGCGATACGCGAAGCAGCCAGTGATAGCGACATGATCTCTGTAGTAGGACTTCCAACCCGTTATCCAATGGGTTCAGAGAAGCATCTGGTACAGACCTTGGTTGGTAAGGAGACACCTGCTCGCGGACTCACAGCAGATATCGGAGTGGTCGTACATAACGTTGCTACCGCACGGGCTGTGCATGACGCAATATTTTCAGGTCATCCACTTCTCTCCAGAATCATGACAGTAACCGGTGGTGCCGTTCAACAGCCAAAGAATGTCGACGTACTGATTGGTACCCCGCTCTCAAATCTAGTCGATTTCTGCGGGGGTTTCACTCAAACCCCTGAGCGCCTGGTGAGTGGAGGCCCAATGATGGGACAACCTCTACCCAGTACCAGGGTTCCAGCAGTTAAAGGCAGTAACGGCCTGCTTGCCCTCTCTACTGAAGAGGTCAAAGCCTCTGATGAGATGCCCTGTATTAGATGCGCAAGCTGTGTCAATGCCTGTCCTTGTGGACTTGTCCCTCTCGAGATGGCAAACCATATAAGGGGTGGAAGTCTCGACACTTCGGTCAAACTGGGTTTACTGGACTGCATCGCTTGTGGCTCTTGTGCCTATGTCTGCCCTTCCCATATTCCACTTGTTCAATACTTCAACTATGCCAAGGGTGAACTGGCAGCCAGACAGCGCTCTCAACACAAACAGATAGAGACCAAACGCCTTACGGAATTAAGAAGCGAGCGCATGGAGCGAATCAAAAAAGCGAAACGCGAAGCGATGATGAAGCGTAAAAAGGAGATGGAAGCAAAGAAGAAAAGAGAGGCTGAGAAGTCTGCAGTTGAAGGGGCAGAATCATGATCGAAGAGAAACCAGTTTTCGGCCCTTACGTCCATGCTAAAAACAGTATTAGTCGTACTATGGGCCTGGTGATGATCAGTCTGCTCCCCGCGACTCTGTTTGGCCTCTATCAATTTGGCTGGCCGGCAATATTCCTTTTTGCTGTCACCCTGGGGGGGTGTCTGTTTGCTGAAGCCATGGCCCTGCGAATCGCAGGTAAACCGATCAAACCTTTTTTAATGGATGGCTCTGCCCTATTAACCGGTTGGTTACTGGCTATGACGCTGCCACCATGGGCGCCTTGGTGGATCGGCCTGGTCGGTGCTCTGCTGGCGATTATCGTCGCAAAGCAGGTGTTTGGTGGCATTGGTCAAAACCTGTTCAATCCAGCTATGGTAGCTCGTGTTGCATTGTTGATCTCATTTCCCTTGGAGATGACCCTGTTCAATCAACCAGTACCACTCTTTTCATCACAGGCACCAGGCTTTCTGGATAGCCTGGCAATTACCTTTGGCTCTTCCGATGCGATTGATGCGGTCAGCAGTGCCACCACGCTTGGTCATTTGAAAACAGAGATTGGCCGAGGCATTGCATTTCAGGATGCTGCAGCAGAAGGTGCTGGTTTATGGCAACTCTTTTGGGGACAGGCTGCTGGCAGCATGGGTGAAACATCAGCACTCCTGTTGCTTTTAGGTGGTCTCTTTCTGATCTACAAAAAAGTCATAACCTGGCATATACCACTCTCCATGCTGGGCACACTGGCACTACTTGCCACAATCCTTCACCTGCTTGATCCACAAAACTATGTTGAACCATTGACTCATCTATTCAGTGGTGCAGCGATACTTTGTGCTTTCTTCATCGCAACCGATCTTGTTACCTCACCTGTATCCACTCGTGGTCAGATTCTGTTTGGCGCTGGCTGCGGACTGCTGGTCTATGCAATACGTACCTGGGCAGGATACCCAGAGGGTGTTGCATTTGCTGTGATGTTGATGAACGCCTGTACACCTTTGATAGACCACTATATCAAACCCCGAATTTACGGTCGTGACAGGAAAGGCGAGCCGTTAAATTATGTAGATGAGGGAGCAGATATCAGATGAGTACCCCCCAAGAACCCTCATATCGCAAGCGAGTCGGTTATCAGGCTGTACTACTGGGCGGTTTCTCTACACTGGCCACAGCACTTCTTGTAGCTGGCAACATTGCCACCAAAGATGACATTCTGGCCCGTCAAAAAGAGGATCTTTTAAATTCATTGAATCAGGTCGTACCTGCTGCACACTATGACAGTGATCTTCTGCATCAACCATTGAGTATGAGTGATGACAAAGGCCATGAGCTGACCGTCTATCGGGGTTTGCATGGTATGCAGGTCAACGCATTGGCATGGGAAGTTGTAGGGCAAGGTTACGCAGGTGATATACGACTGATCATGGGCGTAAGTGCAAAGGGTGAGATCCTCGGTGTTCGAGTGCTCTCCCACGCCGAAACCCCTGGTCTGGGCGATAAAATCGAGACAGCCAAGGATGATTGGATTTTGGGCTTTAACGACCTCTCTCTGAAAACCACATCCACAAAGGATTGGCATGTAAAGAAGGATGGCGGACAATTTGATCAATTCAGTGGTGCCACGATAACACCACGTGCAGTTGTATCTGCAGTTCATGGGGGCTTAACATTTTTTGATGCACATAAGGATGAGTTGTTGAAACCACCGGTTATCAACACAGAAGATCCCTCTTTGAAACGTGCCTCTGTTGATGAGTGAATCGAAAATGAGTAACGAATATAGACGTATCACCAAAGATGGGCTCTGGGACAACAACATAGTCTTTGCCCAGGCACTGGGTCTTTGCCCGCTTCTAGCCGTCACTGGAACAGCAACAAATGGTCTTGGAATGGGATTAGCTACCACTGTAGTGATGGTTGCATCAGGCCTGCTGATATCGATGCTTCGCGGTATTATCACTCCCCAGGTTCGTATCCCGGTATTCGTTTTGATAATAGCCGTTTTAGTTACTCTGGTTGATATGTCAATGAATGCCTGGGTACATGACCTGCATAAAGTACTTGGCTTGTTTATCCCTTTGATTGTAACCAACTGCGCTATTCTTGGTCGTGCAGAATCCTTTGCATCACGAAATACCGTGATGAAATCTATGTACGATGGCTTAATGATGGGCGCAGGTTTTACCTTTGCGCTGGTATTGCTGGGCGCTACCAGGGAGATACTTGGAAGTGGCACTTTGTTTGACAATGCAGCTCAATTGCTGGGTGGTTGGGCACATTTCATCGAGCTGACACTCATTGAAGACTACAAAGGCTTTCTTCTAATCATACTACCACCAGGTGGTTTTCTGGTACTGGGATTTATCCTGGCATTGAAGCGCTTGCTGGATCGCAGTCTGGCAGAGAGAAAAGCTGCTTTGCAAGCATCTTCCGAAATGCCATTAGAGTCATCTTAATCAATTTAGAGGAGTGTAAGCACTATGAATGTTGGTGTCGCTTACGCAGACAAATTCAAACAGCTTTGGTTAAAACTTGAAGTTCCGGATGGATCCACTGTTCGTGAAGCCATCAACCACTCCGGTCTGTTGGATCAGTTTCCAGAGATCGACCTTGAGCGCCAAAAGGTGGGCATCTTCGGAAAGATTACAAAACTCGATTCTGTAGTGGAAGAAGGCTCAAGAATTGAAGTTTACCGAGAGATCACGGCTGACCCTGAATTGGTGGAAAGACGGGATGAGTGATGTAGGATAAAACACCAAATGTGCTGTTTTATATAGACCCCTGCCATCTGACGCTGAGGAAAATGAGTAGAGTAGCTGAGTGAGGAATCCTCAGCCTTATGGCACGGTAGGAGCACAGCATAAGGCTGAGACAATATCTTTTCATATAGACTCGTTTAAGCTTTTAGATACGGCCAATTTACCCGCCCTGTAATTTTCTGCTGCAAATATTTTTCTCGCTGGCCCAATAAGAGTTAAACCTAAAATAATCAGTTGACCGCCACTGCAGCCCCATTAACTTTCAATCTTCTCAGAACAACTCTGAAAGCCCCTCGCCCTTTACGGGAGAGGGGTTGGGGAGAGGGTGTACGCGAAGCGTTTCATGTGGTTGAAAGATAAAATCGCACTGATCGTTCATATTAATCTTGCTGATTGTTGGGGAAAATAGCTTCGATGGTAATGGTCACCTATTGGGTGAATCACGCTGCCCAACTGATCTTTTTAGGCTAAAAACCATAGTTAGCCATCAGCCGCACAAACTCCCCATCCTCATGCATATCGGTATAGATCAGTTCCAACGACATCTCTTCAGTTACATCATAGAGGGCATAGTAGTCAGTTTCGTTTGCACCCTCTTCAAAATCAACATGTAATGCACCAAGTGTTAATGCCTCTACTCCACCATATTCAACACCAATAGCGGCAGCTTTCTGATCTTCGACACCATCAATGGTATGGTCATCTGCAGAGGTAAAATAGGGTCCACCGCCAAAACCATTGGTAACTATTCCGGAAACACCATTATAGGCCGCTGAAAGTGTAATCTCAGCCAGGGTGTAACTTGCGGTTACTCCCCAAGCATCCCCATCCGGACCTGATTCATCATTGCTATCATCTGATTGTGAACTGAACTGCACACCAACACTAAAACTTTCGTTTTCATAGATTGCCTCTAAGTAGAGGAGTTTTGCAAAATCATTGCCATGATAGTACCAACTTTGTAGCGCCAGATTTTTAACCCCCTCGTATACTGCACCTGCAGCTGTAATACCATCATCACTGTTTAGTTCCTGAAAATGCTCTGGTAAATCTGCATCCACACCAGCCCATTTATCAAGATGTGTCAGGTATAAGGTAGTATCATCAATATCACTATTACTCAGCAATAATCCTTGAAAGGTATTGGGTATCATGCGGATATCGTCTGTATCGGCATGTGGTGTATCAAGCTCAAAGCGCCCCAGTCGCAGCATGGTATTGCCATAATCAGCTTGTATATAGGCTTCGCCAAGGATAGCGTAGCTGCCACTCTCTGAAGAGAAGAAATCTCCATTTTCATCATCAAACAGTTCACTGGTAGCGTAGAAAGTCGCACCACCAATCAAGCCGTTCCATGCTGGGCTGATGTAACCCAGTTTGCCACCAAAGGCTGATCCATCAGTTTTGTCACCAATATCATCTTCTGCATGTATGGCACCCATTCTTAGGTTGCCAAATAGACCCTCATCTGCCTCGACTACGCCCATACCCAAGAGGCTGTAGAGTGATCCAATCAATAGCAGAACAAAGGAAGCACTGTTCTGCTTATATTTTGATTTTCCCCCATATCTACCTAGTGATCTCTTGTTGTTAACGACATCAGATAAAACAAAGCAATTCGAGATCGATAATGGTGTACTACTCTCAGCAATAGCTACACTTAAACGTTTTGGTTGCATTTCACGCTTCCCCAGTCAGTAAAAAAACCGGACTGGCTGGCGTAAGCTGGCTTGCCGTCTAGATAGATCAAAAAGAACAACAATTAAGTTGTCCAATTAAATCAGAATATCTTGGAATTAAGGTTATTACGAATGGTTATCATTTGCAATACCTAACTGATCCTTGTTTTCTCTTTTTCTCTGCCACTCTCTGGAAGGGTGACAGCTCACAGCGTTGAGTGGGAGTACTTCCCCCACCATTTTTAATCTTACGAAAAGCAGCTTCTAACCTCTATTCACCATATATCTGCATACGATAGCCTCCTTCCAATTCAGCAAATATTGGTCCTGGACATGAGTTGATGCGTCTTCCATCCACCTCTGATACAGGAATCAGTTCTGCACCTGTACCTGTCAGAAAACACTCATCAGCGTTATAAAGGTCATAGGGAGCTAATGGACTCTCAGTAACTTTTACCCCTGCCTCTATCGCCAATGCTATGACCAGATTTCGGGTTACACCTTCCAACGCGCCTTCAATAACAGGGGGAGTCAGCAACTTCCCTCCAACTACAATGAATAGATTGTCCGCTGTCCCTTCAGCTACCCTGCCCGCTTGATTAAGAAGAATCGCTTCATCAACACCTGCGTGATTGGCCTCTATGCGGGCCAACACTTGATTCAGATAATTGAGACTTTTAATTCGAGGATCGAGACCATCTATCGGTAGCCGACGTGTTGATGCGATGATCAATCTGGCTCCTTCCGATCTGGTGGCATTACTGACCATCTCCAAACGATCTGCCATGATAAACAGACCAGGCTCCTGGCACCCCTTTGGATCTAACCCCAAGGGTCCAATACCTCGTGTGGCAACCAACCTCAGATATCCTGAATCTTCAGGAAATTTAGAGATGACCTCATCAATAGCCCGAGTAATCTCCTCTGAGCTGTATTGCAACTTAAGAGCAAGCGCCTGAGCTGAATAGCGTAAGCGTAGAAGGTGTTCTTGTAACCTGAATGGACGTCGATTAAAAAACCTGATCCCCTCAAAAATCCCGTCTCCATAGAGAAAACCATGGTCATAGATTGAGACTTTGGCTTCACTCTTTGGTACCAGCTCTCCATTTATCCAACAACTGCTTTGACTAGACATAGAGTGCTCCTGCCATAGTCGTTACCGCCTGCCCCAGGATAGTGACACGGTTTCCATTCAGACGAATTCCAATGTCTCCGCCTCGGGCAGAGGCTTGATAAGCTTGTAGCTCACTCTTATCCAGCCGCTCCCCCCAGTACGGCGCCAGGGTGCAGTGTGCAGACCCTGTAACAGGATCTTCAGGGATGCCAAGCGCAGGTGCAAAGAATCGTGAGATAAAATCAATACCCGACTGGTCTCCAGGTGCAGTTGCTATCACACCACGACAATCTATTTTACTTAATCCAGCTTGGTGCTGCCGTACCAGCACCCGCTTTTCTTCCAACCCGGCAAGTCGAAAAAGCGATGGCCAAGGCTAACCGTCAACAACGGCAACGCAACGCCGGATATGAGTTTCCACCGGGTGTACCCGAATTACGCCGTCAAATTTCACGACGTATGACTGAAATTGGGTGCAAAGTACATGCAGATGAAATCGTCATTACAAATGGTTGTCAGGAGGCACTTACCCTAGCCCTGCGAGCCACCACTTCACCTGGAGATATTGTCGCTATTGAATCTCCTACCTTCTATGGCCTTCTACAAGTCATAGACTCGCTGGGGTTGAAGGCGCTGGAGATTCCTACCCATCCCCGTGAAGGCATCTCTGTACCAGCCTTGCAGCTGGCAATAGAGCAATGGCCCGTAAAAGCCTGCATTTTGGTAGCTAATTACAGCAACCCCTTGGGCTATCGTATGAGTGATTCACAAAAAAACAGATTAGTGGAGCTACTTAAATCATTTAAAATCCCACTGATTGAAGACGATGTATATGGTGACCTTGGTTTTAGCCAAAGAAGACCCAGTGTCTGTAAAAGCTACGATAACCACGGAGAGGTTCTACACTGCTCTTCCATTTCTAAAACCCTCTCTCCTGGTCTCAGAGTGGGTTGGATTGCACCAGGAAAACATCAGCAACAGGTTGAGTACTTGAAATTTGTCACCAATCTGGCAACACCGACACTACCTCAACTTGCTGTAGCAGAATTGATGGAAAATGGGCAGTACGAACGACATCTGCGTAAAATTCGTAGTGAATATGCCCGGGCTGTTGAACGTATGACCAAAGCAGTTGAACGGCTATTTCCTGAGGGTACACGAATAACCCGCCCCCAAGGTGGATTCGTTATTTGGCTGGAGTTACCAGGTAAAAACGACAGCTTTCAAATGGCGCAGAAACTCTTATCAAAAGGCATCAGCATCGCACCGGGAGCAATTTTTTCTGCTACCGGTAAATACCAGAATTTCCTACGCCTCTCTTGTGCCTGTGAATGGGATGACCGTATTGAACGGGCACTCGCTACCATCGCGCAACACTGCAATTAATAGTATCGAACATCAACAAATTAGATGTTGCAAATGATAATGATTATCATTATGATAAATGCACAACTTAATTTTTAGACTCTATTTGGCAGTTTTTGACTATGCACGATGAACCTCACCAGAACTGGGAAAAAGATCAATTGAAGGATGAAGCCCGTTCAAGAATTCAAAGTAGTGAGCTCTTTCGTGATCAGCAACGAATAGAGATAGTACATAGGGGTGAGGTCTATCGATTACAGATCACCCGACAAGGAAAACTAATCCTGACTAAATAACCAACGCGGGTCAGCCAGCTCTTGCAAGCCACACCCTTGATCATCCAACAACCTGGGTAATGCTATGAAAAAAAGAGCAATCACGCTGTCTTCTTGTACAGTTTATAGTTCCATCAACAATGTGCAAACTGTAGTTTCAGCTCAAATCCAACGTTGCGCTGTTGCCTTTGTTTCAACAAATATCGACCATCAAACCGATGGATCCCCTGCCACTGATACAACCCAATCGTTTTCAGTCTAAGGAGATTTTTGCAATGAAACATACAATTTACCTCATCATTGGTTTAGCCCTCAATAGCAGCCTCTCTGCCGCCACTACAGAGCAGCAGGTCTTAAATCACTATGCAGTTCTCGCACATTCGATGTATAGCGATTCATTGATTACAGCAACATCACTCAGCGAGGCGATTGACAAATTAATCACAAACCCAACTGAAGCCAATCTAGGAGCAGCCAAAGAAGCATGGATAAGCGCGCGTCACCCTTACCAACAAACGGAGGTGTATCGTTTTGGTAACGCCATCGTTGATGAATGGGAAGGTAAAGTTAATGCCTGGCCGCTGGATGAAGGACTGATTGATTACGTCGATGCGAGTTATGGAGATGAATCAGATGAAAATCCTTACTACACCGCAAATATCATAGCCAATCCTATATTAAAACTCTCTGGTAGGGTAATAGATACTACTAACATCACTAAAGAGATTCTCTCCGCACAACTACATGAAATAGATGAGGTGGAAGCGAATGTCGCTACTGGTTACCACGCTATCGAGTTTCTGCTTTGGGGACAGGATCTGAATGGAACAGGGCCAGGTGCCGGGAACCGCCCCGTCACTGATTATGATGTCAAAAACTGCACCATGGGTAACTGTGACCGTAGAGCCGCCTATCTTAAAGCTGTAACTGAGCTACTGGTAGATGATCTCTCCTGGATGGTGGAACAATGGTCAACTAGTGGCACTGCCAGAAAAGCAATTACTGAAGGCGTATTGAAGGAAAATCTTGCAACAATTTTTACCGGCATGGGTAGCCTCTCCTATGGTGAGTTAGCGGGTGAACGGATGAAACTTGGTTTAATTCTTCATGATCCTGAAGAGGAACACGACTGCTTCAGTGACAATACCCATTGGTCACACTTTAATGATGTCAAAGGCATACTCAACGTCTATACCGGACACTATACCCGCATAGATGGCACTATTATCAAAGGCCCAAGTCTCTCTGACCTGGTTACAGAGAAATCCCCGGCAACCGATAGTGCATTACGCGCCCATCTATTAAAAACTCTGGGGAAAATGAAGCTACTGGTAGAGAGTGCTAATCAAGGCATTGCCTATGATCAGCTTATCGGCGAAAACAATCCAAAAGGAAATGCATCCGTGCAAGCAGCAATAGATGCCCTGATTGCACAAACTCATCTCATCGAAAAGGCAGTCACTGTTTTGGACCTTGGATCCATTGCCTTTGAAGGTTCGGAGAGTCTGGACGAGCCCCATAAAGTGAAATGAGATAAATCCCATTCGACCTCAGCTGTTGCTGCCCTTCAGCAGCTGAGGCTCAGTCAAACAACTCAACGACTCAGGCTATTCCATGAACCTCCGTACATTTCTCATAGTTCTTCCCATAGTGTTTGGGAGCAATTTAAGCCAGGCAGCAGAGGCATCCTATAGCAGCATCGAAGCTCTGGGAAGAGCACTCTATTTTGATGTCAACCTTTCTTACAAGCGGAGTCAAGCCTGTTCAACATGTCACGCCCCAGAAAGCGGTTTTTCAGACCCGCGACAAAATCGTAGTGGCAAAGCTTTCTCACTCGGCGATGATGGTAGATCACTGGGCGACAGAAATGCGCCAACAGCAGCTTATGCAGCATTTTCACCCGATTTTCACAAAAATAGGCAAGGTAAATATATTGGAGGGCAATTTCTCGATGGTAGGGAAAAAGATCTACAAGGACAAGCTGGAGGCCCCCCACTCAATCCAATTGAGATGGGTATGCCTGACAAGGCCAGTGTTGTCTCTAGATTGATGGAGAACAGCGACTATGTCACGGCTTTTAGAGACTTATTTGGTGATCAGATTTTTAACAATGCAGAGCGTGCTTATGATGCCATGACAAAGTCTATTGCCACATTTGAAAAGACCGATTATTTCTCACCATTCGACAGTAAGTATGACCGCTATCTCCGTGGTGAATATAAAATGACCAAACAGGAGGAGTTGGGGATGACCCTGTTCTTCTCTCAGCAATTCACCAACTGTAATCTTTGCCACCAGTTACAGAATATTCCTGAAAGTAAAGGAGAGACTTTCAGCAATTATGAATACCATAACATTGGTGTACCGAGCAATATTGCTGGGCGCAAAGCCAATGGATTGCCACTCGATCAAAAAGATGAAGGACTGTTTGCCAACCCTGTTGTCCATGACAAGGCTCAGTCAGGTAAATTTAAAGTACCTACCCTACGCAACGTAGCTGTAACAGGGCCATACATGCACAATGGTGTTTTTAAAGATTTAAAAACCATCATTCTTTTTTATAACAAATACAACACAAGAAGCAGTTTAAGGCAGATTAACCCTGAAACAGGCGCGCCATGGAGAAAAGCAGAAATCGAGGAGAATATCTCATTAAAAGAACTTGAAACCGGCCCAGCTCTGAACAACAAGCGTATCGATGCGTTGGTTGCCTTCTTGATGACACTCACTGACAAGCGATTTGAGCATCTATTATGACTGGTTACACAACACTAATTGAATACTCTATCTGTATATTATGCGGCTTGTTTTTGTTCAATTCACCAGTCAGCGCCAAAGAGAGAGAGATCTATACAAGTCTTCATGCATTCAGTCATCCAATCAGTGGACTGAATAGTGAACAAAACGTCGAATTCTCCCTGGGTAGGGCACTTTTTAAGCGGATTTGGGTTTCAGCACCCGCCTCTACTCAAGCAACAGATGGTCTTGGGCCACTTTATAATGCCCGCTCCTGCTTAGCTTGCCACCCGAACAACGGTAGAGGAAAGCCCTTTGAGCAGTCAGATGTCCCATCTAAATCTTTGGTTATTAAGGTTGATATACCCGCCAAGAGTGAGAACCAAAAGCAACTGCTGGCTGAAAACAGAATCAATAACATTCCTGAACCTGTTTACGGAACTCAACTACAGAACTTTGCCATCGCTACCCATGACAGTGAGTTCAAACTCCATATTACTTATCAGGATATTCCAGTAACCCTCTCTGATGGTGAGGTGGTATTGCTTCGTAAGCCCCTTTATCAACTGAATAATCTCAATTATGGTGCACTCGATTCAAACACTCGTATTTCACCTCGAGTAGCACCGCAACTAGTCGGACTCGGGTTACTAGAGGCTATTGATACAGAGTTGCTAGTGGCTATGTCAGACGAAGATGATGAGAATAGTGATGGTATTTCAGGTAAAGTCAATTGGGTATGGAGTCGGGAGCTCAACAAAGTAGTAGCAGGAAAATTTGGTCTGAAATCGGGTTCCCCTAGCATTAATGAGCAATCCCAATCTGCTTTTTCCACCGATATTGGAATATCTACACACCTCTATCCCGAGGGTTATGGTGATTGCACGAATAAGCAGGATGACTGCCGTCATGCGATAGATGGAAATAGTCAGCAGTACAATAATCTGGAAGCTCCCTTAGCTATCACCCAACGCGTAAACTACTATCTGCAACAGCTTGCTCCTCCCCGAAGAAGAAACTGGGACAACCCTGATGTGCAGGCTGGAAGATCCCTATTCAACCAGATTGGTTGTTCAGCATGTCATATCACTTCACTCGAAGTTGAATTCAATAATCAACAGCTGAAGATCCACCCCTACACTGACCTGTTACTGCATGATATGGGCAAGGGCTTAGCTGACCATCGACCGGAAGCTCTGGCGAGCGGGCAAGAGTGGCGTACACCACCATTGTGGGGAATTGGACTAACCCCCCAGGTTAGTGGTCATAGTCGATACCTACATGACGGGCGTGCAACGACTCTTTTACAAGCCCTGCTTTGGCATGGTGGTGAGGCTCAAGATGCACGAAATAAACTTATTGCCATGAACAAAAAGCAGCGAAAACAATTGTTAATGTTTCTTGAGAGTATTTAGAAGTGAATCGATTTAAAGCCGGATTAAAACACAATCTATTGATACTAATTGGATTGATTCTATCACTGCCACTGCATGGTTATGAATTCAAATCACTCGCTAATGAACATATTCTTGCGGGTTACCAACGATTGCTGGAAACAACCAATAAGCTCAATTACTCAGTCAATGAGTTCTGCACAAAAACCAGTAAAAACAGCTTGAAGGAGAGCCGATTCCACTACAAAGAGGCATTTAACGCGTGGCAATCGATAAAGCATATTCGCTTTGGACCGGTTCAATACCTTTCCCGTGAATATCGGTTTGAACTATGGCCGGACAAACGAGGTACCGTATCCAAACATCTAGCACGCCTTCTGAAAGAAGACTGGGCTAACAAGGATAAATTTAAACTGTCAGAAAAGAGTGTTGCGGTGCAGGGATTCCCTGCCCTGGAGCGGATATTATTCGATCAAAATCTGATCACTGAAAAACAGTGCCAGGTTATCCATGCAATCACTGAGAACTTGAGCACCATGTCGGCTGGGATAATCGCCGACTGGTCTGAAGGCGATACACCCTATATCAATTTTGTCGCTGATCCTGGCTCTCATATTGTAATTTTTGAATCTGATCAAGCACTGGCTAATCAGCTTCTTAACAGCCTCTATACACAACTGGAAATCATGGCCACCCAAAAACTCGATAGACCTCTGGGTAAATCCATTGACAATACCAAGGGTAAACAAGCGGAAGGCTGGCGCAGTCAAACAGCCATCTCAGCTTTGTACCACAACCTACAAGCTACCAGGCAGTTATATGTATTAGTTTTCGCGGATAATCTGACTCCAGAGCTGGAGTATAGGATAAATCATACCTATCAACAGTTAGAAAAGAGCCTTTCACGGGTCACAATGCCTCTAAAGTCAGCTGTTGCAGATGTCACGCAACGCAAACACATTCAACAGTTTCGTCGACAGCTCTCCAATTTAAAACGTTTAGTCGCAACTGAATTAGCAACAGAACTTGGATTATCACTGGGATTTAATAGTCTAGATGGGGATTAACAGAAGAGCTTTTCTGGCAATTACAGCTGGTCTGCTTGTAACAGGCCCTCTCTACTGCCGCACCACAGAAAGAGGTATCTGTTTTCTCAGCTGTGAGCAAGATAGATCCGGCCAACACTGTGCATATCTATGCAATATGAGAGGAGAAACACTATTTAGATGGCAACTCCCTGCCCGAGGCCACAGCATCTGTGTCGATTCCAAAGGTGAAATAGCTGCAATCTTTTCACGACGCCCTGGATCTTATGTCTGGGTCGTTGATCTGAATTCAGGCAAAATTCTGCGGAAAATCGATGCTGCCGCTGGTTATCACTTTTATGGCCACGGCCTTTTTACCGCTGATGGTGAATATCTACTCTGCACTGAAAATTATTTTGAGTCAGGAAATGGTGTTATCGGAGTCTATCAGACAAAACAAAAATACCAGCGGGTCTCAGAGATCCAAACCCAGGGTATAGGTCCTCATGAGATAAAACTATTAAATGACCAGACAACCATTGCAGTTGCCAATGGTGGTATCCATACTCACCCTGATCTTCCCCGAATAAAACTGAACCTTGATGTGATGCGTCCCAATCTATCCTATCTTGACATCAACAGTGGCCGCCTGATCGAGAAGGTCGAACCACCTGAAAATTGGCACCAGCTCAGCATTCGCCATATCGATGTTGCAACAGACAATACTGTTGCCATTGCTATGCAGTACCAAGGCCGGAGGGATCACCTGCCACCGCTGATAGCGCTGCATCAACGTAACAACAAGCTTCAACTGCTGCGTGCTCCCAACGAGATACAACAGCGTTTACGTAACTATTGTGGCAGTGTCGTTTTTAATCGGGATGGCCAGTGGTTTGCTGTCTCCTCTCCCCGTGGGGGGCTGGTCACCTACTGGTCTAAACAGGGCGATTATCTTGGCTTTCATGATCAGCCGGATGCCTGCGGTGTGGGACAATCTGGGAATGGTTTCCTGGTCAGTGATGGTACAGGTCGATTGATTAAAATTGATAAAAAACTTGCCCAGTCTGACTCCATCAAGTTAACAGATAGAAGCTGGGATAATCATTTAATCGTGATCAACAAACCAGATAGGATCTCATCATGATGATTGTCGATATTGAACAGGATTAATTATAACTTCTTATTTTTATCTGCAGCTGAATGCAAAGTCGTTGAGAGGTTCATAGCATAGGTAGGTTGTTTTCTGCTTTGATAGAAAATATGCTGACCAATCTTAGTCACCATAGTTAACGCTTTGCTCCACTTTGGAGATACATAATCAGCGTGATACCAGAGTGCACCGCGAGTGGGATCACTAACTCGTCCCAAATAGATGTCATAAGCCAAATCCAGGGATTTCAACCAGGCTTTGCGATTTGCCGGTTCATCGGAACGACCATCGCACCACCATGAAAACTGACATCTGTTGCGACGCGCTTCCCCACCCTGCTTAACCACATCGCAGATAGAGTTTGGAAAACCTCGGTGTGCAACCCGGTTCATTACCACATGCCCCACGGCATGTTGTCCTTTAACCGATTCGCTACGTGCTTCAAAATAGATATTCAGAGCCAGACATTGAAGCTCATTGGTTAACTTTAATGTTTGATTTGTGGCATCCAGAGAGAGCCACTGCCAAAGATTGGTGTGGTCCTCTTCAAAGAGATCTACAGCTTTATCATCTTCGGCAGATTGTGCATAAATCCCGTTTGATAAAGTATACAAAGCGAAGAAAATGAGCTTTGCCATAACGGCAATATGTTTACGGTTCGTTTTTTTGCAGTTCATTCTCAAGTCATCCTTAACAAAATCTGGCGAATAACACTATTCAAACAGTGTTTATTTTACTGATACCGCCACCTGCAAAACTTAAAGCACAACTTGAGCCACTTTTTTTCTTTTTTTAGTTTTTAAGAAAGTTATGAACTATTGTTGAAGTAAAATATGACATGAACTGTAAAGTAATCCGACAGTTATTATGTTAAATACACACTGATAACAGTGTTCAACATTTAGCAGTAACCAAAGGAACCAGCAGTTCATCTTCACTCAACCCACCATGAACACCAATCAGTTGATAGGGTTTTTCCTGTGCTAACCAATCATTCAGCGTATATCCCTCATTCATCAACAATACCCGATCACCGATTCGATTGTTAAGCTGAGGATGGGGTTCACCTAAACCGAACCACCCCTGCTCTATCAACTCACGGGATGGATATGAGTTCATCTCATTCGATAGATTATCAATTACATATTGATCGAAGCGTGTTGTCATATCTGGTCTGAGATAACAGTATGCTGATCTTGGTTCACCGCACAATGGAATTGAAAGTGCGTCTATCATAAGTGGATGATCATCCAACGTCAGCCGATTTTCAGGTTGACTGTCTATCTGTCCATGATCTGCACAGACGATTATCAGTGTCTCTGTGTCACGACACTGTCGTAGAATCTCGCCAAAACATCGGTCAAGTTCGAGTAAATGGCCTGTTGCAGATTCACTCCAGATACCCTCACGATGTCCGATGGTATCTAGCTCGGGCCAGTAGGCAAATAGATATTGATGCTCCCCTTCTTGCAGCAGGCGGACTATATTTCCTTGTAGTTCCGAAAGATCTTTATGGATTACCATCCGGGATTTGCCGAGATGGCATCGGTTAAAATCAGAACCTGCAATTATCGACGGTACAAATAGAGCGGTTGAACCTGGAATACGATCAGTGAATGGAGTAGTACCAAGAAGCTGCTGCAGATCGACACCTGCTTGACCCAGTGAAACCCCACCATATCTGGGCTTGCCTGGAAGTATGGCAAGAACAGCACCTAACTCCCTGAAGTAGACATGCCAGCCTGTCAGACCGTGTTGCTGTGGTGCTTCGCCAGTAAGAAAGGTGGTTATCGCGGATGCCGTAGTCGGTGGGTAGACAGAAGTCATACCCCCTAAAAGATTGGCGTTGAGATTTACAGCCTCAGCGTGTGCTTGCAGATAATTCAAACCCAAACCATCAATGACCCAAAGCAGTACCTGACGATATGGCGTTATCTCTGCTGAAGGCAGTAGACGATGTTGCACATAGGGATGGGGCTGCCCCCCCAATCCTTGTTGGATGGAGGCCATCAGATTGACAATACTGCCGCCATAATAATCGGGTAGTCGCATACCAACATTTTAACCCTTGAATCCACAATCTTACAGATTTAATCGATTATTCATCAATTACAAGGGAGACGCTGTATCTCATTGAGATCACTGACCATGGCGTCTATTTAAAGGCTGATTAGCTTAATTCCCGAGGTTACGTGCTTCATGCAACTTTTTTCGGTACTCTTAGGGCCTATTCGATTAGTGTTAACAGGCCCTAGCAGGCTTGAAACCTCAGAATTACATGAGGTCATGGGTGTAGAGAGATTCCTGTCAGCAGAGGTCGAAATCAGCACCATTTTCCTGGCATCAGGACGACTTGATCACCTCTGGCCAATCTATGAATGAATTTGTGTCTCTTGAGCCTGACAAAACCTTGGTGGATTATGGATACTGAAGAAAACCGTCCTCTAACCCCTGACGAAGCAACCCGGCTGGCAGAGACCACTTCGCCTGAATCTCGCCAGCGGAACGACTCCACCAGCCCTATTACAGATCCCGCACGTACTGCTACCCAAACCTATACCGCGATTACCGAAGAGCTAAACAGTGGCACTTCAGAGGTATTACAGGTTGGATCGGTATTGAAAAACCGTTTTGTCCTCGAAGAGATGCTCGGTCGTGGCGGTATGGGCGTGGTCTACAAGGCACAGGATATGCGTAAGGTCGAAGCCATGGACAGAGACCCGTATATCGCTGTCAAGGTGCTTTCCAAGGATTTCCAGGCCAATCCAGACTCTTTTATTGCACTTCAACGAGAGACTAAAAAGGCTCAACTACTGGCTCACCCCAACATTGTCACTGTTTATGACTTCGATCGGGATGGCCCTAATGTCTTTATGACGATGGAACTGCTGGAAGGTGAGCCACTGGATCAGCTAATCAGACGTCTGCGTCCAGGAACGCTACCGGCCAGTGAGGCACTCTCAATCATAGAACAGATGAGCCGAGCATTGGCCTATGCCCACTCTGAAAATATTGTCCATTCCGATTTCAAACCGGGTAATGTTTTTCTGACCTCGAAAAACGTGGTCAAAGTGGTGGACTTCGGAATCGCACGTGCCGCAAAGGGATCAGATCGAGTGGTGGAGGATGCCACCATCTTTGATCCAGGATCTTTGGGTGCGCTTACACCAACCTATGCCAGTTGTGAGATGCTGGAGTATGGTATGCCCGATCCACGGGATGACGTTTACGGTCTTGCTGTCGTAGCCTATGAACTATTGGCAGGCAGCCACCCTTTTAAACGTAAACCAGCGACCTATGCCAGAGATCTTAATTTAAAAGCCGATCGCCCCAAAGAGCTCTCCAAAGAAGTCTGGCAGGCGATATCCCATGGCCTCGAATTTGAACGAGAAAAACGCACCATCAACGCCACTCAATTTCTGCAGGAGATGTCTGGTCCACGAAAGGGCCGTGATAGTGCCCGCTCCAAATGGACCCTCCCCCTTATTGCAGCAGGTCTGTTAATCCCACTTATCATTGTATCATCGCTCTTCTTTAACCAAGGGGAGATTCAACCAGAAATTATTCTTGAGGATACCTCGACCCTTGAGGGTGAACGCCGGGAACATATCGAAAACCTTCTTGAAGTTGCCGAAGTCCATGAACTTGTGGGGCGTAGTTTCGAGCCATCGGGCAGCAGTGCATATGATGCCTACAAACAGATTCTCACACTGCATGCGAACAATAAACAGGCCAGAGAGGGGCTGCAAAATCTGGGTATTGAATTGGTGACAGAGATTCAACAACAGATAGAGTCCGGAAATCAGCAAGGTGCTGAGGTGTTGCTTGCCAAAGGGCTGGAAAAATTGCCTGATCACCGGGGACTGCTTGATCTACAGGACTCATTATAAAAAATTACTGCCAAGAACTGCTCGCGAGCCTCAATCCTCAATAGCAATGATCCTGCCCTGCTTGTTCCATTCACAGGCATCATGCAGACAATTCAACATACGCTTCCAAATCTTTTCCCAGCAGCAACCATGGGTAAATTCCTCAACAGTGATAAATTGACTGTTGCTCTGAGCTTGAACTGCAGCTTCGATCATCCAGGGTGGGATATTCTCATCCTTTCCACCAGCCAGATGGTATTGCTGAATCTCCTCCGGTAATGGTGGCATACTCTTTGGATTCTCAGATCCAATCAACTTGTCATAGTCATGCAGATGGGTCCAGGCCTCAATGTCCAGATTACCAGCTAAAGTAACAACCTGCCTTGTCTGGGGGAATTCTGCAGCGAGAAACATTGCTATACCCCCTCCCCCACTGAATCCAATCAATACCAGGTCACGATACTTCCCTTGCTCCACTATCTTCTGTAACACTGATGCCATACTTTCTGTCACCGTTCTCGAGTATCGTTCGTATGTCCAGAGTATCGGTGAGCAGGCTGAACTGCCTGAGCTTCCATGATAACAGGGCCGCCCCAGATAGATACTGGGCGTATCATCCAGTGCCATCAGGCGTAGGCCCACAGGGTTTCTGGGGGTGGGATCCCAAGCGATGACCTTTCCGTCAATCCAGGGGGTACCATCACCACCGAAATAGACATGTAACTCAGATGAGTCATCAGCTGGGCTATTTTTGTAGATGGTGTGGGTAAAACCATCCCCCTCAAGCTTTTGTTTATGCATGCCTAGCGTCGAAGCCTGCTGATCAAATCGCTCACTGGGAGATGAACATGCAGTCGCAAACAGCAATGCTGCGACGCACAAATTTAGTGAATATGTCATAGTCGGTGCATTATGCCATTTTCAGTATCATACAATTTGTCTATCCTTAGGTGAGAATGTATGAAACCGTTGTATGGAAAATAACATGTTACAGCTTCCCACCTTGAATCTAACCCCTCGATTTAGCCCCTTGACCGTGGTTGTCACCGCCGTGATTACCACATGGCTTGGCCTTTCCGGCTGCCAGTCCCAAGCAACAAAGGCAGAGACAGCCCAAAATCTGTCCAAAATCGGAGGCGATCCGGACAAATTACTTATCGTAGACTGCCTGCTGCCGGGACAAGTTCGCAAGTTAGGCTCAAATATGACCTATGTCTCCCCCAGAAGACCAATTAAAACCAGCGCCTCTGAGTGTGAGATACGTGGTGGTGAATATGTGGCCTTTGATAGAGCTGACTACCGAACCTCCTTACGGGTGTGGCTACCTCAGGCTCAAGAGGGTGACGCTGAAGCACAAAACTATGTCGGTGAGATATATGAGAAAGGGTTGGGTATAGAACCTGATTACAAAACAGCTGCTGCCTGGTATCAAAAGGCTGCTGCCCAAGGCAACTCTCGTGCACGTATAAATCTGGGATTCCTATACGAGAAAGGCTATGGGGTAGATAAGGATCTGGCACAAGCTCTGAATTGGTACCGAAAAGCCTCTGGCCTGGAAAATGACAACCTGCAATTCTCCTCCTCAGTCGAGATCTCCGAAGCAGAACGAAGTGAACTGCGACTATTGAAGCAGGAGCGACAGCAACAGATGGCTGAAACCGATCGGTTACGTAAGCAGTTGAAAAGTACCAAGGGGCAGTTACAGTCTCAGCGCACTAAACTGACACAAGCTGAGAATCGAATGCTCAGCCTGAGGAACGAAATCGGCTCCCGCACAGTTCTCACTACCAGGCCCTCGACCAACCCAGACAACAGTCAGGAACTCGATCAACTCCTGAACAAGCTGGCAGATCAGGAACAAGCTGTAAAAGCTCAACAGCTTGCCATACAGGAATTGGAATCCAGCCTCAGCTCTCAACGTCAGGAGATGAATAGTGCCCTGCAACTCTCAGCTCAGGAGAAAAAGCTCTTACAGCAGGAGCTGAGTACACAGACCAGTCAGGCAGCTGCATTAAAACAGAAATATGACCGCGCTCAAGATGAGCTTCTGAAAGCCAATCAGAATATCGATCAAAATCAGCCTAAACTCCAGGCACAGCGCAATCAGCTACAAGAGACACAAAAGTCGCTTCTGCAAGCAACCAACAGAACCATCAATCTTGAAAAAGAGGTAGCACGTCTGCTACGTGATACCGAAATCAAAGAGAGTGCAATGGGGGAACAAGGGGTTGCAGTAACTAAACTGAGACAGGAGTTGAATCAGTACCAGCAACGCCTGCAGAACCTTGAGCAGCAGAAAATCTCAGAAAGTTCTGCACTTAAGGGAAACATCGCCGCTCGTGAGCAAGAGATTGCCGAGTTAAATCAGAAACTTCAGGCTTCCCAGCAGCAACTTGACCTTAACCAGGAACAGTTGAGCCAACTCAATCCAGGCTTGGCCCGGCAACAGAAACTACTGTCTCAGACGCAGAAGGAACTCGTTGCCAGTAAAACCTCTGCTGCGCGAAAGGAGCTGGAGTTAAAAAGACTTAGAGATTCTGAGCAGGCCTATCTGAGTGAGATTCAGGAGCAGCAGGTAAAAATTGATCGCTACCAGGCTGAAGCACTTCGCTATAGAACTCAACTGGCGGATATCCGTACTCAGCGCCAAACTGCCTCGATTACAGGCCCAACGATCGAAATCATCGATCCTCCCATCGCATTGACCAGAGGTGTGCCCAGTGTTCGCCTACGATCCGCCTCTAAGGAGCGCCTGGTTACCGGTAAGGTGTCGGCACCGGCCGGGCTGTTGTCTTTTACAGTCAACGACCAAACACAGTCACCTGATCCTCTCGGAATTTTTTCAACACGAGTTAAGGTTGAGAATGATCAGACTCCGGTAAAAATGGTCGCGGTTGATAAAAAGGGACAACATACCAGCTTGGAGTTTCTGCTGATTCCCAAGATGCGTAATGTTAAACAACCTGAAATTGTACCTGACAAGCCATTTGATCCACTCGCTGCAACCAAGCGACTCGTTGGTCAGGTAGACTTTGGTCAATATCATGCTTTAGTGATTGGTAACAACCAGTACGGACATTTCCCTAATTTGCTCAGTGCCAGTAATGATGCCCGCCAGACTGCAGATCTGCTTCGTGATAAATATGGTTTTAAAACCACAGTACTAATGGACGCGACCCGTTACGATATGCTGTCAGCACTGAATAAGTTAAGGGAGGAATTGACTGAAAACGATAATCTCCTGATCTACTATGCCGGTCATGGTGAACTCGATCGCGTCAATCTCCGTGGTTATTGGCTACCGGTAGATGCTGAGCCGAACAGCACTGCTAACTGGATTTCCAATATCGCCATTACTGACATTCTCAACGCAATGTCAGCCAAACATATTCTGGTTGTGGCGGACTCCTGTTATTCAGGATCTCTCACCAGGTCATCCATGGCAAGACTCGATTCCGGTATGTCAGAGACGGTTAAAACAAAATGGTTGAAAGTCATGGCCAAAACACGTTCCCGCACTGTACTCACGTCAGGTGGACTGAAGCCGGTACTTGATCAGGGCGGTGGCAAACACTCTGTATTTGCCAAATCCTTCCTTAAAACCTTGTCTGACAACAATTCCGTATTGGAAGCGTATAAACTATTTCGAGGCCTGGCCAAAGAGGTTCAGCAGACAGCATCGAAATTCGGTATCGATCAGATACCTGAATACGCGCCAATTAAACATGGGGGGCATGAAGCTGGGGAATTTTTCTTCATACCTCAGGGATAGTCAGACAACCATTGAGGCGATTGGCCTGGCAACAATACTAACCAGGCCAATTACCGCTGCTTTGTTGCTAACTTCATCATAAGTGCTATAAACAATTGTCTGAGTTGACTGAAATAGCCAAGCGGCTTGTAAAATGTAGAAATTGAAACAGGGGTTCTCTTCTCCCTCAAGAGGGCGTTACAAAACCAGACCGCGAAGATTCGCAAATAGATTTTGAGCACAAAACAACGCAATCTCTTAAATTTTTAGCCCTTAATGGTGCGGCACGGCCTCAACCTAAGACTTTTGCGGCTTCTCAGGGAGAAGAATATGTTGAGGGGAATAGAAAAAGCAGCAATTTTTTACAATCAACTTATTCCCAGCTATTTCTCTGCAGAGAATGGAGCTGACTGGATTTAGTTAGGACAAATAGATTAAATAATTATACAAACCGGGGAGATTCTTAATGTTTTACTTTGGTAAAGCTGTAATATCGCGCAGGATTTTTATGATGTGGCTGAGATATCTCTCAGCCCCTCTACTGCTGTTCTATTCCATTGGCGCTTCCGCCGTCTATTCGATAGCGCCAGCTTCTCTCGACTTTGGAGATGTTGGGGTTGGCGTCAGCAGCACCCCAATGAGCGTCACCTTCAATAATGATAACACCACCTCCGCTATTGAGTTTACCTCTATCACCGCAACGGGTGACTACAGCATCACCCATAACTGCCCAATATCGCCTGCATTACTTGGTGAAACATTCAGCTGCACAATCACGGCCATATTCACACCCACTACTACAGGTAGTCGGACAGGTAGTATCAATATCGTTGGATTTGACCGGTCGATAGTACTAGGCGCCAGTTATCTTCCAATCAACCCTACTGTTGCACTGAGCGGCAATGGCATTCGAGGTGATCTGGTCCTGGGCAGTAATAATCTGGATCTTGGATCTGTAAATATCGGAACAACAAGCACTTCTGTCCCTGTATCATTAACCAATTCGGGTAATGCTCCTGTCACCATTGAGGCTATCGATGCGTCAGCTCCTTTTGCTCAAACCAACGACTGCCCAACTTCACTGGCGGCCAGCGGCAGCTGCACAATTATGGTCAATGTCTCCCCCACCTCAGTTGGAGACCTAGCTGGAACACTGACAGCCAGCGGAACAGGACCTCAGGGTGGAACCACTGCGAGCACTCCACTCGCAGCCGTCGGTCTGGCAGCTATTGTCACTCAAATCGATGTAAACCCTACCAGCTTGGATTTTTCTGAAATTCCAGTTGGCAGCAGCAGTGCTGACCAAATAGTGACCCTTACCAATCAGGGCACGACTACTCTGAGTAATTTAGTCGTTGCTGTGACTGGAGACTTCACTGAATCTAATGACTGTCCAACCACTCTGAGTCCAGGCAGCAGCTGTGCTATTTCTGTTTCAGCTGCGCCAACAGCAACCGGAGAGCTCAATGGATCAGTCGAGATCAATGGATTCGATGGTACACATGACCTGTTAGAGACAGTCCCTCTGATTGTGATTGGTACAGTAGCTGATCTGGTTACCTCTGAGACTGAAGTAACCTTTCCCGATTCATCTGTTGATGCGAGCAGTGATCCTCAAGTCGTTACCCTTACCAATCAGGGCAATGCACCATTGACAATCAACGACATTTCAGCAGAAGGCGATTTCTCACAGACCAATGACTGCGGTGCAGAACTTGCGGCTGGGAGTAGTTGTGACATCCAGGTGGTTTTTACACCGCAATCAACAGGAACCTCTTCCGGGGCATTGGTTATAGATACCAATGAGGGTATTTCCAGGATTGTACTTTCAGGTACTGCTGATGATCCTACACCTACACCGGCACCCACCGATAATCCTGTTGCTGACCTTCTGAGTCCCTACACCGGTGACAACCCAAATATTATTTCCGCCAGTATGGTCATCGGTGAAGCCTGTCCCAGTGGTCGTATCAGTGATCGCATGCAGGAGGACTGTAACGATGTAGTCGGTGCGGCTATCGGCGGCGATGCCAATACTGCCTCTGCCCTGAGCCAGGTCACCCCTGAGTCCGCTACCAAGGCCAACAGATCATCCCGTCAGGGTGGTGAAGCTCAGATCCGTAATCTGGGCTCCCGTATCGCTGCACTGCGGGCCGGTGCAAGAGGTCTCTCCTTCCGTGGACTCGATCTGCTGATCGACGACCAGAGCTTCTCTATCGATACCATCGCCCAGGCCTATAAAGGCCAACGTGGCGCAGGGGCCAGTGGCGACAATCCCCTCATGGAGAGTCGTCTTGGAGTCTTCATCACCGGTGATATCTCCACCGGTAGCAGGGATGAGACCGATCTTGAGGCTGGTCTCGACTTCGATACCTATGGTATTACCATGGGCGTCGACTACCGTATTACCAACAACTTCATCCTTGGTGGTGCCTTCGGTTATGTCGATACCAATACCGAACTGGAGAAAAATGTCGCTGAGATCGATACCCAGGGCTATAGCCTCAACCTCTACGGTACCTACTATGCTGAGCAGAACTATTTTCTCGATTTCTCCCTAGGTTATGGTGCCAACAACTTCGACCAGAGCCGAAACATCGTCTATCAGCTCGACGGTCTGGCCGATGTCAACCAGAACCTCTCTGCAGACTACGATGGTGACATGTTCAGTCTCTTCATCGGCTCCGGCTATGACTTCAATCGTGGTGGCTGGACCTTCGGTCCCCGGGCTGATCTGGAGTACATCAAGTCCGATGTGGATGGCTTCACTGAAGAGGCCTCAGATCCCATGGCTGACGGCGGCGGCTGGGCAACCCGGATCGATGATACGGATCAGACCTGGTTGACGCTGAAACTGGGTGGCAGGGTCTCCTATACCCAGAGCACAGATTGGGGCGTCATGATCCCCTATGCTCGCCTCGACTGGCTGCACGAATTCGAGGATGACTCGCAGGTCATCAGCGCCCATTTCGTCGGCGATCCAAATGGTCAGGCGATCCAGATCGAGACTGACGATCCTGATCGGGACTATCTACGCTTGAGAATCGGCACTTCAGCCCAATTCAAGAACGGTATGGTCGGCTTCATCGATTACGGTACCATCCTCGCCCACAGCGACTGGACCTCTCATACCATCAGTGTCGGTTTCCGTACCGAGTTCTGATCCCGGCAGATGCCCGCCTCTGGCGGGCATCTGCTCAATTATCAAGTTAATCTATCGTATTACTAAAGCGAATCGACCCTGATATATTTGCTCGATCCAAAAATCAACGCTTTTCTCGATTAACTCTAACTGTAAATTACTCACATAAGCTATTGAGAAGTAGATAAAACTCTATTATCTATCCTTTTATTTAGGTTTTTAAAAATCGACAAGTGCTTTTCCGAGGGATAACATGGCGCCAAACTAAAGTAACAAAAAAATTCTGCGCCGGGAGAGTGCCATCATGCTTCATTCCTGTCCAACAGTGATGCCGTCCATCAGAAGGTTTAAAGGTCTATTTTCATTTCTCTTTGCTCTGCTATTGCTAAGCTCTGGCAATGCATTTGCCTTATTGAGCATATCACCGAGTAATCTTAGCCTAGGCAGTGTTGATGTCGGTTCCAGCAGCGATCCACAAACAATAACATTGGCAAATAGCAGCACGTTCCAATCTGTCCTTCTATCTTCGATCACTGCAACTGGCGATTTTGAGTACACAACAAACTGTGTCGGTTCAATGCCACCTCAGAGTACCTGCACCGTCGATGTTACTTTTTCGCCACAAACATCGGGGACACTCACAGGTGATCTGATCATAATAGGTGATGATCCAGCACTGGATCTAACAGCGGTACGCCCCCCTCCAGTTGCAGCAAGGGTCTTTAATTTCACTGCATCCCTTTCTGGTGTTGGTCTGCTTGGCGAGGTTTCTGTCTCCTCTACAGAGATCGATTTCGGCTCAGTTACGGTCAATGCCCAGAGTGAAACCATATCTGTTCCCGTATCAAATAGTGGAAATGCACCACTTACCATCAGTTCCATTTCTGCTTCTGCACCTTTTCAACAAACCAACGATTGCCCATCATCAATTAATGGTGGTGAGAGCTGTACCGTAGAGGTTAGTGTGACACCTGATATTTCAGGAGCCATTAATGGAACATTGGAGATTAGCGGATCTAATCAATCTGGCGCCATACAACAATCAATAGTCCTGTCGGTATCAGCTCTGCCATTGGCAGCTTCTGTATCTCCTTCAAGTGTTACTTTTCCTCAATCTGATACCGGGACAAACAGTGACCCTCAAACTGTCACGCTGGAAAATATGAGTGACGTGCCCTTACAGGTGCAATCTATTACCACCGAGGGGGACTTTACCCAAACCAATGATTGTCCTGCTCAACTAATCAGTGGCAGTAGTTGTCAAATCCAGGTGGTGTTTTCTCCTCAGTCTACTGGCGATGTGAGCGGGAGCCTGATTGTCACCACAGACACTGCAACAACCACTGTGCCTCTGGCAGGTAGTGCAGCGGAACCAACTTCAGACAATCCTGTAGCTGATCTGCTGAGTCCCTATACCGGGGGAAATCCAAATGTGATTTCGACCAGCAAGGTCATTGGTGAAGCCTGTCCAAGTGGTCGTATCAGTGATCGCATGCAGGAGGACTGTAACGATGTAGTCGGTGCAGCTATCGGCGGCGATGCCAATACTGGCTCTGCCCTGCGCCAGGTCACCCCTGAGTCCGCTACCAAGGCCAACAGATCATCCCGTCAGGGTGGTGAAGCTCAGATTCGCAACCTGGGCTCCCGTATTGCTGCACTGCGAGCCGGTGCAAGAGGCCTCTCCTTCCGTGGACTCGATCTGCTGATCGACGACCAGAGCTTCTCCATCGATACCATCGCCCAGGCCTATAAGGGCCAACGTGGCGCTGGCGCCAGTGGTGATAACCCCCTCATGGAGAGCCGTCTTGGGGTCTTCATCACCGGTGACATCTCCACCGGCAGCAAAGATGAGACCGATCTTGAGGCTGGTCTCGACTTCGATACCTATGGTATTACCATGGGGGTCGACTATCGCATCACCAATAATTTTATCCTTGGTGGCGCCTTCGGTTATGTTGATACCAATACCGAACTGGAAGACGATGTCGCTGAGATCGACACCCAGGGCTATAGCCTCAACCTCTACGGTACCTACTATGCTGAGCAGAACTACTTTGTCGATTTCTCCCTCGGTTATGGCGCCAACAACTTCGACCAGAGCCGAAGCATCGTCTATCAGCTCGACGGTCTGGCCGATGTCAACCAGAACCTCTCTGCCGACTACGATGGTGACATGTTCAGTCTCTTCATCGGCTCCGGCTATGACTTCAATCGTGGTGGCTGGACCTTCGGTCCCCGAGCCGATCTGGAGTACATCAAGTCCGATGTGGATGGCTTCACTGAAGAGGCCTCCGATCCCATGGCTGATGGCGGCGGCTGGGCAACCCGGATCGATGATACGGATCAGACCTGGTTGACGCTGAAACTGGGTGGCAGGGTCTCCTATACCCAGAGCACAGATTGGGGCGTCATGATCCCCTATGCTCGCCTCGACTGGCTGCACGAATTCGAGGATGACTCGCAGGTCATCAGCGCCCATTTCGTCGGCGATCCAAATGGTCAGGCGATCCAGATCGAGACTGACGATCCTGATCGGGACTATCTACGCTTGAGAATCGGCACTTCAGCCCAATTCAAGAACGGTATGGTCGGCTTCATCGATTACGGTACCATCCTCGCCCACAGCGACTGGACCTCTCATACCATCAGTGTCGGTTTCCGTACCGAGTTCTGATCCCGGCAGATGCCCGCCTCTGGCGGGCATCTGCCGTTTTAGGGCTTGGCAAGATTCTGTAGGAACAGATTAACCAGATCGGTTGCAGGCTCGCAAATATGATCTGATCGTAACTCATCGGCCTTTTCCAAAATTTGTGTTAACGGTAAAAAACCCCTTCCTCCCTCTTCATATTTACGACTCATCCCGTACACAATAGGTGATACACGTTTCGGCAATACCATATTCTCGACTGTTTCAGGATCCGGGTCAGCACAATGAACAGGATCAGAGACAACCAGAAATTCTCGACAACTCAGGGGGCGATCCTGATGGATACCACAGGACTGTTCTTCTAAAAATGGACAGGGTAGGTTGAGATTGAAGTATAAAAGTCCAATCTCTCTCAACTGCTTTCGATCATTACTGTTTATGGCCTGCTCCATCACATCCAGAATCCCCGCCTCTCTCAGGCTAGTCATGTTGTGATTGAAACGTGCCTTCACAGTTTGTTGCTGATCAGGCGGCATGGCATCTATCAGATTCAACAGATTGAAGCCCTCAGCTCTACTGATAGGTACCAATTGAGAACAGCAGGCACCACAACCCTTGCGGCAGGAGATACTTTTTCCGTGTGCTTCAGCTTCCTTGATGCCAATTTCAACTACCTTATTGGTGATACTCTGGAAAAACGGAAGTAAATCGTAGATATGCACCGGTTCGTTGGATATCTCTGCAGAAAAGTGTATGTTTTCATTTCCCATACGAATTTCAGCCGTAATGGTTTCGCTTCGTATTTCGCCTTGATCACTCAACGTTCTCATCCTTAACAGGCTTAAGGGCACCTCTATTAACTGTTGCTGCCCTTAAATAATAATTCAGGTAGCTTTAAAAATTACTGCTTCTCGAACATTCAATCAAGCACTAATCTGAGACTGATTTATATGGCAAATAATGATCTACTTATCAAGCTCTATGAGATGAACTTTAAGCAGATATCAGAGAGCAAAAGCTTTCCGGAGATCACACTGCGTAAACCGATAGGTACTGACAGGCGCTTGCTCATCAGCTGGGCGCAACAGCATTTCCCAGATGTTTGGCTCAGTGAAATAGAATCTGCCCTGGCCAATACCCCCTGCTCTTGCTTCATTGCTCAGCAAGATGACTCACTACTCGGGTTTGCCTGTTATGACGCCACAGCATTGGGCTTCTTTGGGCCTATTGGTGTAGTCGATGAGGCTAGAGGAAAAGGCATTGGCCGATCCTTGGCTATACACTGCCTGCAGGATATGTGGTTGAAAGGATATGGATATGCGATTGTTGGCATGGCAAACTCATCTGCCTTCTACCATAAAATAGCGCCTGTGATCGAGATACCTGACTCCGATCCAGGACTCTATCGAATGACCAATGCCTTGAGAAAACCCTGACTCATCGTACAAATCATGCCGGAGTGGTCATCCTTGTACCGCTTGAACGACAGCTCTGGATCTGTCGAGACCATGCCTCTTGTCTGCTACTGTTTAGTCCATGATTGGTCTCTTCCTGGGAATCGTAGGTTCTTGTCAGACTATCTGCGCGTTGATCTTGGGCCCCCATTACCCTGCGCACTGCACGAACCAACCTGTTACGGGAGCTTTCTCTCAACGCTCTGATTTCATTGACCATGTCCCGATAACAGAGACCAACAATGTCATAATGTCCCTGTTCATGATTCAATAATTCACTGCTCTTTGCTGACGTAACAACCCATGTATTACCGTTGTTCAATACCATGCGAAACTCGACATCACCGATTCTGTGTTGACCACCCTCCACCACAAACCTTAAACGGGAGGGACGTAATTGCATAGCGATTGTCGCATCTTCCGATTCGCCCCTTGGGCGGCTCTGCACCTCCCTGAAGTCATCCCATGTGAGTTGTCTTGGCCAACCGGATAGACTCGGTCCACCCTGAGCGGTCGCACCCCCTCCGGCAGGTTGTGCAGCTGAGAATCCTGCATGAGGAGTATCTGGATTAGCGCCACTGGCTACAGGACGGTTTATTCGTGCTGGTGAGGGTGATTCACACATAAAATCCTCTAGAGATAGATAAACAGAAACAGACTGACTAAAAACATAATCCCGGCAACCCTGAGACGGGCCTTGACAGCTGGGTGGCTCCACGCCTGATATTGCTTAAAACTGTTTAATGCCAGAATTCCATTGAGTGTTGCCAATCCAAGAATTATCAGAGGTATCCAGAACGTCATAGCACACCCCCGTTAACCAAGAAGTTCAGACTGGCGTTGCGCTGTGGCAGAGGTATTGAACAGAGGCTGCTGCTGATCAAACATAGCCAACTCCATTGCAGCGGCCTGGCGCTGTCTTTGGAAACCATCCTGCAGTATCTGAAGACACTGCCCCCGCTTTACTGATTTCCCACACAGTCTCCGAACCCCAGTTGGAAACTCAGCCTGATTTACACTCCACCACTGCATGAGCTTTTGAATATCCGGCCATGGCAGATCCTCATCCTGATCGAGGTCAACTTCTTCATCTTCAGGATTCTCTGTCGGACCCGCCTGAAAATCTTCAGGCGGCTCCGATTCCAGATCATGGAAGGCAAGGTCCAAGCCAGTAATCTGACTGCATGCTTCTCCAGCCAACCGAGCCAGTTCCTGGGTATTCATTTTTTCGATCAACCAGGGAACTGATGCCGAGTCACCAAAATAGCCACTTGCCTGTACCACCGCCCTTTCAACTGTCTGGTTTTGGCTCAGTCTTCTCAACAGTGATACTGCTGAGGCATTATCCATGCGACGCATAAGCAGTTCGAGTGCGGGTTGCAGAAACTTCGAATCCGCTTCTGCAAAACTAACCAGCTGCTCAGTAGCAGCTTCATCTCCCATCATTGAGCCAGACCAGGCTGACCAGAAACGACAGGCTTGATCCTCCTCATGCATATGCTCACGCAGTGCTTGGTCCATCCCCTGGCGCCTGATCTCACCAATCGATCGCAGTGCACGAGCTCTTACACCAGCCTCATCATCATCCAATGCCTTGATCAGATAAGCACCACAATCAACCCGTTGTATCGCACATGCACTTAGACCTATTAGCCTCAACAGTGGTGTATCAGATTTTAACCAGTTGACGACATGTCCTTGTAATTTGGATTTTTCTACCCAACCGAGTGCTGAGATCAATCCTCGAGTGGTCGCCGGTTCCCCATGAACCACCTCCAGAACCTTCTCCAAACCATCAACCAGGCCACCATCGAGTGCAACATATGCCGCTGTAAAGACCTCACCACTTTCTGCATGATTCAGCTGAGCTTCACAATGAATCCAGCCAGCCTCCCCCGCCACACGTAATCCATCAAGATGGGCATCGATACGGGACTCGAGCTCTGACAGGTCACTCAGTTGATAGTGGGGGGCTGATACCGCTGAGTCTCTGAGCAACCATAGGAACGCTGCCTCTTCGGCATGTTGAGAGACGATGTTGTCGAGAATCATAATAGAGCGTTGACCTGTTGATCTCTGGTGGACTTCAATTGATCTGAACCGACCCACCCTTTATTCGATTTACACCAGAGGAACGACTGAATATTGATGCACCCCTCAGTATGATTTTCCCCGCCTTGGTCAAGGTAATACTTGCTTTACCACACTTCAGAACAATCTCACGATCAGCTGAAAAAACCAATTTCTCTCCATCGAGTTCTGCACTCGAAGTTTGGAGTTTGTCTCCGATTGGACGTGGGTGCTGCAGTCTTCCGATGATAATCGGACATTGTGGATTGCCATTTTCGAATAACAGAGCCACTTCCTTTCCCAGATCATCCTCTGAAAAATTAAGGGTTGTCTTGGCTCTGACGCAATCTTCATGTGGATTTCCAGGAAAGGCAACCAGCGGATAGTTGTCTCGATCAAGGCCGACCAACACACCAATCACCACCCCATCCAGTAACTGAGGTTGCTCAATATTGCCATCTACTTTATCAATCTTTGAGTCGTTCACACTTAGTTCTCCACACCATGCATGGCTGCGCAATAGTTCAATTCTGCAGAATCTTCTTACCCTTCATAATTACATTCTTGCTCGCCTTAACATTAATCACACCGGAACCTTTCACCGTAATATTCTTACCTTCTATGGAGATGGTGCCATCCTTCTTCATGGTAATCGAAGCCTTACCTGTTTTAATCACCACCGAGTCGCCGGCATCAATCACCAGGTTTTTACCTACCGAAAGATTATCATCTTTACCGATAGCCGCTGATCTGTTTTCACCAATGCTGACACTGCAGTCTTTGCCAATTGCCTCTGACAGATTCGCTGCAACTTGCATCGCCTTTGAGGCACCTACGGTTTGGTTCATTCCGGCACCAACAGTGACTTGAAGTCCGGCGCCAACGGTAAGCGCTTTAGCTGCTCCGATGGTCTCAATCTTATTGATACCAACAGTCTCACTCTTGTTACTGCCGATATTTACAGTGCGATTGCTGCCAATGGATACAGTTTCATTACTGCCCACCTGCTCTGTTCGGTTTACACCGATAGAGATAGTTTCATTGTTTCCAACTGTCTCTGTGCGGTCATTGCCTATGCTGATGGTTTCATCATTCCCAACGTTTTCGCTTCGGTCATGGCCAACACTGGTGGTCTCGTCATTTTCAACCACATTATCCTGGTTTTTCTCCGCGTGAATGTAGAGCTGCTCATTACCCTTCTTGTCTTCAAAGCGTAGCTCATTGAAATTCTCGCCTGATCCCCCCTTACTGCTGCGACTTTTAATGCCACTTTGGGTCATATTCTCAGGTAAGGCATAGGGGGGCATTTGATCATCATTGTAGACACGCCCGGTTACGATCGGACGATCTGGATCACCTTCGAGAAAGTCAACCACCACTTCCTGCCCGATGCGTGGGATGTGCATGGCGCCCCAGTTCTTGCCAGCCCACACCTGGGCAACCCTCACCCAGCAGGAGCTGTTCTCATCACTTGCGCCATAGCGATCCCAATGAAACTGCAACTTCACACGACCATACTCATCGGTATAGATCTCTTCGCCTGCCTTACCGACCACCACTGCAGTCTGGGGACCCTGTACTATAGGCTTGGCTGTGGTTCTTACGCTGCGGAAACTCTCCTTGCTGTCACAACATTTAAAATCACAGATATATACGGGGCCTTCTGCAATCTCAGGAACAGATTCAAACGCGTCAGATTGCAAAATAGAGTTGCTTTCGGTAATCAGATATTCCCGGTTTTGATCACCCCGTGGATGCTCAACCATGGTAAACAGTCCACCGCTACAGACACCCCTGGCGATGGCCTCTCCTTCGAGGACTTCATGACCGCTTTGTATCTCTTCTATGCGATGGCGTGCGTAAGTATCACCATCACTCGTTTCAGCATACTCGCCAGGATAATCGAAGATCTCGTACTCTGCGTGGGAGTGGCTCCTGGGTAGAGGGGCAATAGCCGCCAGATCCGATTTTGGCTTGGTAAAATCGTAGTCAGTGTGTGCAAAACTACCCGGTTGCACTGTTTTGGTAAATTTCCAGGCATGGATGTAGTCTTTCCAACGTGTACTGCCTTGTTCACTGGGTGGTACATAGGGTATTTCCGCATAGGCCTCAAGCGGACTGTGTGAACTGTAACTATCACATAGAACCAATGTGTGTTTGCCTGAAACATGGGCAAAATAGTAGTAGATGCCCTCTTGTTCCATCAGGCGACTGAGGAAATTAAAGTCAGTCTCCCTATACTGAACACAATATTCCCATTCCCTGTAAGTGCCGCTGGTATTATCTTCGAAGTCACTGAATCCGTTGTCTTGAAATACCTCTTTGATAATATCGGGCACCTTTTTGTTTTGAAAGATACGACAGTCTGAGGTGCGGGTCAGAAACCAAAACCAGGGCCGCAATGTTGCTCGGTAATGGGCGAAAAAGGCGATGTGGCCTATCTGGGTAAATTGGCTGACGAATCCATTGAAATATCGCATCCCACCATCCACCAGATCCAACTCGACAGTCATCTGCTTGCCGAGAAGATCGTCGTGGGCGATCTCTTCGTTATCACTCAATAGGTCAATATTGAATTCAAACAGACGCCCTAGCTCCTCTCTAGCCTCCATACGAAGAATCAAGAGCTCATCTGGACCCAGCGGGGTTTTTATCCGTACCTGCCGGTTACTCTGTGTAAACGCCATTCAAGACTCCTACCCGGTTTAGCTAATCATAGCAAAGAAAAAATCGCTTTCTATTGAACAACTCCTGCACAAGGGTGTTGTCCATGAGCATCCAACCGGTACAACAAATGATATACCGAGATGGTTATTAACCCGGCGACTAAGTATGTCGTCTTCAGCCCAAGGGCACTTCCTGTGGGCGCGAGCCGCGCCTTAATCAAGGGCAGGCTTGAAACCCTGAAGACCACATACCTAGTCGCCGGGTTAATAGTAACTATCTGAATTAGAGTATGTGTGTCAGAGACCCTATGGTCAATGGAATCATTAAGGTACTTTTTCACATGCACAAAATACTTGCTTCACGCTTCTGCTTTGTGACAGGATCAGCTAAGAACCCGGCAACATGATAAAAAGGATAAAATCGACATGTCGCAACGGTTGAACTTTTCGATAGAATTGGGAAAACAGAGCGATAACCAGGCTCACAGCAGGCCTGGTGATCTACAGTTGACCTTTGTGGTCTTGGGATCTTTTGCTGGCACCCAGGATAGCGGCAACCTCCTCGGCAGTTCAAAAACTGCTTTACGCCGTATAGATCAGGATAACTATGAATCCTTTTTGAGCCAGTTGAACCCTTCACTGGTGATTGATTTGGCTGGGTGCATGGAGCCACTCATCCTAACCTTCGATAACCTTGAAGATTTCCATCCTGACCAGCTGTATAAAAAGTTGTCTCTACTGGATATCGCCCCAGACTCAGCAAGCCAAAATCCACAGCCACCAATATCAGATCAGAATCAGCCATCAGCTGACGACAAAGAGTCGAACCAGCAGACTCTATCCCGACTATTAGGTGAGCGTTCATTGAGCAACACGCCTGGTAGTAGCTCTATTTCTCAAGGGAAAAGTGCACAAATTGAATCGATAGTCGGGCGATTGGTGAATAGCTCACTGCAGGATAATGTAGATCGGGAGAACGATCAGAATCAAGAACCGTCCGATCTGCACGAATCTATTCCAGAATTGCTAAGGTCAGTTCTCCATCACCCCGAATTTCAGAGACTGGAATCTCATTGGCGCGGTCTTGATTGGTTACTTCGCAATCTCGAATTGGATGATCTTGATGAGATCTATGCCCTCAATCTGCGCTCTGAAGATTGGGATATTTATTCCCAACAGGATTTGGATATTGTTCAAACAGATTTATATAAGACTCTGCAAGCGCGTTTCGGTGATCGATCATCATCAGAACAGAAGTTTATTCTAATATGCGATAAACAGATCACCCCCTCCTCTAAGGATCTCCAGCTTTTAGATAGACTGGGTCAGATAGCAGTTTCTCTGGATGCGCAACTCATCGCAGGGGCAGAAGATGAATTCATCCCTTCCGATCAATCTAAACCGGATGACTTGGATCAATGGATTGCTTTTCAAAATGGGCAGTTTGCTAATCGTGTCAGTCTAGTACTACCGCGACTGCTGTTGCGTTTACCCTATGGAGCACAGTACGACCCGACAGACGACTTCAGTTTCGAAGAGCTTGCTCAGGAATGGTCATCTACAGAGCTGCTTTGGGGATCTCCATCCTATGCTTTGGCTGTTGTATTAGCCGCATATAATAGATTGAGTAATCCACAAGAGGCCTCCTCATTGAGCGATTGCCCTGCTTTTGCCTATAGCCTGGATGGTGAGACTCATTTGCAACCCTGCACTGAACACCTCTTCAGGGAAAAACAGCTTGAAAGAATTCTGCAGCTGGGACTTATCCCTATCATTGGCAGTCGTCGTAGCAATTTGATCAAGCTACCCTGGTTCCCGCAGCTTTGACTGCAGCTCAACGAGTTGTAGTGAGGAAACAGAGAATGCACGCCTATATTTCATTGTCATCAGCAGGTGGGAGGATCACCAATTTCAAATGGTACTATTTCACTACCGTTTACTTATTTATCGTGTAGTATCAAGTACAAGGGTTTTGTGCTAAACCTACTCAATGAAAGGGTAACAATACAAAACCAGTCCACATAACCAGTTTGTATGTGTTGGGTTATATAACCAGAATAGTATCTGACAGGTATGTATATTTTCAACTTCAACTCAGCTTCGTTTTTAAAGCTATATTGTTGTATAGCCCTATGGGGGATGCAGGTTTGACCGGAAAACTCGACCTTGAACAACTGCTCAGTGCTGTATCTGAAGAGGCTCCGGCTGGCCCAGACCTGGAATACGATCCCCTTTTCGGAGAGATGGAACGGGCTGCAGAAGGCAAAGAAGAGCAACAGTTCGGTGATACCATCATCCCTGCTGAAGAACCGGATTGGCGTGAGCTTAAAAACAAATCACTTCAGGTTATTGGACAAAGTAAAGATCTGCGAGCTGCTATCCATTTAACCCGTGCATTGATACATACCGATGGCTTTGAAGGGCTGTCAAATGGATTGGCACTTATAAAAGGTTACTTGGAGAACTATTGGGAGAGTGTTCATCCTCAACTCGATCCTGATGACAACAATGATCCCACGATCAGAATCAATACGCTGATTAATATTTGTGATCCCTTTAGCTACCTGTCAGCCATTAACAAGATCCCTGTAGTTGCGTCAACAGTAATGGGGAAATTCAGCTACCGGGATATTCAGATTGCAAGCGGTAGTCTGCAAGCTTCAGAGAGCGATCAGCAGGAGCTCTCTCTCGACCAGATCGATGCAGCTTTCCGTGAATCAGCAAATGAAGAGAATCAAAACACCCTGAATCTGATCAATGCAGCATCTGAGACAGTCTCAGCTATAGAAGCACGTCTCAATGAACTGGTTGGTATAGATCAGTCCCCCGATCTCAGCGCTCTGGTCAAATTACTGAAACAGATAAGCGATGAAGTCGCCCAACGTTGTGGTCTGGAGTCCATCACTGATAGTGAGGCGGGTTCAGATGATTCGAGTGATGCCGGTGCAGCACAGATTCAAAAGAGTGCACCCGGCACCATAAGCAGTCGAGATGATGTGATCAAGGCGTTGGAGCGCATCACTCAATATTATGAGAAAAACGAACCATCCAGTCCTATACCGCTCCTACTCGACCGGGCGAAGAGACTGGTAAAAATGGACTTTTACGAAATTGTTCAGGATCTTGCCCCTGGCGGATCGTCCCATTTCGATTTCCTGTGGAAGCAGGAGGATAGGTAGATCGAGGATTTGGGCATAAGCCCCACTAAATAAGAACCATACAGATAAGTTACTAAGAATATTATAGAGAGGTAGACCGTGGCAAAAGAGAGCAGCCAGAAGTTCGTAGCCCGAAACCGAGCCCCCAGAGTACAGATAGAGTATGACGTGGAGCTCTACGGCGCTGAAAAACAGATCCAGTTGCCCTTCATTATGGGCGTTATGGCGGACCTCTCGGGTAAACCCGAAGAGGCACTGCCTCCTGTCGCCGATCGAAAGATGCTTGAAATCGACGTGGATAATTTTGATGAAAGACTCAAAGCCATGAAACCCCGTACTGCCTTCAGGGTTCCCAACACGCTGACTGGTGAGGGTAATATCAATGTCGATATCACCTTCGAGAATATGGATGACTTCTCTCCAGCAGCAGTTGCCAAAAAAGTTGATGCACTGCGTCAATTACTCGATGCCCGTACCCAACTCGCTAATCTGTTGACCTACATGGATGGTAAATCAGGTGCTGAAGAGCTGATTGCCAAGGCGCTGAATGATTCGACGCTGCTCCAATCTCTTGCCTCATCACCCAATCCTGATGGCGCATCGTCAGACGATTCAAAGGCAGAGGAGTAAAACATGGCTGAGTCAGATACCCAACAAGCAACTGGCAGCGCAGCTACTGAGAGTGTGGCCCCGGATGAATTTTCAGCCCTGCTGCAACAGGAATTCAAGCCAAAGACAGAACGCACCAAAGAAGCGGTGGTCAGTGCAGTGCAGACCCTCGCTGAGACAGTACTCAAAGAGAGCAGCACCATCTCTGATGATGCTGTTGAGACCATCGAGGGCATCATTGCCGAGATCGACAAGAAGCTGACTGAACAGGTCAACCTGATTCTCCATCATGAAGATTTTCAAAAGCTGGAAGGGAGCTGGCGCGGTCTTCATCACCTGGTCAACAACACCGAAACCGATGAGATGTTGAAGATCAGGGTAATGAATATCTCGAAAAAGGAACTTGGTAAAACCTTGAAGAAGTTCAAGGGTACAGCCTGGGATCAAAGCCCGATCTTCAAGAAGGTCTATGAAGAAGAGTATGGTCAGTTCGGCGGTGAACCCTATGGGTGCCTGGTAGGTGACTACCACTTTGACAATACACCCCCGGATGTTGAGTTGCTCACCGGCATGTCGCAGGTGGCTGCATCAGCTCACGCGCCATTTATTGCTGGTGCTGCACCTACAGTAATGCAGATGGACTCCTGGCAGGAGCTATCCAATCCCAGAGATCTGACCAAGATCTTCCAGACACCGGAGTACGCATCATGGCGTTCTCTTAGAGAATCAGAGGATTCAAGATACATCGGCTTGGCCATGCCACGGTTTCTCTCCCGCCTCCCCTATGGCGCAAAAACCGATCCGGTTGAGGAGTTCGACTTCGAAGAAGACACCGAAGGCGCTCTGCACGATAAATATACCTGGTCAAACTCTGCCTATGCGATGGCAGTAAATATCAACAAGGCCTTTAAAATGTATGGCTGGACCACCCGTATTCGCGGTGTCGAGTCCGGTGGTGCAGTTGAGGGTCTGCCTACTCACACTTTTCCCACCGATGATGGCGGGGTGGATATGAAGTGCCCAACCGAAATCGCCATTTCTGACCGCCGTGAGGCGGAATTGGCTAAAAATGGCTTTATGCCATTGCTGCATCGTAAGAACTCCGATTTTGCCGCCTTCATCGGTGCGCAATCATTACAAAATCCAGCGGAGTATGACGATCCAGATGCTACAGCCAATGCAAATTTAGCTGCCCGATTGCCCTATCTGTTCGCAAGTTGCCGCTTCGCACACTATTTGAAATGTATTGTGCGCGACAAGATAGGCTCCTTCAAAGAGCGTGACGACATGGAAAAATGGCTCAATAAATGGATTCAGAAGTACGTCGAACCCAGCCCGGGGACTGCCTCTGAAGAAGACAAGGCACGCAAACCACTGGCTGCGGCTGAAGTGGTTGTGTCAGAAGTGGAAGGTAATCCGGGCTACTACACGTCGAAATTCTTTCTGCGACCACATTACCAGCTGGAAGGTTTGACGGTATCTCTACGTTTAGTATCCAAGCTGCCTTCAGAGAAGGCGAGCTGATACCTAAGTTATTTACATTTTGGAGGAATAAATCATGGGCGTTGATCTTTTTATGAAAATCGATGGTGCGGATGGTGAAAGTACTGATGATGCACACAGCAAGTGGTGTGAGTTACTCAGCTACAGTCACGGTGTCTCTCAGCCCACATCTGGTGCCAGTGGTACTGGCGGTCGTACCGGTGGACGGGCTAATTTTGACAACTTCATTGCCGTAAAAACCATTGACAATGCAACACCAGACCTGAACATCAAATGTGCCAAGGGTGAGCATATCCCTAAGCTCGAAGTTGAATGCTGTCTGGCAAGTGGTGACAAACACACCTTCATGAAATATACCATGGAGGATGTTATCGTCACTTCCGTTACACCTGGCGGCAGTCAAGGAGATGAAACCAAGCCGTTGGAAACTGTCTCTTTCGCCTACGGCAAGATCAAATGGGAATACACACCAATCGATCATACCGGAAAGCCTGGCTCCACCGTCGATCGAACCTGGAGTCTGGAGAAAAACAAGCAAGAGTAGTCCCCTGCATTGCTCGACAACAAGAACCACCGCCTCCCCTTTGGGGAAGCGGTGGAAATATGAGCTACAACGCGTTATTTTCCCTTACTTATAACTGGTTCTGGCAGAATGATCAGATCTGGTTTAAGTCGGATGTGCACCGACATATAGGCCCGTACAATGGAAGCTGAAGAACTATTGAAACAAGGCGAACTGGATGCCGCACTCGACGCCTTGCAACAAGCAATAAGAAAAGAGCCCTCAAACGCAAAACTACGGGTATTTTTATTTCAATTACTGTGCGTCGTCGGCGCTTGGGAGAGAGCCCTGAGTCAACTGGATGTTGCAGCTGACCTGGATCCACTCAACCTGCCAATGGCTCAAACCTACCGTGAAGCGATCCAGTGCGAGTTATTTCGAAAAGAGGTCTTTGGCGGTGAAAAGTCGCCACTTATTTTTGGTGATCCACCTGAGTGGACTGCCTTTCTTCTCGAATCTCTCAGGCTTTCAGGAAAAGGTGAATATGCACAAGCTGAGAGTCTACGCAACCAGGCGTTTGAACTCGCGCCAACCAGCTCGGGTATGCTTGATGAGCAACCATTTGCCTGGTTAGCCGACGCGGACTCGCGTATCGGGCCAATGTTTGAGGCCATCGTAAATGGACGCTACTACTGGATTCCCATGCAACGTCTGAAGAAGGTCTCCATAGAGGCTCCAGAGGATCTACGTGACATGGTCTGGACACCGGCTCATCTGACTTTTGAGAATGAGGGGGAGGCCGTTGCGCTGTTACCCGCTCGATATCCCGGTACCGAACAGGAGACAGATACAGCATTGAAACTCTCCCGTAAAACAGAGTGGCTGACACCTGCTGATAATCTCTATATTGGCTTGGGACAACGTATGCTGGCTACAGACCAAAATGAATACCCCCTGCTCAATACCAGAGAAATAGAGTTTCAAGCCGCTACGGACAGCACGACTGAATAAGATGAATCTGGCGGAGATACCACTCAGTTGAAGTCCACTAATCAACAGCAACAGTTACAGCCGTCGTTACTCGACCGGCTGACCGATGACGAACCTGGAAAAACAAAGGAGTCAGCGGATAAGCGGGTCATTTCAATGCGTCGTTTACGGCAATGCGTTCTGAGAGACCTTGCCTGGCTGATGAATACCACCAATTTGGCAACGACTGAAGATCTGGAAGCCTATCCCGAAGTCACTCACTCTGTACTCAACTATGGTCTGAATGAACTCTCAGGGCATCTGGTAACCGGCCTGGATCTGAGCAAGCTTGAAAGAATGGTTCGTCAGTCGATCCAGGACTTTGAACCCCGTATATTGCCTCACACAGTCAAAGTACGCTCCATAAGGGATAGCAGTAAAGAGAGCCATAACCGCCTAATGTTTGAGATTGAAGGACAACTCTGGGCTGAACCCACACCCTCACATCTGCTGATTAAGACCCAAATTGATCTGGAAGAAGGCGGGGTCACACTTGCAGACGCCTACTCTACGGGTATGGAGTAAGCCGATGGATCCGCGCCTGCTCAAATACTACAATCAAGAGTTGCAGTTTATGCGTGAAATGGGGGCTGAATTTGCTCAGGCTTACCCTAAAATCGCCAGTCGCCTCTCTCTCGACGAGTTTGAGTGTGCAGACCCCTATGTAGAGCGCCTATTGGAAGGCTTCAGCTTTCTGGCAGCCAGAATACAGCTCAAACTCGATGAAGAGTTTCCTCGTTTCACCCAACACTTGATGGAACGGGTTTTCCCTCACTACCTCTGCCCCACACCATCGATGATGGTGGTGCAGTTTCAGGCAGATATGCTGGAACCCTCATTGTGTGATGGTTTTCTTCTGCCCCGACACTCAACAATGCGTAGCCGTATCGGCAAAGGCAGTCATACCGCCTGTATCTACCGCACAGCTCAAGACGTTACCCTGTGGCCGATAGAGATTCAGAGTGTTGACTATCTACCCACACCAGCATCAATCGCACTGGCTGGAATCGGCAAGCAGGAGGGGGCAAGAGCTGCCATTCGACTCAGGTTGAAGACCACTGGTGATATCCCCTTCAATCACCTCGATCTCGATCGGCTACCCATCTTCTTCAGTGGTGGTGATAGCGGCATGCGTGCTTTCGAGGCTGTGGCCGGTCACACATTGAAGATAGTAGGTCGTGCCCCTGAATCAGAGACATACCGAACAACCACACAAGCCTCTCCAGTCAGAATAATGGGATTCAATGAGAATGAATCCTTGTTGAATTATGGGCCGCGTTCGTTCCAGGGCTACCGGTTTCTGGCCGAGTACTTTGCCCTGCCCGAACGTTTCCTGTTTGTAGAACTGAATGATCTCAAGACAGTTCTGAGAGATTGTGACAATCAACAACTGGAGCTATACCTGCTGCTTGATGAGAGCGATCCCGATTTAGAAAGTGGCCTCAGCGAGCGCAACTTCCTGCTTAACTGTTCACCGGCAATCAATCTGTTTCCTAAACGGGCAGACCGTATTCACCTCAGTGATAGCAACTCTGAATATCACATTCTGCCCGATCGCACCCGACCAATGGACTATGAAGTCTATGAAGTTGATAGTGTGATCGGTTTCGGTAGTAACACTGAGCAGCGTCAGACTTTTCAGTCATTCTATGCCAGTAACGACTTTATCGCCTCGGATCAGCCACGTGCATATTTTGCAACCCATCGGCAACCAAGGCTACTTTCATCCAAGCAGCAGCGTGAAGGCGCACGTTCCAGTTACATAGGCAGTGAAATCTTTGTCTCTATAGTGGATGCAGATGAAGCGCCATTTCAAAGTGATCTTCGACAACTCGCTGTGACCACGCTATGTACAAATCGTGACTTGCCGATGCACATACCTTTGGGTCAGGGTGGCTCTGCCTTCACCCTGGATAGCAGTACACCGGTAAACCAGATTCGTTGTATTGGATCTCCTACAAAACCCAAACCATCCACAGCGCAAGGTTCCATCAGTTGGCGATTGATCAACCACCTCTCTCTCAACTACCTGTCCATGGCCAGTGAGGACAAAGATCAGAGCACGGCGGCCTTGAAAGATTTTCTATATCTCTATGCAGATAGCAAAGATCCGGCGATGCGTAAACAGATCGAGGGTGTGATCTCCATTGAATCCAAACCGGTGAATCGTCGCCTGCCCAGTCCAGGCCCGATCTCTTTCGGCCATGGTCTTGAGATCATATTGACTCTCGATGATTTATCGTTCGAAGGTAGTGGCGCTTTTCTGTTTGGCGCCATGATGGAACAGTTTTTCAGGAAGTACACTGCAATTAATTCTTTTACTGAGACAGTAGTCGTCACTCAACAAAGGGGAGAGATCAAAAGATGGCCAGTAAGGCTGGGTCTGAGAAAAACTCTCTAAGCCTCTTCGACAGGCTGCAACAGTCGCCCTATCGCTTTGACTTCTATCAGGCAATGCGACGGCTGGAGTGTGCCTATCCGGAAGAGCCCAGACTCAGTCAGTCCCGTCATGTAAAGCGCGATAAAATACGGCTTGGACAGGATCCGACAATGGCCTTTCAGCCCTCTACCCTCTCCTCTTTTCGACAGGGGAAAGGTACCAAGCCACCAAGACTGGGGATCTATTTTTTTGGACTGTTCGGTCCGAATGGCCCCCTGCCGCTGCATCTCACTGAATTTGTCCATGATCGACTGCACAATATCCATGATCCAACCCAAGTTGAGTTTCTGGACCATTTTCACCATCGGCTGCTCACCCTTTTCTATCGAGCCTGGGCGAACAGTCAACCAACTGTCAGTTTCGATCGTGCAGATGACGACCAGTTCGGTAACTATCTTGGCTCGCTGTTTGGTATTGGATCCCCCCCCCTGAGAGATCGGGATGCCATGCCTGACCTGGCGAAGCTTCACTACTCAGGCCGCCTCGCCAGCCATACCCGGAATGCAGAAGGCCTGGAAGCGATAATTGCGGATTTCTTCAGGCTTCCTGTGCATATCGAAGAGTTCATCGGTACCTGGATCGATCTTCCGGAGAACAGCCGCTGCCGGTTAGGTGAATCCATGGAGATCAGTACCCTCGGTACAAGCATCATACTTGGTGACCGGGTCTGGCAGGGTCAACAGAAATTCCGCATTGTACTGGGCGCATTAAATTTTGATGACTATCAGCGCATGTTGCCTGGTGGTGAAAGTCTGAAACGGCTCATCGCTGTTGTGAAAAACTATATCGGCGATGAACAGGATTGGGAGCTGAACCTGATTCTGCAAGAGCAGGAAGTCCCCCCTTTAAGTCTTAATGGTGAGAGCCGCCTGGGTTGGACCAGCTGGCTTGCTCAACACCCTCTGGGACGGGATGGTGACGATCTATTTCTACAACCCCTTGAACTTAGAGGTCTCCCGTCATGAGCGAGATTAATCGTGCCGCCCTGTTTGGCAAACTGAATAGCCTGGGCTACAAGGCCATTGAGAGCGCAACCGTTTTCTGCAAGATGCGGGGCAATCCCTATGTAGAGTTGGTTCACTGGATACATCAAGTGCTGCAATTGCAGGATTCTGATCTGCACAAAATCATTAAGCAGTTCAATCTTGAACCCTCTCACCTGGCAAAAGATATCACTGAGACACTGGATACCCTGCCTCGTGGCTCCACCTCCATCTCTGATCTCTCTTCACATGTCGAAGAGGCGACAGAAAGAGGATGGGTATATGGAACGCTGATGTTTGGCGACTCCCAGGTCCGTACCGGCTACCTGATGATCGGTATTTTGAAAACCAAAAGTCTGCATAATGCCCTGTTGAGAATCTCCGATCAGTTTAAAAAGCTGAATGTCGAGACCCTCACCGAACGCTTTGCTGAAGTTGTGGAAGGTTCACCTGAAGAGGCGATGCGATCAAGCGATGGATTCCAGGTGGGTGGCGGAGCTGCTCCTGGTGAAGCCAGTGATGCAATTGCACCAGCCCAGATGGGGAAACAGCAGGCTCTGCAGCAATTCTCAGTAGACCTTACAGAACGAGCCAGAAAGGGTGAAATCGACCCGATTGTCGGGCGGGACGAGGAGATTCGACAGATTATCGACATTCTGATGCGCCGCCGTCAGAACAATCCTATCCTCACTGGTGAGGCCGGAGTGGGTAAAACAGCCGTTGTAGAAGGATTTGCCCTACAGATAGCAAAAGGTGATGTCCCCCCTCCCCTTAAAGAGGTCAGCCTGCGTGTACTCGATGTTGGCCTGCTGCAGGCAGGTGCAAGTATGAAGGGCGAGTTCGAGAATCGACTGAAGCAAGTCATTGAGGAGGTGCAGTCCTCTGAAAAACCGATCATTCTCTTCATCGATGAAGCCCATACCCTGATCGGTGCCGGTGGCAGTGCAGGAACCGGGGATGCGGCAAATCTGCTGAAACCCGCTCTGGCTCGAGGCACCTTGAGAACTGTTGCCGCCACCACCTGGGCGGAATACAAAAAGTATATTGAAAAAGACCCGGCACTGACCCGTCGTTTTCAGGTTGTGCAGGTTGATGAGCCAGACGAAGACCGGGCTATCATGATGATGCGTGGCATGGCTTCAACCCTTGAAGGCCATCATCAGGTGCAGATTCTGGATGAGGCTCTGGACGCCTCAGTACGCCTCTCGCATCGATATATTCCTGCCCGACAGCTACCTGACAAGTCTGTGAGTTTACTGGATACCACCTGTGCCAGGGTGGCCATCAGCCAGGCAGCAGTGCCCGCTGAAGTGGATGACAGTCGTCGTCGTATCGAAGCGCTGGAGACCGAACTGGAGATTATCGGCAGAGAGCGCGTTATCGGATTGGATACCGAAGAGCGGGAAAAATCGACCCAGGAAAAGCTATCTGAAGAGCGCCAACGCCTTGAACAACTGACTGCTCGCTGGGAAGAGGAAAAATCCCTGGTTGAAGAGGTGCTCTCCATCGAGCGAAAGCTGAAAGGCGAAGATGGCGAAGATGAAGCGTCAACAGAGGATAGTGAGGGAAGTGATCAAGCCACTGAAGATCAGGAAGTCACTGCTGAGACAATACAAGACGAGCCAGAAGCGTCAAACGAGACCCTGTTACAAAGCCTCAGACAACTCAAGTCCAAACTCAGTGAATTACAGGGTGAAAGCCCACTAATTCTTCCCAGTGTTGATGCCCAGGCGGTGGCCTCAGTAGTAGGTGACTGGACTGGCATACCTGTGGGCAGAATGGTGAAGAATGAGATCGAGACCATTCTCAGCCTCAGCGACACCCTGGCCAAGCGGGTCATCGGTCAGGATCACGCTCTGGAGATGATTTCTCGCAGAGTGCAGACCTCCAGGGCCAATCTGGATAACCCCAACAAACCGATTGGTGTTTTCATGCTTTGCGGCCCCTCAGGAGTGGGTAAAACGGAGACAGGATTGACCCTGGCTGAATCACTCTATGGTGGCGAACAGAATGTAATCACCATCAACATGAGTGAATTCCAGGAAGCCCACACAGTATCGACCTTGAAAGGTGCACCTCCGGGCTATGTTGGCTATGGTGAAGGTGGAATACTTACAGAAGCGGTACGCCGCAAACCCTATAGTGTGGTATTACTTGACGAGGTGGAAAAAGCACATCCTGATGTCCACGAAATCTTCTTTCAGGTTTTTGACAAGGGCTGGATGGAAGATGGCGAAGGACGGCATATCGATTTCAAGAATACACTGATTTTGCTGACTTCAAATGTCGGCACAGAGATGATCGATAATCTGTGCAAAGATCCGGAACTGATGCCTGAGCCTGGTGCCATCGCCTCAGCCTTGCGTGATCCATTGCAAAAAGTCTTTCCTTCAGCCTTACTGGGTCGTTTAGTGGTCATTCCCTACTACCCCTTAAGCGATGAAGTGCTGGCTAAAGTGGTTCGTCTGCAACTGGGTAGAATCGAATCCCGTATCCTTGAGAATCATGACGTGCCGCTTAATATAGACGATGAGGTCATAAAGTTGATCATCAGCCGCTGCACCGAAGTGGAGAGTGGTGCGAGAATGGTAGACGCTATACTCACCAACACAATGCTCCCTGAAATCAGTCGACACATATTGATTGAAAAAATGGAGGGCCGTCCGATTGGCAAAATCCAGATTGGTGTGGAGAATGATGAATTCAGCTATAACTTTTCCTAAGCTTTAAATAGAGTTACTACGGCAATATTGATGTATTCCGACAGCCAAAGCGCAACAATGACATTGACCGTCACCAGTAGTGGCGGGGCTCCGCCGTCTCAGCCTTTATCTGCCTCCTTTGATGAGCAAGGGGGCAGTATTGGGCGCCGACAGGAGAATAGATGGGTGCTTCCCGATCCTGAACGCTTCATATCGGGACAACACGCAATGATCGACTTCAGTAATGGGTTTTTTCACATCACAGATACCAGCTCCAATGGCGTCTTTCTTAACCATTCGAAAACGGCCCTGGGTAAGGATAATCGCGTCGCCCTCGAGGATGGAGATATCATCGGAATCGGTGATTATGAAATCAGTGTGTTAGTGATACCTGCAGAAGTCGATGCTGTAGCAGAAATAGAAACTTCTCACGATTTCGATAATCTTGATGATCCTTTTGCGCAGATGGCGGAACAGCATGCGGGTGAGGCCCTTGACAAGGCGCTGCCAGCCTCATCAATCACAGCTGAAATCTCCGAGCCTGAAGCGGAACCGATGTTCAGCCTTGATGATCCAGAACCATCCGCATTGGTGATAGATCAAGACGATGAATCGATACAGCCGTCCCCTCTTTCACAATCGGATCATACCTCTGACCTGAACGCTTTTTTCAATCAACCAACACCGATACCGGAAGATTGGGATCTGGACGAACAATCGTCAGAAGGAAATTCAGCAGAACCTGCTATCTCTTCACCTGAGATACTGCCCCCATTGGAGGAAAATCCACCACCCTCGTCGCCTTTCCCTGAAACCCAACCGATAGAGCAGGAGAAACCGATTCCTCCGCCCCTCACCCAGGAATCGATTCCCAGACCAGGGCTAAAGCCCAAGGAGATGCCGGAACAGAGCATCCCCCAGCCTGTAAAAGCAGATCCACCCCCGGCAGCAGTGCCCGATTCAGGTGATGAAGCTGATCTGCGTGCCGCACTCGCTGAAGGAATGGGGATACCCGTAGATCATCTGCAAGGATTGGCGATGACCGATCTGATGCATAATCTTGGCAGTGTCATGCGCGCCAGTGTCGAAGGCAGTATGTCGATTCTTCGTGCCAGAGCTCAGATGAAGGGTGAGTTTCGTATGAATCAGACGATGATTCAGCCGGTTGAGAATAACCCGCTAAAGTTCTCTATAAATACTGAAGAGGCGCTGCGACACCTGGTAAACCCCAGCCCGAAAAGTGGCTATCTCCCACCATTGCATGCCATTGTAGAGGCAAATGAAGATGTTGAAGCCCATATGTTGGCGGTGATGGTTGGTATGCAGGCAGCACTTCAGGTTGTTTTGCAGCGCTTTAAACCGGAAATTCTTGAAAAACGCCTGGGCCAATCGGCTCTGCTTGAGAAACTGCCACTCTATCGACAAGCTAAGACCTGGGATCTCTTTACTGAACTCTACAGCGAAATAGCCAATGAGGCGGAGGATGATTTTCATCAACTCTTCGGCCGCACATTTTCAAAAGCCTACGAAGAGCAGATCCGTCGTCTGGAATCGTTAAAACACGCTGACCCCAATTTAAAAACTTTTTGAAGGTATAAGCAGATGAAAGCAACCATAAAAAAACTCTTGCTTAGTTCAGGACTCATCTATCTGTTTTTAGTAGCGGGTTGTTCGAGTGTTTCAAGTATAAATGCAACAATGAATGCAGATATGCGTGTTAACCCCGATATCAATGACAGGCCCTCACCCATCGTTGCAAGAGTCTATGAATTGAAATCTCTTAGCGTTTTCAATAATGCCGACTTCTTCAATCTTTTCGAGCAGGATGTTGCCCTGCTTGGAGATGAACTGCTGATGCGTGATGAGTTCCACTTTCAGCCTGGAGAAACTAAATTGCTTGAACGAGAGTTGCAACCTGACACCCGATACCTGGGTGTTATTGGCGCTTATCGTGATATAGAAAATGCCACATGGCGTCGAGCAATAGAAATCGATGTAAACGACGAAACCGCCTTTGTGATAGAGTTCGGAAAAAGCGGTATCAACATCCTTAAAAACAAATAAGAGAAGCCCATGTCTTGGATGTCTAGGATTGTTTGGTCAGAGGGAATGTTCCTCAGGCCGCACCACTTTCAACAGCAGGAGCGGTTTTTAGAGCACCGCATCGAGGCTCGGTGCGCTGACCTGACCCCCTTCAGTTGGGGCTTCACGCAGTTAAAAATTGATCGCCAGGCCCTGGCACTGGGTCGATTGGCGATTGAGTCCTGTAGCGGCGTTCTACCCGATGGAACAACCTTCGACATACCCACACACGACAATCCACCTCCACCATTAGACATTCCAGCAGAACACAAAGGTGCGATTGTCTATCTCGCCCTGCCCCTCTCCCGTTCAGGAACCTCTCAAGTGCGCTTTTCTGACCAGGAAGAGGGCCTGGAGCGATATCTGGTCGATGAAATCGATATTAAGGATGGCATAGCGGGCTCTTCCAACAACTCCACGCTGCAGATTGCTAAACCAACACTAAGACTATTGATCGGTGACTCGGAACTGGAAGAGTTTGCCCATATAGCAATTGCAAAAGTGATAGAACGTCGCTCAGACGACATGCTGGTGTTAGACGAGGATTTCATTCCCCCTTGTCTCGACTGCCAGGTCTCCCCACGACTCGCTGGATATGTTAAAGAGATCGAGGGCCTCTTACATCACCGTGCTGATGCAATTGCATCCCGCTTGGTAGATGGTGGAAAAGGTATTGCCGAGGTTGCAGATTTTCTGATGTTGCAGGTGGTCAATCGCTATGAACCACTCTATACCCATTTCTGTAACCGGGTTCCACTACACCCTGTCACCTTCTATGAAGCGGCCTTAGAGCTGGCCGGCGAACTCGCCACCTTCACCAGCAGCAATAAGCGTCCGCCAACCTTTTCTCTCTATCAGCACCAGGCTCTACAGGAGACCTTTCTCCCTTTGATCAGGGAACTGAGACGTTCGTTGAGTATGGTGCTTGAACAGAAAGCGGTTTCGATTCCGCTTGAAGAGCGCAAGTATGGTATCCGGGTTGCTTCGGTATCAGATCGCTCCCTCTTGAGCGACGCCATCTTTGTGTTAGCAGTTAACGCCAACATGACAGCAGATGTCCTGCAGCGGCGCTTTCCGACTCAAACCAAGATCGGCCCTGTCGAGAAGATACGCGACCTGGTCAATCTACAACTGCCCGGTGTGGGGTTACGTATACTTTCCGTAGCCCCAAGACAGATCCCCTACAACGCAGGCTTCAGCTATTTCGAGCTGGACAAAAACAATGACTATTGGAACCTGCTTGAAACCTCTGGAGGATGTGCCATACATATAGGAGGCGATTTTCCGGGCCTTGAACTTGAACTTTGGGCAATAAAAGGTAGTTGATGATGGATCACGATGACCCATTTGGCATGAAGCCCAACGAAACAGGTGACCGCACCGTTATCCGCCCCCGTCCTGGTGGCAAAGGTCCGGCAGTTACACCTCAACCTCCACCAACCAGTCAGAGTATCCCTCAAAGGCCTCAGGCGCCTGCGCCCAGCCTGCCGATGCGACAGGGTGCCAACAAGCTTGAGATTGCAGCCTCGTCACTGCTCTCAATGATGGGACGACTACGCGATACACCCTCCCATTCCGATCCGGTGACCCTCAAGAATTCGATCATCGAAAAAATCCGCGGCTTTGAACGAAAAGCACAAGATCTTGGGGTTGAGCAAGAGACTGTTTTCTGGGCTCGCTATGTTCTTTGTACCGTCACCGATGAACTGGTGCTGACCACCCCCTGGGGCAATCAGAGCATCTGGCGAGACCAGAGTCTGCTGGTGACTATGCACAAAGAGGCCTGGGGTGGCGAGAAATTCTTTCAGCTGTTGCAAAAGCTGCTGCAGAATCCGGCCAAGAATCTGGAGCTGCTGGAGTTGATGTACATCTGTCTCACATTTGGTTTCGAAGGGCGCTTTAGACCCCTACCCGATGGTTATGCGCAACTACAGACGCTACGGGACAATCTCTTCCGTACCCTTCGCAATCATCGTGATGAGTATGAACGGGAACTCTCGGGAAATTGGCAAGGCGTTCCCCTGAAACAGAATGCACTGGTTCAATATGTTCCATTATGGGTGGTGCTGGCTATTTCAGGTGTTGTTCTGTTGTTGATGTATTCTGGATTCAGCCTCAGTCTTAACGTCAAGTCAGACCCGGTTCATGCTGAGCTGCATAACATCGCCCGCAATGTGCAAACTGTGGTCGAACGCGCTCCACCACCACCTCCGGAACCTGAGCTTACCCTTAGAGTTCTGTTAGCCAATGAGATTGCCCAAGGAAAGGTGAGTGTTGCTGAAGACTACACCCAAGGCATCGTCAGAATCGCCGGCGACGGCCTGTTCGCTTCAGGCAGTGTTGATGTCAGTGATCAATTCCTGCCGCTGCTGAACCGTATCGCCACAGCTATGGATCGGCTTGATGGCGAAATCCTGGTGGTGGGCCATACAGACAACATACCCATACGCAGCCTTCGCTACCCATCCAACTGGCACCTGTCAAGAACACGTGCAGAATCGGTGGCGAAAATCCTGGCACTGGATCTTGCCCTACCCGGAAGGATTCAGAGTGAAGGGCGTGGCTCAGCAGAGCCCCTGGCATCCAATGACACAAAAGAGGGACGAGCACGCAATCGGCGTGTGGAGATCACTCTGATAAAACCATAGGCATTCGCGTACACCATGCAGGCACTATTGAGAATCATAAAAAACCGCTGGTTTGTCGCCATACTGGGATTGATCGCTATTTCGGTCATCATCTGGCTTATCGGACCACTATTCGCCTTTGCCGGCACCGAACCACTGGCTTCGGTTACAGCAAGACTGATTGCCATTGGGCTCATCATTCTGCTTTGGGGTGCAAATCAGTTACGTCGCTTTCTGGCTGCGCGAAAGAAAAATCAACAGATGCTCGAAAGCGTGGTTGGACAGAAAGGTCAAACTTCAGCCACTTCCCAGGAGTCGGCTGAAGAGGTTCAGATCCTCGGACAGCGACTAGATGATGCGATTCGTATCCTCAAAGAGTCAAAGCTTGGTGGAAAGCAGAACAGCCAATATCTCTACCAACTCCCCTGGTATATGTTCATTGGACCACCAGGAAGCGGTAAAACCACAGCCTTACTGAATTCCGGACTGCACTTCCCCCTTGCAGACAAACTTGGGAACGATGCGGTACAAGGCATTGGCGGCACCCGCAATTGCGACTGGTGGTTCACCGATGATGCGGTGCTACTGGATACTGCAGGTCGTTACACCACTCAGGACAGCTATGAAGAGGTCGATCGTGCTGCCTGGATGGGATTTCTCGATTTGCTGAAGAAACATCGGAAACGCAGACCCATCAATGGTGCACTGGTAGCGATCAGTGTCGAGGATATCCTGCAACTTACCGACATCGAACGAATCAACCATGCCAAAGCGATTCGCATGCGGGTCAAAGAGCTGATCGATCATTTCGGTATCCGTTTCCCGATATACGTTCTCTTTACCAAGTGCGACTTGCTGGCAGGCTTCAATGAGTTCTTTGAAAACCTGGGAAGAGAGGAACGTAATCAGGTCTGGGGCATGACCTTCCCTTTGACTGACAAGAATAGTCAGGATGCAGGCATCACCCAGTTCAAAGATGAATTCAAAGCCTTGGAACAACGTATCGATGCCCGCCTGATGGACCGCCTTGAACAGGAGCGGGATATCAAACGAAGAGTCTTGATCTACTCATTTCCGCAACAGTTCAGTGCCCTTCGTGAAGCAGCAGAAACCTTCCTCTATGAGGCCTTCAGTGAAAACCGCTTCCAGGAGACCCCCATGGTTCGGGGTGTCTACTTTACCAGCGGTACTCAGGAAGGCACACCCATCGACCGTCTGCTTGGATCGATGGCCCAGGAGTTCGGTCTCAATCGCCAGATCGCACCTGCCTTTTCCGGTTCAGGACGCAGTTTTTTCATCAACAGACTGTTTAAGGATCTGATATTTGCAGAATCCCATCTGGCCGGTATCAACACCCGGGTTGAAAAACAGCGTGCCTGGCTGCAGCGGATCGCTTACGTAGGAGCCATATCACTGGCAGTGCTTGCGGGTATTGCCTGGTTTACAAGCTATAGCCGTAATCAGAGTTATGTGGATCAGGTTGCAATCCAGGCTAATGCTGCAGATGAGAAGGTAAATGCAGTTGCCGCAGATGACCTGACATTGACCAACGTGGTGCCCGCCCTCGATCTAGTACGAAACATCCCCGGTGGATATCAGGATCAGGAGAAAGAGATTCCCTGGTTGATGGGTTTGGGACTCTATCAGGGGGACAAGCTTGGCAGTGAAGCAATCAGTGCCTATCACAACAGTCTGAAAAACCTCTTCCTGCCCCGTATCATCCTCAGTCTTGAAGAACAGCTCAGTCAGCAGGGAAACAATCCAGACTATCTGTATGAAGCACTCAAAGTCTATCTGATGTTCGATGACAGTGAACACTATGATGCAGAAACCGTAAAGGCCTGGATGCTTTTACAGTGGCAGTTGACGCTGCCGGGTTCTGAAAATGCACAGGCGAGACAGGCCCTTGATTCACACCTGAATGCGTTGTTGACTCAAATGCCAATGACACCGACCTTGCCTCTGGATGAGGCATTGATCAGCCAGGTACGCAGTAATCTACTAAGAGTGCCACTAGCTGACCGGGTATACAACCGCATGAAGCGCACCACCCAGGGAGGATCTGTCTCAGCGCTGCGTCTGACACAAGAGATCGGAACAGATGCCGAGCTGGTCTTCAGTCGTCGCTCAGGAGAGCCACTGGATAAAGAGATCCCCGGCCTTTTTACCTACCAGGGTTACCATAAACTGTTTCTCAAGGATCACCTCTCCATCGCCAATAAACTGCTCGAGGAGAAATGGATACTTGGCCCTGATCTGGAAAAGATCATTGGTAAAACTGACTTGGCCAAGCTGAGCAGCCGAGTCAAAGATCTCTACTACGCCGAGTATATCCGTCTGTGGGAACAGCAGCTTGCCGATATCCGGGTGAAACCATTCAACAATATGCGACAGGCGGTAGAAGTACTGAATGTCCTTTCAGGTCCCACCTCCCCCCTGCGTCGTTATCTTAAGCTGATACAGGAACAGACTACCCTTTCCCGTCTGCCCGGTGGCGCACAAAAGGCGGCAGAGCTGATCGAGAAAAACAGTTCGGGGATTACAAGACGACTGGCGTCGATCCTGCAAGTTGCTCCAGACGAGGGCCAGGATCAACCACAGAAGCAGCTGTTGACCACCCCGGTAGATCAACATTTTGCCAGCCTCAACCGAATGATTGAGGCACAAGAGGGTGAGCAGGCTCCTCTGGATAGAACCATGGAGATGCTCAACGAGCTGTATGCGCATATGAACACTATTGCATCAGCGGGCAATCAATCCAGCCAGGCGTTCAATGCGGCACGTGACCCTAGTGCTGGAGGTGGGGTCATCAGTCGACTCAAGTTAGAAGCACAGCGCCAACCTGGCCCTCTGGCTGAGATAATCAACACCTTGGCAGACGGTAGCTCCAATCTCACCGTATCGGGAGTCAGAAGCCACTTGAACTCAGTCTGGAACACACAACTGCTACCTTTCTGTCAGCGTAGCCTGTCAGGACGTTATCCATTGGATCGAGGGAGTGCCAGAGAGGTCACTATCAGTGATTTCGGACGCTTCTTTGGTGCCGGTGGGATGATGGAGAACTTCTTCAACACCTACCTCATAGACTTTGTTGACACCTCTCGAAAAGTTTGGCGCTGGAATGCAGCTGGCAGTAAGACACTGGGTATTCCCACCAGCACCTTGCGTCAGTTCCAAAGGGCGGCTGTGATTCGTGACGCTTTTTTCAGTAGTAGCAGCCAGGAACCAAAAATCAACTTCGAGATCAAGCCACTGAGTATGGATACAACCATTACCCAGATCACCCTGCTACTCAACCAGCAAAGAGTCAGGTACAACCATGGCCCCACCCGCTGGAACCGACTGACCTGGCCGGATGATTCCGGTATCAGTGATGCCAAGATCCTGCTTGCCCCCCCTGCAGGCAATAAACCGTCCGGACTTACTGAAGATGGTCCCTGGGGTTGGTTCCGTATCATTGATCAGGCTGAAATTATTCCTACAAACTCCCCCGAAACAATTAATGTGACCTTTGATGTAGGTGGTCGCAAGTCCCGTTTTGCACTTCGCGCCAGCGGTGCACTCAATCCATTCCAGCTTAGAGAATTGGCAGATTTCCGGTGTCCGAACAGACTATAAATACAATGCAAAATGAGGACTTTCCTGGCCTCTACGGTAAAATTCCAGCTTTGGGTGACTTCGTAACTCGCAGACTCCCTCGAAGTTTCATCGCGCCTTGGGAAACCTGGATGCAGGAAGCGATTGCCAACAGCCGGGAACAACTTGGTGACTTCTGGCTCGACAACTACTTAACCAGCCCCATATGGCGATTCTCCCTCTCACCAGGGATATGTGGTGAACAGGGATGGGCAGGCATCTTAATGCCCAGCGTGGATCGTGTCGGTCGATACTACCCATTCACCCTGGCTACAAAACTTGATCCTAAATTTAATCTGTTTCTCTTTATGGAGGAGTCGGAGAGCTGGTTTGCACGCCTGGAAGAACTTGCCCTCTCCTGTCTTGAAGATGGATTTCAAATGGATTCACTGGAGCAACAGTTGCTCGCCCTGGGTAACCCAAGTGCAGAACGGGAAGAACTGATTCAGCACGATGCCCCGATCACCCCCTTGAATAATGCTTGGCATGCACACCTGCAAGAGCAATCCTCTCTGCGCGGTCTCTATCCACTGTTTCTGCCCCATCTGATGAAAAAGCTGCTATTCGCTTATAGTCTCTGGTGGACTCAAGGTTCAGAGCGGATCTCACCCTCTCTGTTGATCTGTCAAGGACTTCCCCAAATCAAGGGCGCCAGTGCATTGATTGATGGCGCATGGTCTCAACATGGTTGGGAAGAGATCGAAACCGGTGCCTACAGCATGGGATTCTCAGCCTCGGAAGTTCACGAGCCTCAATGAGCCAGAACCGATTCTACTGGGTCTCTGCCCATATAACCGACAAGGGTAAAGTCCGTGCTATCAACGAGGACGCCTGCCTGGATAGAGCTGACCTCGGAATCTGGGTCGTTGCTGATGGTATGGGTGGTCATGCAGCGGGAGATTTGGCCTCAAGCATGATAGTCAATGAACTGAAATCCATGGCGCCTGGGGACTCTTTGGGACAATTGGCTGGTGATGTAGAGCAGCGCCTACACTACGTCAATCAACAGCTACTACTTGAGTCTCAACACAGGGGTGGTGAAATAATCGGTTCCACCGTGGTAACCCTACTGGCGTATGATGGTTACTGCATCTACCAGTGGGCGGGTGACAGCCGTATATATCTCTATCGAAGGGGAAATCTGAAACAGCTCAGTCGGGATCACAGCCAGGTTGAGGAGTTGATCGAGCAAGGCCTCGTTAGTTCCGATGAAGCGGAGCAATCATCAATTGCCAACTATATCACCAGAGCTGTTGGCGCTTGCGATCTCTTGGAGTTAGACGCTGAAATGGTTGAACCCTGTGATGGAGACCTGTTTCTGCTCTGCAGTGATGGCTTGAACAAAGAGGTCAGTGATTCAGAGATTACTGATATCCTGGGGCGCCATAATTTTCAGGATTCAATTCAGGAACTGATCAATCTGGCCATGGAGAGAGGGGCTCGTGACAATGTTACTATTGTTTTGGTGCAGGCAAAATCAGCACAGATTGCCTTAGCTGATGATGCATGATCTGCTATATTGGGCGTGGTGACTGCTTCAGTATGAAATTTTTAGCCAAAAGGAGTCTATGAAGTGAGTGATGTAAATAGGTTTCTGGATTTCTTGAAAATCCTCATCATCTTAACATTTGCACTTGCTTTAGGCGCCTGTGAACTGATGGGGCCAAAAAAACAGGATGAACCTGTAGTTATGGAACCAGAGGAAGAGGTAGAGGCAATACCCCTCCCAACCGATTCTTTGTCACCCAATAAACGCGTTCGCAAAGCCTTGACGCTGTTACAGAATGGCGACTATGAGAATGCTCGCAATCAGCTTAATTGGGCATTAATGGATCATCCCGATCATGCCAGGGCCAGTGATCTACTTGAGCAGATGGATGCAGATCCCATAGAGTACCTGGGACTTAAAAACTTCTTCTATGATGTTCAACCGGGAGATTCTCTCTCTTTCATTGCCAAGAGTTTTCTTAATGACCCCTATAAATTTGTCATATTGGCCCGCTACAATAAACTCGAAAATCCAAGCAGACTGGCACCGGGACAACGTATCCGGGTACCTGGCGAATTAAGAAAAATTGTCAAACCGAAGGCAAAGGTTAAACCAAAAGCCAAAACTGAACCCAAGCATGAAGCAGTCATTCAACCCGCAGAAATCGAAACAGAAATAACCGAAACAGCAGCTGACCCGTTGCCGGATGTCATCCAGGAACCGGTGACATTACCAGCAGAAACAGACATTAAAACAGAGCCAGACTCTACTCCAGAGCTATCTGCCAGCACTAGCGATGATATTCTCAATTCTGCTCGGAAACTACATTCCGCCAATGACCTGCCCTCTGCCATCTACCTGCTTGAGAATGAAGGTAATAGACAACCTGAGTCTAAGGAGATTCGAGTGTTATTGGGTAGTTACTATAGCGAATATTCCACCCAACTGATTGGGCAAAATGATCTGGAAGGTGCCAGAAGCACTCTGGAAAAACTTATAATACTTGATGCATCAGATGAAAGCGCAATCAATCAACTTATTCTGGTTGAAGATAGAATTGAAGCACAGAAGCTCCTGCAGAAAGCAAACAATGCCGAGAGTGACGGTCAATATGAAGAAGCCTACAAAACCTATGGCCAAGTCTTAACCTACGACCCTGACAATCTGACTGCCAGAGAGTCGCAGCTAAAAGTCAGGAACAAAATCACTGACAACTATCATCGGCAGGCGATGCAACTCTTCCGAAAACAAGAGCTGGATGAAGCCATTGCCTTCTGGAACAAGATATTGGAACTGGACCCGAATCACTCCCTCGCTCCCGGTTATAAAGCCAGGGCCCTGGAAATGAAACAGCAGTTACAGCGAATCGATACAGGGACTAAATAAGCTCAGAGAAAAGTCTGTGATAGTTATTATTGTAAAGGAACAACTGAACAAGACTCTGTTAGAATAACTTTGATAATAAAGCCAAAGTCTTATTAATAAACTTATAACCGACGGCAGTTATATTGCTTTCGTTAAAAAAATAATCAAGCGCAAATAAAGTGCTCATAATTAAAACAAATATTAAAACCTTGATTCTTGAGTCTGATTTTTTCACTGGTTATGCTTATCCTCTTTGTTGATTATATAAATAGATCTATATTTTTTCACGGGATCTCTTTACTTCTTTTGCTGTAAGTTCATAGCCGTAATATCTGCACCAATACTCCATTTATTATTCTATCAAATAATCTATCATCGCAATTCACTGGAACCACGGATACCGAGAAATCTGTGCCAAATCGCATTGTTACCCATTCTGAACTCTATAACCAAATCATGTATCTATTGAGCTAAAGATAGTGTTTTTATTCGATGCAGATCAAAAGGCGATTTTGTATTTTCTCTCTTCGATATAAGAGAGAATATATCTCTTATCTATAAGGACTGATTACACAAGAGACCAGATTTCATGCCCACCATACCGTAAAAAGAGTCGTTAATAGAAAGAATGGGATGAGCAATCTCCTCATGCTTCACCAAAACTGACATCATCAGATTCACGCCAATGAATCAAATTGGCTTCCCAGTGGTGCACTTCTTTAATTGAACCTGGTTTTTAGATGAGTGCGAGGTTAACTAATTAAACGAGTTAGTAATGTACATATTGAAATTAGCTACGCAAATCGACAGGCTGGAAACTAGTCGATCACTAGCACGCCTGCTATGCTGACATTCAGGACAATCTATTTAACATCAAATAAAGAGGACAGGGATGATGAAGAGCAATTTCAATAATTCGTCTGGCACGTCAAGCCTCTACTTACTATTGTTTGCGCTCCTCATACTGTTTTTTCACTGCTCGTTAGCTGAAACGACACCACAACAAACGCAATGCTTGAGATCCCTTCCAGAAGTAACTGATTTCTGCGAACTAAATTCAAGTACTGAAAATACCATGACCTGCAATATTCCGATAACTGTCCCACATGGATTGATAGCAGTCACAGATCAGCAGCAAATCAGTAAAGCGTTTGGCGACGGAGGCGAAGGTGGAATATGCTGCGGTAAGGTTGTCTCTGCAACTGATGCCATTACGGTCTATCGTGCCTGGACTAAGAGGAGTAAAAAGCTAGGCAATTGGTGGTCGCTTACAATACCCCCCAAGTCCAAAGACGCCTACCGTTCTCAAGATGACATCTGTAGCGAGTGGGACCCCTATTTAATGTTTGTCAGCACATGCAAACTCAGTGTCGGCACTCTAGCAGCAATCGGCCCTGGTCAAAGCGCATGTTGTAGCGATGGCAATTTCTATCCCGAATCTGATGTCCTTCAGCTCTATATTCCAAACGCAGAACAAAGTGTTACAAATTGCACCACCAGCCCTTGGCGATCACATTAGCTAGCACAATCACCCACTGCGATTGAGAATATTCAATACATATTCTATCGCATAATATTTTACGAGTGCTTCTCATAGGAATTCATAAAAAACCACATAGGAGGTCAGCCACTCAAGCTGCTTAAAAAAAATATTTTAACTTAAATCAAATCACGCGAATGCATTCACATAACTGAACAGCCTTTTTCTCTCGTTTTGTTTAACCACCACATGGAACCATTAAAATGAAAAAAGGATCGTTAGTAGTAGTTGGATCAGGTATCAAGAGTGTCGGTCATATCTCAATGGAGGCGCAGGGATGGATACAGCACAGTGACGTTGTGCTCTACTGTGTCGCCGACCCTGCAACCGAAGTATGGATCAAGGAGAACAGTAAGCATAGCATTGACTTGTACCAGTTCTACGGTAACGACAAACGCCGACTCGATACGTACATTGATATGGCCGATGAGATGTTGAAGTACGTTCGCCTGGGCAAGGATGTGTGCGGTGTTTTCTACGGGCATCCTGGTGTCTTTGTCTATCCGTCCCATCATGCAGTGAATATTGCTCGCGAGGAAGGTCATCGGGCGGCACTGTTACCGGCCATTTCCGCGCTCGACTGCCTGTTCGCCGATTGTGGTGTAGACCCTTCATCCAAGGGTTCGCAGACCATTGAGGCGACAGATCTGCTGCTACGCAAAAGGAAGTTATTAACAGACGGTCATGCCATTATTTGGCAGATCGGCTGTGTTGGGGATCTCGGTTTCAACTTCTCCGGATATGATAACCATAACCTGAATATCTTAGTCGATTATCTCGAGACATTTTACGACCCGGATCATGAGGTCGTTCACTACCAAGGATCACAGTATCCGATCTGTAAGTCGGTTGTAGAAAAGATGCCGCTCAAGAACCTGCGAACCGCCGCTGTGACTGGCATTTCCACCCTCTACATACCCCCCCAAGACGAGTTGAAAACTGACATTGGTATGGCTGAAAAACTTGGTCTCAAGATCAAGCGTGTCAAACAGAACAAAAACGATTCAGCAAAAACCGATATCTATAAGGTTGCCAAAACAGCTACAAAAAACGCTGTACCCTCAGTTAAGGCACAGATTGATGATAAACCGACCATGGGTAGTCGTTATTTTCCATCACCTGAACACAGTGGCCTTGCGACTTTCATCACAGACCTTTGTTCGAATCCGCATATCTTGGCGGAATTTATGCGCAATCCCAAACTGGTCGCTGCGACCTACGCCAACCTGACCGAGAGCGAGCTACAGGCTGTTGTATCCATGCATGCAGGCCGAATCCGCATGGCGATTAAGCAGGCTCATTATGATGACCCACGCGAGCAAGGCGCCGATGCTGCCCAGCGTCTCTATGCCGAACGCAAGGCAAAATTATATGAGGACTCTAGGCTTCATTAAAGCGTCAGTTGGCACGAGAAACTAAGGATATTTTCAGTCAATTTGGAGAGACTAACATGACTTCAACAAACAAAACGCAACAGAATTTTGATGACGCGCAGAAATTCTTGCAGGACTGTCTGACTACACCGACCCTGGCTCAGGGCTATGAAACACAGGGTCAGATAGCGCAACAAAAATCGAACCCCGATCTGCTCACCAGTTGGCTAAAGAGCAAAGGGTATGACACTAACCCAACCCAGATAGTCCAGGCGCAGGAGCAGCAGCAGAGCTACCAGCTTTCCTACTGGTCTGGAACTTACGGGAAGACGTCAGTGAAAAAATCCGACGGAACTTTTGTGGTTGGCCCGCCCATCGTGGTTGTCGACAACAGCACGGTATTAATTAACAACGTTGCCATCGTCAATTTCCAGTTCGAGAATGCGACATTGAGCTGGACAAGCGATGCAAACGACACCGCAGGTTCTATAGTTTTCCAGGAAATTCCTTCGGTCAACAGCAATGAAAACCCACCAACCGGCTATACAGGTAAGCTATTCAGTGGCTCGTTGACACAAACGACATGCACCCCAGGGAACGGTGCTCTGACCTACAGCGGTCAGATCGGCGACATCGTATCTTTCCCTCTTGAAAACTGGTCCGGCAACTATGGCGCAACTTCACTCAAGCAAGCTGATGGTAGCTACCTCTCCGGACCACCGTTGATTGTCAAGGACGCTGCAACCGTGCTTCTCGACGAGACTGAAATCAAAAACTTCACCTATTGCTCGGTTGGCAATTCCTTGAGCTGGAGCCTCGATGATAATGCAACTGCTGGATCGGTCACCTTCAGCAAGATCGTCACACCAACCTCAACAGGATACGTAGGCCCAACCTTTTACGGCACTCTGCAGAATAACTCGTCCTCTCCAGCTCAGCAGTACAGCGGAACTCTGTCGACACCCGAGAAGCTATCAGACTGGATCGGTGTTTACGGCCAGACAACCATCACCAAGAGTGATGGCAGCTACGAAGCGGGGCCGCCGGTGGTGGTTATCAGCGACACCCAGGTGACCCTGAGTGGCCGCAATCTCACCGATATCGATTTCGATATCAATACCAATGTGCTGACATGGCCCTTCAACAGCAATCAGTCCGGCGGCTCTATCACCTTTATGCGCATCACCACACCAACCTCCAGTGGCTATGTCGGTAACTCGTTCAGCGGTACAATCCAACAGGAGTCCGGTGGCGGAACATTGCCCTTCTCAGGTATTCTCGGCCAACCCTACTCGGGTGGCGGCGGCTATCATGAGACCACCTTGCAGAAGATCTTTACCATTGCTGGCTATGTCATCGTCGTAATTGCCGGACTGCAGTACATCTATCAAGGCATCAAACTGGCCAAGTGGGCATGGACTAAGTTTTCCCAGTGGCGCCAGTCCGCTGAAGAGGTCGACCCGGGACTCGAAGATGGCGTACCCGAGGCCGACGCCAATCCCGGTCCACAGATCGACCCGGATAATCCGCCTCCGGAAAACACCACCACAGATACCACCACCGAAACCCAGGCCGATCCGGTAACCACAACCGATACGACTACAGATGTCACCACTGAAGTCACCGACGTCACCACTGAGGTCACAGATGTCACCACTGAGGTCACGGATGTCACCACAGAAGTGACTGATGTGACAACCGAAGTGACCGATGTCACCACTGAAGTGACAGAGGTTGAAGTCGTAGAAGTGGAAGTCGTCGAAGTTATCGTAGCAGCTGAAGACGAAGAGGAAGAGGATCCCAACAAGAAATAGATCAGCATCAGTGCCCGCCGCCCTGATAGGGCGGCGGAGCGTAAGAGCAGAAGACCATGAAGAACACACAGACTTTCATCATCGAATACGACCAAAAAATATACGATTTCAGTGACATGGCCTGCCAGATTCTCGGTGTAGACGAACTGCATAAAATACATCTCAGGGACGACATCCACCGCTTGAATCGTGGCCCCGTAGCGGAGCAGATCGAGGTCTGTCGCAGCGCGCTTGCCGAAGGCTTCAGAGAGTTTGCCGAGCTCTACGATGCATTTGTTACCGAAGTGATTGGGCCTCTCTACGGGGGTATCATTAGCTACCAACGGCCACCATCCTTTCGCTTTCACTATAGTGGTCGCGGTAGTAGCGCCTTTCACCGCGATCGTGACTACGGGGTCAAATGCGGCCGACTCAACCTATGGGTGCCATTGACCCGTGTGTGGGGTGATAACAGTCTGTGGATTGAGAGCGAAGAAGGCGCCGAGGACTACACACCGACAGAGTTAGATTACGGCCAGGCACTGATCTTTGACGGTGCCAATTTGAAGCATGGCTCTAAGGTCAACACCACCTCATCGACCCGCGTCAGTTTTGATCTGAGGTTTGCGCCTCATAGCATGATGGCGCCTGGTAGTCACCTTGTTTTGCTAGTTAGATGACATTTATCAAAGAAACCCTTGTCATTTTACATTAGCTAACTCACAATTATTTAACTTATAATTTAATAACTTAGATAAGCTTAACATCTATTTCTTATCTATTGATGAGATACATTGACTTATTAAATTGAACATGAATAATAATGCGCTATATGGCGTTCAGTAGTCACTATTTTTATGGAACTGAACAACAACGGGAATTGATTGCGAAAGAATTTACTTGGAATGGAATCAGGCTGAAAGCTGAATATCGCTGGTCGGGATGTAGTATTGAGGGAAGCATACCTACGCAACAATATGGTTCATATTGATTTTTAGCAAGATACCCTTATGGTGCTAGAAGCACTCTCGACTCAAGATCTGATTATTGTTGCAATCATTATCTGTTCTGCCTATCTGGTGAGAGGCATAGCCGGCTTTGGTTCAGGCTTGATTGCGATTCCCCTACTCGCATTGATGATGCCTCTGTCATTTGCAGTACCGCTAATCGTTCTTCTGGACTACGTCGCTTCTGCGAGCCATGGTGTTAAACATCACGAATCGATCCAGTGGCGAGACCTGATACCACTACTCCCCTTTTCTGTCATTGGCGTGCTGTTGGCTCTCTATCTGTTCAACTATGTTGATGCTCAAATACTGCAATATGGTCTTGGCGTTTTTCTCCTCTTGTTTGCCATCTACTCACTGTTTTCAATATCACCTAATACCAAGTTGTCTCTAATGTGGGCAATACCTGGTGGAACATTGGGGGGCTTTATAGGCACTCTCTTCGGTACAGGTGGCCCCTTCTATGTCCTCTATCTGAAAATTAGAGGACTGGACAAAACCCAGTTTCGAGCAACTTTCGCCACAATTTTTCTGATTGACGGTATGAGTCGTATTATTGGTTACCTTGTATCCGGCTTTTTTGATCTCGCGCTTCTCAAAGTGGCCGCAATTACCATCCCTCTCATGGCTATTGGCATGTATGTTGGTGGACACGTGCACAGCAACCTGTCTCAACAGACATTCCAACGTGGCATAAGCATTCTACTTATAGTCAGTGGTATTTCGCTGTTGATAAAATAAACTTTCTTGGAGATACTCAAGAAACACTAGTTAAATGGATTGACTAGCGCACCTATTCCATCAATATGTATTTCCACTGTACAACCCTGGGGCATAGGGCCAGCACCTAATGATGTACCACAGACAATCACATCCCCTGGATTGAGTGTCATGTCTTTTGAAAGCCTACTCACAATCTGACGTGGGGAGTAAAACATATCACTAACTGGATAATTCTGATGTTCAACACCATCCACCAGAGTTTTTACATACAGAGCATCCACATCCAAGCCAGTGGCAATAGCTGGTCCCACCGCACCAAAGGTGTCAAAACTCTTGGCCCTGGTCCACTGGACAAATGAAGGGTCTTCCTTCATCAATCCCCGTGCGGTGACATCATTTACGCAGGTATATCCAAAGATGTACTTATCTGCATCATGCTCATTGATATCACAACAGCGCTCTCCGATAACAATGCCAAGCTCACCTTCGAATGCCACGGGGCCATCATAGGAAGCAGGTTGACGGATGGTTTGTCCCGTCGCTAAGAAAGAGCCATTTGCTTTCATGAAGTAAAGTGGATGCGCTGGTTGTGACCACCCTTCCTTTTCTGCCCTGGAACGAAAATTGTTCCACAATCCAATCATTTTGGTAGGTTCACTCGGAATGAGAAGATTAATTTCCGAAGTTGGTAAAAATTCACCTGTAGCCTTTGAATTACGAAACATCTCCCCTTGATAAACCGCAACATGGTCGTTCCTTAACACACCAAACCCTTCCTTACCCAAATACTCAAAACGAACCCACTGTTCCACAATCCCTCTCCATTATCGTTAAGTTTCAAATCGCGTCTACTATCCAATTACTTTAATAAATATCTATAACAAACTGATTTGATTGAGATAACCTCTATCTATAACTCTTAATATCCCTCAATCGAGAAAATCTAAAATTTTTATATTCGCGCCGACATAAAGAAGGTCAATGGCAATCAATTCAAAAAGTGATCATCAAATTCATGGCAATAGAGTCTCACACAGAATTTTATTCACATCTTTCAGACTTTAAAAGCCTATTCACTTAAGAACCTTTCTGGCGTGTCGATAAACCGGGTCAGAAGGATATGTCACTGTTTACGTTGTCACAGGTAAGCAAGCTGTATCATAACTGAAATTTACCTGATCATTGGCTATCAATATGCTTGAAAATATCTACAAAATGACTTTAACAAGTTTTGCTATAGGCTCCCTGTTTTTACCCTTAATTTTGTTTGTTATCCATTTGGAGTCACACTATACAGGAGCCACCCAATTGAATAGTTTAGCCTTGTATGAACTATTCATAATTCTGGCTCTATTCATCTTCCCCTTTAGTGCAATGAAACTCCTTCAGGTCTCCTGGAATAAAACCAAAGACAGCCATCCCTTCTAACCCGACGCGTCAATCATGAAGATCATAATCTCTTCTCTAGATTTTTAATGCGTATTTGGCTTTTTTTATCATCTGGGTCAAATTTTAGAGCAGTTTTCCATAGCTCGACAGCTTTTACAGGTTCTTCACGAACAGTTCTTACGCCTTTCAGGTAGAGATTTTTTCCAAGCTCTTTGCGCAAACCATGCAGCCTCTTTATTGCAGAAGGATCACGAATAAAGACCTTTTCTGCCTTAGTAAGATGATGGAGGGATTTTTCATACTTTGCTAATTTAAAAGCGGCACGGGCTTGTACGACTCTGATCTTCATCAACATATTTTTCAGTTCAGTATCTCTGGGATACTTCAGAATATGCTTTTCCAGCTCTTCAATATAAGTTGTAACATCGGAGGCTCTATGCTCTGCCTGCAAGATAGCCTGACGTGAATAGACATAACCTTCATCATGATAGTTATTTTTACTTTCTCTATTCGATCTCTTTTTTTGATAGCCTTGAGAAATCGCCACCTTTTTCTGCATTTTAAGCTTCAGATTCTCTCTGTTTATTCTACGCAATCCCTTTAATGCTGCGTCATGTTGTGGATCAAGTGCTAGAATTTCGAAAAATAGCTTTTCCGCACTCTTCAGGTCTCCCTTGTTGTGCGCTTTTTTGGCAGTTGATAATAATCTCTTGCTCTTATCCTCTATTTGCGCTTTGAGGCTCTCTATCTTTTTCTCGATTTTTCTACTTTTACCTGACAATGTTCTGGCAATTCGATATTCGTATAGCGCTTTCTGTAAATCCCCTTTCTGCTCGTGTCTGGCTGCCGATATAAGCCAGGTAGAGGGCTTTGAAAATGCCCCGTCATGCCGTTCGGAAACTGAACCTTTTTTTGCACATCCCAAACTGAGAACCAGCAGTAACAATATTGGAGCATAGCTTAGCCTAGCCATCACGCCAGTCACCGTGGCTGAAAGGTAATTAACTTGGATACGAAATCATCCATGCCACGATCCCCAAAAATCATAGTTCTGTTTAGAAGATAGGGGTAGGTAAAAGCAGCATTCGCTGCTGGTCGGACTGTCAAGCCAAGCAGAAGACCATGAGCTTTCAATTCATCTATAACCCGACTATTTGCATCGCCAAAAGGATAGGCAAAAAAGCGGGGGGTAGCTGATAACTCTGTGGAAAGCTTGCGTGAGGGCACTCTAACCTCCTCACGTACTCTCTTAGCATATTCTGCTTTCCCCTCACCAGCCTTCTTAACAGCAAGGTTGGAATGGGTCTTCGAATGGGGTTGTATACTGATTAACCCACTCTTTTTCATGGCCAGAAGTTGTTTTGTTTTCAATCCACCGTTATTCATGTAGTCACTGTAAATGAATACAGTAGCTGGAAATTCAAACTCTTTCAGGATTGGATAGGCGACTTCGAATATAGAACGATGACCATCATCAATAGTCAGCACAACCGAGCGCTTGGGCAAAACCTGATCGCCACGAAGAAAATTGTATAATTCGTGCAGGTGAATTACCCGGTAGCCATTTTCACTAAGATAGCTAAGTTGTTGCTGAAATTGTTGGGGGGAGACTTCCAATCTCCCACCTTTGTCACCAAAGCGGTGATAACACAATATCGGGACAGTCTGATATCCATCAAACTCAATACCTGTTGGATTATGACTCTTTAAAGGAATAATGATCTCATTTCCAGCCGATATAGCGCCTGGCGAATTGGCATCTTCTATCATCCATGCGAGATCTTTATCTCCCAGATATCGGCGAGCGAGACTTTGTGCATCCTCCTTACCAACGCGAAGCACCACAAACTCACTATCTTTGGCGATAACTTTGCTGGTTGTTGGGCTAGTGGAACAGGCCGTACCTAACAAAATATAGATCACAAGCAATGTGCCGGTGGTGTATTTCCTCAAAGATACAGATCTCAAAATCATATCGTTAGAGCACCAGACTGACGCCTTGATTTAGACGCTTAGAGTCATTCAGATGTAACCTGTTGAAACTTTCACTAAGGCAGACCATTGATTACCTAATTTCGTTTCATGATGCGTGTTGCATCATTGTCTATATCAGCTGAAGGTGAGGGGCTAGCTTTTGTATTGGTGGTATCGGTAGTAGCCTGCTGATTTCGAACAGGAGCAATGTTGGTCCTATCATCATCGACCACTATCTCTTCTGTTTCTGTTTCGATGTCTGATTCTTGAGTCTGAGTTACTTCCTCTGACAACTGTTCTGTTTGTTCAAGTTTCTGCAACTCATCAGCCATTCTATTGTAATCTGTATAGAGCAAGCCTAACTCATCATTTCTTTCCTGCCGGATACGATAGCCATAGTTACCCCGCCTTACATGACTCATTGCTTTTCGGAGAACTTTCATCGGTATCGTGATCCCTGTTGCCAGCAGATAAGCGACTATGACCACAGTCATTACCACGGCCAATAGCAAACCCAGCATTGTATAAAATGTAAGATCAGCAGCAGCTATCAATGGTGTTTGGGACAATCCAAGTTGCACGCCGCCTATGGTCTTGTTCTGAAATAGCAAGGGTGCCTGAAAATCGAATACATCATCTCCATTCCATACATCTTCCGAGATCATCATTCCACCCTCTTTCCGTAGAAAGTTATCTCGCTCAGATATATCGAGACTTTTACCCACCTCATCAAGGGAGGTACTCGCCCTTAGTATCCTTTTGTGATCGAAAATCCTCAGATAACTGATCTGTTGCCGACCGTTAATCTCCTGTACAAAGGTCTCTACTGCTACCCAGTCCTGGATTAATACTGCTTCAGCACTTTCTATCGCTATAAATTCTGCAAGTGTACTACCCGAATCGAGGGTCAACTCGGTCATCGTATCCACTTGTTTCTGATAAACAAGAAAAGAGCCTAATATCATGGCCAGTGACACTACAAGCGCCATCGCAGCAGTCCACTTGATCCTTAGCGGTAGAATTTTAGACTCATTGAGATGCTCTTGCTTTTCATCGATTTCATGAACCACACGTCGTAGCGCACCTGCCAGATCCTTGCCGGTCTGATAACGACTTTCAGGGTTTTTACTCAGTAATTTCTCAATAATCGCTTTTAAACTCTGCGGGATGTCAGTTTTTCTTATATCGATCGGAGCAGGATCTTCCTGCACGATCTTCATCAGCAATGAAGTCAGAGTTTCAGAAACAAAGGGTTTTACCCCGGTAATCAGCTGATAGAGTATGACACCCAGCGAAAACAGATCGGATCGTCCATCGACCTGTTGACCTTCTACTTGTTCAGGGGACATATACTGAGGTGTTCCCAAAACGGAGCCAATTCTGGTGCGATGCTCTTTGTTGGGTGCATCCATCCGTGCAATACCGAAATCGGTGATGCGTATGGTATTGCTGTAACCTGGTGAAATAATATTACCCGGCTTGACATCCCGGTGGACGATTCCCTTAGCGTGGGAATAGTCCAATGCTTCGGCAAGTTGTATCCCATAAACTACTGCATCCCTCGTAGATATGGGGGTATCGCAATCCATCATATCCTCTAGGGTACGACCTTCAAGAAACTCCATGGCAATATAGGGGCCCTGCTCTGCCTCTCCAACATCGAAAATAGTGACAATGTTAGGGTGGGTCAGCTTTCCTGCTGCCTTTGCTTCCTGGAGAAAACGGTATCGGTACTCAGGATCGACAGCACATTCACCTCGCAATAGCTTAATAGCCAATGTGCGGTTGATTTCAGGGTCAAATGCTTTATAGACAATAGACATTGCGCCTTCGCCTACCTCTTCAATCAATTGAAATCTTCCAATTGACTCTGGCATAGGATACATATTATCCAAATTACCTCTCCTGCAACTTCGCCTTACAACACTGGCAGATTTGCCTGTGTATCACCCCTGGAACAGTAAAAAAGCAGAGATCGGTCCAGCCCCCTGGAACACCGATTATTTTGCTCTTCTGCATAGAAACCGAGGGCCAATGACAAGTTTTAGCTGGAATTCACTATACAATATCGCCTCTTTCCCTGAAAGAGTGTAGCAAATCGACAAAAACTTATTGACGTAACCCTTTTATTTGATTAGCTTTCCTATAAGTAGATAGTTGATTCCAAAGCCACAATGAATGGACTTTCAGCCTGAACAATCCTGGAAATCGGGCCAATAATAAGCGGGCATCTCATGACAGAATCTTTCGACATCCCAAGACTCATAGAATTACGCAAGCTCACCCGCTCGGTTTCTGAACGGATAGAAACACGGCTTAAGTCCTATCTGTCCACTTTAGCACCACTTTTTTCGCCACAACCCATACTCGGAGAATATATTCGTGGTGTCTCAAAGTCATCTGTGAAGGGGGCGGAAAAGAATTTCCAAGAACTGAAAAACAACTATCTGGCAATTGCAAGACAAGCCCCATTCTCACTCGATTCAGAAATCTCCTCACCTCTGGATATATTTGCAGCCACCCCTGCATTAACCCCCGTCACCTACCCCTACAAAGCGGAAAAAGAGGGTAAGTCTGCAGAACTTACCGTCACTTCACCGTTGAAATGGATACTCTCCTATCCTGAGATGACACCCTCAAAGATACTCAATCTGCTACAAGGGAACCGGAATCAAGTTAGAGATGAGCTTTCACATATGCTGTTGCAATGCCTTACGTTAAACCTTGTCCTGGCTAAGCAGAGCGGACTGAAAGGCATTTTGAACGACTTGCGCTTTCAACTGGAGTCAACGCAGATGGAAGGCTTAGGTGAGCTTCCCGTGCTTATGGTCTCTTGCCCGGTCTCGACTGAACTTCCTGCAGATGATGTCATCATTCAGAATACTGAAATTTCTGGTATTCCCTCATTCGAGGAGATAATCAAGATTGAGGACATCAGGACAATGTCAGATCCCTTGCGCCAAACCATGCTCTCGATAACCCAGGAAGTTACTCCTGAGATCTATCAGGAAATCACATAGCTGCACTCTCGGTGAATTTGATGAGACATTTTCCTGTTTGTCTCAGCCATTTAAGTGTGACGATCTGTTCAATATTGTTCGTGCCAGCTTGATTCAATCAGTGTTAACAGCCCCTAGTGGGCCCCTCTGTAAATCCGGTAACCCTCAGCCGCACCACAAGCGCCATTGGCAAGGCATGCGAGCATAGGGCTAGATCTTATGCGCCGAGGCATCTTAAATAATTACTATAAATAAAATATGGTTTATCTTCTTCAGTGTTCTTCTTAAAATCTGCGCTATTCTTTGAATTCAACTCTAATAACAGGATAGAAATATGGCTACTATCACCCTTGAAGGCAATCAGATTAATACTAATGGCGATCTTCCCGCAGTAGGATCCGAAGCGCCTGAATTCTCATTGACTGCTGGAGATCTTTCAGATGTTTCGCTTGATAACTATGCCGGCAAAAAGAAATTGCTGAACATTGTTCCAAGCCTTGATACTGGTGTTTGCGCCACTTCTACAATCACTTTCAATAAAGCTATGGCCGGTAAATCCAACTCCGTAGCCTTGGTGATCTCTGCCGACTTGCCGTTTGCTCAAGGCCGATTCTGCAGTGCTGAAGGTGTGGATAATGTCGTCTCGCTCTCTATGATGAAAAATCGAAACTTCGCTAAAGATTATGGCGTATTGATCACCGACGGCCCGTTGGCAGGCATTTGTGCCCGTGCTGTGGTCATCCTGGATGAGAACAACAAGGTAATCTACTCTCAGTTGGTACCTGAAATTGTGCAGGAACCTGACTACGACGCAGCCCTTGCACATCTTGATTGAAGGTTGAGGTGGCTGATCTGATCAAGTAGGTCATCAGATCTATAGCTGAAAAAAGGGCGCTTGATGCGCCCTTTTTTACGAAAGAAAGTTATCTGTAGTTGTAGTAGCCTTGTTGATACGGATTAGGTCCCTGCTGATAAGGGTTAGGTCCCTGCTGATATGGTGTGGGACCATATGGCATGTTGTATCCCGGGTTACGCCACACACGTGGTGACGGCATCATAGCTTCGTGCAACTCTCTCTCAGCCTGCATTCTATTTTTCTTTGCTTCCATCTCTGCCTGAGCAGCATCTCGCAGCTCATCAAACTCTTTAAGTATCTTGGTTACGGATTCTTTATGTAAATCCTGAACACTTTGCTGCTCCTGAGCAGTAGCAACCATCTCTGGCGCTTGATTTGAAGCAGTTGTCTGCTGTCCAGCAGTTTCAGGTACAACAACCTGAACTTCAGGCGTCACACTGTCACCAGATACCAAGCCACCTGCGTTTGACTCTTCCGCCTGGTCGCTATTTGTTGCTGAGGAGTCATCTTCAGCTGAGGAATCCTCTGATAATTTCTCAAAAAAGGAGGTAACCTTGCTTACCATACCCTGCTCACCAGAGCTTGAATCCTCTGTAGCAGCATCAGTTGCTGTAGCCTCTTCAGCTACAGCATTGGATGTATCGGTTCCAGAGGCCTCTTCTGCCACAGCATTGGATGTGTCAGCTACAGATGCCTCCTCTGTTGCGGTATTGATTGCATCAGATTCTGAAGCAGCCACTTCAGCTGCATCATCCCCTTCAGATTGAGATATAGTGGCCTCAACCTGCTCAGATTCTGTTACATCGCCAGTAGAATCTGTCACTGGGCTTTTCGCCAGCGAGCGGATATACATAAATCCAAGAATAATGATAATCAGCCAGAATGCGACTTTTATCCAAAAGCCACCCGAGCTTTTTGTTTCTGTTGACATTGGTGTTTCCTCCGAAGGTTTCTCTTTATCTTCTAATTTCATTTGAACCACAACATTCGATGAAGGCGCTTTGCTACTCTCATCAGCTGAGGATGAAGTCGACTTTGGTACCTCTGCTTGAGCACCTGCTGCGGCTACAGTCGTAGGTGTTGCCGCCTTGGTTTCAACAGTGGAAGACTTTTCCTCAACCGGGGCCGCTACTGCGCTGCTCTCAGTCGTCGATTTAGTGGTAACTTTTTTCTTCGCCGCAACCTTCTTCTTGGTTGTGGCTTTTTTCTTTGTCGTGGCTTTTTTCTTCGCTACAACCTTTTTCTTGGCCACTTTCTTTTTAGCAGCTTTCTTTTTAACTGTGGTTTCGCTCTTTGCGGGTTGATTTTCTGCCTTTTCATCGGCGCTATTAGTCTCATCAGCCATCTTCACTCCCCTTTTAGCTGCTAGCTTCGTTACGACATTGTACCTTAAAACTTGTCGATTAAAGGAACCGCTGATCAAACCATGAATCTACGGTTTGTGACCTATTCAGGCCGCTTCTGGGTTGGATCATCGTAATAGCAGGCTATTACGGGCTATCCGCGCCTAGAATTGGCACATTTGGATCGAAAATCTGTTCAGCCCAGACTTATTCAGAGGTTCTCTTTAATAGAATATTACCACCACTATTAATCACTTAGCGTTGTTAACCAATCTGCAATCCAAGCTTGACTCAAATCCCCGGGATCAATGGTTCTGTACCATTTTCCATGGTGATCTATGGCAATCAGCTTAGTTCCCGCTTGAACGCTTTTCACGATTCGATGGTCAAGGCCAGGACCAGATCGTAAATTGACCTTATCTGCTTTAACAATCCTGAGTTCACCCAGCCAATCTTCCTGAATCACCTCTTTGAGCTGATCGAGCAGTTTTGTTTCAGGTTTGAGCAATTTGGATTTAACTATCTCCCGCGCATCTCCATGTCCACTATTCGCTGCCTTTCGATACCATTCGAAGGCCTGCCGATGATCCTTTTTAATCCCTTCTCCATTGGTATAGGCCAATGCCAAGGCAAACATTGCCTCACTATGATCATGAGCAGCAGCACGTTTCCACCAATAGATCGCCTTATCAATATTTACTCTAAGTCCATTACCATTAGCGTAGAGCCACCCCAGATGGAAAGCAGCTTCTACATGACCCTCCATGGCCAGTGGCCGCCAGAGACAAAATGCTTCTGCAAAGTCTCCCGACTTCAGCGACGCCATACCGAGTTCGAATGGGTCCCCATACGAGACGCGGCTACTAAATAGAATCAGGAGTAATAATAATCTATAACATATTGTTATTAAATAATTATTACTTTTTAAAACCATATTTAAACAATCTCAAACAAAGCTAACAACCCCTCTCCCTGAGTAGTGCTGTTAATAATAGTTTGACCTGTTCCATACCAAATATCAGGTTTTTCTCAATCTCTTTCATACTGATCGGAGTCTGCTGTTTACCTGCAGCCCAGTTTGATACCACCGAACAGGATGCATAACAAAGTTCGAATTCTCTAGCCAATGCCGCTTCTGGCATCCCTGTCATACCTACAATATCACAACCATCCCGTTCCATTCGTGCAACTTCGGCAGCGGTTTCCAGACGTGGCCCCTGAGTAGCACCGTAGGTTCCACTTGAAACAGAGCCAACATCACTCGATTTTGCAGCCTCAATCAGCTGCTGTCTCAATTGCTCGCAATATGGATAGGTGAAATCTATATGTGTAACCTGCTGGAGGTCACTCTCATAGATGGTTTGATCCCGGCCAAAGGTATAATCAATGATCTGATCAGGGACAACAATATTACCAGGCGCCATCTCAGATGTGATGCCACCAACTGCAGCTACACCAATGACATTATCTATTCCCAGATGGTGTAAAGCCCAAAGGTTTGCTCGATAGTTGACGCGATGCGGGGGAATGGTATGAGTTGCACCATGGCGAGGTAAAAAAACCACTTCGCTACCGGCAATCTTCCCGTGGGTAAGCGCTGCGGAAGGCTCCCCAAAAGGAGTATGACAAACCTCACGATGAGTAATTTCCAGGTCAGGAATTTTGTTCAGCCCAGTACCGCCTATTATGGCCAGTTTCGTCATTTTACTCTTTATCTATTTCAGCCGAATTTGTTAATCCCTTTTGTAGCTGGTGCATATACCAGCCACAAAAGGAATAAAGGTGTTTTAGAGGCTTTTACTATGTGTCGCAAGATAGCTAGCTACACCCTCTGGTGTATCCTGCATACCCGCTTCCCCATTCTTCCAGCCTGCTGGACAAACCTCTCCATGCTCTTCATTGAACTGAAGTGCATCGACCATGCGTAGCATTTCGTCGATGTTTCTACCCAAAGGCAGATCATTGACCACCTGATGGCGCACGATACCCGACTTATCTATCAGAAAAGAACCGCGCAATGCAACGTTGCCGTCTGTTGTTTCTACATCATAGGCTTTACAAATGGCATGATTCAAGTCAGCAACCAACGGATATTTTACCGCTCCAATGCCGCCATCATTTACAGGTGTATTGCGCCAGGCATTGTGTGTGTAGTGAGAATCGATCGAACAACCCACCACTTCAACTTTCCGTTTTTTGAACTCATCCAGCCTGTGATCGAAAGCTATGAGTTCCGAAGGACAGACAAAAGTAAAATCGAGTGGATAGAAAAACAGTACGGCATAACTGTTCTTTATCGTCTTGCTGAAATTAAAATCATCGACTATCGTGCCGTCCCCAAGCACCGCTGCTGCTGTAAAATCTGGTGCCTCACGGCCTACTAATACACCCACAATCTACCTCCTGACAAATAAGTTAAGTTAAACCTAAAAAAATCAGTTGTCCGCTCCATTCTAATAGCAAGTTCCTGATTTTGTAGAATATAGCTTCGATGCACATGGTCACCCGTTGGGTGAATAACGCTACAGCGTGAATTGCACGCCGTCCTACTGACCTTTTCAGGTTAAAGGTGACTCTACACACTGGTTAGTTAAAGTCGGATGCTATCTTAGAGATTCTTTCGAAATGATGCCATGATTTATGTTATGCCCTATGAAGTAGGGAAAATCACTCCTACCATAGTCATGTAACAGTTTTTTCAATCTTGAGAGAAAATCAGGCTGGTCAGATACTACAGGTGGGATCTTCGTAAAGCGAACTATTGCTTGCAGGGAGTGGCTTCTTCCAGACAAAAAAATAGGGGGTTAAACAGCTACCCCCCATGACATTTCTCCTCCAACCGATCCTGATTTTATACAGCCTGGGCAAAAACCCCGGACTTTTCTAACGTTGGTATCAGGATCGTCTCTTCTCGCTGTATTCTGTCTTCGATCATGTCGAAAATCTCGAATGTGTCAGCAATAAACTCATCAGTAAAATTGAAATCGCAGTTCTTCAACCATTTTCCATGGTACTGCTCAAAATGTTTTCTTATTGGTTTTTGTCCGTTGAGGAAACCCCACGCCATCGATTTCAATTTTGGATCCTGGTGAGTCAACAGACCAGGATAAACACCCCTATCCTGTTCTGACATATGCCCCTTCATCAATTCTGCCAAATCACAAATCATCTTGTGGGTTGTCATTGCATTGGGGCGGATACTCAACTGCTCCTTAGTCATCATAGCTCTCAGGTCACTGATAATCTGTTGCATATCAGAATGGCTACCTTTCATGCTTTCCAGTGTACTCACTCTCTACCCTCCTTAAATTTAGGTACAGGCTCCGAGCATTTTCTTCGGAGACAAGTAATCTCTATGAATCGTCTCAGGACTACCCAATCTAAATGTTGAGTTTCGCCTATTGGAGTTAGCTTGTACCATTTATTGATAAATAGCAATAGGTGCCTAATATCTCTACTATTTTTCTAGGAAATTACGACAGGGTTTACCCTTGTATTGAATCTTTCAATATTAGGGATATTACTAACCCTGTGGGATGGCGTAGATACCAGGGGCATTTCTGTGATACCCCATATAGTCCATTCCATAGCCAAACACATAGCGATCTTCGACATACAATCCAACAAAATCAGCAATAAAACCAATACCTTTCTGATGTTGTTTCTCCACAAGAACAGCGCTCAATACTTTTTTTGCGCCCGCTTCCTGACAAGCTTTGACAATAGTTGAAAGTGTGATGCCGTGATCGAGAATATCGTCAACAACAAGTATCGTCTCGCCACTCAGAGATGCACTGGGACGTCCCTTCCACTCTAGCTCGGACCCACTCGTTCCACCCTGGTAGCGAGTTGCATGTATGTAGTCATGTCGCAAGGGAAAATCGAGGCGGGTCAATAGCTGTCCCGTTGGAATCAATGCACCATTCATAACACACAGCACCAGAGGGTCTTCTGTCGCCAGTTGCGCTGCAATCTCCTTAGCCATCTTATCCATTGCACGTTCTACCTCTTGAGTGCTATAGATCAGGTCTGCAGTTGCCAATACTTGAGCCGCTTGTTGTGCGTTTATAGTCATAACTCTTTACACTTAAACTTGTTAATTGATCAATACTTAGTAAGGCATTAGCAGTGGATGAAACAGTTCGCTATCCGATTGAAATGAACCGCGCTCATTAAGGGCTTATTCAAGATTCAGGTCGAGTCTATTCTCTTGAGGTATCACCGATAGTTTATTTACAGCCTGTTTCCAACGTGGGTCGAGATGAACCTGCTGTAAGGATCTATGCTTTCTGCCATGCATCCTCACCAGCCTTACGTGGGCAGCAGGATCATTGTAATCTTTCACTCTTTCCAGCACCTGCCACGCGGCCGGACGATTATTGCATACCAACACCATGTCACAGCCTGCATCAATTGCAGCTATGGCACGTTCTCCGTAGTTACCTGCTTCTTCGGCAGCTGCCATATCGAGGTCATCACTGAAGATCACTCCCTGGAAACCAAGCTGTTGGCGCAATACGTTCTTCAGCCAAAAACCAGAAAAGCCAGCAAGATTTTTATCTATTCGCTGATAAATCACATGGGCTGGCATTATTGCCTCCATACCCGCATCAATCATACGTTCGAATGGCCTGAGATCTTCCATTTTCAGGTCTTCAAAACGTCGCTGATCTATAGGCAAGGCATGGTGTGAATCGGCAGCAACACCACCGTGCCCCGGAAAATGTTTCCCTACTACGGCCATACCGGCTTCGTGACACCCCTGCATCCAGGATTGAGCCAAACGGGCAACTTCATCAGGTTGCTTGGAAAAGGCTCTGTCACCGATGACCTCACTAACCCCTAACCCAAGATCTAATACTGGGGCGAAACTGAAATCCACACCACAGGCACGTAGCTCAGAAGCCATAAGCCAACCACCCAGCTCGGTCAGTTTCAGCCCTTGCTCCTCATGCTGCCGGTACTGTTCTCCATACCATGAAGCAGGAGGTAACTCAGAAAAACCGGCTCTAAAACGCTGAACTCGTCCCCCTTCGTGGTCTACCGCGATCAACAAGTGGGGGTTTCTAACTTCATGGATCTGACTGCACAACTGGGTCAGCTGATCCATCGACTCATAGTTTCTAGTGAACAGTATCACCCCGCCTACCGCAGGATGATTAAGCATCTCCCGCTCTTCAGTGGTCATTTGCAACCCTTCCAGGTCAACCATTACCGGGCCGAGGCTCATACACACACCCCACAATAAGAGTCACAGAGGCGGATTCTGCAACTATCCGCGATGCGATTTTTGCACCGTTGTTGTGGTGGATTATTGTCAGCTATCGATTTAGTTCTCATTTAGATATATTCGGAGATTGCTTAATTTTTAACGCAGTATGCCGTAAACATAGGTGAAGTGAAAATCAAGGCTCAAACCATGCGATACCTACTCATTTTATGTTTCGTTTTTCTTTTCACCAGCCAGCCCCTTTGGGCAGAGGAGGAGGCTGAGGAGGAGGAAAAGGCGGCACCAACCATCAGTTATTATCAAATCAAACCATCCTTGGTTTCCAATCTGGCAAGTGGTGGAAAATATATTCGCTGCGACATTCAATTAATGACCCAGGACGAGGCATTCCTTGAAGAGCTAACACTTCATGGCCCGGCAATTCGCCATACACTACTACTTCTATTGTCCGAACAGGATGGTAAAACCCTTAAAACAGCTGCAGGTAAAGAGGCCTTACGCAAAAGCGCATTAGCTGAAATTCAGAAGCTGTTGCAAGAATCGAGCGGCAAGGCTGAAGTAAAAGCACTCTTCTTCACCACCTTTTTTGTGCAATAGCATATTCAATAGCTTAAGTACGCGTGGGCGACTGGCCTGCTATGGCAGCCATCAGAGGGGACGGTGATCCAGCCAATCCCGCAGTCGGTCTCCAAGCATATTCAGTGACAGCACAACCAACATAATCACTACACCTGGCGCCAACACCATATGCGGCGCCATTAACATATAGCTTGCGCCATCTCTGATCAGACTACCCCATGAAGCATCAGGTGGTTGAATACCCAATCCTAAAAAAGAAAGTCCCGCCTCAGCTATCACCATTCCAGCCATTCCGAATGTCGCTTCCACGATCAGAGGCGCCAGCAGTAGCGGTAAAAGATGGCGGGTCAGAATGTAACGACGAGGCGTTCCCAAGGCGATAGCAGCAGTCACATGATCCCGTTGTTTGAGGGACAGAACCTGGCCCCTGGTCAAACGGGCGTAGCCTACCCAGCCGACTGCAGAAAGCGCTATGATCAGATTATCGACACCCGGCCCCATAACCCCTGCCAATGCAATTGCTAAAAGAATGCCAGGGAAAGCCAGAAACACGTCCATGATTCTGACTAGTAATAGATCGAACCATCCGCCTTGATACCCAGCCAGTAATCCAACTGTGGTTCCAATCAGTAAAGAGAGGGAAACCACACCAACTGAGACCAGGAATGAGATCTGAGCACCAACCCAGATTCTAGGCAGAATAGGACGACCCAAATCATCATATCCCAGTATCCCCTGAGCACCGGGTGTTAGCAAAATTCTCTCGAGATCTATCTGATTTGCAGATTCGTTGACCCACACGCCAGTGAGTGCAGCCAAACACCAAATGACCAGGATGGATAGTGGAAACCAGTACCTCAGCATCAGTCACTACCCAGACGAATCCGTGGATCAATAAGACCGTACAACAGGTCGGTCAAGGTATTTAACAGAACATACATTAGACTGATAAAAAGTACACAACCCTGTACTACCGGGTAGTCGCGCTTTTGAATCGCTTCGATCATCAATGAACCTATACCCGGCCAATCGAACACCACTTCTGTAACTACAGCACCACCCAGCAGAGCACCAAGCTGAAGTCCAACCAGTGTAGCCACAGGCAACCAGGCATTTCGCATCGCATGCCGCCAAATCACCTTTAACTCACTGAGACCCTTAGCTCTGGCTGTGCGTACGAAATCTTCTCCGAGTACTTCGAGCAAGCTGCTACGTACCATTCGAGCCAAAATTGCGGCAAACCCTGTACCGAGGGTAACTGCCGGCAATATCAGACTGGCCACACCTTCCCTGCCACTCACAGGTGTCCAGCCCAACCAAAGAGAAAAACAGAGTATCAACATCGGCCCCAGCCAGAAATTGGGAATTGAGACACCCAACATAGAGAAACCCATTGCCCCCCAGTCCCATGCCTTACCTCGCTCCACCGCTGCGATAATCCCTAGTGGAATGGCTAGCAACATGGCGCAAACCAGTGCCGCAATTGCTAATTCCAGGGTTGCTGGTATCCGTTCAGCAAGCATCTCACTTACCGCTCGTCTTGAATGGAGAGATTGACCAAGATCGAATTGGACGAGTCCAGTAAAGTAGTTCGTTAGCTGGGTGGCAATTGGTTGATCCAATCCCAGACTTGCTCGCAAGGCCTCTCTATCAGCCGGGCGTGCAGACTCTCCCAGCATCACATCCACAGGATCCCCTGGTACCAGGTGGATCAGAAAAAAAACAAGAGAAGCCACGCCAATCATTGCACCCAGCGCACTGAATAGACGTGACATTAAAAAACGTCCCATCAGTCGACAATCTCTACCAGCATGCCATTTTCAACCAGATCAAACAGCTGAATGAGATCCTGGTTGCGCATTCTGATACAACCATGGGATCGTGCAACACTCATAGGCTCGCTGTCAGGTGTGCCATGGATGTAGATATATCGACGAAGGGTATCGACCTCCCCTCCCCGATTGATGCCTGATTCTAACCCCGACAGCCAGATTATCCGTGTAAGCACCCAATCACGATCCGGCTGATACTCTGCCAGTTCGTTGCTATATATCTCTCCTGTAGGACGCCGTCCCACGAAGACACTGTTTACAGGGCACCCCTCGCCAATTTTTATTCGCACACGATGCAAGCCACGTGGCGTACAACCACTGCCGAAGCACTCCCCTGCCCCGTTTAACCCAGTTGAAACAGGGTAGCTTGCTGCCACGAAATCTGCTTCGTGACAGATCAATTTTTGTCCGGAAAGCTCAATTCGTAGTTGCAGATTGGACATTATCCCTCTCCAAAGCTGTATTCAATTTTACTTGTGCGAGCCCATCATAATTACCATCCGGCATCAGTTGATAGCCGCTGATCCTTCTCCCTTGTGCTGAAATCTGATGTTCGTACCAGAGGGGTATATAGGGTAAGTCCCGATGTAACTCCCGTTCGACCAGCTGATATAGCGCTGCTTGCTCAGACAGCTTGGTCTGCTGCTCAGCCAGAGAGAGTAACTGATCAACCCGTTCGTTGTTGTAACGTCCTCTATTTGCCCCTTTCGGAGGTAGAGACTGACTGGCAAAAATATCCCGATAGATATCCGGGGTTCTGATTCCAACCCAGCTCAGACTGTAAAGTTGGAAATTACCCTGCTTGATATCACCGAAAAATGTTCCCCAGTCATAACTGCGTAGATCCACCTCGATACCTACGGCTTTAAGCTGGCTTTGTATTACCGTCGCAAGGCGTATCCGAAATGGATCGCTCGATGTTTTATAGGTCAACTTCAAGGGGCTATCGCTGTTGTAACCTAATTCTGAGAGAATCTTTTTCGATTTCCTCGGATTGAAGTCGTTTGCCTTTAAGTTGCCTGATGCCCAGTGTTCTGGTGGAAAAAGTGATTCTGCCGGACGTGCTGCACCCTGCATTACCCACTGAATAATAGCCTCTCTGTCAATGGCATGGGCAATGGCTTGACGTACACGCAAATCCCCAGTTACCGGATCCTCAAGATTGAAACCGATATAGGTGTAGTTACTACCTGGTGTCTGAGTCACTTTCATCTCGGTTTGATTACGTAGATAGCCAATCAATTCAGGTGATATATCGTTTTGCAGCAGATCTATCTCATTTCTCAGTAACTTCAACACTCTGACGGTGGGATTGTTGACACTGATAATCTCAAACATCTGTCTATCAGAGCGGCGTTGCAGATGAAGCTCACCCGGCTGCGGCCAGGAGATCAGGGTAAATGGACCACTGCCCACTGGCTCCCGGCCAAAATCATGCCCCTGGTTTATAAGTTCTGCAGGAAGAATGTCCAGGGTCAGGTAGGCGGGAAACAGGGGGTCAGCTCTCTTTAGGCTGAATTCTATGGTCTGTTCATCAATTTGATCAATTGATGCGATCAGCTTCAGGCTGGCCTGTTTTGGTGACCCATTGGCAGGATCAAGCACTTGTCTGTAGGTTGCAACAACATCATTGGCATCCAGCATCCGCCCATGACTGAATTGATTGGCTTGATCATTTAGATAGAAGCGATATTGTAAGGGTGTGATTGCTTCCCAGCGGGCAATGCCAGGCTTCGGCATACTTTTGGAGTCAAACTCAACCAGGCGTTGATAAAGAAGCCTGTTGATACGTTCTGATGTCGCATCAGCAGCAAACCTGGGATCAAGATTGAGCGGGGATGTGGCCACTCCCATTCTAACCGTCTGATCAGGATGCCGCTGACATCCTACCATCAGAATCATGGCGATAAATAGCGTAACCAAGGCACGCCGACCAAGCATCTCTTTACCAGTCACAAAACGGATGTTTTACCAGACTGGCATTGTAATAGCGTGTATCCCCAGATACCTCTTCACCTGCCCATGCAGGCATTTCGAAAGACTCATCTTCATCGCTTAACTCAACTTCAGCGATCACCAGCCCATTGTTGGCGCCTTGAAACAGATCCAAGTCCCAGATGTGGTCACCACATTTAACTTTATAACGCACCTTATCGATAGCAGCCCCCGCAACTAAGTGCTGCAAAAGCTCTTCTGCATCCTGCATAGGTATGGGGTACTCATATTCACGGCGACTGATGCCTACAGTAGAACCCTTGATATTGATATTGGCCACATCACCATCCACCCTGACACGTACACTGGCTTTAGACGTCGTCGCCAGATAACCCTGCTTGAGCACCGCCTGACTGACTACAGAGTCTTTCCATTTATCATTAATAACCAAGAATTTACGCTCTATTTCTAAAGCCATATATTATACCTTTTCAAATAGTGCGATTGACTCGACATGGGCAGTATGCGGAAACATATCCATCACCCCTGCACTCACCAGGCGGTAGCCATGTTCTTCGACGAGAAGCCCCGCATCCCGAGCCAAAGTGCCAGGATAGCAGGAGACATAAAGGATTCGTTCCGCACCCAGCTTGGGCAGATGGTGCAGGACCTCCTGAGCACCACTTCTGGGAGGATCAAGCAATACCTTGTTAAATGATTCCTGCAGCCATGGCTCATTTTCCAATGTTTCATAGAGATTCGCAGTATAGAAACTTGTGTTGGAAATCTGGTTTGAGAGGGCATTTTCTCTGGCTCTAGCCACCAGTCCTGCATCACCTTCCACACCAGTAACATGCCCTGAATGACGGGCCAGAGGTAGCGTGAAATTCCCCAGACCACAAAACAGATCCAGCACCCTATCTTCAGGATCCAAAGCCAGCATTTCAACAGCTCGCAGGGTCATTTGCCGGTTGATGTCACTATTAACCTGGGTGAAATCATTAGGCAGAAAGTCCAAGCTCAGATCAAATGCGGGTAAGTCATAACTCAGAACTACAGAGTCTCCCTTAAGCGGCCTGACACTTTCCGGCCCTCCTTCCTGAATATAGATCTCAATTTTGTGCTGTGGTGCAAAGCGTTCGAGACACTCAAGATCCTCTTGGCTGGGCGGTTCAAGCATTCGAAAGATCAATACACAGAGTTCATCCCCCATCGCCATCTCAATCTGTGGAATCTGATTCCGAATAGAGAGCTGATCGATCAGTTGACTCAGCTCAGGAATTAGCTCGCCCACGCGGGGATGGAGAATATGGCAACAATCGATGTCAGTAATAAAGGATGAACCCCGCTCCCTGAAACCGACTAGTGTCCCGCCCTTTTTGGGTACATAACGTACACCTAATCTAGCCTTGCGCCGATAGCCCCATGTTGACTGACTGACCATCGGCGGCAGGATCTGCTCCGGAGTTACCTTGCCGATATGTTGTAAACTCTCCAACATCGATTGCTGCTTGGATAGCACCTGAGCCGAACCATCCTGGTGTTGCAAACTACAACCACCACATACCCCAAATTGGCTACAACGCGGTTCAACACGCTGTGGTGAAGGGCTCAATACTTCCACAACCCTACCCTCATCATATTTTCGCCAACGTCCGGTATAGAGGAAACGAACTTTCTCTCCGGGCAAAGAGCCATGAACAAAGGTAGCCTTACCATCAATATGGGTGACCCCTTTGGCATCGTGAGTTAGTGATTCGATCTCTGCTTCAACTGGCTCGGTCGGCAGCTGCTTTCGTCTACGTTTACGTGCCATGATCAGAATGCCGGAAAGACATCGGTGGAAAGGTAACGATCTCCACGATCACAGATGATTGCCACGATGACAGCATCTTCAACTGAAGCTGAGAGTTTAAGCGCTGCAGCAACAGCCCCGCCGGAGGATATACCGGCAAAGATGCCCTCTTTGGCTGCTAAATCCCGCGTAGTCTGCTCGGCATCCTGTTGGGATATATCTATGATCCTATCAACTCGACTGGCATCGTAGATCTTTGGCATATAGGCCTCAGGCCAACGTCGTATGCCTGGAATACTGGCACCCTCCATAGGTTGCACGCCAACAATCTCAATCTGAGAATTTTTAGATTTGAGATAGTTGGATGTACCCATGATCGTCCCGGTTGTCCCCATGGCACTGACAAAGTGAGTTATCTTGCCCTCAGTATCCCGCCAGATTTCAGGGCCGGTACCCGAAATATGGGCCTGTGGATTATCCTGATTAGAAAATTGATCAAGGATCAAGCCTTTACCAGCGGCTTCCAGTTCACGTGCCTTGTCGATTGCCGCCTCCATACTGCCCTCTTTGGGGGTCAATATCAGCTCTGCGCCATAGGCTCTCATCACTGCTCGCCGTTCAAGGCTCATGTGTTCCGGCATTACCAGAATCATCTGATAACCCTTGATCGCAGCGGCCATTGCCAGTGCAATTCCAGTGTTGCCACTGGTCGCCTCAATCAGGGTATCCCCCGGTTTTATGTTGCCACGCTCTTCCGCAAGACGGATCATGCTCAGCGCCGGCCTGTCTTTTACTGACCCAGCAGGATTGTTACCCTCCAGTTTCACCAGCACAGTATTGCTTGAGCCTGCCGCGAGTCGCTGCAGACATACCAGTGGCGTATTGCCAATAAAGTCTTCTATAGTTTTGTATTGCATAGGGCAATTCTACCCTGATTAAGGCAGAGAGATCAGCCCTATTTTTTCATATATTCTGGCCACAATTCAGCATTATCTGAAGCCGAACAGCAGTTGATGTTCTATTATTGAGGGAAAATCCGGCAACTGATACTGGTCTAAAGAGTTACACTGACTGGGAAGAACAATAAACATTAAGAGGGTCCAAATGCCTAGCATTAATCAAATATTGCAAAATAAGGGTTTCGACATTCACACTATCGATGCAAATGCGACTGTTTTCAGTGCACTTGAAAAGATGTCTGAGCACAGCATTGGTTCACTTTTAGTAATGGATAATGAGGAGGTGATTGGGCTGTTTTCTGAACGTGACTATGCCCGCAGTGTTATCCTAATGGGTCGAGCATCCAAGGAAACCAAGGTAAAAGAGATCGTCAGCAGTCAGGTAGCTGTGGTTACTCCTGAAGAGAGCGTCGAGGAGTGTATGGCAATCATGACCGATAAACGGGTTCGCCATCTTCCGGTCATGAAAGATGGGAAACTGGTTGGTATCATCTCAATCGGTGATCTGGTTAAAGCCATCATAGAAGAGCAGCAGTTTGTAATAGAACAATTGGTCAGTTATATCAATGGCTAACTCGTAGTTAGTAGCCATGAAATAACACTCTCACTGCTATGCATTAACTCAATAAAAACGCCTTTGGAGTAATGATCCTGAGCAATTTAAAAAAATCATTCGCGTAAGGGTGCAGCCAGGTCTATATGCTGAATAGCAAGACACCGTTTATCGATCTCACCTGGATCGAACAAGCGCAAAGCAAGTCGAACCGACTTAACTGTTTATCACAACATAGTCGTGAAATCTTAGAATATGATGGGTTCCGCTGGGTCAGTTCTCCAGATGGGGCCATACAGTCGATGATATCTCTTGATGATCACGCCTATCCTGTACTTCATTATGTCAAAGCCCTGCTCTGTTCCCTGGTGTTTGTGCAACACCCAAAAAAACTACTCAATCTAGGGCTTGGTTCAGGTGCCATCGAACGATTTGTAATCTCTTTACCTCATCAGATTCAGACAGTCTCAATTGAGCCTGAGGTCGATATGATCTCACTATCAAAAGAGTGCTTTTTTCTTGACACAGATTACCCGGTAAGAGAAGAGACAGCAGAATTATTTTTCTCTGAGAATAGACAGCAGTTTGACATAATCATTTGTGATATCCACCCGAAGCAAGGCGACATCAATCCAATTCAAAATGATCTTTTTTTACAGGACATAGAGAAATCCCTTACATCGAAAGGCGTCGCAGCAATAAATTTTTTACCTGAAAATAGTGATGATATCGTTAAAATGTTAGTAAGACTTCGCCATACATTCAGCTGGGTGATCGTATTCGATGTCCCTGCTCAACAAAACGTTGTGCTTTACTGCTCCAACTCTCAGTACCCTGATAAAACTGACCTCCAATCCAGGGCGATGATGCCTGATTTTTACAGCCTCGAAGCAGAGACAATCTGTTCACAACTGGTTTGGCTACCACACCAGTAATCAACTTCTCTTCTGCCTCCTCTCGGGTAGAATGGATTAATAACCAAAAATGATATTGAGTGAATGCAGTCATGAAGTTAATAGAAGTTATTGCCAAGGCAAGCAGCCAAAAAACCATCACCACAATTGCAGAAAAGTTTAAAGCGCGTGATTTTAGAATGGGTCGTGAAGGAGAAGATGGGCGTCAGGCAATAAGAATCCTGTTAACTGACGAGAATGTTCAGCCTGCGCTAGATGCGCTACAAATAGTTCTTGGAGCACAATCCACTGCAAGAATTATCGTCTTCCCGATTGATGCCACACTACCTCAGCCTTCAACTGAAAAAGAGAAGGACGAGGATAAAGCCATATCCTCCAGAGAATCGATGTATGCCACTGTAGACAGGAATACCCGTTTCGACAGTAATTTTGTCGTCCTGGTGGTACTTTCCACACTGGTTGCCGCGATTGGTCTGGTTAAAAACAATGTTGCGGTGGTTATTGGTGCTATGGTGATAGCCCCTCTATTGGGCCCAAATCTCGCATTTGGCTTGGGCACGGCACTGGGCGATATTCACTTGATGAAAAAATCACTGAAATCCCTTTTATCAGGTATTTCCATCGCCATTCTCCTTGCCTACGTCATCGGCATTCTCTGGCCTTTTGAATTGACCAGCCCTGAACTCTTAGCCCGTACTGAGGTAGGACTGGACTCCATCGCATTAGCATTAGCTTCAGGTGCAGCTGCAGCTCTTTCTCTTACCAGTGGCCTACCCAGTGTGTTGGTAGGTGTCATGGTCGCAGTCGCACTACTTCCTCCTGCTGCTGCACTAGGACTCACCTTAGGACATGGGCGAATCGATTTAGCGATGGGTGCCGGCTTATTGCTTGTGGCCAATATTGTCTGCGTAAACCTCTCGGCCAAATTGTTATTTCTTTTAAAGGGGATTCAACCCCGTAGCTGGGCAGAAAAAGAGAAAGCTAAACGTTCAATGACCATCTACCTGGTAGTCTGGGCAATTACGCTTGTATTGGTAATTCTGGCCATAGTTGCTCGATCGCATATTGACGGTTAAACCTGGATGATTGGGAAATATCGGCATTGAGTTACAGCCTGTTAACACTAATTTATTGTCATCTTGCCATTAGGTTCTTCATCTCCCGAACCGCCTGATCCAGACCAGTGAAGAGTGCCCGACAAATAATTGAGTGACCAATGTTCAACTCTGTTATGCCTGCAATGGCCACAACTGATGCCACGTTGTGATAATCAAGGCCATGTCCTGCATTCACTTGAAGTCCCAGACTGTTTCCATACTCAACAGCATCTACTATCCGTTTCAATTCAGTTTTTTGTGAAGCATCATGGCCTGCGTCAGCATAGTGTCCAGTATGAATCTCGACAACTTCTGCACCTGATGACTTAGCTGCATCCAGCTGCTTGAAATCGGCATCGATAAAGAGTGAAACACGAATCCCGGCTTCCTTCAGTTCACTACAATAGTCGGTCATGTAGTCAATGTTTGAAGCAACATCGAGCCCACCCTCGGTTGTTAACTCTTCACGTTTTTCAGGCACCAGGCAACAATCATGAGGTTGAAAGCGGGTTGCAATAGCAGCCATCTCTGGCGTCGCGGCCATCTCCAGGTTCATCCTTGTCTGCAAAAGATCTGTCAGAATCTCTACATCTCTATCCTGGATATGACGTCTGTCCTCGCGCAAATGCAGTGTTATGGCATTCGCACCCGCTTGTTCAGCCACCAGCGCAGCCTGTACAGGCTCAGGATAACGAGTTCCACGTGCTTGGCGCAATGTTGCAATATGATCAATATTGACCCCGAGTAACATTACATTTTTACCCATTTCTATACCTTTAATTCGATTACCGAAAGAGACAAATTTTTCGCCTTTGCGGTAAGCATATCTTATATGCCCTGATACTCAAATATATCCTTTGTCCATAATAGACAATCAAATATTTTGACCTGAAATTTCAGCCGGCAGGAGCAATAAAAAGCTCTCTGCTCTTTAGAGGTTTGTCTCCCAGATAGTGTGACAGCACGAATCGCATTAATCGCTTTGCCTCATTTGCACTCTGTTTGTCCAGGGATTCATGTTGTTGCAGAGAAATTAATGTTCGACCATGTATTTTGAATCCCGGTTTATCAGATTGAGATAAAATTGGACCATGCTCAACAAAATAGTCATAGAGCAGATCACTTTCCACTGGATCTCCTGTATCCGCGGTATGATCCAATAACAAGCCATAACCCAATTCAGTTAACAGCTCTATTTCAAATTCCCTCAGTATCTGATCCATGGCTTCTTCAGAGGCCAGGCGTGCCAGATTTTCGCAATAGTGCAGATAGAGAGAAGGGTAAGGGTCTCCCCTTTCGATCAACCTCATGACTAATTCGTTGAGATAGAATCCGCAAAATATGCGGTCACCTGTGAGTTGGAAAGGGTGGCCATCATGCTCAACATCGGTGAGACTCTTTACCTCTCCACGTCCACTCAGAGAGATGCGCAAAGGAGAAAAGGGTTGCAGCAAAATAGCTTTGGTGGAACGACCGGATTTAGCGCCTCTGGATATAGCGGGCAAGCGACCCTCTGTAGGCGTAAACAACTCCAGTAGTAAACTGGAGTTTTGGTAGTCGCGCCTATGTAGTACGAAAGCAGGTGTTAATTCAATACGGGACATCTATGATGTCTCAAATATATCCGGTTGCCTTGTTATACCGGGTAGTAATCTTTATCGCCCACTACCCAGCAGACCAATAAGAGAAGAGAACTACTCTCCGTATCCCAGCCTGACCAATGCAGCCTCATCACTGGACCAGCTCTTTTTAACCTTGACCCAAAGTTCAAGGTGTACCTTACAGTCAAAGAAGGTCTGCATTGCTTTTCTAGCCTGTGTTGCAACCTCTTTCAAGGCCAGGCCATCCTTACCGATAATTATGCCTTTCTGACCAGGCTTCTCAACCCATATCACCCCATTGATGCGATAGAGTCCGGATTGCTCTTCAAATCGTTCGATCTCAACTGAGACTGCGTATGGCAACTCTTTGGCATAGCGTCTGGTGATCTGTTCACGAATCAATTCAGCAGCGAAAAACTTTTCAGGTCTATCAGTCAACTGATCGTCCGGGTAGACATTCTCACCTTCTGGAAGTGCCTTTAAGACCACCTCTTCGAGGGTTTCAAGATTACGCCCGTTTCTGGCTGATGATGGTATGATTTCCAGGAAGTCGAATCGTTCTGACAGTTCAGACAAATAGGGTAGCAACGCCTCTTTCTGCTTGATCAGATCGACTTTATTAACCACGGCAATGGCAGGAATACCACTCTCCTTGACCAGACTCAGTACCTTTTCATCCTCTTTTGTCCAACGTAATGCCTCCACAACGAAGATAAGAAGATCAACGCCAGTCAAAGCTGTTTTTGCTGTCCGATTCAGATAGCGATTCATCGCATTGTCGCTACGCTCATGAATACCTGGTGTATCGACATAGATAACCTGTCCACCACTGAGACTATTCACACCCAATATGGTATGACGTGTGGTTTGTGCCTTATGCGATGTGATAGCCAACCGAATTCCAAGGATTCGATTCAGTAAGGTGGATTTACCCACATTTGGGCGCCCCACGATTGCGGCATAACCACAGTGATTGTTTACCTTACTCATGATTCAGTTCCGTCAGCATATTCATTGCAGCATCTTGTTCAGCCTTTCTTCGGCTATTGCCCTGCCCGGTTACATTCCTCCCAAGATCCTCGATAGAACACTCGACATTAAAATGTTGCGCATGTGGATCACCACTCACATTCACTATTGTATAGCTGGGGAGTGAGACTTTGTTCGCTTGCAGGAACTCTTGTAGTTGGGTTTTGGGATCTTTTTGGTGGGTCTCAGGACTTAAAGTTGTTAGCCTGGCAGAAAAGACTCGCAGAATCACCGCCCTAGTCGCTTCATATCCTCCATCGAGATAGATTGCAGCAAGAACAGCCTCAAAACTATCGGCCAATATAGAGTCTCGACTTTGTCCGCCACTGCGCAGCTCTCCCTGTCCTAACTTGAGATAATCACCCAGTTTGAACTCTCTCGCCACGTCAGCAAGTGTTTCTCGCTTTACCAAAGCGGAACGCAAACGACTTAATTGACCTTCACTCGCCTCTGAAAAATGGTGGTAGAGGGCATCAGCAATAATAAAACCAAGAATTGCATCACCCAAATATTCCAGGCGTTCATTATTCTTTCCGCCTGCACTGCGATGGGTCAAGGCCTGATCTATCAATTCAGGATCATTGAAGGTGTAACCTAAATCACGACAGAATTTAGCGATATCTGCCTTCAATTCGAAGTTAACTCAACCGATTCATCAAATGTCATGACTATTGCCGCATTATAGGCAACATGACGTCGTACTTCATAATTGATATTAACATTCAAACCACCTTTGGAACGCTTGATAGTGATATGGTCCTTTGTTACATGTCTGATACTGTTTATATCAAGCCGCTTCAAAATTAAACGCTGGATATCCCTCTTTGATTTACGTGCAGCGAATGGCTCATTCTTCACTGACTCAAGCGCGGTCTTGACCGCAAAGTGGTCGATGTAGACAGGTACTACCTTAATACCTACCATCACAAGAAAACCCGCAACGATTAGAATAACCAGCCAACTTATAAATGTAAGCCCGTACTGCTTCTTCATTGATTGCATATTAACTTCCTCAAATTATCTTCATTAGCGGCCCTTCAAGCCCATTCCATCGGCCACTCAGGCGTTAGCTTTACCAAACGATAGGCATCCTGCAGAATCCCACCCTTGTAGAATCTCCAGAATGTAAGTCCACTCTATCCCTGTTGAAACTATTATTAATCTATACCTTTACCCAGTCTCTCCCAGGCAATGGGAGGAAAACCACTGATGTTGGAATCCCAGTTCATCCAAATTCCAAATGCCTTACCCACGAGATTCTCATCAGGAACTAACCCCCAACAACGGCTATCATTGCTGTTGTCCCGATTATCACCCATAACGAAATATTGTCCTTCAGGCACAGTAATCGGGCCCTGCCTGAGAACCTGACACCCCATAGGCAAATCAGGCGCTAACGGATTAATGAGGATGTTATGTTCAACACCATCAAGATTCTCAACAGCCTGAACAGCACCAGTCATGCGAGTTCCGCTACCTACACCGGTATATCTACCGACGAGTGTTTGTGTCATTGGCTCATTATTGATATAGAGCGTTTTATTTCGATAGTAAAGTGTATCCCCAGGTAGAGCCACTACCCGCTTGATGTAGTCAACCCAAGGCTGCTTAGGATAGCGGAATACGACCGGATCACCCCGCTGAGGGTCTCCAAGGTCAATCACCTTTTTATTCAAAACCGGCAGACGAATGCCATAACTGAATTTATTGACCAGGATAAAATCCCCAACCAATAGGGTCGGCATCATTGAGCCAGAGGGGATACGAAATGGCTCTACTAGAAACGAACGTAGTATTAGAACGGCAAAAATCACAGGGAAGAATGACTTGGAATATTCAACCAATATCGGCTCTTTTCTGACTACTCGGGCGCTATCATCAACATCTTCCCCTACATCAGAAGCCAGCGCGTTGCGCTTATTGGCAAAGAAGATACTGTCTAAAAGCCAAATACCACCTGTAACCGCACTTGCGACTACAAGAAATGTTGGAAAATCAAAATTCATGGTTTACCTGCATCCTCTCCCGTTTAGTGCATTCAATTAAGGCCTGTCGACTCGTCCATCAGCCCTAATTATCCTTACCCACCTGAAGCACAGCAAGGAAGGCATCCTGCGGAATCTCCACCTTGCCTACCTGCTTCATGCGTTTTTTACCTGCCTTCTGCTTCTCAAGTAACTTACGTTTTCGGGTTATATCCCCACCATAACATTTAGCAGTTACATTCTTTCGCAGAGCCTTGACCGTTGTTCGAGCAATAATCTTACTGCCAATTGCTGCTTGGATCGCCACTTCGAACATCTGCCTGGGTATAATCTCTTTCATCTTCGAGGTCAGATCACGACCCCGGAATTGTGCTTGATCCTTGTGTACAATCAAAGATAAGGCATCAACCCGATCACCATTGATCAAAATATCGAGTTTAACCAGAGGCGCAGCCTGGAAATGGGTAAACTCATATTCAAATGAAGCATATCCTCTGCTAACCGACTTGAGTCGGTCAAAAAAGTCTAACACTACTTCATTCATCGGTATTTCGTAACTCAACTGCACCTGTCCAGCAAGGTATTGCATGTTTTTCTGGACACCACGCTTCTCGATACAAAGGGTGATTACATTACCCAGATATTCCTGCGGCACCAGGATGGTAGCCACAATAATGGGTTCACGAACCTCTTCAAATTTGCCCGGATCCGGAAGGGCTGCCGGATTTTCGATATGGATCAGTTCACCATCGTTTTTCAGTACTTGATAGACCACCGATGGCGCTGTAGTGATTAAATCCAGATCGTATTCCCGCTCAAGTCGCTCCTGCACGATCTCCATATGAAGCATGCCCAGAAAACCACAGCGAAAACCGAACCCCAAGGCCTGTGAGGTTTCTGGCTCATAATGCAGTGCGGCATCGTTGAGGCGTAACTTCTGCAGGGCATCTCTCAGATCTTCGTAGTCGTCAGAACTGACTGGATAGAGGCCGGAGAATACTCTTGGGTGCATCTCCTCGAAACCGGGCAATGGATTTTCTGCACTGCGGTTTTCCAGAGTTATGGTGTCACCGACGGGAGCACCATCAACCTCCTTGATACCGGCAATTACGTAGCCCACTTCACCAGCTTTCAATCCGGGCTGTTTTAGCTGTTTGGGGGTAAAAACACCAACCTGCTCCACCTGAAAGACCCGGCCGGTGGACATGATCTTCATCTTGTCTTTTGGCTTTATAGCACCATTGATCACCCGAATAAGGGATATGACACCAACATAGGGGTCAAACCAGGAATCGATGATCAGTGCCTGTAACGGCGCATCATAGTCCCCAGCGGGCGGTGGAATTGTGTCTACCAGTTGATCCAGAAGGTCTTTAATACCTATCCCGGTTTTAGCACTGACCCGGATAGATTCAGTGGCATCAATTCCTATGATCTCCTCAATCTCGTTTATCACCCTTTCAGGCTCAGCAGAGGGCAGATCTATTTTGTTGAGTACCGGTAGAACCTCCAGCCCCTGCTCAATCGCTGTGTAGCAATTTGCCACACTCTGAGCCTCAACACCCTGAGCGGCATCCACAACCAGCAATGCACCTTCACAGGCTGCCAGAGAACGGGATACTTCATAGGAGAAGTCTACATGTCCTGGGGTATCGATAAAATTGAGCAGGTAGGTTTCACCATCTTTAGCCAGATATTCCAGAGTTACACTCTGAGCCTTGATCGTGATACCCCGCTCCCGTTCAAGATCCATGGAATCGCACACCTGGTCGCCCATCTCACGGTCGCTCAAACCACCACAGGTCTGGATAAATCGATCAGCAATAGTAGATTTACCATGATCGATATGGGCAATGATGGAGAAGTTACGGATATGTTGCAGATCAGCCATAAAGCCTTATGTCGCTACTGAAAAAATGAGAAACGCCCCGTTTCGGGGCGTTTCAACGAATACGTGTTGCCACAGAGTCGCAGATGATAGCAAATCATAGGGCGCGCAAATAGCTCAGAAGTCGTGAACGGTCGAGATAGTGTTCACTGAGGGAGATTCCACCGGGCCCTTCCAGGCAGGGTATGCGGAGACGATAATCCTCCCTGATTTGAGGATTCCGGTCGATATCAACCATTGTGAGCTCAAATTTCTGTGCCTCATTGATCGCTTCAAGCTCCTGCCACATCTCATCACAGAGATGGCATCCCTGCCGGTGATAGAAGGTTAATTCAACCATTTCCAGGCACATGCAGGGCCAGGAAAATCGGGCCTGTGTTGCGATGCACAAGCAATGCTACGGTTTTTTCACCGGGTAACTCTTTTACCAATCGGTTGAAATGATCCACACCCTCAATATCGACATTATTAATCATGGAAATTACATCACCCTGCTGTATGCCTGCTTCACGGGCAGCCTGACCGGTTACGGATTCGACCACTACACCACGACGGGAAGTAAGGTTCTGCTGCTTTTTCAGTTGCTCGCTCACGCTCGAGACCATTAGCCCAAGACGGTTTTCCGATACTTTTGGGGCTGGATTTCTAGTCATACCAAGTTTGTCTTCGGCAGGCAGTTCCCCGATGTTAACTCTGATCTGTTTGATTTTACCCTTTCTCAAAATCTTAAGTTCTGCAGGCTTGTCGACATTACTGCGTCCAACCAATGGAGGCAGTTCTGAGGATGAACTGATGGAGGTGCCATTAAATGACAAAATTACATCACCCACCTGCAAATCTGCTTTTTCAGACGGACTCTCAGGAAGTACCCGAGCAATCAACGCCCCACGAGGATGATCCATACCAAAGCTATCAGCCAGATCCTTGGTCACATCCTGAATCAGAACGCCCAACCAGCCACGAGTAACCCGCCCACGTGTTTTCAGTTGATCAGCAACATTTATCGCCATTTCAATCGGGATAGCGAATGAAAGTCCCATAAATCCGCCTGAGCGACTATATATCTGAGAGTTGACCCCAACCACTTCGCCTTCCATGTTGAACAGTGGCCCGCCAGAATTTCCCGGATTTATCGCAACATCGGTTTGAATGAAAGGTACGTAATTTTCACTCGGCAGGTTTCTGCCCTTGGCACTGACAATGCCTGCGGTTACTGAGTGGTCAAATCCAAAGGGGGAACCGATTGCCAATACCCACTCACCGACTCTCAGTGCATCAGAATCACCTATCTCTACCACAGGCAGATCATCAGCATTAATTTTGATCAAGGCAATATCGCTTCGCTCATCTTTACCAACCACCTCTGCAACAAACTCACGACGATCATTCATGCGAACCAATATCTCATCGGCTTCCTCTACGACGTGGTTATTGGTGAGGATATAACCGTCATCAGAAATAATGAATCCAGATCCCAAGGAGCGTTTTTGAACTTCACCCTCCGGCATACTATATCCATGATTACCAAAAAACTTACGCATCAACTCACCCAGAGGGCTACCTTCGGGCAGGCCTTGAAATTCAGGCATATTGAAAGGTGATACATCGCTCCGTGACGAAGTAGATCTGGTGCTTATATTAACCACAGAGGGTGCGTTTTGCTCAGCAAGGTCGGCAAACTGAGGTAGATCACGGGCGAACGATGACGTAGTTAGCACAAGCCCGGCAATAAGTGCCAATAGTATAAAAAACTGATATTTCTTGTCTCTCATGAAACAACTCCTGGAGGAAAGAGTGATCTAACGCCCTGTAAGTGGGATATAACCAGCCTCAGACAAATTGCACAGGCACTTTATCAGCATGACGTAAAATGACGGCTTGATATCCTGAATCATGACGTTTTTTTTGAGCGAGTCCTCTAAGAAGAAAAAACCCGCTAATCAGCCCAAATAGACCACCAATAACTTGCGGGAGTTCCCCTGATGTCAGACCAAAATAATCTGCAAGTGACTGGGCCAGCATTGCAACCAAGATCATTGAGAAGAGAGGAAAAATATAGGCGAGAAATGAGATTTTCAGAAAGGCATGCTCTTGCATACCGATAATAACCTCTTCACCAGGCTTTGCAAAAACAGTATTGCGAACTTTCAGATGATTGTATCGACGCTTGAAAAGCCCTGCCAAAACCGTCGTGCTGCAACTGCCTTGGCTTTGGCAAGAGCCACATGAAGCACGCTGCTCGGTCTCAACAAATGCGAATTCCCCATCAACCCGCATGACCCTGGCGGTCTCCTCAATCATTTGATTGCCTTTAACTTCATCCCTTGAACAACACCTAGCAGGGTGACTGCCGGCACTTCACCAACAGCGGTTACCTGATAGCCGGAGACATCGCCGCCCCAGGCATTGATGGCACCTAATCTTGAAACGCCACTAAAGGCCTCATCTCTGGACTCAGCTTCGATGAACACAGATAACGAACCCAGTCCATCGCTAAAAACATACTGTTCAATCGGGGTGCTTTGGGTGGGATCATGCAACTGATGCTGCATACTGAGTCTAAAGCCCGCGGGAAGGCGTAGAAAATCCCATCGACTGTCAGTCTCATGGGAGAGATTAATCCCTTCACTATTTTTCAGACGATAGGTAAAAAGAGACTCTCTCTGATGCAATTCACTGATTTGTGCGACCCCAATCTGCAGGTTAGTGAACATGGTCTGCTCAACTGCATCACCATGTTCATTCATCAAGTCTGATTTCAGCGGTAAACCGCTCTCAGTATCTAGGTAGAAGCGATAGCCATAACGTAAACGGTCGTTGGGCATGATCACCACAACTTGGGCTTTGCGATTGGCAATCCGATCTTTACCCGCCATTTGGAAACTATAGTGATCTTTCAACTGAGTGAGATCTTGAGGAAGAATATCCAGAAATTTTTTACTAGGTGACCGCTTATCGACGGATACTTCGTTGCTATCAGGCAGGACACAGGTGACCGATTCCTCGTCGCGTATCACCTCTCGTGGGGCACCATTCAGAGACATCAGGCTCTCTCTTACTTTATCGCCTGTTACCTCATGGGCGATATTCATAATTTCAAGCTGATTATCATGAAGGTAGACAAATGTGCCCTGATAGTTCAGTTTTTGCACTGCCTCCATCATCCGCTCCAACCAATCTTTGGGTGTAAGCTCTTCACTGGCGAAGAGTGGCTGGCAGAGCGACAGCATCAAGTAGAAGAGAAAAGTCCGATAAATCACAGCATGATTAGTAGGTGAAAAACTCATCCAGTCGACTCTGAAGTGTTATTGCTTGTTTTCATCATAACTGACGAAATTGGCAAATGGCATGATGCCCTTTATGTTACTCGATGGAGATCTTTCCTGGTGATTCACCAGATAACTATTGAGCCGGGACTCAACCTCAGGTTTCTTGAGCAGTTCCCAGCGAGTACCGTCTTCAGCAACATACAGGGTTTGGGTGTTCGGTTGTTGAGCCGCTGCGACACTGACCTGCGGCGCTTCCGATCCTACCGGATTGATCATTTGTGGTGCCATCACCACGGCTACAGCAGCCAATGAGGCGGCAACAGCCAAACCGGTATAGGTGCGTTTTTTCAGATGTCCGGGTCGCTTGATTGCCCCTGGAGCTAAAACAACAGGTTCCTCTTCGATCTTCTTGCTGATGGCCTGCGCCAACTTTGAATCATACAGGGAACCGGTCTCGCCACGCATGGAGTCTCCGATCAGATGATATCTGGACCAAAGGTCACGATTAGCCTGACTGTTAGATAACTTCTTAATTTCTAACGGAATATCATCTTCAGCAATTTCGTTATCAACTAGCGCTGATAGTCTTTCATACTCTTGATCAGTCATTTGTGCTATGCCTGAATTTAGGGTTTTAGTAATGGACTCAGTTTTTTGTCAATCGCTTCTCGAGCTCTGAAGATACGGGAGCGTACCGTGCCTACAGGGCAAGACATTGCATTGGCAATCTCTTCATAGCTCATACCTTCAAGCTCTCTCAATACAATTGCAGTTCGAAGGTCTTCCGGTAAATCATCGATCGCCTTCTGAACCGTCATCGTAATCTCTTCAGTCAACACGTGGTTTTCCGGAGTACCTGTCTCCTTTAGACGCACGCCAACATCCATTTGTTCAGCCACTTCCGCCTCAACATCGTCTGAGGGGGGGCGTCTTCCCTGGGCAACGAGATAGTTTTTCGCTGTATTTATGGCAATACGGTATAGCCATGTATAAAAAGCGCTGTCGCCCCGAAACTTGGGAATGGCCCGGTAGGCCTTGATAAAGGCTTCCTGGGTCACATCCAACACCTCGTGAGGATCCCGGATATAGCGGGAGATCAGATTGGTGATTTTCTGCTGATACTTCAGCACCAGCAGGTCAAACGCCTTTTTGTCACCCTGTTGAACTCTAGCAACGAGTTCCTGATCAATTAACCGCTCGCCCATCCGGGCACTTACCTCCTCGTGACCAACACATCCTGTGCACAGTCCCATTGACAGTGATAGTTTCGATTAGTTCTCGCAATTCCAGCTTAAATTGATCAATATCATTTTGAAGATGCATAGTTTCAACCTGACACCGATTTAAGCTAGGATGCATTACAACTGGAACCGCATTATCACCATAACGACCCTACCCCGCAAATATGACGACAGATCACGAGCATGATGTACTTATCGTAGGCAGCGGAGCTGCCGGACTCAGCCTTGCCCTCCATCTTGACGAAAACCTGAAAATTGCGGTGATCTCCAAGAAGGAACTGGAGGAGACCAACACCTACTATGCTCAAGGGGGCATCTCTGTAGTGTTGGATGAAGAGGACAGCATCGCCTCTCATGTCAAAGACACCTTGGATGCGGGAGCTGGACTGTGCGATGAGAAGACGGTGCAGCTGGTGGTGGAAAAAGGCCCCTCGAATATTGACTGGCTACTTAAGGGGGGCGTCAATTTTACCCGGGATGATAACTCTGCAACCAGCGGCGGGTATCACTTGACCCAGGAGGGTGGACATTCCCATCGAAGAGTCATTCATGCTGCGGATGCCACAGGCAGGGAGGTAGAAACCACCTTGCAGAGTCAAGTCAAGGCTCGCAGCAACATCGAAATCTTTGAACACCATATCGCAATCGATCTGATCACCAGTGAAAAAAGTGGTGAAATAAAGCAGCAAAAGCACTGCTATGGAGCTTATGTCCTTGATCATGAAAGCAACCATGTTCAGACTTTCAGGGCACGTTTTGTCGTGTTGGCAACTGGCGGAGCAAGTAAAGTATATCTATACACAAGCAATCCTGACGTCTCAACCGGGGATGGTATCGCCATGGCCTGGCGAGCAGGCTGCAGGGTTGCCAACATGGAGTTCATCCAGTTTCACCCCACCTGCCTCTACCACCCCGAAGCCAAGAGTTTCCTTATCTCTGAAGCCGTAAGAGGTGAAGGCGGACAACTCAAACTTCCCGACGGAAGTCGTTTCATGCCACGCTTCGATAAGCGCGCTGAACTTGCTCCCAGGGATATTGTTGCCCGAGCCATTGACCATGAAATGAAACGCATTGGTGCTGATTGCCTCTATCTCGACATAAGCCACAAACCCACCGAATTTATCCAAGAGCATTTCCCAACCATCTATAATCGTTGTCTGAATTTCGGCATCGATATGTCGAAACAGGCCATTCCCGTAGTACCAGCAGCCCACTATACCTGTGGTGGTGTCATGGCTGACCACAAGGCCAGAACAGATATTGCAGGTCTCTATGTGGTGGGAGAAAGTGCCTATACCGGCCTGCATGGCGCCAATCGCATGGCCAGCAATTCCCTACTTGAGTGCTTGGTTTTCGCCGAACTGGCAGCTAAAGATATCCATGAACTGGCGCCTGTTACGCCGCAACCTCCGACAATACCTCCCTGGGACGAAAGTCGGGTGACAGAACCTGATGAAGAGGTGGTTGTATCCCATAACTGGGATGAGTTGCGCCATTTCATGTGGGATTATGTCGGCATAGTAAGGAGCAACAAGCGTCTGGTACGCGCCCGTCGCCGAGTAGACCTGTTACAACGGGAAATCGTAGAGTACTACAGTAACTTCAGGGTCAGTATGGATCTGCTGGAACTGAGAAACCTGGTTGATGTAGCTGACATGATTATCCGTTCTGCTCAGTGCCGCCGTGAAAGCCGGGGGCTCCATTTCACCTTGGATTTCCCATATCGGGACGACCGGGTGCAGAATAAACCGACAATCCTGATCCCAGAGGCCTACTCTCCTTTTTGATGAAACGATCCGTGATTTAATAATATTCTTAAACGACGCATTTCATCTTCAGGCAGAGCATCCTGAAACAGAATCATCAATGGATGTCGCCAGCGATTTCTCACATCGAAGCGCAGTAGCACCAGCCATGGGGTAACCAAGCTGTCTGTTCGCAATTTTGCTGAAATTCGTTGCCCGTCGGTCAACAAAATCTTTGCATGTCCACTAGATTTTATATGCGCTTCAACGACCTCTATCTGAGGAATAAGCTTGTAGCCTTGTATCCGTGCATAGCCAAGCAGCAGAAGTAGAAAAACCAATGAAAATTTATAGTACCCGACAATTGGGGCAAGCGAGATTATTAAAAATGCCAGCGTATAAAGAAACAGATACCAATTAGCCAACTGCTTAGAATTACCTGGCCTTAATGTTATTGAGGGGATTGTTTTTTTCATATTTGCCGCCTCCCTGCGACTTTGACGTCACGCTATCTACACATCCCGATATGCAACTAGTGTGGTGCGTCATACTAGGGCCTGTTAACACTAAAATTAAAATTCGAATGTTACTTTTACGCCAAACCGATTTGATTCAGAAATATTAGCCTCATCATCCAGTTCAAAGTTTAAAAAATCACTCTCGTACGCAGCGCGAAGATACTCTATTGTCAAACTGGCATGTTTCCCTTCATATCTCGTGAAAGCGATACCATATTGTCGTTTTGGTTTCTCATCCAGTTCGCGACTTCCTTCATATCGAAAAGCGACCTCGATATTATACTCAGGTATGATGTGAACATATTCAGCATTCCATGCAATGGGTCTGTTTTTATGTTTCTCTAACTCTTGAAATTCTCCGGTGGCAGCAACATATTCTATTGAGACTTCGTACATTATCCCTATCCAGAGCAGATATCCACTTACGGCTGAAACACGATCGGTATATCGATTATCGCTCTCCTCAAGTAATCTCTCATCAGCATCTGCAAGGTCAGATTGATAACTCAATCCAAGGGAGAGCATCTGTAATGGCCAGGTTTCCACTGATAGTGCCCAATCCCATTGATCATCATCACTCCATTCATTTGCACGACCTTGATAGAACGCGAGGGTCAAATCGAATTCATCACTAGGACCATACTTTAAACTAACAACCCTTCTCGACTGGGTCTCAGCAAATTCCAGCATTGGTCCCGAGACAAAATGGCTGAAATAGGTTCCAAATGGTGTGTACTGTTTACCAATCGATATCTCCCAAGGGTCATACTCAAAAGCAATAAAAGCTTCATCAGAAATGAATTTATCGATCTCTGTGTCATACTCCAATATCAATTCGGCTTCGAACAGCTCACTGGGATCCAGTATGAATCCAAATTGAAGCGAGGCCGAATCTTCACTCACATCTATATCCCGTGACAGCTCCTTGGATTTCAACACCTCATGTTGTATTTCACCTTCCAACAGAGTGGATAGGGTCAGCCACGGCGTTATCTCCCGTTGCAATCCCGCTTCCCGTTGTTCTTCCCTTGTACGATAAATTCGGCCTGAAGCCCCAATTTCATTTAGTTGTTGAATCTCCGTCTCTTCATCCTCATCATCCGCTTCAGGATCCATCTCTTCAGCAATTGCCATGGAGAGTGTCATCATCAGCATAATGGAAATAAAACCACAGCAGTGCTTAATTTTCCTCAACCTCATACAGATTAACCTCTGTAATTCCCTGCCATCATAAAAAAAGCATATCTTGTATAAATATCCTACAAGATTTCCTGCGATTAACTGAAAATATTTCATAGTACATTTGTTATATAGAACCTGTTTCCAGCGGTCATTTACATACCCACACAAGAAAATCTGCAAATGCCAGCAGCAGTTATTGCCCTATTCACATGTATCTATCACTAAATTTTACATCACATTATCAGATAGTTAACTAGCTTCCCTCCCCTTATATAACCTTGTTTCTATATCCCCTAATCCGGAAACGGCATTAACTTAAGTCAACACATCGAAACAGCTGTCGTTGTGTATACCCACCCCTGATTTTATGGGATGACCGAAATCTTAAATTCCGAAAAAAACAGATGGGGGCACGAAACTGGAGAATTTAATCAGGATTCATGTCCTGACGATTGTGGAAAAACAGAACTGATACCGGAACTGATAGTGATATGGATTACGATGGCCAGCAGCAAAGTGGCTCTATTTAACTGCTCATCTCAAGCCATGAATGATCAGCTTCGGTCAATAATTAAATTATTAGGAGATTTAAAGATGAAAAACAGACTTCTGATGATGACCGGACTCTCTCTGGTTGCATCATCCATGTTCACTTCGGAAGCAGTCATTGCAAATGATAGTGTTGTATCACCCTGTGTAAAAACCGCGAAATATATGTATCGTGCTTGCAGATCGGATGAGAGTGATGACTTTAAAACCAGCTTAGCGAACTGTCTGAACCTTGCTGAAACCGGCGAAAGGCGAGCTTGTAGGAGAGAGGCACAAATGGTGCGTAAAGAGGATGCTGAATTCTGTCACGATCAGATGGATGCCAGGAGCGAAGCCTGTGAGGTATTGAATGAACATCGATATGACTCAGATCCCCTGCTGGATCCCACATTGACCTTTCTTGACCCGGACGAGATAGATGAAAGCAATGCAAATCCCTATGTTTCTCTCGTCGCAGGTCATACCGCTGTAGTTCGAGCGGGGGAAGAGGCTGAAGAAACCGTCATCATTCATGTCACAGATGAATCAAGAGAGATTCAGGGTGTACTCTGCCGAGTTGTTGCAGATGCGGTTGTGGTTACTGAAACAGATGATGAAGATGGCTCTATTGATTATCAGCCTGTTGAGATAACGGATGACTGGTTTGCACAGGATATCCATGGCGATGTCTACTATTGTGGAGAAATCTCGCGAAATTATGAGGATGGGGTTCTGGTGGATATCGATGGCTCATTTGAGTCTGGCAGGGATTTTGCCAAAGCAGGACTATTGATCATGTCCATGCCACAAATAGATGTTGCCCATAGGCAGGAGTTTTCTCTAGGCGAAGCAGAAGATATTGTGCAATATATAGACTTGGCAGCAATTCCTAATCAGGAAAATGAACTATATCCATGTTCAGATGCTGGAGGCTGTCTGATGACCTATGATTTTGCACCACTTGACCCTGAAGCCACAGAATTCAAGTACTACATACCTGGTATTGGTTTCGTTTTGGCCGAAGCAATGGAAGATGGCGAGCTGACTGGTGAGCGGGAAGAGTTGATTTGCGCTGGTGACTCCCTAGACATTCTTCATCAGCCACAATGTGGAATTGAGAATCCTGAAAAGTTGTTAGCGGAATTATGTAAACTCTCTCCAGACGCATTCTGCGAATAGAGAGCTAGCATCGGGGGATGTGGTTACAGCCTCCCCCGATAGGCATAAAACCAGCTGAAAGATAGCGACAAAAGAGATGATGAAATGAATAACATTTTCAAACAATTGGGGCATTGGAAGAGTATTCTCGCCATTGTGGGTGGCAGTGTGCTGCTTATGCTGTTGGAAATACTCGAAGACCCTGATCTCGGCTTCTGGGATATAGTTCTTGAGATGATACAACCAACGCTGATTGTCATTGTTGCTGTGGGAATGGTTCGCCTGATAGAACAGATCAATATCCAACACGAGACACAAATGCTGCTCATTAAAGATTTGGAAACTGCTCGGGTCGAAGGTATGCAGTGGCGTGGAAAAATGAGCGATTTGATCAAGGGACTCAGTGAAGGTATCGCCACCCAGTTTACTGAATGGGGTTTGACCCCTGCCGAGCGTGAGGTTGGTTTACTAATACTGAAAGGGTTGAGCTACAAAGAGATTGCCATCATACGTAACGTAAGCGAAAAAACAGTTCGACTACAGGCTCATACCATCTATCGAAAAGCAAAACTCAGTGGACGGGCTGCCCTATCGGCCTACTTTCTGGAGGATCTGCTATTGCCGTCAGAGCCTACTAATAAGACTCTGGGTTGACCAGAAACTCCTTATGGATCGCTTATACACGATTCAACACAACACGCACACGGAGTCCACCGTATTCTGGTGAGCGATCAAAATCTATCTGACCATGGTAGAGCTGAACCACATCATGGACAATCGCCAATCCCAATCCATGCCCTTCGACACTTTCATCAAGACGGCTTCCTCGCAGTGTCATACGCTTAATATCCCCCTCTTCCAGCCCCTTGCCATCGTCTTCCACAACAATCTGCATCTGCTCGGATCCTGACACGTGGCAAACAACCTGCTGATTTGCCCATTTGCATGCGTTATCCAGAAGGTTACCCAACAGTTCCAGCATATCCTCACGATCACCGAATGGGGTACACTCCTGATCTACATGCAACGCCAGCTTCATGCCGCGGTCTTGATAGATCTGTCTCAATGCTTCTATCAAGTCGTTTAAATCAACACTTGGATTGAAGCGTTGATTGATTGTTCCACCTCCTGTTAATCGAGCGCGTTTCAGCTCTCTTTCGATCAGAAGACGAATTCGATCAAGTTGCTGACTCGCTTGTTGATGTTCACTAGCCTGATGTTGTTTCTCTATCTGTTTATCTAAATATCTGGTCAATAGATTGAGGGGGCCTTTGATTGCGTGCGCCAGATTACCTAGAGCATTACGTGAACGTTGATTACGTTTTGTAAGCAGTTGCAGTAGATGATTAACCTCCTTGACCAGAGGTGACATTTCGCTGGGCACATCTTCATTCAACAATTTCTCCTGGCCCAATGAGAGGCTATTGACATCCTCCAACAAGGGATCAAGACGACGAAATGATTGCCGAATCACTACACCCTGAACAATCAACAGAACAACCAGACCGGCAAAAGCCAATAGAGCAAAGTTCTTTATGAAAGCTTCTCGTTGTCTGTTGATTGGCAGAAGATCTTCTGCAACAGCCAGAATTAGATCCTCTCCCTGTTTCCTATAGCCATGGACCCATACCAATAGCTGCTGATCTTCAGGGCCTTGGAGATAGTGCCGTTCGCTCTGGCCAGGGTTAACCCAAGGTACAGAAAGTTTAAAATCCCATAGTGATCTAGAAGTGATTTCTCTGCCAGTTGCCTGGCGAATCAGATAGTAGTGACCTGAAAACGGTCGTTGATAGACTTGATTAATGTAGGCCGCATTGACATCGATTTCCGACTCTACAACGATCGCCCCTAGAATCGCCTCGCTGTCGTGTTCCAATCTCGAGGCAATAAAGTCTTCAGTTAATTTTTCTATAGAGCCTTCACCGAAAAACCACAGCAAAAGCATCAATAACGCCAGGCTGATGGTCAAGCCAATATGCAGACGATGTTCTATCGAGTTAAGGGCACCTCTATTAATTGCTTGTGCCCTCTGGCTTTACGGCCCGTTCAGAATCAAGGCGTGCTTTTGAAGTCATGCTTATTGCCTGTCGAAAAAGCGCAACGCAGAGTCTGGACGGGTCGTAAAGCCCCGTAGGGCACGACCTGAAGCATGCATCTGCTGGGTTGTGATGCTTGAGAATGGAACAATCATTCTGCTTCGACTCATGCCTTGCAGCTACACGCTTCAGGTCACGCAGAGAGCATAAGCAGTTAATAGAGGTGCCTTTAAGACTCAATACCGACATAGATGTAACCCTGACCACGACGGGTTTCGATTGCCTGTTTGCCTAATTTATCACGTAAACGGCGAATATAGACTTCAATCAGATTACTGTCACGATCAAAATCCTGTTCATAAACATGCTCTGTGAGCCGGGTCTTGGAGAGTATTTTTCCCTGGTTGAGAATAAAGAACCTCAACAGTCTGAATTCAGTGCCTGTGAGATCATAGCGATGTTGATCAGGTAGAATCATCTGTTGCTTCTCCTCATCGAGTTCCACGCCACCCGCCTTGAGACTGCTGCCAACCATCTCATGGCTACGACGTATCAATGCCTGAAGTCTGACAAGCAACTCTTCGAAATGAAATGGCTTTCCCAGATAATCATCCGCGCCCGCTTTAAATCCCGCCACCCGTTCATGCCAGGCATCCCGTCCAGTGAGAACAATCACTGGCGTATTATTTCCCTTGCTACGCCAGTTTTGCAACACATCGATGCCTGCGCGCTGTGGTAGCCCGAGATCTAAGATGATGAGATCGTATTCCGTTTCATCTCCCATGAATTCTGCCTCAATGCCCTGTTTTGCAAGGTCGACCGCATAACCTTGGTGCTCAAGATCCTGCTTGAGAGAAGCTGAAAGGAGTTCATCATCTTCAACCAGTAACAGACGCATACTCAATCCTCTAACTCACGCTTCAGAATCTGGCCATTGGCAGCATCGACAAGGTACTCCCATACCACACCCTGTTCATCAAGTATCTCTATTTCATATAGATATTGGGAACCTTTGCGTTCCAGCTCCACCTCAAGAACCCGCCCTTGTCGTTCAGCTTGAATAGCGTTCACAATCCCCTGCAATGGGAGAATCTCTCCAGCCTGTGTCAGGCGCCTGGCCTCTTGATAACTCTCCTCTTCATCAGCATGAGCCACAACCGATGTTATTAGCAAAGTCGAAATCAGCATTGTGCAACAAATCTTGACCATCAACTAATCATCCCATCGACCATAACCAGGAATTTTAATCTCATGTTCATTAAATGACCCCTTTAAAGCCTGAGTATGGCAGGAATCACAATTACTGAAGCTGGTTTTCTCTCCTTTGTTCTGCAACATCCGTGGAGAAATTTCATCATGTTCATGTTTAAAAAAAGAGGTCTCAGTAATCCGCATGGGTACAGATGATGAACGAAGAGACCAGACTATTTTTTTTGACAATGCTCTATCACTGCCATCAGCTGAATTGATTTTCAGATAGTTCAAGATGTACTCCTGATCTTCATCAGTCAACTCAGCGTTTTCACCGAAATGGTCATCCAGCCCAGTCATGATCAACTGCCAGGAGGCTTCAGGTAAAAAGCCGGGTTGAAATGGAAAATGACAACTGCCACACTCCTCAAGATAACGCTCACTTCCCAGTGAGTTCACCTGCATCGACTCAGAGTTGAACCAGCGTGAGAAGTATCCGCTATGCTCCTCATGTTCACGTTCATCCTCATGTTCGTCGCGATCGGCTAAAACCACACCGAAACCAAGTACCAATGGAGCAATCCCTAATAGTAACCAATAGTTTTGCTTTTTCACATCTCACCTCCTAATCACTGTTGCTGCAGATATTGCAGAATGTCGCCCTTTTCCTGAGCTGTACACGCCCTACCCCAGGTCCATTTGCAATTACGCTTAAACCACTTCTCAATCTTTTTCCCATCTCTCAGACGATCTGGATTAACCGATACTGACAAGGGCTCAATGGTTTTGCCTGTCTTCACATGACGCCCCGGCTTTTGCAGATCATCGCCGTGGCAGTCGTTACAAGTGCGGTTTTTGCCACTTTTTTCATCTCTTATCTTTTGCTGCCATAATATTTCACCTTGCGCAGCAGAAAATGGACCCGCCCCCATGCTTTGATAGCTGCTGAGTCTCTCTTGCAACGCATTGGCATACAGTAGAGCAGGAAAACAAAACAGGATTAATGGAATTGTGATTACTGTTTTCATAGAATCAACCTCTTTTAGTACCGGTAATCATTGAGCGCAGCAGATTTTCCTGATGCAGAAGCGAACCAAACACAACACCAGCCAAATGAAATACCACTAAGAAAAGGGTTAGATTGGCAAAGAATTCGTGAACCTCTTCAAACAGCTCTCCACCATATGGGGTATTGGAAAAAAATGGCTCAGCCAACGGACCCAATCCCTCAGCACCATAGGCCAACATGCCGGAAAATGTGGTTATCAGGAGAGATATCAGCAGAGCAACAATCATTGCGCCACCAGCAGGATTGTGGCCAATCGTGCGTTTGGCTTTAAAACTGATGAGATCCTTAAGGTAATCCAGCACCTTGCCAGGAGAGACTACAAAATCACTGAATCGAGCATAGCGTGTCCCAACCATGCCCCAAACAATACGCAGCGAAACCAGAATGGCAATTAAGTAACCGGCATAGACATGCAGGGTCATAAATTCGTCTTCCGTCACCCAGGTGACTAAAAACGAACCCACCAGTGTCCAATGAAAAAGGCGTACGAAGGGATCCCAAACTTTTATCTCTCGCTTTTTTCTCATCTTCAATCTCTCTGTTTAGCTATTTGATGGTAAGCATGACTGAAGAAAATGAAATCAAGCTGAAAATAGAAAAATTATTTGAAACCAGATCGAATTGAATGAGTCAGTTGAAATTATGTAGGGTTGAAAAAACGAAAAATTGGTGGTTCTGTTCATGGAGTGGCAGGAACAAATCCTGTATTACGAGCTCAATATGTTTCTACCGTAGGGTGGGGCCATGCCCCACCATTTAGCCTAGGCGATAGTATAAAACCCCC
>JBEVWG010000007.1:0-122621 GCA_040506705.1 Candidatus Thiodiazotropha sp. 6PLUC1
TCGGCCTCTCTTTTAAAAATCATATTGTTAGGGGTTTCAAGCCTGCCCTTGCTCGGTGTTGCGGCTCTTGACAAGGGAACAACCATTGCCTACGAGCCGCGCCTTGATCAAGGGCAGGCTTGAAACCCTGAAGACGACATACTTAGTCGCCGGGTTAATAAAAGCCCCCTCAGGTTGAACCTGAAGGGGCAGGGCTTGCTTATTTCAGTGCACCCTTACCGTAGCGATCTTCAAAGCCTTTACGTACCTTGTCGATAGCTTCTTTGCTCATACCTTCAAAGTACCAGGTATGACCATCGATCGGCCTGAAGTATTTATCAAGCATTGCGTCGGCAAACTTCTCATTACCATCCTTCTTATGAACTGCCTCTTTCAATTCAGGAATCCACTTGAAGTAGGTATGCTTGGCAACGTCATAGATACCGTGCCACCAGGTGTAGTCGGGGCCATTCATTGAAGCACCATGGCGGGCACGACGTCCTTCATGATGCCAGATCTCCCACCAGGTCCACTCGATTTTGTCGTCGAAGGGGCTCTTTGTGATATAGCCGTTCTTTTTCAGTTCTCCCATCACAGCTGCGATCGGTTTGGCGAATTTCTCATTGTAGAGTTCAACCACATTATCGAACTGGTTGTAGTGGCCATTGATGACACTGTCGCTATGACAGGCTTTACAGACCTCCTGCATCTTTTTACGACGCTCTTTCCAGGTCAGTACTTCGACCACAGTAGAGCCCTTGGCCTTGTCGCCAACCTTTGGTAGAGCATTACCCTCTTTGACATCAAACTCATTACCATCCTCCAGGCGCACCAGATTGATTTTCTGGGAGATGGGTGGGCGCAGTGTCCAGGATATACGATCACCAACGTTGTGAGTCTTGCTCTCTTTACCACCAGCACTCATATGACAAGTGGCACAAGTAGGTGCGGCAGAGTAATCGATACCAGCCACCCATTTGTCCGATTCCATATTCATTTCATCGACTTTTGCACGATAGATAATGCCGTGTTTGGATTCGTTGTAGACTTCAATCTGCGGATGGTCAGGGCCGACGTGGCATTTACCGCAAGTATCCGGTGTTCGGGCTTGTGCCTTAGAGAAGCGATGGCGGCCATGACAGGCTGTACATGAACCAGTTGAGCCATCAGGGTTAATCCGGCCTATACCTGTGTTTGGCCAGGTTGTCGGGCTTGGTTTGCCATCTTCACCAATCTCTATCTTTGCACCATGGCATTGTCGACAGCCTGCATTAACAGCAGCCGGGCCACCAACAACTTCACCGAGCAGGTTGTCAAGTGAAGCTAGGATTTGACCGCCTTTTGAGTGGTGGGAGCCATCCATCTCCTCGAATTCCACAGAGTGGCATTTTGAACAGTCTTTAGGGGTAACGATGATGGTGATACGTTGTCCTTCATGTTCAAAGCCATCAATATCATCAGCTTTTGCTTCATGACAGTCGAGGCAGTTGACGCCACTCTGGCCATGTTGACTGCGGTTCCACTCCATGGTCAATCCGGGGTCTTCCTGCCAGTGACACTCAATACACTCCTGGCCTTTTGGGTTCCCCCAATCCTTACCTATTGAACCTGATGGTCTTGCGGCATCAGCAGTTGAGACTTGCAGCAATAGAGTCAGTGCCGCTGCCATACTACCCAGTATCGCTGTGAACGTACGGTTACCGAAGCGTTTCATAGCTCCCTCCTATAGTGGGTTGATATAATGAGGGATCTCCTCCAATACGGATTTGTGCCGAAAATCTACAGCCTTATCGAGCACGTTGAATCACTGTTGAAAATCACCCCTGAAGTATTGGCAAGCTAAGTTCGAAGAAAGGGATAGTTTTGACTAAATTACCCAACCCCACTTAATTTATTATAGATATGGGGACCGCATGGTTTCACTTTTATGGTCAGTAAAACCCTGTTCTTATTAGTGCTTACTCAGGTCTATGAGAACGGTTCGGGTGTGGGTATGCCTTGATCTAAATCAAGTGCCAATGGAGTTATTTAAAGTAGAAATTTAGCGAATATTAAAAGTGTCTTTAAATGTAGCAAAAGGCAATTAAATATAGGCTTTTTGATGTTATCTTTTAAAATAAAAAGTTCATTATTATTTCTGTTTCAGGTGAAAAAATATCTGCGATTGAGGAGTATAAAATCAATCTGATAAATCATCTACCCTGGATGAATTATACGGTGTACCCACAAAGTGGTACATCGCTATTTGCAATCTGTTTACCTATGGTTGTGGTGTGATGTGCTACACCATCAACCTCAGCTAAAATAATCGTATTTTCCTGTTTGGAATACAGTGTAATAATTTATAGATGCAATCATTTGGGCTACATGCTATAAAATCACAGCATAATACGGATATAAATATTTGCTGTAGTTAAGGTGTCCACAGTGATGTGCCATCTGCACTGCAGGCAAATTCTGAAAAATAACAGGAAGTTATATGTATATCAGACATTCATTTTTTCTTCTGCTGCTCATTTTCATAACAAGTTGTGGCAGTGATTCCAACAATTCCACTAGTCAGACTGAGTCTGATGCTACCTACACAAGTCAAGCTCTCTTAGGCCCGGTTGTTGGTGCTGACGTGGAAATCTACAATGCAACAGACCTTTCCGCTGGTTTGTTGTGTCGCACTCAAACCTCCGACTCCGAGGATATCGATCTTGCTGGCAAGATTACTATTCCTGCAGAGTGCATTAATCAAGAGGGACTCTATCTGTTGTTAATCAGTGAAGGTGTCGATATTGATGCAAATGATGATGGTCTGCTGGATGAGGCGCCCACTCAAGTCAATGGAAAATTTCATACCCTGTTGACAGGTGATCAGTTGATCTCAGGTGAGGCAAAGGCAACAGTTTTGACCGAAGCTGCTTATCAAAATGTTCGCTATCTATTAGCCAGCAGGTCAAGCCAGGCTGACATATTGCTAGCATTGAATAGTAGTGCGCAGTTTCTACTAAAACAGGATCTTAACGGTGATGGCGCTATAGATCATCTGGACCTTGCGGAATGGCACCCGCGACTTGATCGTGAAACAACAAGACCCAGTCTGGAACAGCTTCAGTTGGTTATCCAGGATATACATCAGAATCGATCTACAGCACAACACGCTGTAATATTGTTCGATTCCATCGAACCATCGCTAAGTGAATTACCTGATCTGGGTGATGCTGACCATATCCTGCTGAATGATCAGTGGCTCTATGTGGCAAATGTTGGAGGTTTAGTGGTTGTAGATGTTTCAGATCAGGATAATCTTCAGATCATCCAACAGGTAAGAAATATTATCCCTGGTCATATAGTCGAAATGTCGATCAATGATGAATGGCTTTATGTTCAAAATGGATCTGGGGCATCTGTTGATAACACTGTTACCCTTTATAATGTATCTGACGCAGATAATCCGATTTTAGCTAGTAGTGATCTCTACCATCCTTATGGATTTGATCTAACCAAGTTTTATCAGCACGGAGATTATGGTTATGCCGCACTTCATCGTGTCAATAATCCGGATGATTACAATAATATCTCCCACGATTTTCGGCTAGATATTCTTGATCTGTCAGAACCAAGCCAACCACTCCTAATCGCTTCCCTCGATATCGATACCTTTGGATCAGCCATGGCGGTTGAAGGTGACCGACTCTATTTAGGGACGGAAATCGGTCCCTATCTGCAGCCTGGTGGTCTAAGCGTGATTGATATCAGCAATCCAGCAACCCCAAGTTTGATCAGCAAATTAGATTTGAATGCAGTTTCTGAGATTAAGATTAATGGAGATAGAGGGTATGCATTAACTGCTTCAGAAATTAGCGGAGATGCCAATGATATCCTTACCCTGCTTGATCTGAGTAACGAAAATGAAATCTCTGTTACAGGTTCAATCGATACATCATATGATGTCTGGATGAATAAACAACTCCTGATTCAGGGAGGTAAGGGATATCTTGCTGCACCTGATGGTATTTTGGTTTTTGATATTACTGACCCAACCAATCCACATCAGCTCGATCGAGTGACTACCAGAGGGGCTACTAGCAGTCTGGCACTATCTGGATCTGTGATTTTTGCAGCAATTGATCAATTTGGCTTACAGATATTTGATATGAGTGGAGGAGCGAGTGCGGATAGTCCTGCAATAGTTGGGCGCATTGATGTACAGGATGTACAGGAGATCGCCACTTCAGTTGGAAACCATGCTTTTCTACTGTCTGGAGAGGATCAACACCGCCGCATTGTCAGTCTTGACCTGTCCGATGTACAAGAAAACAATAGTACATCTACAGAAGTCTACCCTGACCTGTACCAGAATCCACTGGTTATAGATCAACATCTCTATGCAACAAGTATGTTTTCAGGTGTTACTCTTTTCGATATTTCTGATCCCATGGCGCTATCTCTACATTCAAACTATGACCAATCTGTTGTGGAGTTTGCTTCAGCCAGTGCAGTTTCAGAAAGCAGGGCAGTTGTCGGAGGAGGTCTCTTTTTCGAGGTAAATAACAGCGGTTATTCATTGAATCTTCTGAATGTGGAGCTCTCTGCAGATCCAGTGCTACTGAGCCAGCTTGCAATCAACTACCAGCCACAACATATTGCGATTAAGGATGATATTGTTTTCGTTGCAGGTTCAGAGAACAGTCTGGATACCTATCGTATCTCTTCGTCAAATGAGCTTGGCGAGTTGGGTTCGTTGGTTGAGCCAATAGTTAATTCGCCATTAGAGATAATTCTCTCTGGGCAGTATGGATATTTATCTCAGACTGGTGGCTTGATATCTGTGCTGGACATCAGTGATCCATCCCGTCCCTCCGAGATTCTGTCAATCGATGTGCAGGGAGATATTGCAGATATTCATCTCTCAGATAATCTGATGTTCATTGCAGGTATAGCAGGGAATATTCAAGTGCTCAATGTAGATAACCCTGAAGTACCAGAGTTTGTGGGAAATTTTCATACATCCTCACAGGTAAGAGCAGTTACAGTCCTGAACAACCATCTATTCACTGCAACCCAGGATGAGGTTTTAATATCTCGGTTGCCACTCGAAGCTGTGCCTTAGCCTATCTGTTTGTCAGGCCGGGTTGATAACAGTTGATCAGATACTATTTCGTGATTGCTGTTTCGATGGGCAAGAAACAAAGTGACTTGCCCATCGGTTCTGATCTTGCACTGATTCAGAATAGCTATGATGGCTTGTTATTGGACAGTTGCTTTTGGATGTTTCCAGGAACCGGTTCATAGTGGCTGAACTCTATGGTGTAAATTCCTTCACCACCGGTGAGTGCTTTCAGGTGGGTGGCATACCCTTCCAGTTCCGCCAAAGGCGCTTGGCCTTTGATGATCAATGTATTGTTTCGTCCTGTCTCGGTACCACTGATCTGTCCACGTCGCCCTGCAAGGTCTCCTGTCAGATCTCCCATGAACTGGTCAGAAGTGGTAATTGAGATGTTAACAATCGGCTCAAGGATCACGGGACCTGCATTTTCGACAGCTTCAAGAAATGCTTTTTTACCTGCAGTGACAAATGCGATCTCTTTGGAATCAACAGAGTGAAACTTTCCATCATAAACGGTGACCCGTACATCCTGCATGGTGAAGCCACCAATAGCACCTTCATCCAATGCGCTTCTAACACCTTTTTCAATCGCCGGTATAAATTGACCGGGAATAGCGCCACCAACCACTTTATTGACATATTCAAAACCAGACCCGCGCTCAAGAGGCTCGATACGTAAAAAGACTTCACCGAACTGGCCAGCACCCCCGGTCTGTTTTTTATGCCGGTAGTGGCCCTCAGCTTTGCGTGTAATGGTCTCCCGGTAGGAGATACTGGGTGGGTGAGTCTCAACTTCTACACTGTATTTCTTTTTGATCTGTTGCAGCAGTACATCAAGATGCAACTCTCCAAGTCCGCGCATGACTGTTTCATTTAGACTGACATTATGCTCTACATGGAAACAGGGATCTTCATCTTCCAGTTTATGCAGTGCATCACTTAATTTCTGTTCATCGCCACGCTTGGCCGTGTTGATAGCCAACCCAAACAGGGGTACTGGGCACTCGATTGATCGCAGGTGGTGATGATCTTCATCATGAGAGTCGTGTAACACGGCATCGAAGTGAATATCTTCCACCCGGGCAACGGCACAGATATCACCGGGTACTGCCTGTTTCATCTCCTCTTGATCTTTTCCATGTAGACGGAAGAGATGACTGACCTTAAAAGGTTTGCGAGCGTCACCGATAAAGAGCTGAGAGTTGACCTCGAGTTTCCCCTGATGAACCCTGAAGATGCCCAGTTTTCCACGGTAAGGGTCGTTGATGACCTTGAAAGCATGACCTATGACATGTTTGTTCTCATCGGGGGAGACCTCGACTGGCTTCATGTTGGCCCCTTCGCCTTTCATGAATGGGGGAGGGTTACCTTCAGTGGGATCAGGCATGAGTTTAGAAAACAGGTTTAATAACTCATCTATGCCAGCGCCGTTCTCTACGGAAGTGAAACAGACTGGAATGAGGTGTCCTTCCCGGAGCGCCTTTTCAAAGGGATCATGCAGTTGCTCCGGCTCAATTGCCTCTCCTTGCTCCAGGTAGACCTCCATTAAAGCCTCGTCTACCTCCACAACCTGGTCTACCAGGTTGTCATGAGCCTCACTGACTGATGAGAAATCGGTAGATTCACCACCGGGTTGAAAATAGCAGTCGATGACTTTTTGGCCATTTTCTGCTGGTAGATTGATGGGCAGACACTCTTTACCAAAGGTCTCCTGAAGATTCTCCAGCAGGGCTGCGAGATCCACCTCCGGTAAGTCAATTTTATTGATAATGATAAAGCGGCAGAGATCGCGGCGTTTCGCGGCTTCCATCATTCGTATTGTTACGGGTTCGATACCTGTAGCTGCATTGACTACGATTACAGCCGACTCAACTGCTGGCAATATACTGATGCCCCGCCCTAAAAAATCAGCATAGCCGGGGGTGTCGATAATATTGACCTGTTTATTTTCATGACTTAGATGTGTGATGGCGATATCAAGAGAGTGTTGAAGCTCTTTCTCAAGATCATCGTTATCGCAGACGGTATCTCCACGTTCGATAGAGCCTTTGGTTTTGATGGCGCCAGATCGGTACAACAGTTCTTCAATCAGGCTGGTTTTACCAGAGCCGGCATGGCCGGTCAGAGCGACATTGCGAATATCGTGGGTAGAGTAGTTGGCCATATTGACTCCTATCAACGGAACTTGCCGACTTGCTTCGAATAGCCAGGGAAGGCGTCGGCAAAATGACTTATGGTTTTATTTATTGCCAGTATATCAATCAAAAAAGAACAGTTGTTGAGTTTAAGCAGTAGATTGGCATAAAACCCTAGGGTATATCAAAAAAAAGTAAACCACAGGGTGTTGGCCTGGCCTGAGCTAACCTTCATTGGGTAGTTCGGTAAGTGGTCATCTGTATTGTTGCGGTAGGTATCACTCCCTATGGCATGCCATGCAGACAAAAGAGTGGTGTCACACTGATTTCAGATACAGAATTTTTGATGTTATCAACAAAGGAAGTGGCGCAAGCAGACACGCTCTGCTGCGCCAGGACGCAATCAATGGGCTATTGGAGCGGTAATCAGGGATGTACAGAGTTTATGACGACCTGTACCGTCTCAGCTTGTCCTGGTTTGATTGGCTCTATTTCACCTTCCAGGTCACCACTCTGAGCTTTTGGATTGCCAGAGAGGGATATTCTGGCGCCGACGGTCACTTCACTGAATCCTGAAAGTTTCATTTGCGGCATCATGGCCATGCTGTCATCGAGACTGAGAGAGATAGGCAGGTCACTCACTTTTTTCCGAACTGCAGCCAGCGGCATAGGGGGGCCACTGACCGCTTTGGCGTAGATGAATACCAGATCGTTTGGTTTTGCCTTACTTTGCAGATCAGGTGAAAGGGATATTTCTACCTTGATGGCTTTGGCTGCAGTCGAAGATTGTGGTTTCGCTGCCGGCTTTTTCGCTTTGACAATAGATGGTAACTCCTCTACTTCAGCCGGTAGACCAAGCTGGGAGCGTGCATCATCGATGGCTTTATTGACAGATTCGAGTTCGTTACTTTGGGGAGTCAGTTGATCACGAAGTGCGTTCCAGCGGACTATCGCCGATTTGAAGTCTGAGGACTGATAGGCAAGGATACCGGTCAGCCAAAGCACATTGGGATTCTCAGGCTCCAGCTCAAAGGCCTTCTGTATCATCGGCGCAGCCCGTCCAGTAAAGTCGTTTCCATTGGTGGCTGCAATGGCTTCAGAGTAAGCCAGCAGCAGGCTCACATCCTGATCATTCATCTCCATTGCCCGTTGATAGGCATTGATTGCGGCGGAGTGGTCATTGAGTGACATATAACTGCGGCCCAGCATAATCCAGCCTTCATGATTGTCAGGATTTTGCTCGAGCTTTTCTGCCAGTCTTCGAACCAGCTCCTCCATTGGCGGCAGGTTTTCCATACCCTCTTTTTGAGATTGGACTGGCTGTTGATTGGGTTGGCCTGCAGGCTGTTGAGCCAAATGCTGAATGATCTCAGGTGAGCCTAATATGTTGTATATCAGCACAGCAGCTATAGGAACCAGGACTGCAGTGGCAGCCATCGCCCGGCCAGAGGTTTTGTTTTGCGTGATTTCTGCATTAGGCGAGACATCAGTCAGAAGTGCCTTTTGCAGATCCTTGCGGGCAGCCTCATGTTGGGCCTGGTCGAGTTTTCCCTCTTCAAGATCACTGTCCAGCTCAGCCAGCTGCTGCTTGAAGACGGCTAGATTCAGTTCATCTGAGGTGATGTCGCTGGTTACCTCTTTTCTCAGTAACGGCAGCGCAACAAAAGCCATTGCCAGAACAGTAAGTCCGGCAGAAATAATCCAAAATAGGGTCATTGATTCGTGTCTCTTTTCTCGGTCGACTCTGTTAGCAGGTTGTCGAGTCGCTGTTGTTCTTCTTCAGTCAATTCAGTTTCGCTGCTTCTGTTTTTGCGCCTGATAATGCGAAACAGAACCACGCCACCGATTAAAAATACGATCATTGGACCGAACCAAATCGGGTAGGTGCTTGGTTTGACTGGTGGACTGTAGAGTACAAAGTCACCATAACGTGCGACCATAAATTCGATGATGTCATCCTTACTCTGGCCATTTTTCATCATCTCGTAGATTTCGTTTCTGAGGTCTACTGCCAGTTCGGCATTCGACCCTGCCAAGGATTCATTTTGGCAGACCAGACAGCGCATCTCTTCAATGATGGCGCGAAAGTCCTCGTCCTGACCTGGGTCCTCAAAGGTATATTCCGCCAATGTTGCGGCTTGCAGGGATGCCAGGCAAAAGAGACTTAAAAAACTGAGATAGACTAGACGCACGATTATGACCCTTGGCCTTTCAATTCATTAATTATCGGTAGGAGCTTTTCATTGAACAGTGACATGGTCACCGGCCCTGCATGTTTGTAGTGGATGATGCCTTTACTGTCTACCAAGAAGGTTTCCGGGGCGCCGTAGACACCAAGATCGATCGCAGTCCGGCCCTTTTTATCAAAGATATTGATGACATAGGGATCTCCAAGCTGTTGCAGCCAGGATTGGGCCTTGTCTCTTTCATCTTTCCAGTTGAGTCCAACGATATCCACCTTGCCGGAACGGGCCAGACGGACAAGGGTCTGATGTTCAGCACGACAGGATACACACCAGGTTGCCCAGACATTCAACAGGTAGACCTTTCCCTTCAGGTTTTTGTCGCTGATCAAGGTCTCAGCACTCTCAACTGTTGGCAGGGAAAATTCTGGCACGGATTTACCGATCAAAGGGGATGGGATCTCCCTTGGATTCATCCCCAACCCCTTGAACAGGAAGACCGCAATTACTCCGAAAACGAGCAGCGGAACGGAATAACGCAAGTATCGATTCATTTCAGGTTCATCTCCCAGTGGCAGCAGCTGCTGCGGTAGCGCTGTTTACCATTTCAGCAGAACGTACGCGAGCGGTGCGATAACGTCGGTCGGTAATCGCCAGTAAGCCACCCAATCCCATCAATACACCCCCAAGCCATATCCACCGAACGTAGGGTTTGTAGTAGAGACGTAAGCTCCAGTCGCCACCCCCCAGTGGTTCACCGAGAGAGACATAGAGGTCGCGAGTGAAACCCCAATCGATAGAGGCTTCTGTCATTGGTCTTGTCTGCACGAAGTAGGTGCGTTTTTCAGGCTCCAGAGTGGTGAATTGCTCACCGTTTTTGGAAACCTTGAAACTGCCACGATGGGCGTTATAGTTCGGTCCGGGGATTCGTTTTACCCCTTCGAAAGCGAACTCATAACCGGCAATCTCACTGACATCACCTGGACTCATGCGGACATCATTCTCCTGCCCGAAATTAGAGACCATGGTGACACCCACTATGAATACCGCTACCCCCATATGGGCAGTGATCATCCCGTAATAACTGCGGCCGCCGGTTTTGAAATCTTGCCAGAATCCACTGAAGCCATGCTTGTTTTTAAGGCGATCCCTGATGTTGACAAGATGAGCAGTAGCTACCCAGAGGGCCAGTCCCATACCGAGTCCTACCAACCAGTTACCGCCGGAGAACATAGGCAGCAGGCTAATCAGACCAAAAGCCAGACTGACAGCGAAGGCTACCTTGAGCTCTTTGATCAATAAGGAGGGTTCAGCGTGTTTCCATCTGGAGAGAGAACCTATCCCCATTAACAGTGCCAGGAAGGGCGTTGTGAGTAGGAACATCTTGTTGAACCAGGGAAATCCCACTGAAATTTTACCCAGCTCCAAGGCGTCGTAAATCAGGGGTGCCAGAGTACCGAGCAGTACCAGAGCCGCAAACACGGAGAGCAGCAGGTTGTTGCCGAGTAGAAAGGTCTCCCTTGAGACCAGATCAAATCGTCCACCACTGGTTATATATGGGGCACGCCACGTGTAGAGCAGCAGCGAACCACCAATAACTATCAGCAGGAATATCAGGATAAAGACACCCCGTGCCGGATCAGAGGCAAAAGAGTGTACAGAGGTGAGTACACCTGAGCGAACCAGGAAGGTACCCAGCAAACTTAGTGAAAATGCTGATATGGCTAACAATACTGTCCAGCTTTTAAATGCACCACGCTTTTCAGTGACGGCCAGGGAGTGGATCAATGCCGTACCAATCAGCCAGGGCATGAATGAGGCATTTTCCACCGGATCCCAAAACCACCAGCCGCCCCAGCCCAGCTCATAGTAGGCCCACCAGCTTCCAAGGACGATGCCGAGGGTTAAAAAGACCCAGGCAACCGTAGTCCAGGGGCGTGACCAGCGAGCCCATGAGGCATCCAGTCGTCCACCAAGAAGTGCCGCTATGGCGAAAGCAAAGGCAACCGAAAAGCCCACATAACCCATATAGAGCATGGGGGGATGGATCGCCAGGCCGGGATCCTGAAGCATCGGGTTAAGCTCGCCACCTTCGGAAGGCACCGGAAAGGTTCTATCGAAGGGATTTGAGGTCAGTAGCATGAACAGCAGAAAGCCGATACTGATCATACCCATCACAGAAAGTACTCTGGATACCATCTCCAGTGGCAGATTGCGACTGAAACTGGCAATGGCAACACTCCAGCTGGCAAGCAGGAAGGCCCATAGTAGTAATGATCCCTCATGAGCACCCCAAACTGCAGATATCTTGTAGATGTCTGGCAATTTGGTATTGCCATGCTGAGCCACGTAGATTACTGAAAAATCGTTGCTCAGAAAGGCATTTGTCAGAATCAAAAGGGAGATAGCCAGAAACACAAACTGGCCCCATGCCAGGCTGCGAGAAGCGGCCATCCATGAGGCGTTATGGGTGTAAGAGCCGATTAAAGGTACCACTGCCATGGTAACTGCCAGGCAGAGGGAGAGTATTAGGGTGAAATGTCCTAATTCCGGGATCATTGAATGCTGGCCTGAGGTTGAGTGTTACCAACGCCCTCATCATGTGCAGTCTTCAAAGAATCTGCGACTTCTGGGGGCATATAGTTTTCATCATGTTTAGCCAGCACTTCGCTGGCGATGAAAATACCATCCTGATTGAGCTGTCCCATAGCAACTATGCCCTGACCTTCACGGAACAGGTCGGGCAGAATGCCGGTATATTCCACGGTAACGGCTTCCGCATTATCAGTGACCGAGAAGGCCGTGGTAAGGCCATCGGGTTTGCGTTTGACACTTTCATTCTGAACCAGGCCGCCAATGCGGAATGGGTGTGCAACCGGAGCTTTGCCTTCAACTACTTCGGAGGGTGAAAAGAAGAACATCAGATTTTCGTCAAATGCGTTCAATGCCAGCCAGGTGGCAACACCTATACCAGCTACCATTAAACCGATCAGTGTAAGTCGTTTTTTACGTATGGGATTCATTTCTCTACTTTCCTGGCCCGACGAATTTTTCGGGCGATATCAGTTAATGCGCGTTTTCTTTGCAGCAAAGGAGCAACAATATTGGCAACCAGAACGATGAGCGCCAGAAGGAAGGAGGGCCAAACGTAGACTGCGTAGCCACCCATTGCGAAAAATTCACTCATTTCGCCTCCTGCTCAACCATTTCCAATACCCAGCGGCTGTTTCTTTCACGTTCAACAATTTCTGCGCGCGCGCGCATTAAGACCACAGCGCCATAGTAAAGTTTAAATGAGATAGCCATGGTCAGCAGAGGGATTAGCATCCTGATATCCATGGAGGGTTTACTGAATTTTGTGACCGAGGCTGTCTGGTGCAAGGTGTTCCACCATTCGACCGAATAGTGAATCACTGGAATATTAACAACGCCCACCAGGGCAAGGATTGAAACCGCTCTGGCAGCAACCCTTTTGTCTTCGATTGCGCTGTGCAAAGCGATGATGCCGAGATAGAGAAACAGTAATAACAGCTCAGAGGTCAGTCGAGCATCCCAGACCCACCAGGTGCCCCACATGGGCTTGCCCCATAGAGAACCTGTTGCCAGGGCAAGGAATGTAAAGGAGGCGCCGACAGTGGCGCTGCTGATAACCACTATTTCAGTGATTTTTATCCGCCACACCAGGCTGATCAATCCAGAAACCGCCATCACGACATAGATGAACATTGACATCCAGGCGGCTGGAACATGGATGTACATGATGCGATAACTTTCGCCCTGCTGATAGTCAGGAGGGGCCACGAACAAACCATAGTAGAGGCCGACCACCAAAGTGATCAGAAAACTGACCATGAACCAGGGAACCAGTTTACCCGCAACGTTATAGAAATAGCGGGGAGAACCCATTTGATGAAAGAAGCGTATGATCATATCAACTTAGACTAATTCTCAGTGAAGCGGCAGTGGCCAAGGGCGCCAGTACCAGGGAGCCTACCAACATCGCTGCCAGAATAGACAATTGCGCGGTGATTGGTATGCCGATTATGGCTGTTTTAACAGCATCTGTAGCAAATATCAGCACTGGAACATATAAGGGTAAGACCAGCAGCGAAAGAATCACGCCGCCACGTCTCAACCCGACAGTCAGTGCAACCCCAACAGACCCAATGAGGCTGAGCACAGGTGTTCCCAGTATTAAGGTTAGCATCAGGGTGGGAATGGCAGATCCGGGGATGTTCAATAACACCGCCAGTAGGGGGGCAACGATAAACAGGGGTAAGCCTGTCACGAGCCAATGGGCCAAAATCTTCGCCAACACCAGAATGGAGACGGGGTGGGCACTCAACATAAACTGTTCAAGAGAGCCGTCATCAAAATCAGAACGGAACATGCTGTCCAGAGAGAGTAGGGAGGCCAGCAGTGCGGCGACCCAGATAACCCCAGGACCTACAGCTTCGATAAGTTTGGCGTCGTTGCCGATGCCAAGAGGGAACATCGCGGTCACCAGAACAAAAAACAGCATTGGATTGACCAGCTCTGAACGTCGGCGATAGGCGAGCAACAGATCCCTTTTCAGGAGCAGGCTAAAAGCGCTGGTTAGGGAGAGTGTACTCATCTTTCAGACAGATTTACGCGCACCAGTTCGACCTCATCCCTAAAGCCAACTCGATGGTGAGTGGTCATGGCAGCCATGCCGCCTTGGTTGAGGTGCCCCTCAAACAGTCGCTCCATATGTTCTATGCCTTTACGATCAAGTGAGGTGAATGGTTCATCGAGTATCCAAAGCTTTGCGTCGGTGACCAGCAGGCGTGCGATAGCGAGTCTACGCTGCTGTCCTGCTGAAAGATTACGGGTAGGTACATCTTCGAAGCCGTAAAGACCAACCTGTTCCAGTGCATGCTCCAGGTCTATACCCTCTTTGGCCTTGCCCAGACCTTGGGCAATACGTAGATTCTCCAGGGGTGTCAGGTCGAGTTTTGAGCCATCTTTGTGTCCAAGATAGGCTATGTGTTCATGGAACTCTGGGCCCTGCATGAAAATATCTTTACCTTCCCAGAGTAATTTACCGGATTCGGGGAGGCGAATGCCGCATAAGATCCTCAATAGTGAGGTTTTGCCACTGCCATTTCTACCCTCAAGAACCAGGGCTTGTCCAGGATTGATCGTAAAATCAAGATCCTCGAACAGCATTCGATCGTCCCTTATGCAGGAGAGGGCTCTCGCTTCAAATGTCGCAGTGGAATGGGGGGAAGATGAGGTTGTCACAAGTTTAGTCGTTTATCTTTATCGTATTTATAAGGCCAGATAATATAAATTCAGCCGGCACAGCCAGGACTGCTTTCATCTCGCAAATACAGAATAAGCCAGTTCCGGACTCTCTGTACGCTTAACAGCCTCTATTTTTAATGTTTTGTTAGCAGAACCTAGCCTGACAACAATACCTGAACTCACACAGGAGTCTCAACAAAAAAAAGCTTTGGGCCAATTAGCCGAGTGAATTATCCGTTCAGTCTATATGTGTGGGTTAATATTCCCAAACTAGGACAGCGGAATGCCAGAATTTATTCAACATCGAACTGTTTTTTACTCATAAATCGGTATTAGGTCACGAAAATCGATGGGACCTACCATTTGATAAAGCGATACAGGATATTGCAAGTGTGGTGTTTGGATACGCACTCCTGAAATCAGGTGTGCATAGAGTAGATCTTAGGAGGCTTGTGGCGCCTTGATAATGACTTGCTCTTGTTCAAAACTCTGGAGATTAGGGGTTCTGTCAGCAATGTTGGACGTTTGCCAAAAGAGAGTCATGCAGAAAGCGACTGCCAACATTAAAAGAAATTTCACCGATTGTACCCCCGGAACATTGTATGGTGGTGAAATGGTAATGCCTTATCAGGCAGAATTTTTATGAGGTGGAATATATAGTAATTACCCTGACTCCGCTAGTGTAGGAAGCAATTGATTTTGATCCAGGTCACCAAAAGTGAGTCTTTCGGCTATTTTTTTAGCTGTATTAGTATTTGATTATTCTCTATTTTGACAGGAAATGTAGCAATTGCCTCTGTAGCCGGCTCTTCCAGAGGTAGACCTGTTTTAAGACAAAAGCGGCTACCATGTAGAGAGCATTTAATGTTTTGTCCTTGAATGCAGCCAAGATAGAGCGAAACATCCTCATGGCTGCATTGATCATTCACAGCGTATATTTGACCTTCTGCGTTGACGATCAGATAGCGATGTTGTTCGAAATCGAATCGCTTCATTTTGCCTGGAGGCAATTCATCAGCGGCTGCGACCTTGATCCATTGTTCCTGCATTTTTACATCCACTATACGAGCCGTTCAGCAGCTCTACCTGAATCCAGAACCTGTCGAACCTGGGCGGCAGCTTTTTCAAGGGAATCATGTCGGCCAGCATGCCATAGAGACAATGAACAGCTGTAGACCAGTGAGTCATAGGCAGGGCCTGGTTCACCTTGAAGCGCACGCAAGCCGGTATTAGCGGCCAGTTGTGCTGCTTGTGAGACATCAGATATACGTGCGACGTCATCACCGCTGTTATTGATGGCGGGATGATCAGGTAAGGGAACAGCGCGAACAGACTGCTTGATCGACAGGCTTTCCGGAGAGATTTCCACCGCTTGCTCCTCTCCCATATCGTCATAGCGAAAGAGCATACCCTGCTGTCTCAATGAGGGGATTACACCACCCTCTGTGCCGCGCACCAATAGGCATCCCTCAAATTCTGCAAAGCGAGCAAGTGAAGCATATTTTGCTGGATATGGCTTATGAACATAGCCGGTGACCAGGTGAGTCTTTTTTTGTGCTGTAATCGGTTTTGCAAGAACTTCAACCGTTGTCAGCACCTGACGTTTGATAATTCTTTTGCGAATGTCGGTCAGATCGTGAAGGCCCGGACAGAAGGTCTTTTGATCCACATAGGCCCATCCTGACTCGGGATTCTCAATGCGGGATACCGCTTCATCCAGACTCATATCGACATTGATACCTGCTGCCTGAAGAATATGGCGGTGGGTGACACCAAACTTGGGACCTACTGCATCGAGGCCGTGGCTGACACAGGGCAGTCCGCAAGCAGCGAGGAGAGCCGGAATCATCGGGGCAACAGGCAGATTTCGATTCATGCCGTCATAGGGGTCAGCCAAAGAGATCAGCTCCTCTACGTTGGCTGTACGACTATCAGAAATATTCAGAATCGCCTCTAAAGCACCCTTGTTTTCATCATCGGTTTCCCGCTTCATACGCAGAGCTATCAAAAAAATAGCGGTCTGAACATCGTCGATCTCACCTCGAAGAATAGCTGACATACCCTCCCTGGCCTCATCCAGTGAGATATCTTTGCTCAGTTCCGGGCCAGTGGCGATGCGTTGAATAATGGAGTGCATCAAAGTTGCTGAAGTATTGTTTGTCATTTCTACTACCTGACGGCTTGGGGGCCTGCCGAATGATCTATTAGAGATAGGTTTGCGGGGGAGTATAAAAAACTTAGTAAAATTGTCAAGAATTACTGCCGGACACTCCGTGGGGTGTTTTTTTGGCAAACGCGGTAGCTGTTAGCCAATGGGAGCTGTGGAGATCCCCAGGAATCGCCAGTCAAGCAAGCAAAGTCCGAGGCTAGCGAACCTGAGCAGGAAAAGCCTAGCGGTGCAGTACCGAAGTCAATACATGGTTATATTCAAAGAATACAGAGTAACTCGGATAGTCCCAACGGGTGATAGGGGGATCGCCCACACTGGGATGGGCTGCGCTGGGTTGACCGAATCGCTGACTTACCTGGTCCATTGTCATACTGCGGCTAGGACGGGGTATCCCCTCTTCACTGTTGATCGGTGCAGTGTCGATTGAATCAATCAACAGCACTTCCGCAGTGACGGATTGAGATATCAGGCAGGCAAACAGGGTGATGGATAGGGCGGTAATGCGAAAACTCATCTGAGCAACTCCGAATTTGTCTCTTCAAGAAGGAATATAGCACTCTTGTCTAACTATAGGAAACCATGAGCAATTAATCGGAATGAAAAGCGTGAACTGCATAAAACCCAGATGCAGTTGACAGATTTCATAATCTAATCAATTCAGGTAATTTTTTTTGCCAGGGTATGCGGTTTAGTGGCAACTTTGTGTTTTAATGCCGAGCTATGTTTAAACCGATCGAATTATTTATCGGCCTGCGCTATACACGAGCAAAACGTCGAAATCACTTCATCTCCTTTATCTCAATGATCTCCATGGTCGGGATCATGCTTGGGGTTGTGGCTTTGATTGTTGTGTTATCAGTTATGAACGGCTTTCACAAAGAGATCCGTGAACGGATTCTCGGAATGGCCTCCCACGCAACAATTTCCGGCGTCAATGGGGAGCTGACAGATTGGCGGGAAGTTCAATCTGAAGCTGCCAAATTTCCCCATGTGATCGGAGAAGCCCCCTATGTTGAGGGGCAGGGCATGTTGATCAGTGGTCAGAAAGTCAGTGGTGTGCTTTTGAGGGGGATCTTGCCAGAAGAGGAAGGTGAGGTCTCTGAAGTTATATCATCCATTATCCATGGATCGATAGAGACATTGCAGCCAGGAGATTACGGTATTGTTCTGGGGCGTGAACTTGCTTCAGTTCTGGATGTTGGAGTTGGCGATAGGGTCACCCTGGTAACGCCACAGGTCAACGTAACACCTGCCGGGATAATGCCACGATTGAAACGTCTCAGGGTCAGCGCCATTTTTCAGGTGGGTATGGGAGAGTATGACCGTGGTGTTGCTATTCTGCATATCATAGATGCAGCGAAACTGATGCGTTTGCAGGATGGGATTACCGGTATTCGATTGAAATTGGATGATCTCTATCTGGCACCTCAGGTTTCCCGTGAGTTGGCGATGAAGATGGGGGGCTATTACCGTATCAGCGACTGGACTATGCAGCATCGAAACTTCTTTTCTGCACTAAGAACCGAGAAACGGATGATGACCATTATCCTCTCCCTGATCGTTGCTGTGGCAGCTTTCAATATAGTTTCGACAATGGTTATGGTTGTTACTGATAAACAGTCAGATATTGCAATCCTGCGTACCTTAGGCGCATCACCCCAGTCGATTATGGGGATTTTTATGGTTCAGGGGGCGACAATCGGTATTGTGGGGAACATTCTCGGAATGGCCGGGGGCATGCTGCTGGCCCACAATGTGGAAGAGATTGTGAGTTGGATAGAGCGCACATTGAGTGTCGACTTTCTCGATCCCAGTATCTACTACATCACCAAGCTGCCATCAGATCCCCATACCAGCGATATGTTGTTTATTGGTGGCATGGCCTTTCTGATTACGCTGATTGCAACACTCTATCCAGCGTGGAAAGCATCCCGCACCCAGCCTGCTGAGGCATTGCGATATGAGTGAAGCTGGTTTAGTACTGGAAGCCAGTAATCTGGTCAGGACTTTCGCACAAGGTGATCTCTATGTGGAGGTTCTGCAGGATGTCTGCTTGCAGTTAAAAGAGGGGGAGCGGGTAGCCATCGTTGGGGCATCCGGTTCAGGAAAGAGCACTTTACTGCACTGCCTTGGTGGACTGGATAGACCGGATTCAGGCTCGATCATCCTCAATGGTCAGGATCTGCTGAGTCTCAATGAACGGGATAAAGGAAAGTTAAGAAATCAAAGCATGGGCTTTGTCTATCAATTTCACCACCTGCTACCGGAATTTACCGCTTTGGAAAATGTGGCGATGCCACTGTTGATAGGTGGTCAATCGGTCACTAGTGCCCGGGATCAGGCGGCTGAAATGCTGCAACAGGTTGGTTTGGCCAAGCGGACACACCATAAACCCAACGAACTCTCTGGTGGTGAGCGCCAACGGGCCGCATTGGCAAGAGCCCTGGTTCACCACCCAGCTTGTGTTTTAGCCGATGAGCCAACAGGCAATCTGGATAGAAAAACAGCAGAGCAGGTCTATGAATTGATGTTACAGCTTAATACAGAGCGTAAGGTCAGTTTTATCGTGGTCACTCATGATGTGGATCTAGCCGCGCGCATGGATCGGACGTTGCATTTAGTAGATGGCAGATTAGCTAATCAGTAGCTCTAAACATATTGAGTAAATCAGTGGCCCTGCAGAAAGGCTCATTTAGAGACTTTTGGGGATGGACATCTACGTCGTCGACTTTTCCATTTTTCTATTACTCGCCAGCGCCAGATCCATAGAATCAGACTGTAACCAATGATTGATGAGATTGTGGCGCAGACCAGTGAGCCGACGATCAGAGGGATCAAAATATCAAAACCGGCGCTCTGCAGCCATTCCACACTGAATTGGAAAGGCTCCAGTGTCGCCTCATCACCAGTGATTGAAGTTCCTACCCGGTATGCGAAATAAAACATAGGGGGGATGGTGATTGGATTGGTAATCCATACCAAGACAACAGAGAGAGGTAGGTTGACCCGGAAAAAGATGGCTGCGGCAGCTGCAAAAACCATCTGAAAAGGGAAGGGCAAAAAGGCCATGAAAAGGCCTACTGCGAATGCGCCTGAGACAGAGTGTCTATTCAGGTGCCAGAGGTTGGGGTCATGGAGTAGATTGCCAAATATCTGCAGGTGTTTGTGATTACGCACCTGGTCGTGATGGGGCAGCAGACGTTTGATGAGTCGTTTTGGCATGTCTGTTGTTAAAAAACGGTCTCAATGGCTATTAGTGGGTGCAACCGGATTGCAAGCATCAGCAAAGCATGGGAAATGTCCTCTGCTGGTTGATCTAAAAACTGATTCTTCCATGAAAAACTCTTGAGATACTAAAAGATAGAGTATACCTGATGGAAAGGGAATGGATGGTGACAAGGAGAAGTCATGAATTGGATTCTTATCTGTTTTGTTATAGGGGCAACACTGTTTCATCAACTGGATGCCCTGCCTGGGTTAAAGTGGCTGTCACTACTTCTATTTGTACCATTCCTTTGGCGATTCACTCAGTTACGTCCATGGCTGGGGCTTTTTATAGGCCTTGCATGGAGTCTACTTCATGCCAGCTTCTCCCTGCAACAGCAGTTGCCTGTCTCATTAGAACGTAGTGATATGGTTCTGCAAGGGGTGGTGGATTCCCTGCCCGTAAAGCGTGGTCTTATTTCTCATTTTCGGATGCGTGTAATCTCGCTTCATGATGCTGACGATGTGGCGTACAAAATTTCTCATGTCCAACTCAGTTGGTACGGCGCCCACCAACCACTGAAAGTCGGAGATAGCTGGCGTTTGAAGGTGAGATTAATCCGGCCAAGAGGCACTCAGAATCCTGCAGGATTCGATCATGAACGTTGGCTGTTTCTACAGCAGATTGATGCCAAAGGATATGTTCGGAAGTGGCAGGGAAATGAGCAAATTGATGCTGTATTGATTCCATCATGGATAGGGCGCTTACGTCAAAGCATTGCCGGTGCCATAGACCACTATACAGAAGCACCTCAAGCTGCGGCACTATTGAAGGCGCTGGCTGTCGGTGACAAGCGGGGCATCGATCAACAAGCCTGGCAGGTCTTTAGCAGCACGGGAACCAACCATCTGATGGCGATATCCGGTTTGCATGTCGGTTTGGTTGCCGGCTGGTTACTGATTACAGGATCCTGGCTCTGGCGTCGTAGCAGCAGGCTATGTTTGATCTGGCCAGCACTCAAGGCGGGTGCCCTGATCGCTCTGCTGGGAGCAATAGGCTACGCCGCCTTAGCAGGATTTACGCTCCCCACACAACGTGCACTGCTGATGTTGGTGACCACCCTTGGTGCAGTGATTCTTGGCTATCGTGTGCAGTTTGGACGAAGCCTGCTGCTTGCCCTGTTTCTGGTTGTCCTGATCGATCCATTGGCAACGCTGAGTATCGGTTTTTGGCTCTCTTTCATCGCTGTGGCAGTGATATTGTGGCATATGGGAGGGCGAATTGTTCCAATGCGTGGTTGGCGCCAGGGAGTGCGAATACAGCTGGCAGTTACCCTGGGGTTACTGCCGGTGCTGTTTCTCTTCTTTGGTCAGGTCTCTATGATCTCGCCCTTGGTCAATCTGATAATGGTGCCTTGGTTCAGTATGGTTTTAGTGCCGATGATGCTGATTGGTTTACCTGCTTTGCTTATTCCTGAGTTGGCCCAGATCTGGTTTAACTGGCTCGGCACCCTCTCCGGGATGACCTTCGATACCCTGCAATGGTTCTCAACTCTGTCGTTCGCGGTCTCTGAATTGCCGGCACAAGAGACGCTCTTCTGGTTCTCTGCTTTGGTTGGGTGCCTGCTTCTGATTATGCCCAGTGGCATTCCCGGACGGGGGATGGGGATCTGGCTTTGTCTGCCTGTTCTGCTATCGACACCGGAGCGGCCAGAAGAGGGTGAATTATGGTTCACACTACTGGATGTGGGTCAGGGGCTGGCTTGTGTTATAGAGACCAGTAATCATTTGATAATCTACGACACAGGACCAAAGCGTGGTACAGCTCAGGATGCGGCTGAATCAGTTATCATTCCGTTCCTCAGATCGCGTGGTCACGACCAGATCGATCTTTTACTGGTGAGTAATGGAGACAGGGATCATGCCGGGGGTTTGGAGACGCTCGTCAAAGCGATTCCTACTGAGAGAATATTGGCTGGAGAGCCGGAGTTGATTGATCAGGCTCAACCCTGTCGCGCTGGAGAAGCGTGGTCATTGGATGGTGTCCGTTTTCAGATACTCCATCCAACCGCAGAGGCAAGCTATAAGAGACGTAATGATCGTTCCTGCGTGCTGAAGATAGTCAGCGGCGATTGGGGCATTCTGCTTCCGGGAGATATTGAAAAAGCGGCTGAAGAGCAATTGATAGATCAGAGCCCTGAGCATTTGAAATCGAAACTGATCGTGGCACCACACCATGGCTCAAACAGCTCCTCATCCCCTGAGTTTGTGACCGCTGTCGATCCTGAGTGGGTTCTATTTTCAACTGGGTACAAAAACAGCTATGGTTTCCCCAGACCTGAGGTAATTGAACGCTGGCGGCTTCAAGGTGCTGATAATCTGAATACGGCGCTGAGCGGTGCGATTGAATTTCGAATTGCAGCTGGAGAAAAAAATCCACTGCCTCGGCTCTACCGGGTGTTAAATGGTCGATACTGGCACAATAGGGAGTGAATATCGGGCTCTCCCAGAGGCGCAACGAATCGCTTCATATGGGCCTGTCCACAAGCGCCATTGGCTGTGTTAGGCTTGCGTGATCTAGAGACTGCTAGTCGCCGCTCGTATTGCTTGCCAATGAGACTTGTGGTGCGGACGAGAGTTGCCGAATTTACTGCACGGCACATTAGGAACATGGCCTGATCGAGCGATCTGTTAGTGAAATGCAATAAAAGGAAAAGGATAAGTGTTTGAACTTGTAAAATCTGGCGGATGGCTGATGCTGCCTATCATCATCTGTTCCATCGTTGCATTGGGTATCGTCATTGAGCGTTTCTGGTCCCTGCAGCACAAAAAGGTTATGCCGGATTATCTGATGAAGCAGATTCTACAGCTTCACCAGGAGAATAAACTGAGCCTGGCGGACTTGAACAAGTTAAAAAGCAGTTCACCTCTGGGAAGAATACTTGCCGCTGGGCTGGTCAATCGAAATCATGACAAAGATGTGATGAAAGAGGCGATCGAAGAGGTTGGGCGTCAGGTTGTGCACGAGCTTGAACGTTACCTCAATACATTAGGCACGATTGCATCGATCTCACCACTGCTCGGTCTGCTTGGTACGGTCATCGGCATGATCAAAGTCTTCAGCGTCATTGTGACTTCAGGAGTAGGTGATCCCGGTGTTTTGGCGGGGGGTATCTCTGAAGCCCTGATAACTACAGCTGCGGGGCTTTCTGTAGCAATACCCAGCCTGATGTTTCATCGTTATTTTACTGGCCTGATCGACAGACTGGTGATCGGTATGGAAGAGCGGGCATTGAAGATGGTCGAAGTGATACACGGTGAGAGAGAGCGCTGAAATGAATTTCAGACTGAAGCCTCGAAAAACACCTGAGGTGGATATCACGCCACTTATCGATGTTGTGTTTTTATTGTTGATATTTTTCATGGTATCGACAACCTTCGAACATGAGAGCCAGATCCTTATCGAACTACCCGAAGCGACCGGTGAGGAACTTCAGCGTGAAAAGAATGAGCTGGATATAACCATCAATATTGCCGGAACCTTTTTTGTCAATCAGAGAGAAGTTGTCAATACAGAAATCGAAACCTTGAAAATGGCAATCAGTAAAGCCATTGGTGAAGAGGGGGATATCCCGGTGATTATCAATGCAGATGCTCGTACCCCCCACCAGTCGGTGATGACCGCAATGGATGCAGCGAGTCAGCTTGGTTTGACCAAGATGACATTTTCAGCCCATAAGCCGGCAGCAGAGTGAGGCTTTCTCTACATTGAATTGGATTGAATCTTCCTGGCAGGAGCGGCGACTTTCAACGCTGTTACTGTTGCCTTTGAGTGGCTTGTTTTGCCTGGTTGCTCTATTAAGAAGATGGTTCTATCGGTTGGGTCTCTTCAGTAGTCGGAGTGTGGGAAAGCCGGTGATCATTGTTGGCAATATCACAGTGGGAGGTACTGGAAAAACGCCACTCATCGTTTGGATGGCTCAGCAACTGACTGAGTTGGGCTATAGGCCAGGCATTATCACAAGAGGCTATGGTGGTCAGTCGAAGAGCTGGCCTTGTGAAGTCACATCCGATAGTGGTGCAGGGCAGGTGGGTGATGAAGCGATATTGCTCAAACGACATAGTGGATGTCCAGTCTATGCCGGGCCAGACCGCCCAGAAACTGCAGAACAGTTAATTTCCAACTACCAATGTGATCTCATTCTCTCGGATGACGGATTGCAGCATTACGCGTTGCAACGGGATCTGGAAATTGTTGTGATTGATGGTCAGCGTCGTTTTGGTAACGGCTACTGCCTTCCCGCCGGCCCCTTGCGAGAGACCCCAAAAAGAGTGAATAGTGTTGATTTGGTGATTGTAAACGGCCAAGCCAATACAGATGAATACCAGATGAGTGTTACAGGCAAGATGGCAATCCCTCTTAACGGAGAGTTGGCTGCTAAGGCCCTGGTCGAGTTTTCAGGGAGCCGTGTCGATGCAGTAGCGGGTATTGGGAATCCTGAGCGATTTTTTTCTATGCTTGAACTATCAGGGCTCAGGGTTGATCGCCATGTTTTTCCAGATCATCATCCCTTTTCCGCTGATGATTTGGCCGCTTATCGTGACAACACAGTTCTCATGACCGAGAAAGATGCTGTAAAGTGCGAAAAGTACGCTCAATCTAATCACTGGTATGTACCTGCGACTGCGAAGGTAGATCCTGAATTCGAACAACTATTTTTGACGAAGGTAAAAAGGCTCTTAGATGGACAGAAAACTGCTTGATATTTTGGTTTGCCCTGTATGTAAGGGAAAACTCCTGTATATGAAAAAAGAGCAAGAGCTGATATGCCGCGCTGATCGATTGGCCTATCCCATACGTGACGAAATACCTGTCATGTTGGAAGAAGAGGCGAGGAAATTAGCAGCAGATGAAGAGATTCCAGAAGGATAAAACGATGGGTTTCAAAGTTGTCATTCCTGCCCGATATGCTTCAGTTCGTCTACCTGGAAAACCGTTGCTGCCGATTGCCGGCAAACCGATGATTCAGCATGTATTTGAGAGAGCTGTCGAGAGTGGAGCTGAAGAGGTGGTTGTTGCCACAGACAGTCAGCAGATTGCAGATGTCTGTGGGACATTCTCAGCAGATATCTGTATGACTTCAGCAGATCATCGCAGTGGCTCTGATCGTATTGCTGAGGTGGTGGCACTGAAAAATTGGGGGGAGGATGAGATTGTGGTCAATCTGCAGGGAGACGAACCCTGTATGCCGCCTGAGTTGCTGACTCAGGTTGCAGATGATATGAGTCGACACGAAGTCGCAGGCGTCACTACCTTGTCTGCTGCGATCACTGATCGAAATATGTTGTTTGACCCCCATGTGGTCAAAGTTGTGACGGATCAGCAGGGTTATGCGCTCTACTTCAGTCGTGCGCCCATTCCCTGGCATCGTGATGAGTTTTTGCAGGCTGAGAGCCCCTTGCCCAAGGAGACCGGCTTTTCCCGGCATATCGGTCTGTATGCCTATCGTGCTGGCTATCTGGCACGTTTTGTTTCCTGGGAGCACGCCCCCATCGAAAGGGCGGAATCCCTGGAGCAGCTCAGGGTACTCTGGCATGGAGGCAGGATTCATGTCAGTAATGCTAAGGTCGATCCTGGTCATGGCGTGGATACACGTGATGATATTTCAAAAGTAGAAGCGCTTCTCCAGGGATCTCAGACAAATCCTTGAGATTTCCACACAGGGCAACAGTTCTATTCTCCCTTCCCTGGATTTAAAAATCTTCTCAAGAACGGGCAGGTAGGCCCGTTTTTGAACAATTTCCCGGATATTACACCTCTCTGTTGATGAGATTCCAAGTCATTGACAATTATCAAACAGTGTAAAATTATTCGACGCTACCCATGAAATAGGGCATTTAACCCATTCCGATATAGGAATCAAAGGCATATCTGTCGAGATACTTTACACTGATCAAATTAATAACTGAGAGTGATTTGTCAAGTAACAATAATAACTTACTGTAATTAAAGGATAATATACTATTTGGCATGAACCGTGCAAATAATGAATCCCAATTAGGCTGAGATATAAAATGTGATGCAAAACCAGTTCATTTTTTTTATTACCAGCCGAAACATTGTTTAAATAAAAAACAAAAAATTAAAAGGGTATATATGACCTTAATGAAAGATAAGTTGGGCAGTATCAGTCTGAATGAAATTTCAGCAATCAGACTCTCTTCTTCAGCCTTTCCTGTCAGCGAAAGGGAGCTCACTTCAGGCATATCTATCAACGACAAGGTCAAGCCAACCGATCCTCATCTATCAGACGGCTTAGCCTGTCTCAAAAAAACCAGTCACGCCTCTCACCCCTTTGTAACTTCAGAGGAGGAGGAGAGAAAGCGCATATCCCGGGAGCTTCATGATGGTCTAGGGCAGCTCCTTACCGGTATGGGTCTCCATGTGCAGCGTTGCCTGAATGATTGTGATGAAAATCAGGATCAGACAATGCCGGCTGAACATCGCGATTCACTTGAGGCTATATCTTCAATGGTCAAACAGGCGATGTCAGAAGTCAGGTCAATCTGCAGTGCTATTCGACCTGCCATACTTGATGATCTTGGGGTGCTTCCTGCTATATCATGGCAGTGTCGTCAAATCTCTAAAATTTGCAGCGATACTCAAGTCGTAACCGATTTTGATGTTGATGAGAGCGCAATCCCTGATGACTACAAAAGTGTCATCTATCGTATTGTCCAGGAGTCACTGAACAACGCAGTCAAATATTCTAAAGCGAAGACAATCAGTGTCTCACTTTTACAGGCCCACGATGCGATTCATCTGCTGGTTATTGATGATGGTGTTGGTTTCGACCCTTCTGAAATTCAGGGTAAAATTGGCATGGGTCTGGTTGGTATGCGTGAGCGGGCAGAGTCAGTCGAAGGTAGAATCCGAATCGATACCGGAATCAATCAAGGCGTTCAGATTCGCGCATCTTTTCCACTCTAAACCGATCTTCTTAGCGGTTGATTATACCTTTCTCCAAGGCATAAGTGGTCAAAGCAGAGACGCTGTGCAGATCGAGTTTCTTCATTAAATTCGCGCGGTGTTTTTCCACTGTTTTTACACTGATACAGAGATAGTCAGCCATGCTTTTATTGGTGTGGCCTTCTGCGATCAATTTCAGAATTTGGCGCTCTCTTTGGGTAATTGTGTCCCAGCGGGTAAGTGGTTCCTGATTGACATTGTTGGTATGTAAATAGCTGTTGACTACTTTCTCTGTAATTTCCGCACTCAGGTAGGTTTTTCCTTCCAGCACCCTTTCGGCCGCAACCATCAATTCGTTCTGGGTTGCATCTTTCAGTACATAACCATTGGCGCCCGCTTTAAGGCTTGCCAGTACATACTCTTCTTCATTGTGAACTGTAAGAACCAGGGCTTTAACTTCCGGCATTCTCTCTTTGATTTCCCTGACCGCATCCATTCCATTGAGACCAGGCATATTTAAATCCATAATCACAAGGTCGGGTTTGAGTTCTATGGTTCTTCGGATGGCATCCCGCCCGTTATCAGCTTCCCCAATAATCTCGAAATTTGGATTCGATGTGAGTAATGCCTTTAATCCAGCGCGCAGAATTGTGTGATCTTCTGCGATAAGGATATTCTTTTTATCTGAGCTCATGTTCTTCGTTTGTTCTCGAGCAGCCGGGCGTTAAAAGTTCAGGATCCATTGTTTTACACGCTTCCCTGAAAGTTTAGTTGGGGATGACCTCGAAGCAAGCTTGAATGTCATCAATAATTGTCAGTCAGGGAATTTAGATCGTCTATTCAAATTCAGATAACAGTTCAACAGCGTATCCAATTATTGCACTCAACCATTACCTGGTTGGCCACTAGAGTGCAGACCCTCTTATTCCAAATGAGAGGCCAGGATTGCCTGGTCAAATTCTCTCCAACATAACTATTACATTTAACTGCGCTGTATACCATATCCCATCAATTGAACACCCTACCAGGTAGGTAGGGTTTCTACCCCGCTCAACTACATATTTTCAGACCCGCAGGGTAGGGGCGAACCCCGGCCAAAGGCGTAGTACCACTCAAAGACCATATATATAAAGAGACGTAAGATTGGCTGCAAGTGCTGGTAAAGGGGCCAGTATATCTGGCTGGCTTGTATGCAAGCCCCGGAAAGTTTGTTGACCAATTAGGTCTGGAGAAAGAAACCATGATAAACGAGAATCAGGGTTACAAAAACAGAGTCGCGATGATATTCATTATGCTGACTCTGCTTTTTTTAAGTACCGCAGTAAATGCTGCGCGTTTTAACCTGAATGTAGTGGATGGCGCAGGCAACCCAGTGGAAGGTTTCCGCTGGATGATTCAGGAGGACACCACATTTCCGGTGGATCCTGCTGCCCCGGCGACGACTGCTGATGAGCTGCTCTCACTGAGCTTTCACAGGAGTTATGCACCTGTCGGAAAGGCACAGAATGATGCCAGTGGCATGAGTGGCAATACAGATCTCTCAAGCGTAGAGATTTTGAATGTTACTCCTGGTAGATACTATGTATCCGTGTTGCCCTACAGTGGTCATGGCATTACTGGTGGTTCGGTAACTGTATTACCAAACGCCAACGATCCGGATAACATGCTTGATGATCTGACGGTGACATCTCAGGCCTATCCGATTCCTACTGCACAGATCTCGATCTTTCTCTTCCATGATAACTATCCAATCAATGGTGCGCCTGATCTTCCAGAAGAGACCAATCCAGCGCCAGGTGAGCCTGGTCATGTGGATTGGACTCAGTTTAACCTCTTTCTCGAAGAGCCTGCCGGTCGTTATGGACAGGCTGGTGGACAGGTCATTCAAGACGCTTTCGGTAACTATCTCGGTACCTCCTATCGTGAAGATTGCGATATCAACGGTCAACCCGATACCGATGTATTCACCAATTTCATCTGCTACGTAGATGGCGCGCCGATTATTGATCAACTGGGTAACGGAACACTGCAGCCCAATGAAGACGGCCTGCTGCTTGTTAAAAACCTGGCACCTGGTAAATATGGCATAATAATCAAGCCCCCGATCAAAGATGCCAATGAACAAATTGGTTGGCAGCAGACCAGTACCATCGAGGGCAGTAAGGTTATCGATGCCTGGGTCAAGGCAAATGAGCCTGCCGCTTTTGTTGAGTTCGGACCTCCTGGTCCACATGTCTTCGTCGGCTTCATTAAGTCGACTGCTGATGGTGGTTTTCCTGCGTTGACATCAACGCCAGGGGAACAGGTTGCCACCGTCACAGGTACGGTTACCGATATTCATATCTCCCGTCCTCCTTTTTCTCAGTTTTACAGTGGACGTGATTTTCCTGGTTGCTGGGTTGGTGTGAATGACATGGCTGCCGGTGGTGGTCAAGGTGTCTTCGCTACACCATGTACCAACAGTAATTTTTCAATTCCTGGTCTGAGTCCTGGTTCATATCAACTGGTTATTTTTGATGCCAACCTGGATGCAGTCATTAGTTTGCAGCCCTTTACCGTCGATCCGACTGGTGGAACCTGTAATCTTGGTGGCACCTGTAACTTTGGCGATGTGGGCGTCTTCAACTGGTTCTCCAGAGTCAATGCTGGCATTTTCTCTGATGAAGATCAGGATGGCTTCTGGGATCCAACTGAGGCAGGAATCGGGCCTGAGAGTCAGGATGTCTCACTGCGCTGGCGTGATGGCACCATCTATCAGAACTTTCCAACTGATGGTGAAGGCCTGGCGCCTTTCGATGAGAAGTTCCCCTTCTTTCATTGGTTGGTTGCGGAAGTCAGCTTTGCCAACAAGAAAGCTACCGGCGGTACTTTTGTAGTTGACGCTGGCGGTCCAGTGGACACCACCGCTACAGAGTTTCCAAGCTATGGTGAGTTGGTTCCTCAAGCCCAATGTACGGACTCATCCCAATACGATCCTGCGACCAACAGCTGTCCAGGATTTGAAGCCATCAACCCAAATACTGGTGATAATCTCTCTCGCACAGAGACCGGCCAGGTTTTGACGATGGGTATCCAGGGTTTTCTTGGACAAACCAATGTGATGCAATTTGGTAAGACCGACTATATCGGTTTCACCGAGGCTGATTTTACTGCTTTCCCACCTGTCCTACCGAAATTCGTTGGTGAAAATGGCGGCATTTCAGGTATGGTTTTCTATGCCACCACCCGTGCCGAAGACGATCCTAAGACTGCCGCTGCAGAAGTGTGGGAGCCTGGCATGCCAAGAGTGCAGCTGGCTCTATATGCAGATGGTGACATCGACTCCTTTCCAATAGGTGCCAGCTTCCCGAATGGAACTGATGCCTTTGGTGAAGCAACCTATGGTGATGTGGATTGGAATAACGATGGTATCGCTCAACCTGATGACGGTGTAATCGATGATATCGATCTTAACGGCTGTGTCAGTTATGCCGACGTTAATAACTATCCATTCGATAACTTCCCTGGAGACGAGGATATAGATTACAACTGGTCCAATACGCCTGATGCAAACGGCGTTTGTATCCAGAATCCTGGTCCAGGTAACGGCGTATTTGATCTCAACGATGCACTGCAGGTCACTTACACTGACAGCTGGGACGACAGCATTCCAGAAGGGTGTCAGGGGCGAAACAATGTGGGTGTCGCTATTGTCGATCCTCCAATTGCCGATGACCGCTGTTTTGACGGACTGCGAAACTACAATCAGCTACGTGATGCTGTATTTGATGGTGGCTTTGCCTTTGCGGACTATGATCTTGCTCATCTGACCGCTATTGGTGGTAACACCGCAGCCGCTGTAGCAGACATCCAGAACTATCTGGTAAGTGCTGATGCCGCGGTTCGTGCGATCGATCCTGCTAAGGCGGATAACCTGCAACTAGGTATGCTGCCGAGCGACTACATCGTGCAGATGTCGACCCCTCCAGGGTACGAAAACCTTAGAGAGGAACATAAGAACGTCGACTTCGGTGATGAGTACATCCCAGGTGAAGGCCAGGATTGGCGGGCTGATCTACAGGCTCTTCCACCATCATGCGTAGGTGAACCTCATGTTGTGCCCCAATATCTCACCATGGTCACCAAAGATGGCAGCGGTGATGCAGGAGTAGGTGATGCCAATCTGATCGATCCGGCTCTGGTTGGAGATGAAGGGGTCTATGCACCTTTCGCAGGTGATACCCGCCCATTGTGTGACATGAAACAGATCCCGCTCTCATCTGCACAGAATGCTGCAGCTGAGTTCTTCGTCATGACTCATGTACCTAAGGCAGGCAATATTTCAGGTGTCATCCTGAACGATCTGGCCAATGAGTTCGATCCAAGCGCACCAAGCTTTGGTGAGAAGTATGCACCACCTCATGTGCCAGTCGCCTTCTATGACTGGAATGGTGATCTGGTGAACCGGGTCTATGCCGATCAGTATGGTCGCTTTGACGCTCTGGTGCCTTCGACCTCTACAGCCAATCTGCCGATGCCTTCCGGTATGTCACCTAACATGCTGGTCTCCTGCATGAACGACGCCGGTCCGATCAAGAATCCACAGTATGATCCAACTGCAGATACTGATGGTGATGGTATTGATGAGAACGGACAGTCGGCGCTGATTATCGATCCTTACTTCGATACTCAGTACAGCCAGTTCTGTTACACCTTCCAGTATATGCCAGGAACCATTACCTATCTGGATACCCCAGTGGTACAGGTTGCGGCTTTTGCTGGTCCTGGACAGTTCCCGGTCGATTGCGAACGCCCAGACTCAACCCCGATGATCTCATCGGTGAAGCGTCGCAACAGCAGTGGCGGTGGCGGTCCTTTCGCTCTGCCAGGCCAGGAGATTCGCATCAACTCTATGGGTAACAACATTGTTGTACCTAATCCTGAGTGGGATGGTGCTGATCTGGCGCTGAAGACAACGACCCGTGACTATCGCTTCTCAGCAGCTGCTCAAGCCTGGATTGAGGATGCCACTGGCACTCGCTCCCAGCTGACAGTATCTAGTGGAAACGGTAACCGGATCTTCGCAACCATACCTGCCGGTACAGCAGCAGGTGAATATCAACTGACTGTTGTTAATAGTGATGGTGCTGAAACACCTATCGGTGTAACACTGACAGTTGGTGTTGATGTTAACGGCACTGAGATGGGTCTGCGCGGCAATGGTACCTACTACAACGTAGTCAATATTCCAAGCGCCCAATATCCTACTATTCAGTCAGCTATTGGTAATCCACTGGAAGGTCAGCCTGGTGTTGAAGCTGGTGATCTGATTCTGGTTGCACCTGGTGTGTACGATGAGATGGTCATTATGTACAAGCCGGTTAAGCTCCAAGGCTGGGGCGCTGGTGCAGTAACCATCAATGCCAGAAAGTCACCGACTGAGAAGATTATCGCCTGGCGTGCACTTGCCCAATATCTGGTGGATGATGGTTCCATTACCCAGACACCAGGTCAGGTAAATGCACCTTTCGGTTTTCCTGGTCTGAACGGCGGCGCCTTCCCCACGGAAGAGGGTGCAGGCGTGTTTGTTGCCGGTGTACGTAACGGCATCAACCGCTTTGGTCATCCGCGTAACCGTGGTGCCAGAATCGATGGTTTCACCATTATCGGTGCCAGCACCGGTGGCGGTATCATCGCTAATGGTTTTAACCAGTTCCTGCATATTGCTAACAATCGTTTGACTGCCAACTCAGGCTTCAACGGTGGTGGTATTCGTATCGGTCATCCTGACCTGACACACGCCATTGCCAATGAAAACGATCCTAGCTTTGTGAATGGCAATCCGAACCAGGCTGTTGGCTCATTGGTCTATGATGATGCTGTCAACGACCGAGTTCGTATTCACCATAACCACATCAGCCAGAACGGTACCCTTAACGGTGCAGGTGGCGGTATCTCTCTGAATACCGGCAGCGACAGTTATCGTGTACAGAAGAACTGGGTATGCGGTAACTTCAGCCAGGGCGGCGGTGGCGGTATCGCTCACCAGGGTCTCTCGCGTAACGGTCTGATCGAGGATAACACCATCCTCTTCAACGAGACCTTCCGTCAGACTCCCGGCAGTGCGCCGGCTGGTGGTGGTATCCTGGTTACAGGTCTGCCAGCACTTATTCCAGAGGATGAGACAGGTCTGTTGCTCTCACCTGGAACAGGTCATGTCACCATCGACGCCAACCTGATCCGGGGTAACCTGGCAGGTGCCGGTGACGGTAGCGGTATCATGCTCTCCAGCATCAATGGCCAGGATATTGGCCAGAGTCTGGGTGCACGTGGTCCCTGGTATCGTGTCTTGGTCTACAACAACATGATCGACAACAATGTTGCTGGTGTGGCAGGCGCCTTGGCTCTGCTCGATTCACCTAAGGTCTTTATCCGTAACAACACAGTCGCCAACAACGACTCTACAGCTACCGGATCTCAGGCCTTCGCACCTGGTTCACCAAATCTCTCCACAGCTATGCCAGCGGGTATCGTCTCCCGTTACCACAGTGATGTGATGGATCAGTTGCTGAATCTGGATGAGAACTTTGGTGATGTCTTTGTCGATCCGGATGTGTTTGGTAGTCGCCCACAGGGTTCAGATTTCTCTGATCCGATCCTGCGTGACTCGATTGTCTATCACAACCGTTCATTCTTCTGGACCAACTTTGATGATCCAAACACATTGGTGATTGAAAACAGTCTGGTACCAGTGACCTGTGACACGCCTGCGGCACCTGTCGGTAACGCTAACTGCGATATCGCGACAGTGGCCTCAATGGATGATGTTTCCCGTGATCTTGCAGTGTTGAACGGTCTTGGAGTAAGCCCTGATTTTAGTCTCAATCCGATTAGATCACTGCTCCTGGCAGGTACGCCTTACAGTACAAACAACACCTATATCACTGGTGATCCTGGCTTTGCCAACGAGTACTTCAACGTAGGACGTAACAACACCTTGTTGTTCAACGAAGCGATTGGGCTGCAGACAGCAGCGGCTTTCGACGAGGGTGGCAACTTCATTCAGGTAGCTTTTGGTCCGCTCTCTCTGGTTGAGCCGGGTACAGCTGGAGCAACCCTGTTTGATTACCATCTGGCTGTTGGTTCAGCTGCAATCAACAACGGTGGCAGTACCCCTGCCAGTGGCCTGTTGAGTGTTGACTTTGACAATGATGCGAGGACACCAGCAGCTGGTCAGTCCGACATCGGTGCTGATGAGATGGTGCCTTAAATGAATAAGTCAAAACCAACAATTGAATTGTCCCTGACTGCGCCTGGCCAGGCGCAGGTCAAAGGACAAACAGAGCAAGAAAGTTATTTTGTCATTATGCCAGGCGGTTACAAGATCACGAGGAGTAACGCCCAATGAAAACGTTTAGCAAAAATACACTCGCGGGAGCCATTGCATTGACGCTGCTGGGTTTCATGGGCAGCGCCGCTGCGGTGGTCAATATCCAGTGTCCCGGTGACAGCAACGGTGATGCGGTGATTGATGATCCATTTGCTCCGGATAACCACAAATGTATGAGCCTGGTTGCCGGTGATGGTTTTGCCGTCATGTCTGATGACAATCCGATGTATATCTTCGGTTTTGGTAATCAGACTGGAACCGCTGAGTCGAATGTCATCGCCAACGGTATCCTCGATGCAGAGTGGTCGGGCCCTACCATCGAACTTGATGAGGGAGATGAGTTCTGGCTCAACCTGACCAACGTGGGTACGGTGATACGTCCCGATCTGTTCGATCCACACACCATTCACTGGCATGGCTTTCCTAATGCCTCTGCAGTATTTGATGGTGTGCCTGAGGTTTCGATCAGTATCAACATGGGTGCGACCCTCTCCTACTACTACAATGTGGTCGAGCCTGGCACCTATCTCTATCACTGCCATGTGGAAGCCACAGAGCATATGGAGATGGGCATGTTGGCCAACCTCTATGTACATCCTCGTCAGGATGAGACAGGTTGTGTGAGTCCAAATCCAGGCTGCCCGATTGCCACAAGAAAAGGCGGTACTGATCTGGGCGCACCTTTAGGGTATGTCTACAACGACGACGATGGCAGCACAGCGTTTGATCATGAGGTGGCCCTGCAACTGTCCAGTTTTGATGCCGATTTCCATGATGCGAGTTTGTTTGTTCAACCTCTGCCATTCGCGCTACTGGAGGGTGAATATCCGCAGTTCAATGGTCGAGGCTATCCTGACACAGTCAGAGCAGGTGCTCTTCCTCCTCCTGTCGATGACGCAACGGGTAAGGTCACCGGCACTCCTGGTGAAATCCTTAACAATGGTACGCCCTCCCAAACTTTGGATTCAGTTATTGAAGTTAACCAGGGTGAGAGACTTTTGCTGAGACTTTCCAATGTGGGACTGGATCGCTTCTGGACCATTTCAGCGCCTGGTTTGAAGATGACAGTAGTCGGAACCGGTGCTCGCCACATGCGAGGTGCAGATGGTAAGAACCTCTATCACACCGCATCTTCACTGAACTTCGGTGGTGGTGAGACGCTTGACGTGATTCTCGAGACAGCAGACATCGCACCAGGGACCTACTTCCTGCATACAACTGAACTCCACCAGATGAGCAACATGACACAGTTCGATGGCGGCATGATCACTGAGATCGTCGTGAACTAAAGCCAAGCCGAGCTAGGAGATAATGATGATGAGAAAATTACTCAAACAACCTGGACGGCTGATGGGCGTCCTGATGTTGGGTGTTGCGAGTCTGCTTCCCTGGGCGCAGGCTCAGGCGGCACACGACATCCGCGGCATTATGCCGGATACAAATGGGGTGTTTAACCTATACAGCTTCCCTTTCAATATGAACCTGCCAGAAGGCACCAGCCTCTATATGTGGGGGTTTGGTGATCGCGATGGGGGAACCGGAGCAACCCATCAGGAAGGGGATGGCTATGCACTGCCTCAATATCCTGCGCCGACTTTGATTGTTCAGGAAGGTCAGGCGATTACCATCAACCTGACCAATTACGGTGTGCCTAATCCGGTATCCATCGTCATGACAGGTCATAATCTGGAAGCAACCGGTGGTTCTCCAGGTCTGGTAACCCAATCAGCCGATGTTGGCGAGTCAGTGACCTACAGTTTCACTGCTGGCAGTCCAGGTACCTATATCTACCACAGTCTTGATGGCTCGAATCCGGGTCTGCATGCTGAAATGGGGTTGCAGGGTGTGATGATTGTGCGTCCTGCAGACGGTAGTCGTACTGCCTACGGTGCGGGCACCCTGACTGACTATGATCAGGAAAATCTCTATCTGATGACTGAGATTGATCCCGATATCCATATTCAGATGGAGAAGGGTCACTTCGAGCATTTCACCAACTCTGACCGTTATGCCAAGGTCTGGTTTATCAACGGCCGGGTTTTCCCCGATCTCTTCCAAGGGGACTTCAATAATCTCTTTCCTCATCAGCCTTATGAGTCACTGGTAATGGCCCATCCTGGTGATTACGTCCTGGTACGCAATGTCAATGCAGGTCAGGACTCACATCCAATGCATTACCATGGTGAGAACCTGCGATTCATAGGTCGTGATGGCAAAATGCTTACCTCTGATGGTGCGGTTTCCAATTTAGGGCGTTCTGACAACACTATTAATTCAGCTCCCAAGCAGACCGTTGATGCCCTCTGGACCTGGTCAGGTAAGAACTTGAACTGGGATATCTACGGACACGATACCAACCACGTCTGTATTGATGGTAATGGTGACGGTTTTGGTGACGTTTCAGCAGGCAGTACCTATGAGCATGAGTTCTGCGATGACCATGGCAAGGCGCTCTCCAACCTGGTCAACATTCCTGGTATTGGCGATATGACACTGGGTGGTTGGTGGAGCGGTAGCCCCTTCCTGGGTGACACAGGCGATCTGCCTCCGGGTGAAGGTGGTCTGAATCCATTCGGTGGTTACTTTCTTGTATGGCACTCACATGCTGAAAAAGAGCTCACCACGTTCGATATCTTTCCAGGTGGAAGCCTGGGTGCAGTTGTCGTCCTTCCGCCCTACGTTGGCATTCAATAAGGGGAGAAAGAGACAATGAAAAGGTCAAAAATCATGAATGCTAAGATCAAACCTATCGCTATTGCCTGTGCTTTGGCTCTAGCGAGTGGACCGGCTATGGCAATAGATTTCTATCTGATTGCTAAAGAGTTCACCAAAACCTTACCAGATGGCAGCACTGTGACCATGTGGGGTTACGCAGAGGATGATGCGGCGGGCACTTGTTATGCGGCTGCAACGCCTGCGACAGATACTGCTTGTACAACTCCTGAGGCTACTGCGCCAGGACCAGAGTTGGTTATTCCCCCAGGCATGGAGAATGTCAGGATTTTTCTAACCAACCTTCTTCCTGTTCCAACCTCCCTCTTTATGACGGGTCAGGAGCGTCCTTGGTCAGCGAATAACAATGGCCCAACTTGGAATGACAATCATGTTGGTTCGCGTATCAATTCAATCCAGAGAGTACGCTCATATGGACTTGAAGCCGCTGCAGGGGGTGGTAAACAGCGATATATTTGGAATAATAATCGCGGTACACAAATCGCCAATCCTGGTGGTACCTTTACCTACTACTCTGGTACAGAGCCTCAGTTGCAGGTCTATATGGGATTGTATGGCGCTGCAACAAAGAGTTTTGCTGCTGGCCAGGTCTATGAAGGGGTACCATTCGTTAACGAACAGATCCTCTTCTATAGTGAGATCGATCCGGATCACAATGCGGCGGTTGCAGCTGGTGACCCCAACTACACCCCCATCCATTACCATCCCAAGTGGTTCCTGATCAATGGCGAACCCTACGTGGAGACAATGGCGGACCTTGCACTGGGTAGTGCGGGTGAACCAACACTACTGCGCTTTTTGAGCGCTTCCAGTGAGAAGCATGTACCGGTTTTGCAAGGTATGCACGGTGTTATCCACGCAGAGGACGGTATTCGTTATAACTGGCAGAACGGTGCTGCGGGAGATTTTGAATATGCGCCTCGCGTGCAATATTCAGTCGGTCTGCCACCATTGAAGACCAAGGATGTCATCATTACACCAGCACTGGCAGGGCGCTATGCGCTCTACGATGGTAATGGCAATATGACCAATCCCAGTGATCCTGAAGTTATCACTCAGGGCGACACGGTAGGCGGTATGCTTCGTTTTCTGAGTTTCGGAACCAGTGTTGCAAACCTGCCTCCAGTTCCTCAGCCAGACACACTTACCATTCAGTATCCACTTGAAGCAACTACAGGTGTAGAGGGCGTGCTTAATGTGCTCGCCAACGATTCAGATCCAGAAGGTATGCTACTGAGTCTGAACGTTGCCAACACCGATACCTTTGTCACTGGTTTAGGTGGTACCGTTGATTGTCTGGCCGCTGGCGGTTGTACCTTCACCCCAGAGATCGATGTCAACACGGGCTTCTATGTCCAGGGTACCGGAACTTTCAACTACGCCGTTTCCGATGGAGTCAACGAGGTGACTGCTCAGGTCGCTGTGGAAATGATCGGCAATGAGGCACCAAGTCCGGTTAATGATGAAGTTAATGTCGAGCCTGGTACGATGGTGGACTTCAACGTTCTACTGAATGATCTGGACAATGAAGGTGATGCTCTCGAAATCGTCACGCTGGATGCTACAGGCATCACAGTAGGTACGCTGACCTGTGTCAACTTAACAGGTGCTTGTACCTATGAGGCACCAGTTACGCCGCCTAGCACGTTGCCACTGGCACTGACCTTCACCTACACCATTACTGACAATGTAAATGTTGAATCAGATCCTGCAACAGAAGTTACCATTAACATTATGGAAAATGTCCCTGTTGCTCCTGTCGGTGTAGCTGAAAACTATGTGATGCTTGAAGACACTGTTTTTGATGTGGCTGCTCCTGGTGTGCTGGAGAATGATTCCGACGCTAATGGTGACCCGATCACTGCGGTGTTGGTCAGTGCACCACTGGAAATTCGCGATAACCTTCCAGAATCATTTGTGCTTAATCCTGATGGTTCGTTCCACTATGAGCCAGCTGCAGATTTCAGCGGCACTACAAGCTTCGTTTACATGGCGAACGATGGAACGCTTAACTCAGATCTGGTGACGGTAACCATTGAAGTTACTCCTCAGAATGATGCACCACAGGCGAACGCTGACACCCTGTTGTTGACGGATGCTACTTTGACCACCCTGGATCCTGATGGCCAACCTCTGGAGACAATCTTCAATATCCCTGCACTGGGTGTATTGGCGAATGATGTCGATCTCGAAGGCGACACCATGACTGCAGCTGAGGTTAACGATCCTGATGGAATTACACCTGAACTGGTTGGTGTGGATGGCGCTGCCACCATAACAGTCGACAGTGTTGCAACTGGTGTAGTTGGCAGTCTGACCTATCAGGCAACCGACTCAAACGGTGCAGTCAGTCTTGAGGCCCAGGCCGACTTTATGAGGCTGGTGTCGATCAACCGTTCTGAGTACAACCTGCGTGAAGATACCAATCCGGCGAATGATGATTGGCGTATTCGGGGTAGGGCGGATGTGAGTATTCCACCTGGCACACAGGTACATGTCTTCCTGGTGCGTAATGGCGTTGATGTTGCAGAGATTGTTCCCCATGCCAACGTCAATGTGAATAACAGTGGTGTAGTACTCAACAACGCCAATAACACCTGGAGTATCAATGCAAACAACATTGGTCCTGAGCCACAACCTGGCGATACTCTAAGGGTTGAAGTTGAAGGCTTTGTAGATGCTGTCTACACGAACTATCCTGTGTTTATCATGCCATAGTGAACTAGGTGATCGATCCTGCTTGGAGCGGGGTCGATCACTGAGTTGGCATAATCTAAAGTTGTAAAAGTTGGTTGGCTATGAAAACTCAAGAAACTACTGAACTGGATTGCAGGGACGTTGAACTGCAAAAGAATCCGCTCTTAATTATCCTGGTTTTAATCGTTTGTGCATCGGTTCTGATGGGGTTCGCATTGGCTGCAAAAGCCGGTGAAACTCAAGTGCCTCAGAAGGAGGGTAAAAAGGCGGTTGATACCTGGCGTCCCCCAGTCGCTAAAGCTGTAACCCTGAAACCCGTGGTTGACAAGGAGATGGCCAAGCATATCGCAGAGAAATGGGGTGTGGAGCTGGTCAGTCTCAGGCTTACTGCTGCAGGCTACATGATCGATTTTCGCTTTCGCGTTCTGGATGTGGAAAAAGCGAATGTCTTTTTTGACAACCGATTTAAACCGCTACTGGTGGTTAAACGCTCAAATGCTAAACTACCTATACCTATGGCAGCGAAAGTCGGTGCTTTCCGCACCACCAATCGTGGCAAGAACATTAAGCCGGATAAGACTTACTACATGGTCTTCGCAAATCCTGATGCACATGTCAAATCAGGGGAGAAGGTGACCATGGTCATAGGGGATTTTAAAGCCGCTAATTTGACTGTTAACTGAACCACTTATCATAAGAGATGGATATATGCTCACCAGGAATCCTGCCTTAAAGATTCTCTCGCTGATTGCCCTCCTTTTTTCCTTTCAGAGTCATGCAGCTGTGACAGTTTACTGCTGTGATGCCAACGCCGAAGCTCAATACATACAGGATCTTGCAGCTTTGACCTCAGTTTCGGTGGATATGACCACTGAAAGCTTCGAGGGTAGCGACTGGGCGGGAACCCGTACCACACCTCAGGTGAGCGTAACCTCCCAGAGTGTAACCTGGGCTGCCAGTTCCACTGGCGTCTCTGGAGTACGAACCAGCACCGGAGGCGGGGATGTCCATGAAGGCAGCTATCTGCTGTTTGCCGCTGATAAAGATAATGGTCATCTGGTGCCAGATAAGATAACCCTCACTGCCAATGGGATTACCCTGTACGGTGTTGGTGGATGGTTTCGCAGCTCTGGTGGCGCGCAACTGGGTTTTACCACCAATGGCGATACAGTGGATTTCACAGGCGAGCAGGCGACTGTATTCGATTGGAGTTTCCTCGGTTTCATCGATGATGGTGGCTTCTCTACACTACTCATTGAAACAGTTGATGAGACTGGTCCGGAAGCAAATACCTTTTTCTCAGATGACTTCACCCTGGCTGCTCAAGCTGGGGCTTTTCCTGGACAGAAGCTGCAGTTCAGCAGTGCAACTTACAGCGTCAGTGAAAGCGCTTCCAGTGTACAGATTACAGTAGAGCGTAGTGGTGGAACCTCTGGTGCACTTTCTGTCGACTATGAGATCGCAACTGGTGGTACGGCTACCAGTGGCCAGGACTATACAGACACTTCAGGGACGCTCGATTTCGCTGACGGTGAGAGCAGCAAAACCTTTACCTTGGATCTCATCGATGATGGTGTCTATGAAGGTGATGAAACCGTCAATCTGCTTTTGAGTGGGAGCGACCTTGGGGTATTGAACTCGGCCATACTGACAATTCAGGAAAATGATTCCCAGCCTGTTGGCCAAGTTCTGTTCAGTGGCAGTGAGTACAGGGTTACGGAAGGTGCAGGCAGTGTAACGATTACTGTACAGCGAAATGAAGGTTCACTGGGTAGTGGCTCAGTCGACTATACGACGGCTGATACCTCAGCCAGTGCTGGCAGCGATTATACCAGTACCTCTGGTACCTTGAGTTTTACCGATGGCCAGATCAGTGCGAGTTTTACTGTTGCTATCACTGACGATAGCTCACAGGAGGGTTCGGAGTCCTTCATGGTGAGTCTGAGTAACCCGGTTAGCGTAAGTCTGGGAGATCAGGATTTCACTGAGGTGACTATTCTTGATAATGAGCCTGCGGCTGCTGGTGGCAGTTTTCAGTTTAGTGGTGCCTCCTACGAGGTCACTGAAGGCGCAACTCAGATCAGCATTCCGGTTACCCGTATCAATGGTAGCAGCGGTGCTGTGAGTGTGGTCTGCAGCAGTACCAATTCGAGTGCGGTTTCCGGCAGCGACTATACCGCCACACAGAGCACGCTTAACTTCGCCAGTGGAGAGATCGTTCAGCACTGTAATGTTCCAATCACTGACGATAGCGGTTATGAAAATGATGAAACCTTTGCTGTCAGCCTGGGTTCACTATCTGGAAATGCGGTTTTGGGCACGCCCGTTATGGCCAGCGTTACCATCCACGATAATGATCCGGTACCAAGCGCTGGCAGTTTACAGTTCAGTCTCAGCGAGTTCAGTCAGACTGAGGATTCAGCCACTGCAACCATATCTGTGACCCGAACCGGTGGCACATCAGGTGCAATCACTGTCAACTACGCAACCTCAGATGGTAGTGCCACCGCTGGTGAGGACTACAATGCCGCATCGGGTACCTTGAGTCTTGCCAATGGTGCTTCGTCTGCAACATTCCAGATCAGCCTGATAGATGATAGCGCTTACGAAGGTGATGAAACGATAGATCTCACCCTGAGCAGTCCAACAGGTGGTGCTGTACTAGGCGCCAACAATAGTGCCACGTTAACCATTGATGATAATGAGCTGGCTCCAGTTTCTGGTGCCATCGGCTTCACAACAGCTGAATACTCTGCCGAAGAGTTCGATGGCAGCGTGACCATTACTGTCGAGCGTGTAGGTGGCAGTTCCGGAACAGCACAAGTCAACTATGCCACCAGTGATGGTACTGCGACGGCTGGTAGTGATTATGACGTTGCCAGCGGAATCCTGGTGTTCGCCGATGGCGAGGTTTCCAAGAGTTTTGATATCAGCCTTATCGATGATGGTAATTATGAGGGTAGTGAGACTATCAATATCGAGTTAAGCACGGTTTTCGGTGCCATATTCGGTAGTCAGGTGACCTCTACAGTTAGCCTGGGTGATGATGATACCGCACCTGCAGCTGGAGCTGTAGGCTTCTCGCTGGTCAATTACGATGTTACAGAAGATGGCGCCAGCGTCACGGTTAATGTAACCCGAAGCGATGGCTCGACTGGTGCCATCAGTGTTGACTATGCCACTTTTGATATATCGGCTGTTGCTTCATCGGACTACGAGTTTACTGCTGGCAGAATCAATTTTGCTGATGGAGAAACCACCGCTAAGAGTTTTGTGGTTACCATCAATGATGACAGCGAGCTGGAAGGTAGCGAACAGATCGCATTGCAGCTTGGTAATGTACAGGGTGGTGCTGTGCTGGGGGCTCAAAGTGATTCAGTTATCACCATTGCCGATGATGAAGTACCTTCAAATACTGCCGTTCTTGCCTTCCAGACAACCAGTCTGAGTGTCGATGAGTCAACTGCGAGCGCAACATTCACCATCACACGGACTACATCCACCAGCGGAATTATCACGGTTGATCTGACGGTGGATTCTTCGAATGCTACAGCTGGTACTGATTTCAATGTCACTACAGGAACGCTTCAGTTTGCGGATGGTGAGTCGTCAAAGAGTATTGATGTGGAGATCATTGACAACACGGTAGAGGATGGAGATAGGACAATCACCTTTACTTTAGGCAATGCATCAGGCAGCGCGACGATTGATAGCGCTAACAATAGTTTGCTGATTACGATTATTGACGATGAGACGACAACAACAGATCCCGGTGACGGAGGTGGTAGTGATAGCGGCGGTGGTGGCGGAGGCGGAAGTCTCGATCTGATGCTGCTCACTATGTTGCTGTGTAGTCTGGTTCTGCTTTACCGAAATCCACAAGCGAGCAGGTCTCGTCTGTAAGGGCGAGTAAAGCATTAGTTATTAAACTGTTTGGAGTAGTTATAAAATGGCATTACTGATTAGGCAGCAGAGTAAAGGTTTATGGTTATTCTGTGGAATGCTATGTGCCTCTATTGCACATTCAGCTGATTTTCCTGAAATAGCAACCAAACAGAACGAAGAGACTCTGCTTCCCCCCTTCAAGATGGATTGTGTTACCAAACCATCTGAGAATAGTAAAAGCTCAGACAGGTTCAGGGTGTCGATGAATATGAGTGAACAAGCCCAACATGATCATCATGCTCATCACCAGATGATGATGGATCAGAAAGATTACAAGGTGGATACCGCCAACTATTCGATTCCAGATGTTGTACTGACTTCTCATGAGGGTGAAGATACCAACCTGCCTCAGCTTCTGAATACCGATAAGCCAGTCATGCTCAACTTCATTTTCACCACCTGCACGACTATCTGCCCTGTGTTGTCTGCCAGTTTTCACCAGGTTCAGGAAATATTGGGTGAAGATCAGAGCGTATCAATGATCTCGATTACCATCGATCCGGAATATGATACGCCTGAGCAGTTGATGAAATATTCAAAGCGCTTTAAAGCTAAAGAGAATTGGAAATTCTATACAGGTAGTTATAATGACGTGGTTGCTGTTGAAAAAGCATTTGATATCTTCCGTGGATCAAAAATGAACCACGAACCCATTACCTTGATTCGAGGTGGTGAAGAAGGTGCCTGGACCCGTATAGATGGATTGGCCAGCGCTGAGGATATCGTCAAAGAGTATAAAAATATTTTGAACAAGACAAAACAATGATTAAAAAGCCCCATGGCTTGCTCAACGCTGTACTACTAGCTAGCTGTGTTGGTTATTCATCACCCTCGTTGCTTAACGCAGAGATCGATTCCGAGGGTTACCTGGTAGGCAAAAAGATATATACAGAGGGCAAGCGTGCTTCAGGCAAGCTGGTCAGGGCTGTTGTTCAGAATGATATTCAGGTGGAAGGGGATCAACTGATCTGCGAAACCTGCCATAGAAGAAGTGGCATGGGCTCGACAGAAGGGCAGCAGGTAGTGCCAGCCATTGCGGGGCATATGCTGTTCAAACCACTGAAACTGCCCATCACCAAACCCCCGGAGCCACCAGTCTACCGGCCAGCTTATACCAAAGAGAGTCTACTCAGGGCTGTTCGTGATGGTGTTGATGCCAATGGTGATCCACTTGATCCCTTTATGCCTCGCTATGAGCTGGATGAGGCAGATGTAGAGGGTTTGATCGCCTATATGAATACACTCTCCCAGGAGATCTCCCCTGGTGTAGATGAAGTGGATATACATTTCGCGACAATAATACTCGAGACAAATTCTGCCGATGAGAATAAAGCGCTATTGGATGTTATGCAGGGTTACTTTGAGCAGAAGAATATTGAGACCCGTTATGAGTCTAAAAGGGCTAAGAACGCACCCTGGCATAAGGAGTGGTTACTCAAGCCCTATAGAAAATGGCGGCTTCATGTCTGGGAGCTGAAGGGCTCACCTGAGAGCTGGCCGGAACAGCTGGAAGCCTATTACAGGGAAACACCAGTATTTTCAGTTCTCAACGGTTTAGTCCCCCAGGGTTGGGAGAAGGTGCATGAATTTTGCCAATCGAACGCCTTGCCCTGTCTCTTCCCCACAACACTGACTCCGGTTGAGTCAGATGTAAGTTTTTATAATCTCTATCTTGATAGAGGGGTTGCACAGGAAGCGGAGGCACTGGCCTCTCATCTTTCATCATGGAAAGGGGTGGGTGAGATTGTGCAAATAGCAGATCGCTCTGATCCATTGAGCCAGATTGCCGCAAACAGATTTATATCTGCTATGGAACAGCGAGGTATGGCAGTCAAAACGGTTCAATTCGATAAGCTTTCTGAGGGCTTGACACATATTGACCCGCTTGATGCCGAACAGGCTTTAGTAATCTGGGCTAATAAGGCTAAATCCGACCAACTGCTGGCTAAATTTTTGGCAAAAAGCCAGGAGCAGAGACCGGCTCTCTATCTCTCAACCCGTTTCTATGGTTCCTCAACCGAATCGATTCCCAAACAGATTCGGGGTAATCTGAGGTTTGTTCACTCTTCTGAGATGCCATCGAAACTGAACCGCCTGCTGCTCAGATCCACCGGGTGGTTCAAGTCAAAACGTATCTATAACCCCCAGGCCAAGGAGATTCAGGCCAATGCTTACTTTGCCATGAAAGCAGCCGGAGATGCGGTAAAGCAGATACGAGGATACTTTTATCGCGACTATATGATCGAAAAAATAGAACATATGGTTGACGATTTGCCCTATACTTCCATATATCCAAGGGTTAGTTTGGCCCCAGGGCAAAGATTCGTCTCCAGAGGGTTCTACATTGCAACAGTCGACAATCAAGGTGGTGGGTTGGTTCAGCTTACCAATTGGCAAGCACCCTGACCCCAGCTGGTTACAACGCTAACAGCTAGACTGGATAGTGTGCTTGAAAATATGGAACCCTCAGGGACAAAACTAAATACTACCGGTTATCGTCTTGCCAAGCGCTATGGTATAACCAGTCTAGCCGCAATGGCAGCAACCTTAGTGGTTATCTTTTTTTTCATACGATTCGAAGCACTTTCAATTATTGAAGATGCCAGCAAGCGAAGTAACGAAACTCTTACCATAGCCACAGAGTATGCCCTGAATGACCATTTTGTGATGTTTCTCAATGTGGTTAAGAATAATAAGGACCGCGAAATATCACATATGCCGTTTGAGCCGGTATTGGAGCGTGTCATCAGAAAAATGCTCTCTGACACCCATGTGGTCAGAATCAAGCTCTACAACCTTTCTGGCAAGGTGGTCTATACGACAGACCCATCCTACATAGAGGATGATGAAGAGCACAACGAGGCCTTCTCCTCTGCAATCAGTGGTATTCCAGCAACAAGTACGGTCTATGAGAGCACTATTAAGCTCTTCAGACCGACTAAAGAGAATAGCTTGGTACAAACTTACGTGCCAATTAGAGCTACTGAGAAATCTCCCGTTCTTGGGGTGATGGAGATCTACTCAGACATTAGTGGTTATATTGTTGAGGCGAATAAAACCACTTTTCTGTTACTGATCGTCATCCTGCTTCTGATGGCATTCCTCTACTTTTTCCTACTGCTGCATATCAAAAGATCAGAACGTATTATAGAGCGCCAAAACAGAGAGACCAGAGAGAAGAAAAAGCTTCTCGAGTTTCTGACCTCGAAAATGATTACAGCTCAAGAGGATGAGAAAAAGCGTATTGCATTTGAACTGCATGAGGATGTCGTGCAGACCTTGTCTGGTGTAAAAATGCAGCTAGAGCGCTATATTTTGTCGATTGGTGAGCTGGATGAAGACGATAACGCAACCGAGCTTTCAAAAAATATCATACCTGTGTTGCAAGAAGCGGCTCATAGAATAAGGTCGGTGGCGATAGATCTTCGGCCTCCGAGTCTGGATGATTTTGGGCTTAAGGCGGCTTTGAACTCACTTGTCTCTGAGTGCCATACGATCACGACAGGTTTGCAAATCAGCATAGATATCGCGGTTGATGAGGATCAGATCTATCGGGATCAGAAATCAATTCTCTATCGAATGTTTAAAGATACACTGAAAATGATATGTTTAGATGAACACCTGGATGGTGAAGTAAACTTCACTATGGAAAAGGTGGAAAATCACCTGGTTCTACGTGCTGAGATTGACAGTAATATGATTGAACCAAAGTATCAGAATAAGTTGCCTGGTTTCTTTATATCTTTGCAGGAGAAAACAATTCTTTCAGGTGGTGAATTCTATATCCTTGCGATGGAGAAAGATCATTTGGTAGTACAGTCAGTCTGGTCATCTTGAACCTATTCAGAGATTCACTAAATTTTACTTCTCAGTGTCAGTCAGCCAGCTGGATAGGCTGAGGTCTTTCGATACCATAACCTTGGGCAAAATCAACGCCTATTGCAGTCAGCCAGTCAATGATTGCTCGATCCTCAACAAACTCAGCAATGGTCTCAATATTCAGCAGTCTGGAGATCTGGCAGATAGACTCCACGATTGCAGCATCCAGGGGGTCATCAGGTAGGTCACGGATAAAACACCCATCGATTTTTACATAATCTACGGGGAGTGTTTTAAGGTAATTGAAAGAAGACAAACCACTGCCGAAATCATCCAAGGCAAATTTTACCTTGAGCCTTTTCAGTCTCCCTATGTAGTTTAGGGCCTTCTGCAGATTTCCTATTGCGGCTGTTTCAGTGATCTCAAAACAGATTCTTTCGCCCAATTCAGGGTTTTGATGCAAACGTGCCTCAACACCTTCCAGGATATGGCGATTGGCTAGAGAGCCACCGGAGAGATTGATGAAAAGACTGATATCACTGTTTTCAGGGATCATTAACCAGTTACATGCTTTGTGAATCACCCATTCATCCACTCGATGCATAATGTCATACCGCTCTGCGGCAGGAATAAACTGTCCGGGCATTACAAGTTGTTGGTTTTCGTCGACCATTCTGACTAGAACTTCGTGATAGATTCTGGAGGATGCCTCCCGTGAGAGGGGTTGTATGCGTTGGGTATAGAGAACCAACCGCTCTTCGTTAAGTGCCGCTTTAATGTGTGTAACCCAGTTCATCTCACTGCGTCGCTCAACTATCAGTTGATCATCTGCCTGGTAGACGTGCGTTCGGTTACGTCCCTGTTCCTTTGCGCTGTAGCAGGCCAGATCAGCCAGACTCAACGCGTTTGGATCGGGCAAATCACTATTTATTTCGACTATCCCGAAACTGGCGCCGATCTGAAAATGACGTTCCTCCCAGGCAAAGGGGAAGTCCGCGAGACTGCTACGTAGTTGCTCTGCAGTATTAAGGCCGTGATCAACATCACAGCCTTTCATTAGTAATCCAAATTCATCACCCCCCAGACGTGCGAGCATGTCAGACTCCCGGGTATGACTCAGCAGCAGAGTAGCAACTTGCTTGAGTAATTCGTCACCTGCCACATGACCGACTGTGTCGTTGACAACTTTAAATTGATCCAGATCGATATAGATCAGTACATGCTCTCCCATACCATTCAATGCAAGTCCGACATGCTTTTCTAATTCTTGATCAAATGCAGTACGGCTCCACAATCCAGTGAGGTTGTCATGCATTGCCTGATATTCAATTTTCCGTTGCAGTTGCCGTGAAACGGATACATCATGAAATACCAAAACCACCCCAATGATCTGGCCTGATTCATTGCGTATAGGTGCGGCGGAGTCTGAAATGGCTATCTCTTTACCTTCTCGATTGATCAGCAGGGTTTGGTAGCCGAGGTTGATAACCCGCTCCTCACGCAAGCAGTGTTCTACCAGGTTTTCTATTGGGGTACGCTCATTCTCATCAATTATTGGGTAGACCTCTTCCAGCGTCCTGCCATCTGCATCCTCGTTTTGCCAGCCGGTCAGCTTCTCCGCAATTGGGTTTAGGAATGTAATGAGACCATTTGCATCTGTAGTGATGACGCCATCGCCAATAGAGCTTAGGGTGACTAATGCGCGTTCCCGTTCTTCATAAAGGGTTGATTCAAGTTCTTTCTGCTCAGTAATGTCAACATGTGTGCCGGCCATTCGCACCATTTCCCCATCGCTATTTCCCCAGGCACGGCCACGGGTCAATATCCAGCGTAAGCTGCCATCTTTATGGCGCATACGATGCAGGATTTCATAAGTTGAAGCTGGATCTTGCAGGTGAGCCTTGAGGTTGCTAAGCACAGCGGGTCGGTCTTCGGGATGGATCAGATCTTCCCAGGATTGATAGTGATCAGCAATCTCATGTTCCTGATAACCCAGCATCTCTTTCCATCGCGGTGAATAGTAGACTTTGTTGGTTGTTAAATCCCAGTCCCATATGCCGTCATTGCTGCCTTCCAATGCATAGCGCAGTCGTTCTTCGCTGGCACTGATGCGCTCATTCATCAATTCGACCTCGTTCTCCCTTTCAACCAAGGTGTCGAGCATATGATTCATGTCATCAGATAATTGACCCAGTTCGTCTGGTCGTTTCAGATGGCAGTGTTGATCGCGATCTCCCGCTTCAATGCCTTTGGCGAATCCAGCCAGTTTACGGATGTCCTGGGTTAGACCACGGCTCATCAACCAGGCAAAAATGACGCCGACGAAGATGGCAATTACGGTATAGATCAGCCCCTCCTGGGTAACTACTTGAAGATTTTCAGTAATCGCTGCACGGCTGATACTTACCCGGGCCCAGCCAATATGATTCTCTTCAACCATGATTGGGTGGGAAACATCGATTTGCAGGGGGTTGTCGAGAAGGATTTGGGTGGTTTTAGGTGCCTGCAATAGTTGCAGGCTGACAGCATCATTGACATAACTACCCACTTTGCTGCGGTCTGTATAGCCCAGTACCTGGCCTTGCAGATCGATAAAAAGGGCATATTGCAGGCCAGGAAACTTCTGCTGAGAGAGAATAACTTCTTCGATGCCGATGTAATCTCTGGCCAGAATCCAGGAGGTGCCATTAGCTGCCAGCGTTTCGGCTAAGGAGATAGCCTGCTGTTGGGATTGAGCCAGCAGAAAATCCTGTTGGCGAGTGACCAGGTCATAGACAAAGACGGTCATCAGAAAAGCATGGACCAAGGAGATACCGAGCATCAGTTGACGCCCGATGGATGCAGTCCAGAAGTGGTGAAACAGCTTCAGCATAATATGACTAGCCAGCACCGCCTACAGGGCGAACTTTCTGTGTAAAGTTATCGATGAACTGCCTAACCACATCATAAGATTGATTTTCAGCAGTTTCAAATCGAGACAGTTCCATCGGTCTTAAAATCTCTCTTCCAGGCTCGTGTTTATGCAGATTGACGAGCAGATCATGAACCTGTTGCACAATTGCTTTCGGTACTACGGGTAGAACCACCAGGCTGTTATTGATGAGAGAGTCAGTCTTCCAGATAACCGATAATTCCTCTTCCAGCTCAGGTCTTTGCTTGGCTAATGCTATCCAGGGCGGTGGCCAGGTAGCGCCCGCAGCTGTCTGTTTGAGGTATACGTTCATGATCGAGGACTCCTGAGAACCAACATAGCGGTTATCAAGATCCTTCATGACATCAACCCCATTAGTTTGCAGATAGTATTGGGGCATCATTGTGGCGGCCAGGGCAGTGGGCGCAGGATAGCTGACTTTTCTGCCTTTTAGATCTGAGACCCGACTGATTCCGCTATCCTTTCTGACCAGAATGATACCTCTGAAATTTGTGTCGTCTCCCATCTTCGCAAATACGCGGTAGCCTTTGTCGATAGCGTTAATAGTCTGAAAGGGGTTGGGTAAACTGAAATGAAACTCACCGGCATAGAGTTTCTTATCGTAAGCGGCGTAGTTGCGCGATGCTTCAAGCTTGAATCTTACCCCTGGGATTTGCTCACTGAGGTAATCCGTTAGAGGGCTAAAGACCGCATATAGCTTTTGAGGATTGTGCAGGGGGTGGACACCAAAGTGATAGACAGTATCAGTTATTGGCGGTGTGGTTGAAAATGTGGGTCTATAGCTGGGTTCTGTTGTCTGTTCGCAGCCACTTAGCAATAGCAATAAGGGGAGCCAAAGAAGTGGGTTTTTAATTATTGATAACTTCCACATATCAAAAAAGCGGTCCAAAAATTTTACTCTATCATTAGAAACCTAGCGGCAGGGGGGCTAAAAAGATTAACATCTTCGATTTGGACCAGGAGCAGTCTATTCATCAGGGGGGCATCGCAAACACCAGAGCAAAGGCGAGAAACTGTTACTCAGCCCATCTCCATGAAGGATTCGAAGAGATCCAACATGGCCCGCTGGTCTCAGGAGAAGGCTACAGGCACCCCCCTGAACAACAATAATAGATAAAAATATCAAGGGTGCCTTCGATCAATTAATTAAGTGGTTAAGGATTTTTTTTCTGACACTCATGAAAAATACGCTGTGTGCAACTGGCGCATATCGATTTGTCCAGTTTTTGGTATATACCCCTGATTGCTGCGGTTTTTGATTGGAAAACGTTTCTGGCTCCCGTCGCATCCAGACAGCCATATTTTTCCAAAGAGGTCCACAATCCTTTGGTAACATTGGTTATATAGAGGTTACCCTGATTCTCTTTTCTAAGACGAGCCTCTTCCGCTATCGCCTCACCACCCTGAAGATCGACGAAATTGATACCCTGGGCGATGATCGCGAGGTGTTTTTGTTGCGGTGCTTCCGACCTTATTTTGTCGAATCTCTCCTGAACGTGGTTGACCGAGCCAAAAAATAGCGAACCATCGATACGAACGAACTTCAATTGTGGGCATTCGGGGAGTTCGCTGTTACATGAGAAGGCTCTTTTATGCAGACGTGGATCTGGAATGCGGGAGGTGATTAAAGGTTTTGAAACCCGCTCCAGGTAGAGGACAAGAGAGAGAAGTACTCCGGCAAAGATAGCAAATTCCAGTTCCAGAAAAAGCGCGCTGAAAAAGGTGACCAGTAGCACACCACTCTCCCGTTTGGAGGTGTGGAGGATATGCTTGATCTCTTTAAAGTCGATCAATCCCCAGGCAACCAGAAACAGAATGCCTGCCATGCCAGCTTTTGGCAGATAGGCTGCCAATGGAGCCACCAGGAGCACGATCACCATCAGGAAGAGGCCTGCTGAGACCGCCGCTATTGGGGTTTTAGCCCCTGCTTGGTAGTTGAGGCCGCTTCTGTTGAAAGAGCCTGTTGCAACATATCCAGAGAAAAATGCACCGGCAATATTTGACAGACCCTGACCGACAAATTCCTGATTACCATTGATCCGATATCCGCCACGTGCTGCCAGGGAGCGACCAATAGATACAGCCTCGGTAAGTGCAAAGAGGGTGACTGCTAGTGCAGATGGGGCTAGATTCTTGATGTTCTCCAGGGTGAGATTGGGGGCTGACAGAGGCGGCAAGGTATCTGGTAAAGCACCGACTGTAACAATGCCTGTAATGGATTCACCGAGAAACTGGTTCAGACCAAATGCTAATAGACTGCCGGATACCATCGCAAAAATCATGTATGGAATCTGCGGTAACCAGCGTTTTACCAACACGCCACTGAATAGTGTGAATAGGGCAACACTGGTGACATAAACATTGATTTGACTGAATTGGGAAGCAAACTGGATGAGAATATCGTGTAGATGACCACCGCCTTCCATGCTTATGCCAAAAAAGTACTTTAACTGTTTTGCAGCAATCAATATCGCTGCACCGGCAGTAAAACCTACAACAACCGAGTGGGAGATGAAATTGACCAGAGCACCCATACGTGCGAGACCCAGGGCCAATTCAAACAGACCAACAAGAAAAGTCATGGTCAACGCCAGAGAGACGTAGTCGATAGTCCCAGGTTCAGCGTAAACCGACAGGGCTGAAAAAAGTACGATTGATGCCGCTGTGGTAGGGCCGGATACAAGGTGCTTCGAGGAGCCAAAGAGGGCTGCAATGACAGCCGGTATCATACCTGCGTAGAGTCCATATTGCGGTGGCATACCAGCAATGGCAGCAAAGGCAACCCCCTGGGGAAGCACGACAATGGCACCGGTTAATCCGGCAGATAGATCGGCACGCAGATCACGATTTGACGTATTTGGCAGCCAATTCAGAAAGGGTAGAAACCAGCTCCACCAGGCAGGATGAGTCGTTGTTTGCATGAAATTTTTACTTCTATGAAATTCATGAGTCTCATGTTGTGAGACTGATGCTTGAATTGCAGTGCAACATGAATGATCTGGTTCTGTTCACCCCTATGACAGCCTTGTCTAGCTATAAACATCCAGTGTCATGTTCACCATTTAATGATCTTATTGCACTGTTCGTGCCATGAGTCGGTGCCGTTAAGTTATTGATTGTAAGTAGATAATTAGAGGCGCTGATTTGATGGCGTTGCATTTTGCAATCGTTCATTCACAGGAATGTCGTAGAACTACTGAATTGTGTGAGATGTAAGGTTTGTTGCAATCCGTAACTATCGTTGCGTTTTGCAATACCTGGATCGATAGGGTGATCTAATATGGAGGGTCACAGTGGGTTTAGGGTTTCTTAAGATTTAAAACAGCCAACATCCCTTTTCGATAGATCTGAATGTTTATTGATTGTCCTTTTTTATATTGATCAATTTTGCCTCGTATTGCTTGCAGGCTATTTTGGCTATCGAGAGGAATGCCGGCAACAGAGACGATGATGTCACCACCCAGCAAGAGTTCTTGACCATCAATAGTTGCTGGAACACTGCCCTCACGCAATCCCAATCTGTCTGCAGCTGAGCCATCGGCGATTTTTTGCACTAACACCCCTTGCTCAAGAGGAAAGTTGATAGCCTTGGCAATATCTGGGGTAATGGAAATGGCGTTAAGACCGCTCCAAAAGTTGCTCCTTTCTAACATCAATCTGCGTGCGGTATTTGAAGTAACAGCAAAGCCAATACCCTGGTTTCCGCCAGATGTACTCTCTATGTGACTGACTATTCCGATCACTTCACCATTGAGATTACATACCGGACCTCCGGAATTGCCCTGATTGATGGCGGCATCAGTTTGAAAAAAATCACCGAGTAGGAAAGATTTACCTAAATCATGCCCTGAGTGTTTGGCACTGATATGACCGGTGGTTAATGTGTGGTGCAGGCCATATGGTGAGCCTATTACAAAGATCTCGTTACCAATAGCGACTTTGTCTGAATCTCCAAGCTCAGCACTAATTAGATTATCAGGGATTTTTTGTAACCGGAGTAGGGCGAGATCTGCTGCAGGCTCAGAGCCTATTACCTTAGCCAACGCCCGTTGACCATCTTTGAATTCGACATGAACAGCATCACTTGTATGAACAACATGTGCGGCAGTTAAAATATCCCCCTTGTTGCTGATAACAATACCTGTGCCAATACCTCGATCCACTTTTTCGGAAAGAGGGGATTTTGAATAGGTATGGAGTGTAACAACAGCGGGATCTACTTTCGCAAACAACGAACTGAAATTAGTTGCATGACCTATGACTGGAAATAGTAGTAGAGATAAAAGAAACAAAAAAATTGATTGGTTCAATGTCTGAAAATCCTACTGAAAGTTTGGTTATTAACCCGATTCTACTACTATGGATCAGAGAAGAGTAAAAACCAATGGTCGCTGATTTCAAGTAACGCAGAAATATATATTATCAAGATATCAATGCTAATATCCCAATGGCGAGGCGTGTTGAATCAATAACCTGATACTACTAAGCTTGATGTAACTCTCTGATTGACTATTAGTGTTAACAGGCCCCAACATAATAAAGAGGTTAAAGATGTCAGCAAGTCGCTTTTTGACAATTCACTATCTGGATGGCTCAAATGAGACTTTCACCTTTCCCAAGCAAGCGAAGGATCATTTTGATCTTATGAGTAAATTGAATGACGCTATGAAGACAGATCGATTTGTTATTGAAGCCGATGGCCATCTGCATGTCATACCGCTGACTTCAATTAAGCGTCTGCAGTTCTCGCCAGCTCCCGACACTTTGCCCCAGGGTGTAATTGCTGGTGCCTCACTTAATAGTTAAGGGCGCTCAGCTTATCTGTTTATGAGGTTGGTTTAATCTTAAACATGATTGCATAGAGTGTTGGCACGAATAGCAGCGTCAAGAGTGTAGCAAAACCCAGTCCTGTCATGATGGTGAGTGACATGTTGACGAAGAATACATCCTGTAGCAGTGGTATCAATCCGAGAATGGTGGTGGCTGCCGCCAACACTACTGGTCGCAGACGGCTTACAGTCGAGTCAAGGATTGCGTCGTAGGCCTGCTTACCGCTGGCAATCTGTTGGTCTATCTCATCTATGAGTACGATGGCATTCTTGATTAATAGCCCGATCAGGGATAGGGCGCCAAGCAGTGACATGAAATCAAAGGCACCATTAAAGCCAAGTAATCCGGCGGTGATACCAACTATGGCTAAAGGTACGGTCAGCCAGATGATCAATGGCTGGCGGAGTCTGCCGAATAGTAGAATGCTGACCAAAATCATGAGCAGAAAACCGAAGGGCAGGGAGCTGGCTAATCCTGCCTGTGCGTTCTTCGAATCCTCATACTCTCCACCCCAACTGAAATTGTAACCAGGCGGTAGTTCGATTGCTTCTACTTGAGGTTTTAAACGGCTGAACAGGGGAGTGGCCAATTCTGTAGTTGGATTGCATGAAGCGATAATGGTCTGAATACGATCACGGGATCGGATCAGTGGATTTTCGAATACCGTTTCGAAGCCATTGATTACCTGAGCTGCAGGCACTGACTGGTTCAATACCGGACTCCAAAGCACGATATCCCGCAGGTTGCCTACATCACTTCGTTCATCCTCAGAGGCACGCATGTAGATGGGGAGAACCCGTATGCCATCCCGGAACTGCCCTACAGGGGTTCCATCCATAGCATATTGCAGTGCCGAAGCCAGGTTTTCACGAGTAATACCCAGTTGACGACCAACCTGCTCATTGAAAATCGGGCGAATCAGTTTTACAGGCTGCCGCCAATCGTCACGGATATCCTTTGCTTCGGAATCAGCTCGCATGATCGATTGGGCCTGCTGAGAAAGTTGGCGCAATACAACCGGATCTGGACCTTGAAAGCGTGCCTCAATCTTGCTGTCTCTGCCTGGGCCGATGCGCATCGATTTTATAATCGGATCTGTCCAGGGGTAGTGTTCTTTGATGTGGCGATCCACCTTTGCCCAGATCTCAGCGATACGCGCTCTGCTATCGGTATGAACGATGATCTGGCTATAGACTGCTGAGGTCTCTTTGGGGTCGTAGACAAGAGTGAATCGTTGATGGCCGCTGCCTATGCTGATGCTGGTCTGCTCCACCCCCTCCTGTTCCATCAGAAACTGGTTGATGCGCAGGGTGTCCTCACGGGTGGCGCGAATATCGGTTCCCTCAATCTCCCAGACATCGACAAAGAACATTGGTGTGTTGGATTCAGGAAAGAAGGCCTGCTTGACACTGCCGAAGCCGACCACTGCCAGCACAAACAGCCCAATCACCAAGGCAACTGTAATCCAGCGCAATCGCACGGCGCTGTCCACTACACCGCGAAACAGTTTAAAGACGCCTTTACCATAGGGGTCTTCACCCTGGCCCGCCTCAGCCGAACCCGGTTTCAGCAGTATTGAACAGAGTAGGGGGGTTGTACTGATTGCGGTGACCCAGGAGAGCAGCAGTGAGTAGAGGATGACCCAGAATAGAGAGTTGGCAAATTCACCGGTACTGTCCTGAGAGAGCCCAATTGCAGAGAAGGCCAGAATGCCGATAACAGTACCTCCGAGCAGCGCCCAGATGGTCTTCGCCACAGTCTCCCTGGATGCGTTGGCCGCACTCATGCCGCTCTGCATACGTACCAGCATTCCCTCGGCGACTACGATGGCATTATCCACCAGCATACCCAGAGCAATAACCAGAGCGCCAAGGGAGATCCGTTGTAGTTCGATACCGTCTATGTACATCAGCAACAGAGTGCCTGAGACGGTGATCAGAAGTACGGCGCCAATAATCAGACCAACCCTCAACCCCATAAAAAGCAGCAGGACTATGATCACGATGGCCACTGCCTGACCTACACTGACCAGGAATCCACTGACTGACTTTTCCACTTCCAAGGGTTGATTGTAGATCTCTTTAATCTGCATGCCGGCAGGGATACTTCCGATCAGCTCATGAACTCTGGCATTGAGTAGTTCACCCACCGCCACCACATTTTCACCAGCCTGCATGGAGATACCTATGGTCAGTGCCGGCCTGCCGTCCAGGTAGTACATCTGGCTGGGCACTTCATCATATGCACGGGTGATTTGGGCAATGTCCCGCAGATAGATAAGGCGTTTATCTTCAGAGGCAACCATTACATCGCCTATGTCGGTGACTGACTGTAACTCGCCACTGGGTACGATACGCAGACGTTCGCGATTGACACTGCCGTGGCCTGCGGTGACCACCGTATTCTGGGACTGCAGCAGTTGGGCTATGGCTGAAGGAGAGATACCCAGTTCGCCGAGCCGCTCACGTGAGATATCCACATAGACAACTTCTTTTTGTGTGCCACCGATGGAGACTTTACGCACTCCTGGCACTAAAACCAGTTCCTGTTTGAGGTAGTCGGCGAAATCCCATAGATCTCGCCAGGTGTATCCCTGACCGGTGACAGCCAGATAGGCACCATACACATCACCAAAGTCGTCGATTACCATCGGAGCCTGGGCGCCCGGTGGTAACTTGTTCTTCATGTCTGCAATCTTGCGTCGCAGCTCATCGTATATGTCGGGGAAGTCACCCGCTCGGTATTTATCCTTGAATTCTATGGAGATGTCGGACATGCCGGGTCTGGAGATCGACATCTTGATCCGCTTGACCTGCTCAAGGCGCTGGATAGCATCCTCGATATGGTAGGTTACTTCATCTTCCACCTCCTGTGCGGAGGCACCGGGGTAGAGAGTGATTACCTTGGCATTTTTAATGGTGAATGCCGGGTCTTCCAACTTGCCCATCTTGTCGAAGCTGAGTAGACCACCACCGACCAGTATGATGACCAGCAGCCAGGAGATGACCGGTGTGCGTACGGAGTATTCCCCGATATTCATGTGCGCCCCTTAATGATTCTTCTTTTTGTCGCCCGTTACTGGTACTTCAGATCTTCCGCTCTTTGCATGGCCTGCTCTTTGTCCGGCATCAGTCGTACTTTCATGCCCTTGACCAGAAAGGGGGTGCCGGCGGTGACGATACGGTCTCCAGGCTCTAACCCCTCAAAGACTTCAATATTTTCACCGAGGAGACGTCCAACCTTTACCACTCGGGGTTCGACGGTCATGCTCTCTGCTTCTACAACCCAGGCCTGGGGGTCAAGTTTGTAGTCACCAACAATGGCGCTGGCTGGTACTGTGTAGACTGTGCTGTCACTACTTAATTTACTGAAATCAACAGTCACCTTTGCGGTCATGCCCGGTAGGATATTGGCACTATCCACTCTTTGCATGGTGTAGGTAATTTGAAAGGTTTGGGTCTTGGCATCTGCCTGGGTTGTTATCTCGCGAAAGGTCAGCGGGAAACGGCTGCCGGGAATGTCGGCGAAGGAGACAGTAACCAGAACATTCTCTTTGGCTCTCTCTCTGTCTGCGGATGTCAATCCCCGAAGCAGGCTCTCAGGTACATCGAATTTTACCTCGAGTTCAGAAATGTCCTGTAGGACGAGTACCGGCTGTTTGGCCTGTATCTCTTCATAGTTGTCAATGTTGAGTAGCGCAATGCTGCCATTGAAGGGGGCCGTGAGCTTGGTGTAGTTGAGGTCCTGCTGCGCCGCCTTAAGGGCTGCGCTGGCACTCTTGAATTCCGCTTCAAGCTTGTCGAAATCCATTTTGGAGATATTGCCTTTCTTGATCAGTTCCTTAGCGCGACTAAAGTTACGATTAGCCTTGTCATAGTTGGCTTTTCGGTCGTTATAGACGATTTCAAGATCGGTTGGATCGAGTGCCGCGACCAGTTGCCCCGCCTTTATCTGATCACCCTCCTTGACTGGCAACTGATTGAGTACCCCGGATACCCGAAAAGAGAGTTCGGCCCTGCGACCAGCATCAATCCGTGCTGGAAAAGTGCGGATAGCGCCACTGGACGTTGTTTCAATCAGAAAACTCTTGATTGGACGCACCACATCTACCGGTTCAGCCGTAGGAGGTTCACTACATCCACAGAGAGATAGACAGACCATGGTTAGTCCGATGATGCCATTTCTTGACCCACTCATTTTTATTGAACTCCCCAGCAGACAGTCCAGTGGCTGGACTTTTTATAATCTTTGTTAATACTCTACTTTAGCGCCGATTAAAAAAAATAGACAGGTAGTGAAGTAAAAATGAAGCTATTAAATTCCCCCGATAATCTAGGCTTATTATCCCGACTGCCGATCTTGCAAATAGTAACAAACAGGCTTTTGATGATGCTCATTATTGCAGTGATGAGTGGTGGATGTTCTTTGATGGAAATTTTCCAACAGACCGAGGGTGTTAATCAGGCTGGTACTATTTCCGGTAGTGTCACTATTGAAAGTGAGAGTGATGCGCCAGTAGTTATTCTGCTTTTTACAAAAGAGGATTTTGCACCGGAACTTGAGCGAAAATATGTTCTACAGGGCGCAGGTAAATTTCGCTTCTATGCTACGGAAGGTAGCTATTATGTTGCAGCATTTCAGGACACAAATCGTGACAATCTCTACCAGCAAACAGAACCAGCAGTAATATATGGTGGTGATGATATATTTTCTGCAACCCCATTGGTACTTGGGGCCAGTGATCATATTGAACTGAACAATCTGGTGCTGAAAAATCTGATATCGAAACAAACAAATCGAGACAATATCTCGTTTAATATTGAACAGGACCATACTGGAGAGAGGCTTTCTCTGGATGATCCAAGGTTCTCCCGTGAGATTGGTACCCTTGGATTATGGAGACCCATCTCCTTCATAGATCAGGTGGGTATAGGGCTCTATATGCTCTCTGCTCCTGAAGCAGATCGTATTCCGGTGATTTTTATTCATGGTGCTGGTGGTACGCCGCTTGAGTTCGCTGAGTTGACTAAAAGTTTGGATGAGAGTCGATTTCAACCCTGGGTGCTTCACTATCCCAGTGGCTTGAGACTCGATATTGTCAGCGACTATCTTGTGAAAAGCATCAACCAGTTAGAGAGTCAATATCGATTCGACTCATTCTATCTGATCGCTCATAGTATGGGCGGGTTGGTGATGCGATCGACCGTTAAAAAATATTACGAAAGTGAACACCAGCCTGTTATCGGTCTGGCAATGACAATCAACAGCCCCATGGATGGTATGGCCAGTGCTGAATTTGGAGCGAAGTCATCTCCAATTGTCGTTCCCTCCTGGAGAGATATCGCGAAAAACAGTGAATTTTTAGACAATATCAGGAATTGGCCCTGGCCAGGTAAATTGCCTTATCACTTGGTATTTTCTTATCAGAGTGGTGAGGGAGACGATGGGGTGGTTGACCTGGAGAGTCAGATTCCATTGGCACTGCAAACAGAGGCTACTCGGCTATATGGCTTTAACGCGGGACATGCGACCATTCTCAAAAACCCCCTATTCATTCGTGAATTTCAAAATATCATGAATAAGAGTTACTAAAATCAGAGTCCAAGCTCACATCACAAGGGTGAGGCCCTCCCTCACCATAAGAGTGTCGATTCCCCAGAAACCCCAGGTAGTTTGTTCATCTCCATCAGCGTCGTCTGTATAGCGGCTCGATAGGTGGTTTTCTTTTCAGTTGGACATGGTGCGGCAGGGCCGCAACCTACCGTTGAATTTAATCAGGACAGTAGGTGTTATGTGCCGCAACGACGGGATCAGTAAGCATGTCTGATTTTTCGATCCAGATTGAATAACCATTAATATGACAGATTTGATTGCTGGGAGAATAAGATTCCAACAATCAGGCGATAGTCACATTAGAGTCAAGATAGACATCCTGGATGGCATTAAGCAGCTCGACCCCTTCCTCCATTGGACGCTGGAAGGCCTTACGCCCGGATATCATACCCATGCCACCAGCGCGCTTATTAATGACTGCCGTACGCACAGCCTGGGACAGGTCACCCTGACCGGAGGAGGCGCCCCCCGAGTTGATCAGTCCAGCTCTACCCATATAACAGTTTGCTACCTGGTAACGTACCAGGTCGATTGGGTGCTCAGAGGTGAGGTCGCTATAGACCTTGTCATGAGTCTTACCGAAATTAACTGCTCGATAACCGCCATTACCCTCTGCTTGCTTCTGTTTTACAATATCTGCTGCGATGGTGGCAGCCAAATGGTTGGCTTGCCCGGTAAGATCAGCGGCAGAGTGGTAGTCCACGCCATCAACCTTGAAAGCGCTGTTTCTTAAATAAGCCCAAAGGACTGTTGCCATACCCAGTTCATGAGCCTGTTGAAAGGCATCAGAGATCTCCATGATCTGGCGACGGGAATCAGAGGAGCCAAAATAGATTGTGGCGCCAACGGCTACCGCCCCCATATCGAATGCCTGTTCAACTGATGCAAACAGGGTTTGATCGTAAATCGTGGGATAGGTGAGCATTTCATTATGGTTAAGCTTAACCAAAAATGGAATCTTGTGAGCGTAGCGACGTGACACTGCACCCAGTACTCCCAAGGTAGAGGCAACCGCATTGCAACCCCCTTCAATGGCCAGCTCGACAATTTTAGCCGGGTCGAAATAGATCGGATTGGGCGCAAAGGAGGCGCCTCCTGAGTGCTCGACACCCTGATCAACCGGTAGTATTGAAAGGTATCCACTACCTGTCAGGCGACCAGTATTGAAGAGGGTCTGCAAACTGCGCAATACGCCTGGTTTGAGGTCCTTGTCTGCAACAACCCTGTCCACATAGTCGGAGCCAGGGAGATGGAGTGCGGTTTGATCGATAGTCCTGCATTGATGGCCCAACAGGTGTTCAGCCTCAGAACCCAGTAGTTTTGTTATATCAGTCATAAGGGATTCCAGATTGTAGTGTTGTTACTCTTGTTACATGAGTATAGATAGTCTGTTCAGTTATGTTAGAGGAGGCGGAGGAAAAATATTTATGAAAAAAGAGTACTCTGGCGGATTCTCTTTTCTCTTTATTATTAAAGCTCTTAAGTGATCATAGTCTTGCGATGAACTGTAGCGTAGAAACGGCGTATATTTAGTTGGTAAGCGTTTCCCATTTCAGCTTATCAATCTTTGGCTGTGTCGGTTTTGAATGTTGTGCGCTATAAAATAGTAAAATATATATGTTCAATATTTAAAAAAAAATATATTATTTGACAGAAATCACATTCTGCAGGATTCGCAATGCTATGCTGTGTCTTGGGTCGATCGGAAGAAACTTATTAACGGACTAAATTATGAAAAGAAAATATCTAAAAACTTTAGTAGCTGCTTCTCTTCTTATTCCAATCTTCAGTGTTAATGCCGCTACCTATAATGTAGGAACTTTCTATATCTATCCTGACCATCCGGATGGTAACTATTCAATTGATACTTCAGGGGCATTTTGGGATGAGTTCGATTTCAGTACGCGCGTATATGGTTGGAGTAGAGGGGCCAGTGTAACTTTCAGTGGAACCCATAGCGGTATGTACAATAGTGAACTCCTGCTCATCAATCTGAACACAAGACAAACATACAATTTGGGTGAGGATTTCTCGGTGACACTTGATAATCTGAGATATGGACAGAGATTCGCTATTGCTGGCGCTGGTCTTATGGCTACTGATCCATCAATACTCTCCTCATATAATTTATCGATGGACGCGGAACTTACCTTATCTACCAACCCACCTAATCCAGTTCCATTACCTGCAGCTACCTGGCTTTTCGCTTCTGGCCTGATGGGCTTTGTGAGTTATCGAAGAAAAAAGATTCCTGAGGAAAATGAGAGTACGTCAATAGTGTCATAGTAATGACTGCTAACTCACAAGATCAGTTTAGGTTATAGACTCTGTTTTTAGTGTTTGGTAGAAAAGACTTACACTGATATTTTTCACTTCTTTATGACCTGTATGGTGCTGTAGGGTGGGGCCATGCCCCACCTATTAAGCTGAAAAATATTACAATATAACCAATTTTCTTATTCTAAATATCGAGTAATAATCTATTGATGGCGAGTTATTTAACCCATTTTGGTGGGGCATGGCCCCACCCTACCTAGGTCACTAATATCGAAGTTATCCTGCATTAGGTAATGAGGGATCAGAATCAGTTGCAGTACATAGTGACACTCATATATCGAGATATGACTTACACCAACATTTTCGACTTCTTTATGACCTGTATGGTGGAGAAATAGAGCTGTAGGGTGGGGCCATGCCCCACCATATTAAGCTGAAAAATAGTACAATATAGCCAGTTTTCTTATTCAAGATATCGAGTAATAATCTATTGGTAGCGAGTTATTTAACCCATTTTGGTGGGGCATGGCCCCACCCTACCTAGGTCACTAATATCGAAGTTATTCTGCATTAGGTAATGAGGGATCAGAATCAGTTGCAGTACATAGTGACACTCATATATCGAGATATGACTTACACCAACATTTTCCACTTCTTTATGATCTGTATGGTGGAAAAATAGAGCTGTAGGGTGGGGCCATGCCCCACCATATTAAGCTGAAGAATAGTACAATGTAGCCAATTATCTTATTCAAGATATAGAGTGATAATCTATTGGTGGCGAGTTATTTAACCTGTTTTGGTGGGGCATGGCCCCACCCTACTAGGGCGCAAATATCGAAGTTATTCGGCAATAGGTGATGTGGGATTAGAATCAGTTGCGGCATCAAGGGTTTTGTTTTCTTCTGAACTCTTAGTACCCCCTGTATTTGATTCAGATAGATCCTCGGTAGTACTGCTCTTTGATAAACTCTCTTCAGAGGTCACATCTGACTTTTGATCTGTCTCATCTGTTTCAGTATCACAGTTAGAGTGACCACTGTCTGAACCACATGACGAATCTTCACTGTTTTCTTCATCGGAACCCTTATTTGAATCGCCATCCTGCTCCTGCTCGGTTTTCATCCCACGTCTATTAGATTCTCCATAACCTCTTAAGTTGAGATCGAAAATCTGTAGTGAAGAGCTACCCTTGGCTTCACTTTTTCCAGCCGCTTGATCACTGCTTTGTTGACCACCCAAATCTGAACTTCCCTGGTTTGATGATGAACGGGGAGTAGGGGACTGAATAGAGACAAAGGGTAGTGCATCATCCTCTATTATGCGGATAATAGCCGTTCCAGGATCGGAGATCACTGCACCGTTACTGGCATCTGATAGGATTAGGGTGAAGTTGCTTTCAGTTTCATACAAAGTGTCATTGATTATCTCAATCGATAATGGCAGACGGCTGATACCCTCGGCAAAGGTTATTCTACCGTTTCTAGGGATATAATCCTCACTCTTCGTCGCTGAGCCATCGAGGGTGTTGTATGCTACAGATACTTCAGTGTCGAGATTTCCTTCACGAATCAAATTTACAGTAATTTGTCCATCATTTTCCCTGATTTCATAACTCACGGATTCAAGTGAGATCGAAGCAAACCGGCTATCCGGGTCATCATCCAGTATGGTTATGGTTGTCGATGCAGGCTCACCGATTGTTGCTTCTCCTTCGATGTCAGTTAACACTATCTGAAATAACTCACTGCCTTCAAACAGGCTATCATCGATCAATTCGACCGAGATCTGCTTTTCTGTCTCTCCTGAGAGAAAACGAACCTTCCCCTCAGTGGGAATAAAATCACTTTCGGCAGTAGCTGTATCAGAGATAGTTTGATACTCAACATCTACAGTGCCAGCACTACCACCAGTGCGAACCAGGCTGATCAGTGCTTCTCGATTGGCTTCATTAACAGCAACTGAGACGGTGCTGAAAGCAATTGAACCCGCGCCATCATCATCAAGTATCAATACCTCGACTTCGCTTTGATCTCCTAAAGAGGCCTTACCTTCTACATTGCTTAAGCTAATAACGAAAGACTCATTCTCCTCATCTTCCCGGTCATTGATAATCGGGATCTCGAAACTGCGCATTGTCTCGCCATCGGCAAAGATTAATCGTCCTGATTGTCGTAAATAGTCGACGTTGGCGCGGGCATCAGTACCACTGGTAGCAAAGTCGACAGAGACTTCACCGGTCGTACCTCCCATGCGCCTTACAGTGACAATCAGTTGCTGTGTGGATTCATTGACAGAGTAGAATGGCTCGCTGAATATAAGCTGGCTCTGCTCATCAGAGCCGAAATTACTGAAGAGCAGCTCATAAGCGGCTGAGACATCAACCAGGCCGTAACCAGATTGATCGTCGTTTCCTGTTTCGCCAAGGTCGACTGCAGAGTCATATAGAGCAGTTTCAATCTGCGATACAGGTAGCTCAGGAAAGGCACTTTTCAGCAGCGCAATAGCACCAGTGACATGAGGTGCTGCGAATGAGGTACCGGAGACGACGTTGTAGGCTATCGGTAGCAGGTCGGTAGTGAAAACCAGTGCGCCGGGTGCCACAAGTTTGGGGTAGGCGCCACCATCACAAGCATTGGGGCCGCGGCTGCTCAAGAGCTCGATCTGCTCCGATTGATCTATAGAGCCTACAGACAGAGCGCCAGGATTATTGGCAGGACTGATACTGGTAGCTGTAGAAGGGCCGTAATTGCCTGCTGCAAAGACGACACCTATGCCGGCCTCCTGTAGCAGGCGAATATCTTCGCCAAACTCTTGATAGCATTGATTGATGGTGCTGGCAAAACCCCAGGAGTTGTTGACTACATGTGGTGCGTCATCAGTCAATGGGTCGCCGTCCGGATCGAGCAGCCATTGAAAAGCCAGGTGAATCGCGCTCAGAGTTGTTTGATTGCCATCATCAAATATTTTTGCGGCAATCCATTTTGCCTCAGGAGCCAAACCTACCTGATAACCACTTTCGTCTCCCCCAAGAATCAGTCCAAGGGCTTGTGTTCCATGACCGACAAGGTCTACCGGTAGATCGTGTTCTTGGTAGGGGTCGAACCAACTATTGCTGCCTCCGCGCCAGCGGCCTGAAAGATCCGGGTGGTTGACATCGACACCAGAATCCATGATGCCTACGACTACACCTTCACCAAATACCTCCTGCTGCCATAGATTTGGGGCATTGAGTTTGTCGATATTCCACTGGGGTATGGCAGCACTGTCTTCAACCTCAGGGGAACTCATGGTTAAACGCATATCAGCAGTCACACGCTCAACGCCGGGCAGTCCGGTGATATCATCCACCAGATCAGCAGGTAGATCGAGGGCGATACCATTGATTGTCCATAGCATCTTAAGCTCGGTTTTGACACCATGTTTTCTCAGTAACCTGGCAACTGCAGCTGAGGCTCTCTGAGTCTGCTTTTTCAGACTGCTAAATACACCTGTGCGAAACTGCTTGCGATTGATTTTTTGACTATCAGAGGCGCTCTTATACTGATGTGCTTTACGATGGGCCTCTTTAAGCTCACTGATTTCATACTCTTTTTCGAAACGGACTATGACGGGGACTGATGTCCGTTGACTGGCATCCGCAACCAACCTTTCCACATCAGCTGTGAGAATCGCTGCTGCGTTTACAGAGGGCAGATAGGTGGTGATTGCCACTACAAAAAGTATGCTAGAGAGTTGGTGTCGCATGCTGCATTCGCCATAAAAGACGATTAGTTCCTTAATGGGGAAGGATACTGTTTATACTAGGGCCTATTCGATTAGTGTTAACAGGCCCTTGTTCCACAGTATCAGTTTATTAACTATATTCTTTGTACCTATAGTGCGATATGCAGACTACTACTACCAGAGTATGAGGTATGTTACTACCTGACCTGGTATGTAAATTATAAGAATATAAAGCACATATACTCTATAGATGGTTGTGATTAGTAGTTTTTCATTAAACCGGCCCAAGGTAAGACAGTAGATGGCAGGTAGGGTTTTTATGCATCAAAGGTAAGGCATTACCCTATGCATAAATACACCTTCCCATGAATCATACTATCAACGGAAATCTGCTGAGATAGTATAAGGGAACATCTGATTGATTCAGATACAGGGAGGTGATGGGATGGAGTGAAGTTTTTTCATGTTGATTGGTAAGCATACAGAGCGTGATCTTCTGTTCAATTTTTACAGAATCGACATGGTTCAGCCGCTACCTACCAAAGAACTAGAGATATTCAGAGATTTATTGAGTTAGCCGCACTGCTGCGAGCATAGGAAATGACCACAGGTAAGCCAATGGGAATAAGAGACAATAGATTGTTGGTAGTCGTTCTGTCTGCAGGCCTGACCCTGCTAATGGCTTCCTGCGCCCAACAGCCTCAGGTTTCCGACACAAAGGCTAATGACGGTTATCAATATACTGCCCCCAAGAGACCCGAACTGCCTGGCTCAGATTCAGGGGATGGCAATGAACTCGTACTCTCACAGCAGGTTCAGCGGGAGCCCGAATTTTTTATTCGACAGGGGAGTGGTGAATTTCTCAACCAGAATGCCCAGTCGAAAGCCGGCTCCCAACCAGCAAAAGGTGATATTACCCTCAACTTCGAAGCAGTAGATCTTCGTGAAGTAGTGAAGGTTATTTTTGAGGAAATACTGCAAGAGAACTACCTCATTGATGAGAAGGTTCAGGGCAAAGTCACCATCCACACAACCTATCCAGTATCTATAGATGCGGTATTACCGATTTTGGAAAACATTCTGCAAATGAATGGTGCGGTAATGGTTCGCAACGGTGCGCTGTATAAGATTTTGCCTGCTGGGGAGTTGAAAGGGATGGCCTTGAAACCCTCGATAGGCAAAGGGCAAGGGAAAATGAAAGCTGGCCAGGGTGTACAGATCGTGCCCTTGAAGTACATCTCCGCTCTGGAGATGAAAAAAATCCTCGAATCATTCACAACCAATGCTGAACAGGTGCGGGTTGATGCTGGTAGGAATCTGATGATTCTCAGTGGCTCTTACCAAAAGATCAACAACCTGCTGCAAACCGTTAAAATGTTTGATGTGGATTGGCTCAGTGGTATGTCTTTCGGCCTGATTCCGCTGAAATACACTGATGCAAAAACCCTCACTGAAGAGCTGAAACACATTCTGGGGGATGGAGAAGCCTCTCCCCTGGGCCATATGATTAAACTGATTCCCGTTGAACGCCTGAGTGCGGTGATGGTGATCAGTCAGCAGCCAAAATATATCGATGAAGCGCGCCGCTTGATTGCACAATTTGACCAGGGCAGCGATAAGTCGCCAGATCGTCGGCTCTATGTTCACCATCTTAAAAATGGTAAAGCGGAGAGCATTGCCACAATTCTTCAGAGTATTTTTGGCAATGAAGTGACCACTCCTTCTGCTTCGGGAGGGTTGAGCAGTAGTGACCCATTGTTACGTTCAAATGTCCGTTCACCGACAGCTTCAGGTATTGATCTGAATAACAGTAATGCGGATAGGAATGCCGCATTGACCAAAGATCAGCCTCAGATGCCCAGTGGTGCTGCTGCGAGTGGTGCAGCCCAGCCATCGGCTTCAGCTGGGGCGGCATCATCTGCAACGATAATTGCTGACCCGGATAACAATGCCATACTGGTAATGGCAAGCCCCAAGGACTACCAGAAGATCAAAGCCACCATCACCCGCCTGGATGTAGCGCCCAAACAGGTCATGATCGAGGCAACGATTGCTGAAGTGCAACTTTCAGATAATCTGAGCTATGGTGTGCGCTGGTTTTTTAATGGTTCCACAGGAGGCGGTCGCCCCTATGAGGGTGGCTTGGGATCGCCTCTACCTGGTAGCGTCGGAGGTGATGGCTTTGCTCTGGGATTATTCAATAACCTGAATGATCTGAAAGTATTTTTCGATATACTTGAAAATGAGTCCTCGGTTAAATTTCTTTCTGCTCCACAGATCATGGTCATCGACAATCAGACTGCCAGTTTCCGGGTTGGCGACCAGATTCCAATCGTGACCCGAGCTTCCCAAAGTACCTCTGATCCGAATGCGCCGATTGTCTCTGAAGTTCAGTTCAGAGATACAGGTACCTTGCTTCAGATCACGCCTCGTATCAATGAGGGCGGGATGGTCACCCTGGAGGTCAATCAGGAGGTGAGTACACCCGGATCGGCGCCTGCAATTGGTGGTGGTGGCAATGTTGCTATTTCACAACGTACAATAGAGAGTACCGTTGTTGTGCATGACGGCCAGACCGTCGTTCTGGGTGGATTGATAAGAGAGAACACCAGTAGCGGCAAAACCGGCATACCTGGTCTGATGCAGATTCCTTTTCTGGGCAGTCTGTTTGGCAGCACCACAAAGGATGTCAGTCGCACGGAATTGATTGTCACACTCACGCCTAAAGTGGTTCGTAATCCTCAAGAGGCCTACGATATTTCCCAGGAACTACGGGAAAAGATTCGAGATGCCACACTGTTTCAGGATGATTTCAACAGGAAACGCGCTGAAAGATCGGGAATATAGAATCTTATTGCCTGACCACCACTAGTGTGATGTAACGAATAAACTGCACCAATCAGCTCTGCAGGGTGAGCAAATGATTCCTGCAGAGTCCATTGCTTTAGTGTTATCAGGCTCTAAACTTCAATAGTAATGTGTGGATATTTCCGTAGTCCGAATACAGGCGTGGGATGAATACAACAAGTCGAAGCATCAACAACGAAACCCTTACCTCCGAACAGCAGGAGCAACTGGAACCTGTCTACACCAGTCAGCCGCTTTGCGCTGCTTTGGTTGCTTCAGGCCGCTTGGGTATTGCTGAGGCGGATCGAGCAGTTCGACTCAAGCAGAGTCAACAAAGTGACGAATCTATAGGGAATATTCTACTCCAGCTTGGCCTGATCTCAGATCGGGATCTGGCCACAGCCCTGGTCGATATTTGTGGCGTACCCTTAGCAGAACGAAAGGATTACCCCGATCTGGCCAATCTCAGCGAGAATATCTCTGCAAACTTTCTGAAGCAGCATCGCCTGGTGGTGTTCGATCATATTGATGACCACATTCTGGCGATTATGGTCGATCCCAGTGATCTTTATGTCATTGAAGCACTGGAGTTGATCAGTGGTAAGTCGGTGCAGCTTCAGGTTGGTATTGCCAGCGAAATCGACGAGACCATACAGGAGCACTTTAACGAATTACAAAAGAGTGGTTCTGGTGATGAGGGCGATGGCCTGGAACACCAACTGCTGTTGGATGATGTTGAGCAACTCAAAGAGCTTGCCAGTGAAGCGCCGGTAATCAAGATGGTCAATCAGATCATTTCCCGTGCCGTATCCAGCAAGGCTTCCGATATCCACATCGAACCTTTCGAGCAAGTTCTGAAGATACGGTACAGGGTTGATGGATTGTTACGTGAGACGGAACACCCCTCTATCAACATGGCGCCTGCATTGATTTCACGTATTAAGATTATGGCCCATCTGAATATCGCAGAGCGCCGTCTGCCCCAGGATGGACGTTTCAAAGTTAGAGTGCATGGCGCCACATTGGATCTTCGTGTTTCTACCGTGCCTACCCTGCATGGGGAGAGTATGGTACTCAGGTTGCTGCAACGGGATGAGGTGAACCTGGATTTTTCCAGTCTGGGTTTTGAAAGCGCTACGGAAAAGCGTCTATTGGAGATCCTCGATCGTCCCCACGGCATTGTTGTTGTTACCGGGCCTACCGGTAGTGGTAAGACCACTTCTTTGTATGCTGCTCTGAACTATCTGAATCGTCCTGAGAGAAAGATTCTCACGGTTGAAGATCCAGTGGAATATAACATCGAGGGGGTGAATCAGATACAGGTGAAAGCCAGTATAGGTCTGGGTTTCTCAGAAGCTCTACGATCCATCGTGCGTCAGGATCCGGATGTGATCATGATTGGTGAGATACGTGACCAGGAGACGGCTAAGATTGCGGTTCAATCAGCACTTACCGGACATCTGGTTCTCTCATCACTGCACACCAATGACGCGGCAGGCAGTATTACCCGTTTTCTCGATATGGGGATTGAGGCCTTTCTTCTTACCTCAACAGTTAACGCAGTGGTTGCACAACGCTTGGTACGAAATCTCTGCCGGCATTGTAAAAAGCCTTATACGCCGCCACCTGAAGTCCTTGCCCGTTTCACTGGATCTGACAAAGCACCAACCCTCTACAAGGCAGTTGGATGTGATGAGTGTGGTGGTAGTGGCTATCGTGGTCGTAGCGCTATCATTGAAATGATCGAATTGAGCGAAGCGATGCAGTCTCTGATTCTTCAGGGTAAAGATAAGCATGCCTTGGCTGCCTGTGCCAAGCAGGAGGGAGCGAAATCGATGTATGACGATGGACTGCATAAAGTGGCCCGAGGTATTACCACCCTTGAAGAAGTGCTGCGAGTCACTCAGGAAGGTTAATGGCATCATATCTCTATAAGGCGGTTACCCCCGAGGGTGAGGTTGTAGAGGGAATGCTCGATGCAGTAAGCCGTGAGCATGCAGTAAACCAGATTCATCTTAGCGGGCAGGTGCCAATCCGTATTGAGGAGAGCCAGGAGACTATTCGGGCTGCGCCTCGTCAACTGTTCAAACGCAAGAAGGTTCCTCAGGGGCAGGTTGTCGCTTTTACCCGTGAACTTGCAACCCTATTGAAATCTGGTCAGCCACTCGAATCAGCACTTGGCATATTGGTTTCAATTGCTGGCGCTGAATCACTTTTCAGCCAGCATATCAACAGCATCCGTGACAGTCTGAAGAGTGGACACTCTTTTGCTGATGCCCTGGCAAAAGAGGAGGGGATTTTCAGCAATTTCTATGTACAGATGGTTCGTGCCGGTGAGGCGGGAGGGGCGCTGGAAAATGTACTCTCACGTCTGGCAGTTCACTTGGAGCAATCACAGGAGGTTAGAAGTTCTCTGATCTCTGCTCTGATCTATCCGGCCATATTACTGTTTGTTGCCATTAGCTCAATCCTGATTCTATTGACCTATGTAATTCCTCAGTTCAGCGAACTGTTTATGGATATGGGAGAGGCTCTACCCCTTTCTACGCGCATCACCATGGGCATGGCGTCATTCCTGCAGGAGTATGGCTGGGTTTTAGCCCTGGGGGTCATGCTGCTGGTTTTCTATTTCAAATGGCAGATGAGTAAAAGACGTACAGCAAAACGTTGGCACGCCCGTCTGCTCAATCTTGGTGTGGTTGGACCGATTGTCAGACAGGTTGAGGCCGCTCGTTTTTGCAGAACGCTCGGCACGCTATTGGAAAATGGCGTGCCACTGCTCAAATCCGTAGCAATTGTTAAAGAGACAATTGGCAACTTTGTAATTGCGGATGGCATGGATCATGTCATTAAACACCTCAGGTCGGGTCACAGATTGGCCGATCCCTTGGCTGAACATGCTCAATTTCCTCAATTTGCGCTGCAGATGATTCGTGTTGGTGAGGAGTCAGGGCAACTGGAGCCGATGTTGATGCAGACAGCTGATATCCTCGACCTCGAAACGCAAACTCTGATCAAAAGGGCACTTAGCCTGGTTGAGCCTGTGATGATACTGGTGCTCGGATTAATTATCGCCGGTGTCGTGATGTCGATTCTGGTGGCTATTTTAGGCGTCAACTCTCTGGTCGCGTTATGAGCAGGCAACTGGCTCAACGCTGCCGAGGTTTTACTCTGATTGAGATGTTGCTGGTGTTGGTCTTGATGGGCATGCTGTTCTCTTTGACGCCGCCCTTACTGCATAAAGCGTTTCCAGCAATCAAACTGAAAGCGGCAACCCGTGATCTTGCTCAGGAGATTCGTTACGTACAGCAGACAGCCATAATTACAGGTAGAGAGTCCCGCATGCGTTTTGATATTGAGAACAGCCGCTATCAAAGCGACCTGGTCAATCAGGGAGAAGTTCGGCATCTACCAGATGGTATTAGTTTTGCGAGTCAGAAGGTCGCTGATCGCCAACAAACCCTGGTTCTGCGATTCTATCCAGATGGTAGCTCCAGTGGGGGGTTGATTCGTCTCGGTAATGAAGCACAAGCTTTTGTTATCGCAGTGGATTGGTTGACCAGCAGGGTGCAAATCATCAACAGCCGTGATCTAAAAGAAGATGCTCGATTCGAAGTGTGAGGGTATGACTCTGATAGAGGTGCTGGTCGCCTTCATCATACTCGCTATGACAATGAGCGTGATACTGAGAATAAACTCGGGCGCAGTGAGGAATCATCAAGTTGCCATGCAATATTTCGAGGCTGTGTCAGTTGCCCAGTCCCGTCTTGAACAGATGAGTGCGGAAATCGATGTGGAGAACTATACCCAGGAGGGTGTTGATCAAGATGCCTATACCTGGCGCTATCTGCGTCAACCCCATACCTGGCAAGAACAGAAGTTACTGACACTGCCCTTGATTCCTGTTGAGGAGATATTGACTGTCTCCTGGGATTCCCCTGGTGGAAGCCGTGAGATCTCATTTACCCGCATCGGAGTTATCCGTGCAAAACCCTGATCATGTAGAACTCAATAGAGAGCGATCTCGTGCCCATATTCTCAGTGGTGGTTTTACCCTGCTGGAAATCATGATTGCCCTGCTACTGCTTGCTGTGATCACAACAACATCTGTGTCGATGTTGTTTTTGAATATCAAAGGCTGGGAGCGTGTTTCAGAGCGAAGTGAGGTTGAAATAGCCGAGCATCTCACATCGGCCCGGATTGAGCATCTGATAAGAAATCTACTGCCTTTCACCTGGCAGCAGAAACGGGTTCGTCAGTTGGCATTCTCAGGGGATGCCGGGCATGTTCAGTTTATCGCACCTGCTCCGCAGCAATATCAATCGGGTGGATTGTTTGAATATCGCTTAGTCCAAGAGCGGGATTCAGAATTGGGATTAAGTCTGGTGCTCTACTATGCACCCTACTATCCAAACATACAGCAGTTCTCACTCCCTGAGGAAGGTCGTCGACGCATTTTGATCTCCGGGCTGCAAAATATCGAATTCAGCTTTTACGGAAAACCACAGAATCGTCCTCAACCAGAGTGGACAGAGCAGTGGCAGCAGAGCTACCGCTACTTTCCTGAGTTGATCAAAATCAGTCATACAGAGGAAGGAGTGGATTACCCACAGGAGCACATTGTTCGTATCAGGCGACAAAGCAGTTAATATCTGAAGAGCCCAGGTAACCTATTGATAATATGGTAAAGAAATTTAAATATCATCGGCAAAAAGGGGTGGCGCTGGTTCTGGTTCTTTGGCTGGTGGCACTCCTGACTATCGTTGCGGCCAGCTTTTCAACCCATTCAAAGGTTGAAAGTCGACTCGCCGGTAATGCTAAGGATGCCCTGCAAGCGAGATTGATGGCGCAGAGTGGATTTAATCGGGCAATTATGGAACTGATGGTTAGTGATCCGCAGAGCCGCTGGAATTTCAATGGTCAAATCTATCCCCTGGAGACAAAACAGGGTGAGATAAAAATCGCTATTCGAAATGTATCCGGACTGCTTGATTTGAACAAGGCAAACAGGGATCAACTCAATAAACTCTTTATTCTGCTTACAGATGATCCACAGGAGAGGGAGGCATTGGTTGACAGACTGAATGATTGGCGTGACAGCGATGACCTGCGTCGTCTTCAAGGTGCTGAAGATGCGGATTATCGAGCAGCTGGATACGCCTATATCACAGCGGGCCAAGATTTGAAGACCCTTGAGGAGTTGGGCTACGTTATGGGGTTTGATGCAGATCGTGTCAATAAGCTTCGTCCCTATGTCACACTCAACGCCGTCAGCTCAGTGGTCGATTTCAGGTTCGCCTCCAAGGAGCTGGCAACCCTTTTGAAAAGTGCAGGTCAACTCTCTTCTGAGTTGACTGATGCACTTGATCAGATCGATAGCGAGTTGGCGGAGTTGGATTTTTCACAGGGGGGCGGGCAGTCGCAGAGCAAAGTCTATCGGATCCAGATTGATGCTCATACCGAGCAGGGGAGTCAGGCGAGGATTCTAGCGGATGTCGATTTGAGAAGCAGTGGGAGTGAACCTTATTCGATTCATTCCTGGCATGAGTCGTTATGAGGGTTAAAACCGGTTAGAATCTTGATATGGCAGTACAATCCCTGAGATATCGATGGCTTGGTTTCTGGACATGGTGGAGTGGTGAGATCAGTACGCTCTTGCCAGAGCCTCTGCGCGCCCTGTTCAGTGGTGGTCGGCCGGCTCAACTGTTGTATGAGAATGAGGCGCTACGCATAGTCAACCACGGACTGAGTGGTGAAGAGGTCGCAGAGAATTACTTAAAGGTCATCGATTTTGAGAATCCGGATCAGAAGCGATTACTGGCTTCAGCAAGCGAAATACGCTTGTGTCTGGAACGAAAGAAATATCTGTTCAAAAAAGTCACCTTACCCATCGAGGCAGAAGAGAACCTACGAGAAGTGCTCTCATTTGAGATGGATCGCCAGACCCCTTTCAATGCAAGTCAGGTCTACTACGACCATGTCATCAACGGACGTGACAAGCAGAATCGAATCCTGGATATCACTCTGATCCTAGCTCCGGTGGATAAAATTGCCAGTGCACTTCAGCAATTGGAAGAGAATGATGTCAGGATAAACGCCATCTCACCCTGCGAGGAGGCAGACCCCAAACTTAATGCGGTCAATTTATTGCCGCCTGAAAAACGTGAAAAACCACGAAAACGTTATCGATTAATCAATCTTCTACTGTTTTTTGTGTTGTTGCTTGTGTTGTTTGGTAATCTGATATTACCCGTATGGCAGAAATCAATTCTGGCCTCCAGCCTTGAACAGCAATTGCTCAACAGCCAAAAACAGGCCAATGAAGTATCAAAACTAAGAGATGCGGTGACAGAGGCGGAGCGCGAAAACAGTTTTCTGCTGGATAAAAAACGATCTTCGAGGCAGATGCTGGAGATACTGCATGAATTGACCCTGTTACTGCCAGATGACACTTGGGTCAGCCACTTCGAAATCAGAGACGACAAAGTACATATACATGGCCAATCTGTTGCCTCGGCTGTTTTAATTCCACTAATAGAATCCTCCAAATTATTTCGCAATGTATCCTTTCGTTCGCCAGTAACTCAGAATAAAAAGAACAATACAGAACGTTTCCATATCTCAGCAGAGCTGATCGCAGATCTACAGGGTGAAGGGTGATGTTGCGTGTCACAGGGCCACAGCTTCGGGAAGTGCAGGTGATTCACTGCAATCGACAAGTCCTGTTACATGGGAGTTATCGCCATGTATGACACATTGACGCCCAGACAAAGCAAACTGCTTGCATTAACTATCCTGATACTGCTGATTTCCATTGTTCTGTTTGCAGTCATCTACCCGATTTGGTCACTAAATCAGCATTACGATGATCAGATAAGTAGTCAGCAACATCAGATTCAACTGTATAAACGTATCGCTTCACAAGCAGGTTACTACCAATCTGAAGCGGGTCGATTGAAACGTATAAGAGCGTCTGATCGACGTTATCTTCAAAGTGAAACCGATTCCCTGGCTAAGGCGGAATTACAACGCAGGGTAAAGGGAGTTGTATCAGCAGCAAAGGGGGAGATTCTAAGTACGCAGATTATAGGTAACGATGAGGAGGATGGTTTTGTAAGAGTGGCAATACGTGTCAGGATGAAAAGCACTCTTCAAGATAGCGTCACTATTTTCCACAAGCTGGAGAGTGAGAAACCGTATCTGTTTGTTGAGGAGATCACGATACGCAGTCGTCCCGTTGCCAGACGTAGATTACCTGTCAATGAGAAGATCAAGCGAGCGTTGGAATTGCTTGATATCGATTTCAAATTGGTGGGTTATATGAAGAGTCTTGGTTCATGAGTCCTTGGAAAACTTTTTTTAACACCCTGACCATACTGCTACTGATATTGATTGGTATCACCACTGCATTGCTCTATTTTCAATGGTTCAATCCGCCTCAAGCACAATCTACAGTTGAGAATGGCACAGGATCATCCGCTGATACTGAGAAGAATGCTAGCATCTCGCCATTTACGCCTGTACCCTTGAATATCTATTCTGAGATCACTGAACGACCCTTATTCAGAGAGGGGCGTCTACCTCCTGAAGAGCCTGATGAGCCGGCAAAATCACCCATTGTCCGTCAAGCACCACTGAAGCTGAGGTTGGAGGGTGTGGTTATTACGCCTAAGAATAGAGTCGCGGTTATCAGAGACCTTAATAACAATCGATTACTCCGAGTTGCTCAGGGAATGAACCAGAATGATTGGAAGCTGGAAACCGTTGATACCGCCAGTGCTACAGTCGTGCGTCGGGGCAAAAAAATAAAACTCGAACTGCAAATAGAAAAGGATGTGAAAGGTGTGCCACCTAGAATGAAGCTGCCATTCAGACCAAAAAGATAACGCTCATTGATCAATTCCTAGTAACTCGGCAATTAAATAGGTCATCTTCAGCCTGTCCTTTTAATACTAGAATGTCAGGGGCTCCAAGCCCACCTTATCTGCCTAACAGAGGATTCAGAGACTCGGCCAATAGGGTAGAATATATTCAGAGTTATGGTTAAGCTTTTTTGGCACTGACTAACCATTAAGTTTCAAAGGTATGATCATAGGATCCGAGTAAAACACAATGACAGATGAGAAGAAGATACAGGTTCTATTTGTTTGCATGGGCAATATCTGCCGATCCCCCACTGCACAAGGCGTGTTTCGTGACATCGTTGAAAAGGAGGGCCTTAGTGAAATAATCGTAACCGACTCTGCTGGTACCATCGACTACCATACCGGGGGTAAAGCGGATCGTCGTGCTCGTGAAACTGCAAATAAACGTGGTATCGATCTTAGTGACCTGCGAGCCCGCCAGGTTACAGTCGAGGACTTCGAACAGTTCGACTATCTAATGGCCATGGATCGCTCTAACTACGAAGATTTGAGTGCTCTCTGTCCCACCGGCGCTGAAGAGCGCTTACATCTTTTCATGGATTTCGCTCCCCATCTGAAGGAGCAGGAAGTGCCAGATCCTTATTATGGTGGTGCAGCAGGATTTGAGCGTGTATTTGATTTGGTTGAGGCGGCCTCTCGTGGTCTTCTCGAGCATATCCGCGATCGTAATCTCAGTTAAGATCAACCCCAAACCTCTTCAGAGGTTTCCCAGGGATCTTCTTCGCAGTTCAGCTATGGTGTTTGCCTACTACGATGGCAAACCCATATCTGGACTACGTCTTAACTCAGGTCAGGATATAAAACACGATCTAAGCAGCTATTCTCCACCAGCATCGGCAACATCAGCTTTTTTGGAGGCAGCAGGTGCAGGCTGTGCCGGTTTTTTGGTTTCAACCTGAACAGATTTTGACTCAACCTGAGCTTTACTCTCCTGAGCCTTCTCGATAGTTGCCTTTGGTGCAGGCGCCTTTGCCGGTTTCTGTTCTACCGGAGCAGGGGCGTCAGACTTTGGCTTAGGTGCTTGAGGTGCGACAGCATTTGGTTTGGTCTCAACTTGCTATAGTTTCACCGCTTTGGGTTTTGCCTTCGGACGTGGCTTGCTCACTTTTTCAGCTGCTTTAGGTTTATTGCGAGGCTGTTTCTGAGGCTCTGGCACTGCTTCACTCGCAGCAGCTTTAGTGACTTTAGTCTCTACTTGGCCAGATTTACTCGTATCAGTTTTAGTCTGAGTCTGCCTGGGTGCCTTTGACGCTTCAGGCGTAGCTGGTTTGGCCGCTTTAGATTCAGCTTGCTTGGGCTTGGGTGAGGATTCAGCTTTAGGAGTAACCTGCTTCGGTGTTTCAGTGGCCGGCTTAGATGCAGCAACCTCAGAGGCTGGTTTTGACTCAGCTGGCTTGGCGTGCTTGGTCTCAGCTAGATCTGATTTATTACTGCTTTTAGCTTGCGCCTCAACCTTTTCCGGCTGAACGGAACTTGGCTCGGCTGAGGCTGTTTTGGTCTCTGCCTCTCCTGAACTGCTCTTGGCAGGTGTTGTATTTTCTACGCCACCTGTTTTCTGACCATCCTGTGACTCTGTCGAACCCTTGGGCTCAGCTCTATTTGATCTTGGAGACCTTTGGTTAGCAGGCTTGTTCCGAGCCCTGGGTTGTTTTTTAGGTTGTTCCTGACTCTTTTCTTGAGTGGTCTCTTCACTTCTCTCTTCGGAAACCTTATTTGCCGTTGTCTGTTCACTGTTTCTTTCAGCAGCGGAGCGCCTTCTACGGCCGCCACGACGTCCCCGTCGTGACTTAGGCTTAGTTGCTGCTGTATCAGTTTCGCTGGCTTGAGTAGTCGCGGTAGTCTCAGCGATCTGTTCCTGAGGCTTTTTATCATCAGCCTGTCTCTTTTCCTGGCTAGCGGCGTTGTTTCCAGGTGTGCGCCGTCTGTTACTTTGTTTGTCCTGGTTTTTGTTTTCGTTGCGACGCTCTCCATTGGCAGGTCTGCGATTGCGCCCACCTGAATTCGGCGATCTGCGGCCTCTGTTGCGGTTGTTTGAATTGGCACCAGACTGTTGAGGTGTAGTTGCTTTTTTCTCTTCAGTCTCTGCTTGAGCTGGTTCACTCTCCTTCGAAGAGAAGATACTGAATATCTTTTTCAGGAAACCAGTCTCACTACCTTGAGTTGCAGGTGTTGGCGGCTCAGCTCTTTGTGGAACAGGGCTGGCCGGAGCAATCGACTTAACCACCGGCTGTTCAGGTTTAACCTGCTTGGTGTTGATATATTCTGGAGATTCAGATCTCTCATCAGAGACCATATTATAGCTTGATATCGCGTCATCCTCACCTGGGAGGTCACTGACACGTATCCGGTCAATCTGATAATTGGGGGTTTCCAGATGGATGTTCGGAATGAGCACGACTTCGATCGATTGGCGTTTCTCGATGTCATGGATCATCTGACGTTTTTCGTTCAGCAGGAAGGTTGCCATGTCCACGGGCAATTGTGCCATGAGTCGGCCTGTATTCTCCTTCATGGCCTCCTCTTCGAGGATACGAAGTACCGATAGAGAGAGGGATTCAACGCCACGGACCGTGCCATGACCTTTACAACGAGGACAAGCCTGTTCACTGGCCTCTCCCAGAGAGGGACGAAGACGCTGTCTCGACATCTCCAGCAAGCCGAATCGGGAGATTCGTCCTATCTGGACGCGAGCCCGATCCTGTTTCAAGGCATCTTTGAGTCTGTTTTCCACTTCCCGTTGATTGCGGGAGGGTGTCATGTCGATAAAATCGATAACGAACAGTCCACCAAGATCCCGTAGACGGAGTTGGCGGGCAATCTCGTCTGCAGCTTCAAGGTTGGTATTCAGTGCTGTCTCTTCGATATCCGCACCCTTGGTTGCCCGGGCGGAGTTGATATCGATAGAAGTCAGGGCCTCTGTGTGATCGATGACGATAGCACCACCGGAAGGGAGGCTGACTTCGCGTTGAAAAGCAGATTCAATCTGGCTTTCGATCTGGTATCGGCTGAAAAGCGGAACCTCATCGTCATAGTGACGCATTTTCTTGCCGTATTGAGGCATAACCTGGTTGATGAAACGTTCAGCCTGGTTATAGACTTCAGGGTCATCGATAACGATTTCGCCGATATCCACCCGTAAATAGTCACGTATGGATCGAATGATCACATTGCTCTCCTGATAGATCAGGAAAGGTGCGGGTTTCTCTGCAGAGTGCTCAATGGCAGTCCAGAGTTGAATCAGGTAATCGAGATCCCACTGAAGCTCTTCGCTGTTTTTGCCGACACCTGCAGTGCGCACGATGAGTCCCATATCATCAGGGATCTGTAGTTCACTCATCGCTTCACGCAGTTCGGTACGATCCTGCCCCTCGATTCGGCGAGAGACCCCTCCGGCCCGAGGATTATTGGGCATCAGTACCAGATAGCGTCCTGCCAATGAGATGAAGGTGGTCAGTGCGGCGCCTTTATTGCCTCGTTCTTCTTTCTCAACCTGAACGATAACCTCTTGGCCCTCTTTCAAAGCCTCCTGGATATTGACACGACCGGAAGCCTGTCGCGCCTTTTCGGTAAAGTAAGTTCTGGAGATCTCTTTGAGGGGGAGGAAGCCATGACGTTCAGCGCCGTATTCTACGAAAGCCGCTTCTAAGCTCGGTTCGACGCGGGTGATGCGTCCTTTATAGATATTGGCTTTTTTCTGTTCCCGACCAGGGATTTCGATATCAAGATTAAAAAGTTTTTGGCCATCAACAATGGCTACACGCAACTCTTCAGGTTGAGTTGCGTTGATCAACATACGTTTCATATTTTATTATCCGTACAGCTGTCCGACATCCAATCCCATTGCGCATGACGTACAACTCCAATCGCCACAGGTAAAAATTCCACCTGCTTTGGTCAGAGCATCAGTCAGCAACCTCCGGGACAAGGAGGGTGTTCCAAACCAGAAAGCTAGCTCGGACGGCTGAAAAACTGTTAAAGTCCGCCGCTTGGGGTTTGCTTATGGCTGAACCAATCAAGGCGCTCAGAGCAGAGAGTGCATTATGGGTGTTCATTTGGCCCGGTACATGTCACCAAAGCCAGTTCCGAATTAAGACGGACTGACACTCGATAGTTGCTCTGGCGCGGCTGTGAGGGTTCAGATTAAGAGCTAGGTCCCAACGGCACCTGTGCGCTTGGCTGGTAATACGGGCTGCGCCAAAACGAAAAATCGGGCTGCAACACGGATTACTTACCGCACTGACGTCGGCTGCTACAGAGGTTCGTATGCAAGCCGGCGCCTGAAAAACTAAGCTGAATATAGCAACCTTCACCCGGAACATCAATCTTACAATGCAATTAAATCGGCGCTAAATGTCAGAATCAAAAAAGAATTCTCTAAAAGTCACGTTCATTGACATCAGTGAGGAGTTTGCCGGGCAAAGAATTGATAACTTTTTGTTTCGACATCTCAAAGGGGCTCCGAAAAGCTACATCTACCGTATTTTGAGAAAAGGGGAGGTGAGGGTCAATAAAGGCAGGATAAAAGCCCACTATAAACTCAATACGGGAGATACGATTAGAATTCCCCCTGTGAGGCTGCCTACTCCGTCAGAGCAGGAAAACAAGGTATCAGAATCCCTTAAAAATCTTCTCAGTCAGGCGGTTGTATTTGAGGATGATCGATTTCTTGTAGTCAATAAACCATCGGGGCTTGCTGTTCACGGTGGCAGCGGTGTCAATCTTGGATTGATTGAGATATTTCGCCAAATCCGTCCTGAAGAGAAGCACCTTGAGCTGGTGCATCGACTGGATAGGGATACCTCTGGCTGTCTGCTGATCAGTAAACGACGCAGCGCATTACGAACTTTACATGAACTGATTCGGGAAAACCGGGTCGATAAGCGGTATCTTACTCTGCTTGCGGGAAGTTGGCGCAAAGGCGTACAAGTCGTCGATATGCCACTGAAAAAGAATACCTTACAGGGTGGTGAGCGGGTGGTTCGTGTCGATGCAGAAGGAAAACCTTCACGGACTTGCTTCAAGCGCCTGCAGCGCTATTCAGAGGCGACCTTGGTCGAGGCAGAGCTGATTACCGGGCGCACTCATCAAATTCGAGTCCATACTGCCTGGCTGGGTTCGCCGGTTCTTGGTGATCAGAAGTATGGTGATACAGCCAGCAATAGGGCAATGAAAGAGAAAGGTCTGAAGCGACTGTTTCTGCACGCCTATAAAATCAGCCTGCGCTGGCCAGGCGAAAAACGGGATATGGTGATTGAAGCGCCACTACCCGAAGAGTTGGATCAGGTTTTAAATAGACTTAAGAGTTAATATGAAATTTAGCTTGTTAGTATTTGATTGGGATGGAACTTTAATGGATTCAGAAGCCCGTATTGTAGCCTGTGTCGAGGCAGCGGTACGGGATCTTGAGATGCCGGTTCCTGAGCGTGAAGCGATCAGTAATATCATTGGTCTCGGATTACGCGAGGCGGTGCATCAGCTGTTTCCTGAAAGTGATGATCAACTGCATCTACAGATTGCAGCACGTTATCGGGTACACTTTTTCAGTGGCAGTGAAGCGCCCTCCCAACTCTTTGAAGGGGCGCGTGAGACACTTGAAAACCTCGCTGCTAGGGGATATATGTTGGCCGTAGCGACAGGTAAAGGGCGTCAGGGGTTGGATCATGCCCTGAAGACAACTGGATTGGAGAGGTTTTTCCACTTTACCCGATGCGCTGATGAGACTTTCTCTAAACCCCATCCAGAAATGCTTAACCAGATTCTTGAGGTCAGTGGCGCCTATCCCGACCAGGCATTGATGATTGGTGATACTGAGTACGATCTTGAAATGGCGCTCAATGCCGGTATGCCCTCATTGGGTGTTACCTATGGTGTACATACTCCAGAGCGATTGCGCAAACACGCTCCCCTTGCTTGCGTCGATCGCATAACAGAGATACCTGACTGGTTGGATTCATATCTAGAAAAAACTTCTTCTTCCAATATATAAAATCATATATTTCAATTATTTGTGGGACTATTTTAATGTCAGATAAGAGTCAAGAGGAACAGAGAAATCAATCCGAGCCCACTCAGTGGGAAAGAGATTTACTCAATCGTATGGTGATGGCAACAGTCGCAGAAAATCGGCGAAGTCGACGCTGGGGTATCTTTTTCAAACTACTTACATTTGCCTATCTGTTTATCATTCTGGGTATGTTTTTATGGGCAGATAAGCTGCATGTTGATGATATTTCAGCCTCAGAACACACAGCATTGATCAATGTGAAAGGTCTCATCTCATCAGAAACAAAAGCCAGTGCAGATAAGGTGGTAACTGCGCTGCGTGATGCCTATGAAGACAAAAAAACCAAAGGCATCATTCTGCGCATGAATACCCCGGGTGGAAGCCCGGTTCAGTCAAGATATATCAATCGAGAGATAGTGCGTTTGAAAGAGAAGCACCCCGATATACCGGTATATGCCGTTGTTTCTGATATCTGTGCTTCCGGCGGCTACTACATTGCAGCTGCTGCAGATAAAATCTATGCAGATGAAGGCAGTATTGTTGGCTCCATAGGTGTACTGATCAATGGATTTGGCTTTGTTGATGCTATGCAAGAGCTGGGTGTTGAAAGGCGTCTGTTAACTGCAGGTGAAAACAAAGGCCTTCTTGATCCTTTCTCTCCACTCATAGAGTCAGAGGTAGGCCATGTGAAACAGATGCTCGATCAGTTGCATCAACAGTTTATCGAGACTGTAAAAGAGGGTAGGGGTGATCGACTCAAAGTTGATGAGCATCCAGAGCTCTTCAGTGGTCTCTTCTGGAGCGGTGAAGAAGCCTTGAAGCTAGGCCTGATTGATGAGTTCGGCAGTAGCAGCTACGTCGCAAGAGAGATTATCGGTGCTAAAGAGATTGTTGATTTCACTCACAAGGAGGAGGTTTGGGATCGTCTGGCGCGTAATCTTGGTGCTGGCGCTGCCTCTTTTTTTGCGAACATCAGCGGATTGGGTGAAGGCGTTACAATCCGCTGACCCAAGCTATTCCCTATAAGCAAACGATTCGATGCTTATTCCTCCGCCGACTTCATGGCTATGTTCTTGAGGTCGGTGGGGTTTTGCCAGGCATCCCAGTGTTTTTTATAGCGTGTATCCAGTACTGAGAGATGTTGATCCAATTCCAGAAGTAACTTTTTCTGAGGGTAGGATTGAGAGTTACGCTGATACCAAGCTTCCATATCACTCTTGAGCTGCTCTCTTTGGGAGACCACTGAGCCGATAGCATCTTTCAAGCGGGTTAATTCATCACTGCATAAATCTGCCACGGCATATCGAACACCCGTTTCAAAAATACGGGTTCCACCACCCTCGCTGACTGTTTGCCTGAGATAATCTGAATCAACTACCTGTACCCCGGCAAGGTAGTCTATACCAAAATCAGCCAGCTCCCGGACCCAGGGTGTGGTTGGACCCATCAGTACCATTTTCGCTTTTGCAGATAACTCTGCCAAACGTGGAAAGGTCTTATTGATCAATGTGGTAGCACTTAGAAATACCCAGTCCGCATCCCTGAGAACATACTCAGCTGCTGGGTCTGGCAGGTCATTTTCTGTGCTATTTCGCTCCAGGATAATCAACTCGATATCATCACTTTCAAGAGTCTCAATTCCAGGATATCGACCAATGACCACTACTTTTTTGCCTGATAGTCTGGGTCTGAAATACTCAAAGACACTCAGATTGGCCGGGCCGGTAGGAAATAGTGGTGTGGCACTTTCGGCAAGACTGTTCTGGTTATTGAGAACTGCATTGATACAGGCCATACCGACAGTGGCTTCATAGGGGTTCCATGATTTCACCCAGGTAGCCAGCTGTTGAAGATCTTGACCCCTAAGGGTGCCAGACCAGGGAAGGACTCTGGTCATTGTGCCCGGACTCATTGCCAGCCCTAGTGAAGATGATCCTCTGGCCAATGTCCAGGTAAGGCCAATCAGTACCTCTTTTACCTCTCCGCTGTCAGATAGTTGATTGAGCAACATCTGGTAGACGAGCCATGGATTATGACTATTCATGGAATCTTCTTTCAAATCGTTCCACCTGCTTAATAGATTTGGCTACTTGAAATAATATGAGTGATTCAACAACTCAAACAGCTTATAGAGATTGAATCCATTGCAATTATCAATCCAAAACTAACTCATTGAAAAGATTAAAAGAGAAATAGCTGATTTGTCTGTTTTCATACAATTGAGTGTTAACAGGTCCTAACTGTACACCACCCATAAGCGCTTTACACAGGTATTTAGTTGCCGGGTTAAAAAACTAAAACGGATAATCATAGATGTTGGTTTGCATCACTGGAATGTTTCAGCAGATTCTTGGCAAAGGGTCATCTTCAAGCTCATCAAGAATTCTCGACCCGCCCAATTCAGTATGCAAAACCACATAAGGGTCATTTGCCTCTGTTTCACCAATGATTGCCGCTAGTTCTCCGTCAGGCAGTTTACGCCATCTGCTGAGGGCCTGTTCTGCCTCATCTGCAGCGACCACAGCCACGACTCTCCCTTCGCACGCCAGAAATAGCGGGTCATACCCAAGCATTTCGCATACGGAAACCACCTGATCCCGCACAGGAATGGCCAATTGATCAAGGTTGATTCGAAGACCAGTTCCTCGGCTCAATTCATGAGCAACAGTTGCCAGCCCCCCTCGGGTAGGGTCGCGCATAAATCGCAAGCCTGGTAGATCCAGTAATTGTTGAGTGAAGGGCAGAACACTTGCCGCATCGGACATCAACGCCCCACTTAAACCAAACTGCTCACGCGCCAGCATTACCGCAATACCATGGTCACCAACAGGCCCGCTCACAAGAATACGATCACCGGCTTGAATATTTGAGATCCCTAAGTTGATCTCGGGTGCTTTGATGCCAATGCCGGTAGTGGCTAGATAGACACCACCACCTTCGCCTCGCCGCACCACCTTGGTATCACCTGCAACCACGGCTACGTCGATGGCTTTAGCTGCGCTGGCAATGCCTTGAATGATACGTTCCAGGGCCTCAACCTCGAAACCCTCTTCGATAAATGCATTAAGACTGAGATATTTTGGTATGGCACCTGATACTGCAAGATCATTGGTAGTGCCATGTACCGCTAAAGACCCAATATTGCCACCTGGAAACTCTAGTGGTTGTACAGTAAAACCATCAGTGGTGAACATTAGATCTCCCATCCTATCAATGGGTAGTTTGACTGCATCGGCCTGGACGTCCAAGTTAGGATTTTTAAGATACCGGGCGAACAGCATCTCTATCAGTTCACGCATCAAACGGCCGCCATTGCCGTGGGCGAGAGAAATATGTCTATCAGGTAGATTCATAGAGTCAGTCAAATCAGATAAAAAAACGAAGGGCAGGGGGGGCCAGGAAGCAGTATCTTTGTTTAGGCCTTGAAATGATAGCAGATAAAAAACCCCGCCATGACAGCGGGGAGTTTTTATCGTAGTGATTGCTTATTATTCTGATGGTGTTGCAGGTGCTGGCGCAGCGGGTGCAGCATAGGGGTATCCATAACCATAACCAGGATAAGCTCCCGGATAGCCGTAACCATAGCCAGGATAGCCATAACCCGGATAACCATACCCATAACCAGGGTAGCCGTAGCCATAACCAGGATAGCCCCAGGGACCGCCGCCCCAAGGACCACCGTAGTAGTCATCATCATCAAACCAATCAAAAGGGCCCCAGAATGCCTGCGCGGGAAGTGTGGCAAGCAGGGCGGAACTGGCGATAGCTGCAATCACAGCGGATTTTAAGGTTTTTTTCATGGCAAATTCTCTCCAACTTAACTCATCTGTTATGTTTTTTAGGAGGACTCAGGGCGTCAAAACCTCAACATGAAATTTCATCGGTAAAAGAGGTTCAAGACTACTGATATGATTTCCTGGACCTGACTAATAATATAAATCAGAAAGAGAAAAAAATGTTGATTTGAATCATAAAATTACCAACTATTAATATAACCTCACTACAGTAGGCATTTGAGGCGATTGAAGGCTTCCACAATCTGTGTTTCTGTGTTGTGGAAATGCGGGGAAAAGCGGATGCCTCCTCCCCGATAGGCGCACATCACCCGTTGCTCCATAAGTGCCTGATAGAGGAGTTGATTATCCTGGTCAGGCACAAAGAAAGTAATAATTCCGCCGCGCATTTCCCGGGCTCTGGGTGTGAGTAGCTGAAAACCGAGTAGATCGATTTGATCGATTATAAATTGAGTCAATTCCTCAATCCTGGAGGAGACAGAGTCAATACCCTGATCAAGCAGCAGTGTCAGACTGGCATGCAGAGCGTGAACACCTAGCATATTCGGACTGCCACATTCGAAACGGCGAGCGCTATCTGCAGGCTGCCACTCTTTCTGATCAAAGTCACCCATTGCCTCGACCATATGCCAGCCATACTCATTCAGTTTGAGTCTCTGCCGAATCGATTCCCGGCAATAGAAGAGTGCAAGCCCTTCGGGGCCCAACATCCACTTGTGCCCATCAGCAACAACAATATCGGCCTTGCATTGCACTACATCAAAAGGAGATGCGCCCAGGCTTTGGATGGCATCGACGACAAACAGGATATCTTTCGAGCGACAGTAGTCGCCAATAGTATTCAAATCTGTCTTTCGCCCATTCGCGTATTGAATTGAACTGACGGAGATCAGCCGCGTACGTTCATCACAAAGCGCTAGCAACGCCTCTTCAGGTTGCTTGCTGCTCTCCAAATCTAGCAGGCGTAACTCAACCCCACGGCTCTGCAGAGACTCCCAGACAATGCGATTGGATGGGAATTCCTGAGCAACTGACACAATGTTGTCGCCCACCTGCCAGTCCAGTCCATAAGCAACAAAGGAGAGACCTTCCGAGGTGCTTTTCAGCAGGGCGATCTCATCCTTAGAGGGGGCATTGATCAACTGGGCCAGTAGAGTGCGTAATTCATCCTCCTTTGCCAACCATTGGAGGTAGTTTTGAGAGCCGTAGGTGCCATTTTGATGGGCAAACGCCACTACCTCTTCCACGGAGCAGGTAGGCCAGGGGGCTACGGCAGCATGATTCAGGTAGATAATATCTGGGTCTAGCGAGAAATCTGACATGGTTGTCCTCTAATTTCGCCAATTTCTAAAAGAATAGGAACAAAATCGCTGGCTCGTCCCTTATCTTGGTCGCGTGCAGATCTGAACGAAGATCCCGGATGAGACACCACTTTGGAATGCATCGAGAGATTATTAGCAGAAAGGGGAGGGGCTTGCAGCCTCCAATCCTCTTGATAGAGGTTGATAAGGCGTTCTTAATTCAATATATGGCTCCCTCAAAAATAGGATCATAGTTGTGATTAGGCTGCTAATTATGCAAAAAATACAATAAAAACAGAGTGTTAATGTTTTATCACGGTTTCTGGTTACTTCATGAAATGTAAATTATTGTATTTACGACTAGTTTAATACTTTAGAAACTATTAATATTGCCGACAACAAGGATAGGAAGGAACATTATTGGTTTGTCAGGCTTATAGTGCAGATTGAGGATTGTCAGTGCTAGAAAGCTATTTAAACGGCATTATGTTAGTTGTGACTAATACGCGAGTAGTGAGGTGTACTATGTCATTTTTAAATTGTAAGTATCTGCGTCGTATCGTCTCTGTGGCGGGCATTTTTCTAATTGGTGGTATGTTACTTGAAGTGACAGCTCACCTACTGGCCAACGACATCAATCTATTACTCATCCAGCCTATCGCATTGGGATTAGTGTTGATCAGTCCAGTGATCATCCTTGCGACTGTCGTGATTTCGTTGATTCCTGGAGTCAGTTTGAAAGACTGCATCCGATAAGGAATTTCGACTAAATAGACCATTCGCAATTGCGCTGTGCATGGTTAGGAAGGGAAGCCGTCCCAATAAAAAGGATTAATGGTTTCCCATTTTTCTGCTGCTCCCTTCCTATAGTCTGTAGTAGTTTGGATTCAATCCGATAAAAAGGGTTGGATTTTACTGATGCATAGATCCTGGTTCTAACCTGATGGGTCGTAGGATTGATTGTTCAGTCCGTATTACTCATTAGGTATTATATCCAGGAGTGTCGGTTTTCCGCTTTCAATGTCATAGATAACAATACGATCATTATTGGTGTCTGTGATATAGAGCCTGTTCTCATACAGGGTCAATCCTCCTGGCTCGTTTAACTGAAGTTGGCCATCTACAGTACTTAAAAAGCCCGGTTTGCCATCACCAATTAGCGATTCCACAGTTGATGACTCAAGATCGAGCTTTTTGAGTTTGTGGTTATAGGTGTCAGCGAGATAAATCGACGTCTCATCTTTCACTGATATACCAAGTGCATGTTGTAACTTGGCACTTTTCAGATTGCCATCCCTGTCTCCAAAATCGAATAATCCGCTACCCACCAAAGTTTCTACCACTTTTTTCTGCAGATGAATTCGTCGAACTGCGGAGGCTTCAGAATCCGCAATGTACAACCAATTGTCGTGGATGTTCAGCCCACTTGGTTGACTGAATGTGGCCTGCTCCGCATCGCCGTCCACAATACCCTCGCGTCCTGATCCGGCAAATACGCCAAGTTGCTTGTTGTTGATGTTATAAACCCAGATCTGGTGGCTACCGGCCATGGCAATAAACAGCCTGTCATCCAATAAAGCGAGTGCCCAAGGCGAGGCCATACCGATAGATGTGGCTTGATATTGACCGCTACGTTTTCGTTCCAGAGAGCCGTTACCTGCGATGGTGCTGACTCTGTTTTTATCTAGGTTTATCAGTCTGAGTAAATGGTTTCCGGTATCCGCAACATAAATATCATTGTTAACAAAAGCCACTCCTTGCGGGGAGCTGAAGCTGGCATTAGTAAAACTGCCGTCCCGGCGACCAACAGCACCAGATCCAATGATGTGCTCGATTTTGCCATTATGATCGGTGACAATTATACGATTGTTGAGGGTATCGCTAATGGCTATATGCTCTTTTGATACAGCGATTTTTCCCGGCGCTGACAAGAGTGTGTCATCATCTCCCTCCCGCTCAAGCCTCATTGGTATGGGGGAAGGATCAATAGCTGGCCTGTGTTGCTCTAGTAGCTCAGATATTTTTTTGTCGATCTGATCATATCGACCTTCTCCTACCACATTGCCGAGTACTTCACCCTCAGGGTCGATTATCACCCGCGTAGGCCAGGCACGCATGCCATAATATCTTCCGAGTAATCCATTCACATCATTGACTACAGGATGGTCGACGCCGTATCGAATCACGATTTTCCTTAAGGTATGCAGGTTTTTTTCGTTATCAAATTTTGGTGTATGCACGCCAATAACCAACAATTGATGGCCATATTTCTCTTCCAGTTTTTTTAAATCAGCCAGTACATGGATACAGTTGATACAGCCATATGTCCAGAAATCCAGAATAACAACCTTGCCCAGCAGGTCATCCAGTGTCAGTGGACGCTCAACGTTCAGCCACGGTAATCCCGGAGCAAACTCACTTTGCTTATCGATGGTTTTACTGGGGGTGACAGGTTTTTGTTCAGACTCTGGTGTTTCAGATGAGCAGCTGGCGGTGATCAGTGCTGCCATCAAGAGTAGGGAAAACTTTAAACAAAGAACAATACAAGCAGATTTGTGCCAGTTGGTCATAGTATTATGTTTCCAGACTTCTCGAACTTGATTTCAAGTAGAGCATAGGAAAACTGCATTGTCTGTATCAACAAAGCAATTGTTACGAAAATGTTATATTTCATCGACTATCGTGGCTCTGAGGGTCGCCCAATTTACCGCATAGGTTCTATTAATCCATTACCTGATAAAGGTTACTGTGATGGTTGACTTGAGCACATATTCTGCAAAGTTGTTTGGGGGCTTTTGAAGGGGTGTGTACAATGTTGCCACATCTTGTGCAAGTAAAGGTATTTAGGGTCAGACTCTTTTGCGGTATCCTCGACCACATTAAGATAGTGATGGCTTCTTTCTCACATATATCCCGGCAAATTGCACATGCTGTACAGGCCTCAGGTCTGATTTCATAAAACGTTTTGTTTGGCTCAGTAATGAGTGCAATAGCACTATGAGGACATGTTTTGACACAGGCATCACAACCATCACATCGGTTGCTGTTTATTTGTGGTACGTAGGGCCAGGTTGATGACTTTTTCCCATTAGGCAGCAGTTCACCCGGTGAAGGAAAAACATTCGCAGCTTGTTCATTCAGTTTGAAGAGGGTGGATGCGGTTTCGACGCCGCTGCCCATCACATCTCGTAAGAATGACCGTCTACTGAGATTTGACGTTACGGGATTTACATCCAATCGGGATTGGACACTTCGCCATTGCTTGAGACTCAAATTGTGATATTCAATGAGCGGGAGTTCTTCCTCAACAAGTGCACTATTGATATCTTGAATCCGTTCAAAGAGGGTTGTGCTGCTACCATGCGGGCACTCAGGACAACTACCGGTTGCGCTCACCCAATGCAGATGACCTTGACGATAGAGTTTAAGTATGTCGCTCAAGCCAATTAGGTTGATACAGGGTAAAACGCCTTGGTTATCCTCCATCCCAGTTTGTTCACAGGCACAGAGTACAATCTTTCCCTCTCTCAAATCACCGATGAGGATCTCATATTGGACTGTGACAGCACTCTCCGGGCAGACCGGTACACAGAGACCACAGCCATTACAAAGTGACGCATCGAACTGTAATGCTTCATCATCCAGGCTCCAAGCTTGTGCGGGACAAACATCCACACAAGCGGAACAACTGGCGACTTCTACCAGGGAGTGCACACAACGGTCCGGGTTTATAACCGGTAATCTCTCTTCTTGTCGTATCCTATTGATTAGATCTTTTAGAGGTCTCATGAGTCTAAGAGATATATTGTTTTCGAATGATCATAAAAAAACCTATACTGCCGGCCCCATGCCTGGCATATAACTCAGCGTTACCTCTTGGCTCACCGAACCAGACTTCATTCTCTCAGCGATCTCTTCCTCTGATGGCCTGGGCTGGTTGGTGATCGTGGCCATGAGATCCCTTAACTCTTCACAATAAGCCCCTGTCAAAAGAGCGACAGCTGAAAAATAAGGTGTCGCAGACCGATGAGCAACACGTGTTGAAAATTGACTAAGCCAGCGCAGCAGATGCTCATCCATAAAACGGGCAATATCCTCTAATTCTTGGACGGAATCAGCAATGGAAAATAGATGAGAGATGAACTGAAGTTGCAAGACCAAGTCATCATCCGGTCGGATGCGCCAGTTTTCCGCTTTCAGACCATAATTTTCGTACCAGGCTCGTACCTGAAACATACTCTCTTGACAGGTCAGCTTCTCTTCATCGATCCATACTGATTCCAACGGCGATGCCTGCAGACTATGATTCAGATAGATGTCTGCATAATCCGCCGCCAGCAGATCGAGAAACTCATCATCGAATGATGATGGCAAAGTTTCAATCATCTGGCACATAAAGTGAGATGCCTTTTCACCATCTTCACTGACAAGTTTCAGGCCCATTGTCTTGGGAAATTCATGATTCACCAATATCTCAAGCAATTCCGCATCCGGTTCCTTGATGTGCAAGCGGGTCAGCATTAGCAGGTCATCAGCGATAGCTTGCATAAAGCTCTTTATCTGCGCTTGATTTGAGTCTTCGTTCTGATCAACTGACAGATTCATTATTTAACCTTTCCTTTGCTGTGCGCCACAAAACCGATGGAGGGTTTAGTTAACTCAATGTCGGCCATGTTCTTTACTTGTTTTGAAATTTTATCTGCTGGACCGACAGCAATCGTCTCTAAACTGCCTCTCCAGATTTCATCGATGGAGCCAATATCCAACACCCGCATCATGCAAGCCATGACACAATAAGGTTTGCGGCCCGCTTCGATCTCGTCAACACACATATTGCATTTTTTAACGATGTTATCCCCAGGATCAAACTGTGGTGCACCATAAGGACAGGCCGCTTCACAACGCCGGCAGCCGATACATAAGGTGGAGTCGATATCGACTATGCCATCCACTTGTCTTTTGAAAATCGCCCCAGTGGGGCAGGTGGGTAGACAGGCGGGTGATTCGCAATGGTTACAGGACATGTTGACCTTATAGGCATAGACATCCGGATACTTACCACCCTCGATGTATTGAACCCGTCTGAATCTGGGGCCAGCAGCCAGTCCATTCTTATCTTTACAGGCGATTTCACAGGCCCGGCAGCCGATACAGTCAACATTGTTATGAACGAATCCCAGCTGCTTATCAGGCACTACCGGTGTGTAGGTCTCACGCTTGCGTCGCTTTACTGCAGCTTTAATCCTGGACTTATCTTTTTTACTTGTCATTGATCTAACCTCCAGGATTAAAGATCACGCCTAAAGACATGAGCTCGTGATGTGGCCTGTTGGTCCCAGCCAGGCCGATGCTCCAGATCCGTTTTCTTGATATTGCACAATACAGTGTTGTAGGCGAAAGCTCCGGCAGGACTCGGCTCATCCAGGGTTAACATATCTGGATTGCCAGCCCGGTCGACACCCTCCTCATCCAGGTCGATCCATACTCCCTCATGCAGTACCGCCACCCCTGGCATACAGCGCTCTGTGACATAGGTCGGCACCACGACCCGGCCGCGCTTATTCCAGATCTCAACTGTATCGCCAGTTCTGATACCGAGTTTTCTTGCATCTGCGGCATTCAGCGTCACTTCCTGTTCATAGGTCTCGCGCAGCCAACTGCAGTTATTGAATATGGAGTGGGTACGCCAACGAGGGTGGGGCGAGATCAGATGAAATGGATATTCACTGGTCTTAGGACTGTTCAGCGACTCCCAGGGCTCGATCCACTTAGGTATATAGGGAATCTCATAGCCATACATGGTTGTTTTCCAGTCGGTGATCTGTGCCAGTTGTGAGGCCAGGATTTCAATTTTGCCGGAAGGGGTCTGGAACGCTTTCCCGTTCTCTATTTGTTCCCTGAAGGCAACGTGCGGTTGGTCGAGTTTAAATTTGTAGACGCCTCGTTGTTTGAATTCATCCCAGGACATATCCACATGCTGGTGAGCCATCACTTTCTGTTCCCACCACTCCTTGAGATAGGCTTCATCCACATTGTCATTAGTATGAAAGTAGTCCCGGTTTGCTTTTGGGTTGAAGGCCTGACCGAAGACATCACCGCCGATCCGGTAGGCTAGTTCAGTGAAAACCTGGAAATCGGATTTTGACTCTCCCATGGGCTCTATGACCTTGGGGCGATGAATATAGTAGTGGCCTTTATACCAGGGTAGCGCCACATCATGCCGTTCAAAGTGCGTTGCTATGGGTAGCAGGATATCTGCATATAATCCTGATGGAGTGATGGTCGAATCCATGCAGACCACAAGCTCCATCTTGTTGATCGCCTCAATCTCTTTATTGATATTGGTTAGCTGATTGAACCAATCAGATCCCTGCCAGAATATGCCTTTGATATTGGGGATCTGTCCGTCTGTTTTGTCCTGACGCGGCCATAGCCCAATCTCTTCTCTTTTTACATTCGGATAGTTTAGGACGCAGTGTGCCCAACGATCAGACTTGATGGACTGGAACCAGATATTTGAGTATTGATCATAGGGGTAGGCCACTGCTTCCGCATGCCAGGCCTTGCCAACACCTTCAGCGCACCCCCCCAGGATGCCGATATTGCCAGTCATCGCCTGCAGGGCTGCGGCCATGCGGTTGTACTGCTCACCATAAGCGTTTCGGCCTGGTGCCCAGGATGCCTTAAGAGCAGCCGGTTTGGTACGGGCATACATATCGGCCAGTTTGATAATGTCTTTGGCCGATACACCGCAGATTTTCGAAGCCCACTCCGGGGTTTTTGGCTCATTATCATATTTACCCAGGATATAGTCCTTAAAGTTCTCCTTGTCCTTGGCCCAATCAGGCATGGTTCCGGCATCCATACCTTGGCAGAACTTGTTGATAAACTCCTGGTCATGCAGGTTGCTGGTGAAGATATAGTGGGCCATGCCTGCCATCATCGCTGCATCCGTATTGGGACGAATGGGAATCCACCAGGCATCGTACGCGGCTGCAGAGTCGGTGTATTGCGGGTCGATCAAAACAAACTTACATCCACGTTGTTTAGCCATGCGCATATACATGAAGGTATTGCCGCCATGGAAGGTGTAGGCAGGATTCCAGCCCCACATGATCATCAGCTTCGAATGGGCGAAGGTATCATCCTCATTACCATCTTCAATGGTGCCGAAGGTCATGCGCGAGCTGAAGGTGGTTCCCTGGTAGGAGGGCACCGACCATGAGCTGGTGCGACAGCCAAACATTCCCAGGAAGCGACCCAGCAGACCCTCGATCTGATCCGATTTATGCAGAACCCCATAGGAGGCTCCGGCATAACTCTGATCCACTAGCGCAGTCGGACCGTAGGTATCTTTGATTTCAACCATTTTACTGGCCACATATGTCAGGGCTTCATCCCATGAGATACGCTTGAATTTACCTTCACCCCGTTTGCCAACCCGCATCATTGGGTAGAGCAGGCGTTCAGCTGAATAGAGTCGTTGCCGATAGGAGCGCCCACGCAGGCAGGCCCGCAGTTGCGGCTCTTCGTTATCGTCCTTACCGAAATGGCCATTCCGCTGGTAACGACCATCGTCTGTGGAAAGGCGCACTATCACATCTTTCCACTTATGAGCGACCAACATATGCCGTGAGCCACAATTATGGGCGCAACTGGTTACCACCGTTTCGAGTTGATCGTCTGTTGGATAAGGTTCGTAGGCAAATGCCTTGGCCTCCTTGGCGGTCTTCATTTCCACCAAACCTCCGGCAGCCAAAGATGCGCTACCCACTGCTGCGGATTTCAGGAATGAACGCCGGGAAAGATTCAAACGTTCATTCAGACTCTGGGTTAGTTTTTTTATACTCATCCGTACCTCGCACTGTCAGCTGTTGCTAGTTTGCAGCCTGCTGGATCTCTTTACGGAACCTGGGTTCCGATTCGGTTGGTCTATCTTTGGCCCATTCTGGGGTGACGCTCGACATACTTTTCCAGGGATGCCGGGGGTAGGGGTAGGCGATGCGATACCATTGACGACCCCCATGACAGCCATAACAGACATCTGAATTCGCTTTGCCTGCAGCCTCGATGGCCTCGGCTTTCAAATAGTTGACCTGGTGCCGCTCAGTGCGGATATAGGAGTGACAAAGAAGACAGTTGTTTTGAAAGTTCTTGCGTGACTCCGTCCAGGGAGCAGGAAGGCCCATAAGATCGTAGGCATTGGCACCGTGGCACATCAGACAAATGTCAGGATTGACCGACTTGCGGAGTGATATATCACGATTGCTATGGTCTGGCGGGTTCACCGCCTCTTCTCTTAAATCGTTGCCCTGATGGCAGGTATTACATTTCAAGTCCATCAACTCCATTGCCAGCGGTGTCACCAGATGGCGGCGATGAAATGTCTCCTGTTCACCTTCATAGGTTGATAGAGTTTGATACCAAGCCAATGCCTCAGTCGAGGTGTTGCCTGCCGGTGCCTGAGCCAGCACCTTCCTCTCTAGAATCTCTTGATGACAGCTGACACACTGTTCATCTGTTGCATTATCTATATCAGGTTTGAAATGGATGGAGTGCCAGCGTGATCGTTCATAATCCTCAGGACCAAGGTCACGGGCTAAAACCAGATCGGTCGATAGCAGCATCGACAATAACAGCGGAATAAAGGTCCTGATAGATAAAATCATTACATCTTCCTCAGCTGATGCCCTAATAGAAATATGAAGTTGGGAAGTTTTTTTGGATTTGAGCGCGTCCCTGCGCTCTAGAAAATGGTATTACTGGATATTCCAGAAACCTATAGTCAATTAACGCCAACCACTCATGCCTGACATGCCATCCATACCTGACATACCGCTCATGCCACCCATACCGGACATACCGCTCATGCCACCCATGCCTGACATGCCTGACATGCCTGACATGCCACTCATGCCACCCATACCGGACATGCCGCTCATGCCACCCATACCGGACATACCGCTAGCCGGGTAGAAGAAGATCTGTCCCTGAGGGGTGATCTTGAAGTAACCGGACATGCCGCCCATACCTGACATACCGCTCATTCCGCCCATGCCGGACATACCGCCCATGCCTGACATACCGCTCATGCCGCCCATGCCTGACATACCACTCATGCCGCCCATGCCTGACATACCACTCATTCCGCCCATGCCTGACATACCGCTCATGCCACCCATGCCTGACATACCACTCATACCGCCCATGCCTGACATACCACTCATACCGCCCATGCCTGACATACCACTCATACCGCCCATGCCGGACATACCTGAAGGCATCCAAACCCACTGGCCACCCATGCCGGACATACCGCTCATGCCACCCATGCCTGACATGCCACCCATGCCTGACATGCCACTCATGCCACCCATACCGGACATACCGCCCATACCGCCCATACCGCCCATACCGGACATGCCGCCCATGCCGCTCATACCACCCATGCCGCCCATGCCGCCCATGCCGCTCATACCACCCATGCCGCTCATACCAGACATACCGGACATGCCACTAGCTGGATAGAAAAAGATCTGTCCCTGGGGAGTAATCTGGAAGTAACCGGACATGCCACCCATGCCACTCATACCGGACATGCCACCCATACCACTCATACCACTCATACCGGACATGCCACCCATGCCACTCATACCGGACATGCCACCCATACCGGACATCCCATCCATGCCGCTCATTCCTGACATGCCTGCGCTAGCGAGTGGGGCAACAGCAAGTGCTACGACCATCCCCATCGCTTTGATCACTCCTTTCAAGTTTGGCATTCGAATAATTTTCATGATTTTCGCCTCTAGTTGTAATAAATATTTATACTTTTATTTAGAACCGTTAACTGCTTTGTAGTCGTACCATCAATTGAGATTGGTTCTAATTAATTCCAACACTACTGATGCCATTGTCGAATATCGTATGGACCTCTCATCCCTGGGCGGATGAAAGGTGTGTACCAGTTACCTTGGTTGTCAAGGAAGTAGAGACTCCTGGGATATGGTTGTTGAATACCAGTCAAGGCTGATTGATACCAAGCCTTATCACGCGAAACAGGTTTCATGACCGGTGCATTCATTGGACGCTTTGAAGGCTCTACACCAGCTATGGGATAGCCAGCCATGAGCTGTAACGGAAGCAATACGAATAGACCAGTGCTGGCAGTAGTTAACAACCGCATTCCAAAACCCTCCTCCATTCGTCATTGTTATCAGTACGGGTTGGTACGAGTTACAACGCAAGCGCTATGCCAGAGCTTTGGTTTGAGATTCTTTGTATTGATTTATAAGGGTTTTTTAAAGATTTTGGCTGATTTCATGATTTATCGTTTAATCAGTTAATCTGACGATTTGTCATGCTCTAAGGCTTCGATCCAAACAGCTTGCACATGAAAAAAAAGTAGGGATGAGTTTAAAAGAGAGTTTAAATATTATTTTTCATTTAGTTAGAGAATATATACAAATTGAATTTATTCCTGACGAGGAAATATCCTATGACTGACATTTCGTCATACATCATCGATCAGATGTTTGTCGCCTGAAAGAAAACGGGGAGTGGAAGGGTAACAATATTCCTTCACTCCCCGGTTGTGTTGTTGATAGTGATAAATTTGATTGAGTTTATGTCTAAACGATCACTACTCAATCAGTACCACACCAGCATCTGAAACACGGATAGCCAGTTGGTGCTTTAGTGGATAGGGTGCCGAATCTCCAACAATACTAACCAGATAGATGCGGTTTATCTTGCGGATGCGACCGACTTGAAGTCCCTCTGTACCAGAGTTGTTGAGCCACTGCTTTGCAATATCCTGCGCTTCAGACCAAGTATCCACAGGCAGTGAGCTGCTGGTCAATTGAAAATGATTAATTCGGCACTCCAATTGAGTCTCATTGCTATCTTCTGCAGGTTGCTGTTTTAGGTAAGATAAATCCACGGGATGAAACAGTAGCGCCCCCTGTTGATCCCGTTCAATATGCCAGTAATCAAAGCCGGAAAGGTCACTCGGCAACTCCCCGGTTGTTTGAAGTGAATCACTGGTTGAGGTCAGTATTGGCTGTTGCGTGATTTCGGATGCTGCCTGTGTTGTTTGCGGAATCAAAATTAAAGTGTTGTTTGCATCCCACTCGACTTGCCATCCTCCACCTTGCAAAGCATCCTTGAACTTGTGCATCCCGGATGCTTCAGGAACTACTGACTGAATGTCAGTAGCAGCTTCTTTTTTAGGTTGACGGTAGATAATACTGCCATCTGTCGCGGTGTATTCTTGCCATCCCTGCTGGATCAAGGATTCACGTAATGACTCCCCAAGTGGATTGACCGGTTCCGCTAAGCCCATAATCGGTAACCATAAAAGGAACCACAATACTTGAGCAGTGTGGTGGAGATCGGAAGAGTTGTTGTTGTTTCTCATTTGTGGCTCTCCTGCAATTGGGGGGGTAAGGTGATCGGATTCCCAATTTATGAGCAAAACATAAGCCAAAAGCAGAAAAGCAAGTTTTTATTTACGAAATGATCATTGGATTCATCGCATGAACATGACAAATTGTCAGAAAAAAATATTTTATTTACTATTACAATTTCAGTTAGACCATCTGATCCTGAGCAACTGAGTTGTTACAAGAGATGAACTGGATAAGAGACAGCCTGAACAGAAAATTTATCCTGGGTACCACATCAGGTCTCGCTTTAAGCACCCTTGTCTTTCTATTACTCTACATCCCGCTATACCAGTCGGAGCTGGAGGTGGCAAGGGCGGATACCGCCAACCAGGTCAACAAACTGCTGCAGGTATCCTTGGAAAATGCCATGCTCAAACGAGACCTTCCCGGCTTGAGCGAGATGGTGAAGAAGCTTGGTGACCAAGAGGGTATAGTCAGGGTTTTCATAACTAATCCGGCTGGTGAGATCCGCTTCAGCAGTGACGATGGGGACTTTGGCAAAAAGCTGAAAAATCCCTATCAGGGCAAAATACAAACAACCCGTTTTGTGCAGAATGAAGCGCAACAAGAGCTGCTGCGCAGTATCAATCCGGTACACAACAAACCTCTCTGCAAAGAGTGTCATGGTCAGGCAGAACAGCACCCGATCAACGGTATTCTCTATGTCGACTACGATGCCACACCACTTAGGAACAAAGTAAGCAATACCACCTTGATGCTGATGAGCGCAGGATTCCTGATCGTGATTCTCAACCTGGCAGGAGGTTGGTGGTTCGTAAATAGTAATATTCTCAGGCCTGTCAAACAGCTCACAAATGCAAGTCAGGAGTTGAGCGCTGGAAATTTACAAACCCGGGTTTCCATGCAGGGGTCTGATGAACTAAGCCGACTTGGAAATACCTTCGATCTGATGACTGAGCGACTACAGGAGAAACTGCTGGAATTGGAGGAACAGAGGGGGTTCCTGCAGGCCCTGGTTGACGCCATACCTGATGGCATCAGGATTATTGATGATAATTTCAGGGTCTTACTAGTCAACAAAGCCTATTGCGAACAACACTTGCTGGAGGATATGGCGGAGGTCGGTGCCACCTGTTACGGGGTTACGCACAATGCAACCAAGCCCTGTCCACCGACCCTGATCACGTGCCCGATTCATGAAGTGTTACGAAATAAAAAACCGATCAAGGTGATGCATCAACACCACCGTCTGGATCACACTACCTTCGAAGCCGAGATTTTTGCGGCGCCCATAACGACTATACAAGGCAGACAGACAAAGACCCTCATTGTTGAATCGATTCGAGATCTTGAAAAAACAATTAAATTTTCCCAGGAACAGAAACTCTCTGAATTGGGGCGTCTGGCCACCGGCGTCGCCCATGAGATTCACAATCCGCTGGCTTCACTTAAATTGGCTATGGATGCCGCTAAGAACGAGATTGTTATCCGTAACAACTACACTGAAGAGATAAAGCATAATTTCGAACTGATAGACGATCAGATCAGTACCTGTATTGAAATCACCGGCAAGTTGTTGAAGCTCGGCGCATTGCCCCAGGAATACCTGGAACTGGTCGATGTCGCGAGTGCGCTGCATGATACACTTACGCTGATCAGATGGCAGGCTGATCAGTCGAATATCACAATTGAAGAGAATTATGAACATGAGGTGCCCCGTGTCCTGGCCTCTGACAGTGAAATCAGAATGGTAGCCCTCAATCTGTCGCAGAATGCATTTCATGCGATGCCTGGTGGCGGCATTTTAACCGTTTCCTGTTCGGTCGATGAGGATAAAGTCCGGATGGTTTTTTCTGATACTGGTGCGGGTATTCGACCCAAAGATCTCCCCTATATTTTCGATCCGTTTTTCTCGCGCCGCGCCGACGATGTAAAAGGGACAGGTTTAGGTCTGTCAATCAGTATGGCGATTATAGAAAAGTATGGTGGGACTATTGATGTGTCCAGTGAAGTTTCTGTTGGCAGTGTGTTTACCATAGTACTACCGAATGCCCAGAATGAACTGGAGGAATAGATGAAATCCAAATTGGTTGTAGTAGAGGATGACGATACGCTTAGAAGCCTCATGGTAAAACACCTATCAAAATTAGATTATGAGGTGGAAGGTCTGAGTCGTTGGGGCAGTGTAACGGACTACCTGGAAAAGTATGAACCATCCTTGATTATCACCGATGCACGCCTGCCTGATGCCAATAGTCTTGAGTATATCGGGGGTTTGTCAGTTAATTATCCTGTAATCGTTTTGACTGCATTTGGTTCTGTGCGCGATGCTGTAAGTGCTATAAAAGCGGGCGCAGTGGATTATATTGTAAAACCTGTCAGCCTCGACACATTGACAATTACTGTTGAAAGGGCGCTCGATAATGCTGCCTTACGCAGAGACCATATGTTCTGCAAAAGACAGTTGGAGCAGAGCATTCAGCGCAACTCTTCCCTGGTGGGAAATAGTACAGCGATGGCTCAACTAAAACAGACGATCGGTGTCGTGGCGCCTAATGATATTACTGTGTTGATTCAGGGTGAGAGTGGTTCAGGTAAGGAGTTGGTGGCGCGAGCCCTGCATGGGCACAGTCATCGAAAAGAGCAGAACTATGTTGCTGTTGACTGCTGTACACTGCAGGAAAACCTTTTTGAATCCGAGTTGTTTGGGCACGAGAAGGGTGCTTTTACAGGTGCTGATAAACAGAAGAAAGGCTTGATCGAAGGGGCAGAGGGCGGCACTCTGTTTCTTGATGAGATTGGGGAAATCAACAGTAGTGGTCAGGCCAAACTTTTACGTGTGCTCGAAACTGGACAGTACCGGAGGTTGGGCAGCACCAAGGATCTGACGGCGAATGTCAGAATTGTCGCAGCCACTAACCGGGATCTGGAGACCATGTCGTCTGAAGGTGGCTTTCGTTCCGATCTGTTTTTCAGACTCAACGCATTTAATATCGTCATACCACCATTACGGGACAGGCGTGACGATATTCATGAGTTGGCAGAGTATTTCGTAAATAATCACTCTTTTTCAACCCGCGTCAGCAAGAGGCTCTCTTCAGCTGCGGTTCGTTCACTGGTCGCTTACGACTGGCCAGGTAACATCAGAGAGTTAAAGAACATAATCGAACGGGCAATCATTATCTCTGGCGATCGGCAGACCATCAAACCAGAGCATTTTTCATTTAGCCGTGTGCTTGGGAAGAGTGAAGGGGTAGTGACCCTGAGTTTTGACCACGATCCTTCCTTGGAAGAGCTGGAAGCACACTATTTATCCTATCAACTAAAAAAATACTCAGGACGCCGGGGCAAAGTTGCTGAAGCTATGGGTATCAGTGAACGCAGTATCTATCGTATGATTAAGCGTTACGAGTTAGACGAGAGTAATTACAAAGCAAGTTGATTACCGCTACTGCTTGGCAAGCCAAGCTGCAATAGTACGCATCTCATTCTCGCTGAGTGCGCTCATGATGCCTTTCATCACACTCGACATGCTGTTTGATCGGCTACCGTTCTTCATGTCTCTCAACTGATTATAAAGGTAAGCTTCATTTTGCCCTGCAATGATTGGGTAGTAAGGCGTTGTCGGTGTGCCCCCATCCATCCCGTGACAGCCTGCGCACGCTTTCGCAAGGTAGAGACTGGCACTATCGTTGTCTGCATTTTCCGCATAAGCGCTGGATATCGCAATTGTGGCGATGAGGAGATAGATGAATCTATCAATATGCTTTGATTTTCTCATATCAACCTCTTAGGTTAATTACAATCTGTGGTACTTCTACACTCAATCAAACTCTGTTTCATCGGCTTGAAACATTCTGGCGACTTCAAAGCGAAGACGTTTATCTATGCCTATACCCTGCCATCCATGAGTATGGTTGATTACTCCCAATGCCAGCGGGAGTCCGTTGCTGTTTCTGATGAGCAACGTTTCAGTGGTGCCATCTGAAACTTGGTTGACGATTTGTTGTCCATACTGATCCTGATAGTCCACCTCTTCCTCTGAGTCCCATAGGTCGCTCTGTTTGTCATCAAGGGTTACCACTGCCAATGGTTTTCCATCCATCAGGCGGATGAACTGATGGATCTCATCCATGGTGCGATGTCTGGATTCCTCAATGGGATCTTCGCTAAACTTCAGTCTGTACTCAGCCATGCGTTATCCTTATTGGAAAAGCTAATGTGAGATTGTCATGACAGATCAGAAACCCAAGGTCAAAAAAAGAGCAGGGAAGGTTGTTCACAGCGCTGTCTCGCTGCATGCCCGGGAAAAGGCAGAAGAGATACGTGAGCGCTATGATAGGGTAATTGACTACCAGAGTGTGCTTGATATGCTCGAGGATCGAAAGTCCGTTCGCTACCCGGTAAAGCTTATGTTTGTCTCCGAGGGTATAGAGCCCGGTATGTTTGCCAGAACAGAGCCGGTCTCGGAGAACCCCGAAGATGGTTATACCATCATGGTGCATAACTATTTTGAAAATCGACACGACGATCTTCCTTTGCTTATTCTCTATCAGTTGGTGCTGGTCAACTATGGTGACCTCGCCACAGCCAATGATGCAGAAATATTCGGTGCCACTATCCTCGGTATGAACCGTGAAACCTACTATGAACGGATTGCAGCTTTGGTTGATAGCATCAGGAGCAACTGATTCCAATGATTGCAACCATTGGTGCTGTTTAGATAAAACATTCATTCAGGTAATGACGCAAGCCATTTAGACAACACAGCAATCTCTTCATCGCTGATCAGATGCATGACATTTTTCATGGCGACAGAATGAGCGTTTGATCTCGATCCGCTCTTGATATCCTTCATTTGCGCCAGTAGATAGGCCTCAGCTTGTCCAGCTAATTTTGGATACTCATCCATCACCGGCTGCTTGCCATAAGCTCCGTGACAGGCAATACAGGTTCGTTCATGATATAGCGCTGCCGCATCCAGTGCCTCTACTCTGACCGGTAACATAGAGAAGAGAATAGATAGAGTTACACTGATCAATCTGATTTGACTTATCATGACAATATTTCCAATAGTAAACTGCATATAATCCCCATATGGACTTGAGGAGCAGGGCACTCTTTTTTTGATACCATAAGATCTACCCTAGTGTTAAATGGTCATGCAGTTGCAGCCTGCGACATCACTCATGATCTGCCTCGTCCAGGTTTGCACCATGGAGCATTCTTTCATGATCCGCATTGGCCATTCCCTTGGGCAGGTTTGGTGCTGGCTCAGGACGCAGTTGGGCAAAACCTGAGTTTCTGTTTTCCTGTTCAACATCATGAGGATTATGGCATTCAGTACAGACCCACCAACGTTTTTTCCCCCCCTTGTCCCACATACCGATACGCTTGCCGTGGATGCTGTTCCGCCAGGAACGATAGACCTGTCCATGACATTTGCCACACAGCTTCTGGGGCTGGTTGAAACTGATTGAGTAACCAAAATTGTCAATCAGTTTGGTTCTGTCTACCAGATGGTGACAATCAAGACACCAGATGTTTCCCTTGCCATGTTTGAGATTCATGGCATCTGGTACCGTGTCCAGATGCATCTTCAGCGGACGTGCATTCTTAGTGTGGGGAATCGGTACATAACTGCCATCATGGCAGGCCATGCTACAGATTGTCAGTAGTTTGTTTCTGTCGAGCTGTTGTTCACGGGGTCTCACCACTGCCTCTTCATTGGAGTAGTCCGCTTCGATCTCCATATCCCCCATGGGAATGGTGTCTGCGAATGGGTCATCCCACCAGAGCACACCCCCGGTTGTAGATGAACATTTAACATTCACCCGCTCAGGGCTGATTTGCCGAACCTTAACCTGAGACATGCCATCCCGACTTTCGAAACACTCTTCGCCAGTCTGATTCTCTGTGCCGATTAATGGTCTGGCGAATAGAAAAAGCAGCAGACATAAACCAATGAGTGGCCGATGATTTCGATAGCATGTCATGGTTATTCTCCAATTCGAATTTGCCTGTTCAATTCAAGCCTCATTCACTCAGGTTGTCGCTTCGGCCTGCTGCTTTGAAACTGTTTGCTTACTAGCTCCTGTTTGGTAACGAACCTCTCCCTGTAGTACCGCCACTGCACCTTTAAGCATGAAGGTGAGCAGGAAAAAACCTATTGCCCAGATACCACCCACCACCATCAATTCAATAGGGCTGGGGGTATACTCTGCGAACTCGCCAACCGGTGTTGGAATCACGCCGGGCAGCATTAAACCCATACCTTTTTCAATCCAGATACCGACGAAAGCGGCAACACAAATAAACGGTAGTAGCGTCAGGTTTTTCCTGATCCTGGGGATTAGCAGCAGTATGAAGGATCCCACCATCAGGGAGAGCGCAGTCCAGAAAAAGGGCACCAGGCTATTCAGACCATTGTGTCCAAACATCAGATATTGCAATCCCAGGGAGTGTTCGGTTGCAGGGTAGAGTTCGGTGACGATCTCCGACATAGTCAAAAACAGAGCGATACCCAGACACCAGACCACAATCTGTGAGAGCAGATGAAAGGCTTCATCGGCAATTTTCATAGGGGTAAAGCGGCGCACCAGTAGGAACACAACAATGATCAGTGATGGACCTGCGGCAAAAGCGGTGGTGATGAATTTGATCGGCATCATCGAATGGAACCACATGGGGCGTGCCGGCATGGTATTGATTAGGAATGCGGTAACCGTATGGATACTCAATGCCCAGACAATGGCGATATAGACAATCGGCAGATAGAAGGCCTTGTTGACTTCGCCACCGCTATACTTCTTATAAAGGTAGTAGTAACCGCCGATGATGTTCAGCAGCAGATAGCCGTTGAGCACAATGACATCCCAGGTCAGTATGGCGTGGGGCCAGTTGAAGATGCCTATCACTGGCAGGAGATGCCATAGTCGGTCAGGTCTTCCCATATGGGCAATCACAAACAGCAGGCACATTACTACCGCGGCAATGGCAATCATTTCACCCAACACCACGATCCGCTGCAGCTCTTTGTGTTTATAGACATAAGCGGGAAAAATCACTGTCACTGCAGCTGCCGCCACACCTACCATGAAGACGAAATTAGCCAGATAGAATCCCCAGCTGACTTGATCGTTAAGATTGGTGACAATCATGCCATTGGCGATCTGTACATACTCACCATAGCCCCAGAGCATGATGAAAAACAGCAGTAGCAGCATCCAGGACCAGAACAGGATACCGCCGGTAAAGCCCGCCTTGAGATAATCGACCACGAACTGAAAAAAACGCATTGGGGGATCTCCCATTAGTCCATGAAATAGAAAAACTTTGGATAGGTGTTGAGGTCGGCTCGCAGACGAAACACCTTCTTTTTGTCCAGGACCTTACGGATTTCACTGTTGGGATCCAGCAGATTGCCGAACTTTCGCGCACCAACGGGACAGACTTCGACGCAGGCAGTCCAGCGGCCCTTGCGGGTGCGTTGAACGCAGAAGGAACACTTCTCGACAACCCCTTTCATGCGTGGACGATTACCCAGATAGTGAGTGACAGGATTCATCTCCTCCTTGGGCAGATTGGGTTCACCCCAGTTGAAGCGTCTTGCCCAGTAGGGACAAGCGCCGATGCACATACGACAGCCGATGCACCAGTTGTAGTCGATAACGACAATACCATCTGGATCACGATAGGTGGTGCGTACCGGACAGACTTTGACGCATGGTGGCTTTTCACACTGCATACACTGCATTGGAAAATAGAAGGCATCCTTTTCCGGAACCTGTTCCGGTTCGTAGTAGTGTTGACCTTCCAATACAACACCGGCAGGTTTGTAGGCATTACCACCTACCTGTACGCCAAAGGATTCAGGATAGCCATGTTGATCCCTGTCTGTTTCAGAGAACTTTCCTTTTTCCATACGTAGCACCCGGATCCACTCGATCTGCTGCTCATCCCCGCGGGACTGATTATTCTCAGCCACACAGGCCTTAACACATCGACGACAACCGATACACTTCTGAATATTTAATGCATAACCGAACAGAACCCCCTCCATGGAGGGGGTGCCAGCAACAGTAACCTGCTTGCCAAATTTCTCGGAATAGCGGGTCTCAAGGCGTTCGATGGCCTGCTGCTTCTCCTCGTCCGTCATCAGTCGATAGTTCTTTTGGAAATGCTCCTCCCAGGTCACATTGGCTTTTGCCGGTTTTGGTTCAGAGAGCAGCATTGCCGCGCCGGAGAGTGATGCCACTGTATAGTTTCCCGCACTGCGCAGGAAATCCCGGCGGGTTGTGAGTTTGTTATCTTTCGTTTTGCTCGAATCTTGTTTGGGCATGGCTGTCCTCTGATCGAGTGGCTATCAAAAAGGCTTGAAGCCTCTCATGGTGCTCAGGTTTTGTTGTTGTAGTTTTTGATCAATGATTGCAGCATCGCCTCTTTCTCATGGTTGGTCATTACTACATATTCTCTCTGTCTGAGTTCCACTTCTCCTTGCGCGGCATCTTGCCGGTATTTCTGTTTTATATCAGGAGCGGGAACGGCATCGACAACACTCTTGGCCAAGCCTGCGGTACCAGTGACACTCACCGCACCAATGGCTGCCTGCCTGAAGAGTCGCCTGCGGGCGAGATTGGGCGTTTGCTTATTCTTGTTTTTATCAAATAACCACTGCTCTATTTGAATGAGCCACTGTTTAATCATCTAGGTCACCCCATGTGCCTGTATCTGTTTTCGCTTGATTCCGTTACACGGAACTATGCCAGCCGACAGTTATTGGTTATTGGCAATAAGCAAGCCTGATTGGTACAGCACGCTGTTATGTTGGGTGTTTATGGTAAACGTGCAAACCAATTCATATAGAAAGAGCAATCCTTATGCCAGGTATGGAATAGTGTAGATATCCCTTTGTCTGGCATGGAAAAAAACAAAAAAAGGTTGGGAGGAGTTGCACCCCAAGAATATGACAAAATGTCATGCCAATAGATGGATGACTGGGTAAATGACTGTTATCTAGGAGAAAAAAAATATGCCAATTTGTCGGGGCAGGATGATTTTCCTAACTTCCCAGAGCTTGTCAATACAAATCAAATAGTTCCAGGCTTTCAGGGGCACCAGAGCCGATTGGGTTTGTGTTAACAGGCTCTGGGTGGCAATCGATCAATCCATATTTATGACCATACATCCACACATGCATCGGGTTTAACAATAGATGCGAAAATCTATGTCATATAGAAATGTATAAGGGGCGTAGCGATATTATATTAACCCTACCACTTTTAAAATGCCGATATGAGGTATATTCCTCTCAAGGGCAGAGTGGACATTGCTTAACTTACTTGTAATCTCCGCTTTCTGCCCTCCATTCCATATAACAGGGGAGGAGGGCAGAAGACTAAACCTTATTGTTTGATAATTCGTTATACAAAAAGATTAACATCAGCTTTCATTGCTCTGGGCAGGAAGCTGGCGGCACCAACCCACTCTTCAATCTCAGGAATAAAATCCTCTTTCCCATAATCGAATAGATCCACTGTCATTTGGCAGGCAATGAGTTTTACTTCTGCCTCAATACACAACTCTCTGAGTTGATCTATGGAAGCTATACCTTTCTGATCCATGGTTTTCTTCATCATGCCAGTTGCCATATTTTCAAAGCCCGGCAGTAGCGTCATGATTGAGGTAGGCATCGGAATCTCTTTGCCCTTGATCCAACTCGGGCCTTCGGGCAATTTCATTGGCATTGCAGGATTACCTAGTGGGCTAACCTTTAAATCCAGGCTCTGTTTCAAAAGATTCAGACCATAGAAGGTAAAGAAGATCGATACATCCCAACCTAATGCTGCCGCTGTTGAGGCAAGGATAAATGGCGGGTAGGCCATATCCAGAGTACCTTTAGTAGCGATGATGGTCATTGAAGGGATATGGTTTGCTTCACGTTCCTCCATCTTTTCGGTAAAACGTTGATCAAACCACTGATTTAATTCATTCGTCGGTAAATCGACAACAGATGCTGTACTGCTCATTTTCCAACTCCTTGCAATTAGTAATATTCAGATCAGATTGACACTAATTTCAAGCCTTACGAATCCTGAAAAAAAATCCATCTTCTGAGGATTCACTTGTGATCATTTCATTGCCTGTCTGACTGCAAAATGAGTCCAGGTCTTTTACCGATCCCGGATCGGTTGCAATCACTTCTAATATCTCTCCTGCTGCCAGTGCAGAGATCGCTTTTTTTGTCTTCAATATTGGCAATGGACAACTCAAGCCCCGCGCATCCAGTGTGTGTGTGTTTTCATTCATGACTTTTCTCCTCTATGTTGCTGTTAAGTCATACAAGATGACCGGTCGGTCAAGTCTGGAGTCAAAAAAATAGTACTCAATTCTTATGTTTATATTCGATACGAATACTCTTGATAGCAGGTCCCAGGTTTCGCACAACCTCAGGATCATTTCTGGTTTTAGCTAGCAAAATCACACCTTCCAGGTAGGCCAGCATCGCAGTAGCTGTTGCCTTTGTATCAAGTGGGGGAATATCGCCAATCTCTATTGCTTGTTCTAGCGCTTCATTGAAGCGGCTGCTTGCCTTTTCGAAGACAGCGTTCAGTCTGGCTCGCAGGACTTCGTCACGGGTACTGACTTCAAGTGCAAGATTACCGAAAAGACATCCGGGCATACGTCCCTCGATGCTCTTCGCAGCTTTTTGCCAGTAGTAGACTGCATCGACCATATAGTCGAGACGCTCTATAGGGGCCAGAGCTTCATCGAAAGCTTCAGCAACAAAACCGTTTGCCCAATCATCTGACATGTTGTCGATGACCGCCATAGCAAGGTCTTGCTTGGAAGGGAAAAAGTGATAGAAGCTGCCTTTCTGGACTTTCGCGAGAGAGCAGATCTCTTTAATACCTACATCTGCGTAGCTTCTGCCATGAAAGAGTTCACGGGCTGTCGCTAGGATTCTCTCTTTAGTATCCAGTTCACTATTCATCTGTTCAGTATATTAGACCGATCGGTCAAGTCAAGGTTTTTTTTCAAATTTATACTCACTTGAAAAAAATTAGATGCGTCCCTATCTATTACCTAACGCATAACAAATGCCAGGAGATTTTAAAATGTTCACAAGATTAAACGGTTTTGAAAGAGGCATGAGAAAGGATTTTATGTTCCTAGAGAATGAGATGGAACGTCTACTTGAGGCGGCAGGTATTAGAACCCTACCCAATCAACCAAAGAGTGCAGATCAACCCCCACTTAATGTAGGTGTGACATCTGAACAGGTTGATATCTATCTTGCCATCGCAGGTATTGATTCCAAGGCCTTGGATATAACACTGGATAATAATCAGATGAGCATTTCAGGTAGTCGTTCTGAAGGAAATAGTGAAGCGGCGAGCGCTGTAAAAAAAGAGCGTTTTTCTGGTGAGTTTAGTTATCTGGTTAATTTGCCTGATGATGTGGATGCTGAAAAGGTAGATGCGGATTATCAGCATGGTGTATTGCATGTCAGTGTTAAAAGACGCGAACCTGCTAAGCCACGTCAAATATCAGTTCAATAGTTGTGGATTGGAGGAAAGAATCATGACCCAGCAGAAAGAAGTAGTTAGGCAATCGCAAAACAGTCAAGCCACTAGAGCTAATTCCTACAAATCAGTTAGGCCAAAAGTGGATATATTCGAAGATAGCAACGGCATCACGCTGGTAGCAGATATACCCGGTGTCGCCAAAGAGAGACTGGATATTGAGATCGACAACGAGATCCTCTCAATTGATGGTGAGGTTCAATTACCTCTACCAGACAGTATAAAGGAGGGCAATGCCGGTCTGCATGCTAGCCGCTACCAGCGAAGCTTTTCACTTAGTAAAGAACTTGATGGTGAACAGATTGATGCCTCACTCAACGATGGCGTACTGGTGATGAAAATTCCAAAGCGCCAGGAGTTCAAAGCGAAAAAAATAGAGATTCGCACCACGTAAGCGCCCCCCTGCTTACCTGCGGATAATTCGCCCCGGCTTGATACGAATCTTGTCGGGGCTTTTTATTGTAGTTACCCAGAGAGTCCCTGAACGATTAGTGTTGGATAGCAGGAGTTAATAGACATGCAATGTAGGGTGCGGCCCTGACGCACCATAGATAACTTAAATATATTCCAGACAATAGCTGGCGGTCATACGTCAGAATGATGAACAGATGAACAGAGAGTAATCAGAGTTAACCCGGGACCTAACCGTATCGGCCTTCGATATAGTCGGCAGTCTCTTTTTTTTCTGGTGTTACAAACAGGTCATCTGTCTGCTGATGCTCGATTACCTTACCCATCAGCATAAAGATACACTCTTCACTGGCTCGTCTGGCCTGAGCCATATTATGGGTAACGATCAGTATCGTGTATTCACCCCGTAGTTCCCAGATCAGCTCTTCAACTGCAGCTGTTCCTTTAGGATCGAGAGCGGAGCAGGGTTCGTCCATTAACAACACACTTGGTTTTACTGGTAGTAAGCGGGCTATGCAGAGTTTCTGTTGCTCCTCTAAAGAGAGCTCTGTGCCTTTGTCGTTTAGGCGGTCCTTGACCTTTTCCCATAATAAGACCTCTTTCAGTGCCGACTCGACAATATCATCATCATCACTTTTTGAGGTCTTTTGATCTTTATTGTGCAGGCGATGACCAAAAAGAATGTTGTCGCGTATCGATACCGGTAGAGGGTTGGGTCTTTGAAAAACCATTCCAATCTGCTTTCTTACCTGAACCAGTTCAACACCTGGGGCATAGATATTATTATCAAGAACTTCAATATTCCCCTTGATACGAACATATCCCAATCGCTCATTGATCCTGTTAACACTGCGCAGAAAGGTAGATTTGCCGCAACCTGAAGGGCCGATCAGCGAGGTTATAATGCCGTTTTTTATACTGAGATTCACATCGAATAGAGCTTGGAAGGTTCCATACCATAGATTTAGATCACGGGTATGAATGGCATACTCAGGAGAATTACTCATTTCGGCGTTTGCAGTGGCGTTCATATTTGGTCTTCGTTTGGAATTATTTATTTGGAATCAACCAAATTTACCTTCGACATAGTCGCGGGTTCTTTGGTCATTTACCTTACCAGTGAATAGATCTTCAGTGTTGCCTACCTCCACACACTCAGATTCGAGAAAAAATGCGGTTCGATCTGCAAGGCGACGAGCCTGCTGAACAAGGTTGGTAACCAATATGATGGTCATATCCTGTTTCAACTCTTTTAGTACATCCTCTATGCGCATCGTTGTCACTGGGTCTACCGCAATAGAGAACTCATCCAGCATCAATAAATCAGGATCCTGTGATAGTGCTCGAGAGATTGTCAGTCGCTGCTGTTGTCCTCCTGATAGCAGGCTGCCGAGTGAGTTTAGTCTGTCTTTTACTTCATCCCATAGTGCGGCCCGAGTAAGACAACGCTCAACAATCACATCCAGGTCACTCTTGTTATTTATGCCTCGAAGTCTGGGTGATAACGCGACATTTTCGTAGATGGTGAGGGGCAGGCCTACTGGTAGTGGAAAAACCACCCCAATGCGGCTGCGTAGGGCATAGATATTTTTTAACTTGTGTACATTTAAACCGTTAAACTTGATTTCACCCTCTACAGACATGTTGCTGTCAAAGGTGTCCATACGGTTCAATGCTTTAAGAAATGAGGTTTTCCCTGCATTGGCAGGCCCGATAATCCCAAATATTTCATGCTCCCGAACAGTGAGGTTTACATCCTTCAGCGCGGTGTGATTACCATACTTGATCGTTAAGTCGTCAATACTGAGTTTTATTGGGGCATCTTCAGCTGAACTTTCAATCTCTGTCTCAGTGATTGCGCTTGCACTCAGGTCTACCATTTCTTTTTACCTCTTAGATACATGCGGAACGCGATCGAAATGCTGTTCATGAGAAGTACCATTCCAATCAGCACAAGGGCAACGCCGAATGGCAGATCATCTGGTACCCCTGGTACCTGGGTTGCAACAACAAATAGATGGAGTGAGAGTGCCATGGTTTGATCAAAAACACCCTGAGGCAGGAAAGGCAGGAAGAAAGCGGCGCCGGTGAACATGATTGGCGCGGTTTCCCCAGTGGTGCGAGATACCTCAAGAATGACACCGGTCAATATGCCGCTGACTGCATTTGGTAATACAACACGCCGAATGGTTTGCCATCGGGTTGCACCCATATTCCAGCAGGCTTCACGGAATGCCTGCGGGACGGCTCTTAGAGATTCACGTGTAGAGACGATGACCACAGGCAGGGTCATTATCGCCAGGGTTAAACTGGCTGCAAGAATACTCGTACCAAAACCAAAAAAGATAACGAAAGCACCAACGCCGAATAGGGCATGAACTATGGAGGGTACGCCTGCCAGGTTGATAATAGCCAGTTGAATGATGCGGGTGAACCAATTATCACCGGCATATTCATTAAGATATATCGCAGCAGCTACACCCAGGGGAACAGATGCCAGTAGCGCGACGGTTACTATCCATATTGTACCAATCAGCGCGGGAAAGATGCCGCCGGCTGTCATTCCGTTTGTAGGATCGGTGAATAGAAAATCTATTGAGATAACGCTGCCACCTTTGGCAACAAGTGTTATCAGGATGATGGCGACAGGTATGATCAATAACACTGTCATCATTAAAAAAAGTGTGCGGAACAGATTTTGTACTCGTTTGTTCCTAATATTTAAATCGGATTCAGCAAACATCTGTTTTACCCCTTACGGATGCCACGGACAATCAGATCCGCTGTCAGGTTTATCAGAAAAGTAATAATGAATAGAAAGATGCCAATGGTGAACAGTGCCTGGTAGTGTGGTGAGCCAACGGCTGTTTCACCCAGCTCTGCGGCAATGGTGGCTGTCAGTGCACGAACTGGATCAAATAGACTGCCTGGGATATTTACAGCGTGCCCAGTTGCCATTAATACCGCCATGGTCTCCCCAAAGCCTCGGCCAACACCTAAAAGCACAGCACCCAATAAGCCATTTTTAGCTGCAGGGATTACAGTTTTATAGATCACTTGCCAGCGCGTTGCGCCGAGCGCTTCAGCCGCCTCTCTATAACGGTCAGGTACAGCCTTTAAGGCATCTTCTGCAATGGATGTCATTATTGGTGCTGCCATCAATCCGAGGATTATGCCGGCATTTAAGACATTTAGACCCACAGGCACATCAAACAAATCGATAATAAGCGGATTCATAATGGATAAGCCGATGAACCCCCATACTACTGATGGTATTGCAGCTAAGAGTTCCACCAGAACTTTGAGTGACTCGCGCATTTTTCCTGTGGCAAATTCCCCTATAAAGATAGCGGCGCCAAGGGAGAAGGGAATTGCAACAATCATTGCCAATCCAGTGACACTGGCTGTACCGGCAACTAGAGCCAGGATGCCATATTCCGGTGCATCTTCGTCTGAGGGTTCCCAAAAAGGAGAGAGAAAGAACTCCTTAAAAGTAAAGTCTTCAAATAGGAATCCCATACCCTCCATAGTAATGAATACAAAGATGCCAATAATAAAGATAATTGCAGAAATGCCTGCCACAAAGACAATAGACTGAATGAATTTATCGATATACCAGTCTAGATTACGACGATCGAAGTCCTTGGCAATCGGTATTTTCAGCGAATTGGTTTCGGGCATTTCAAGCATCCTCCCCACGAAGCAGTTCCATCAGATCTTTGATCAGAACAGCTAACTCACGGTACAGATGGTCAAACTCATGGCTGTCCTCATCTTCAGGGATGCCACCCAGGCCCCATTCAATCGCTGAGGTTCGAAATGGAAGTTTTGGCAAGTATGAGGAGACTTCTCCTTGAAGACTTACGATTACATGTTGATCTGATATCTCTTTTCCAGTCAGTTTTTCCAATGTTGTTAAATCTGCGTTACTGTAATTGATGCCTCTCTTTTCAAGAAATTCGATTAAATTGCTGTTGATTGATTCTGCAGCAACTCGGCCAGCACTGCGGTAGTTGCCGACATTGGGATGATTTTGTCTGGCAATGACTTCAGCCAATTGAGAGTGGCAACTGTTGTCTTCATCTACAAACATAATGTTGAAGACTTTCGGCGCTTTCTGCTCACCGGTAACAGCGAATACTGTATCTTCACAGAGATTTTTTGACTGGTCAGCAATTCTCTTTAGCTGATTGAACACAACAAATATCGCTAAGACTTCAGCTACACGTTGCCGGTCATCGTTGGCCATCATCTCTGTATAGATGACATCGAGATTATGCTCGAATTCACTGGCCATAACCATGGTGCTTTTGGCTAATTCTGCATTCAATTCAGTGAATGCCTTGATTGATTGTTGAAGCATCAGCATTGTTTCATTCGCCACCCGCTCTAATTCCCGGCCAAGATTACCACTCGGAGGTTCAGAGAGTTGAGCTGCCTCTCGTGCAATCGTTACTGCATAGTCACCAATTCTTTCTAACTCTATATTGGCGCGAATTACTGAAGAGAGAAGGCGTAAATGTCCACCACTTGGTATGTGCACAGCAAAAAAACGATGACATATTCTATCGATTTCACGCATACATCGATTGATTGGGTTGTCGTTTAATACTGTCGAATAAGCGAGCTTGTTATCTCCGGTCTGTAGTGCATAGACTGAGTTTTTTACTGCTTCCTGAACTTGAGCTGCCATTTTTGCTACACGGTCATGCAGATTTGAAAGGTCTCGCTCCAGTCGTTCTTCAAGATGCGACATTGCTCGATGCTCCAGGTTGAACGTGATTCTGAATATATTTTCTAGTTTGTCATGCCGAAACTATTTACTACATATCCTGTTCAGGCTGATTGAGATGTCACTTTGACACTCAACCAGCTCGACCCCAATAGTCTCAGTGGAACTTATAAGAGTATTAGTTACAACTCACATTTCTGATAGGGGCGTAGCCTTTCTTCAGAAGTATGCATTGTCCTACGTCGCTTTTTACCCAATCAAGGTAGGTTTTGATTTCACCCTCGGGTTCTCCATTGCTGTACATGAAAAGAGGGCGGGCAATAGGGTATGAACGATCGCTTGCAGTTGCTACGCTGGGGCTGACACAAGTTTTTCCGGCTTCGCTGCTGACACAAGCCATCTTTATGTGATCGGTTGCATAGGCAAGGCCACTGTATCCGATCGCACAAGGTGTCTTTTCAACCAGATCGACCACATCTTTTGAGCCGTGCATATCGAGGGTTCCCTGGCGGAATTTACCTTTCTTACCCAAGACTGCTTTTTTGAAGTAGGCGTAAGTGCCGGAATTATTTTGGCGACTGACAACTACGATTTCATCACTTTTACAACCAGGTAAGGAAATACCTAAATCCGACCATTTGGTGGCCTTGCCTCCACGGGCGAATATGTCTTGTAACTGGCTATAATTGAGCTCGTTGATTGGGTTGTCGCTGTGGAGAAATACGGCAAGCGCATCATAGCCCACCACATGCTCGACTGGATTCTGTCCTTTCTTTTTTGCCAGTTGAATCTCTTTTGATTTCATTTTACGGCTGGCATTGGCAATATCTACGGTACCATTAATCATCGCAGCGATTCCCGTTCCTGATCCGCCACCGGAAACAGCAATAGCGACATTGGAATCGACATCTCGGTACTCTTCAGCCCAGGCTTGAGCAACGTTTACCAGGGTATCTGAGCCTTTGTTTTGGATAACGGTGCGATCAGCAGCGCTGACAACCTGTGTAGTCAGATACAAGGCAACTGCTGCCATTGACAAGGCAGTGGATCGTTGAATATTCATGATTCCCCTCAGACGTTTGTGTGTGATTATTTATTTGAAACTGGGCTTGTTATAGCCTCTTTTAATGTCTGTAATGAATATCTGGCGGCTATATCATCAAGATTTGTCATCACTACTACCGCTACTACATGACCCTGAACCAGATCAAATATTACAAAACGGTTACAATCATATGCCGAAAATATTACAGTTGTATGACATTTTGAGATTATTTTTTTAATGCCTTAGAGACCAAATATGTTTATATTATGGTCTCAATAGGCACCATAACACTATGTTATATAAGTAATTATTAGTGTTTATGGGACTGCATTGTCAGCCATATGATCAATTGCATCAATGAAGCATTTCACGGTTTCATGTTTATTTCATACCTTTTTATGGGGAGGGTTAAGTAAGTCAGAAACTGTCTATATTGCCAGGAACGATGTGAATCCCTTCTGTATGAGAAATATGCCAAAGATTCCCAACAGAACACCAAGCAACCGTATTAGCCAAAAATAGGTTTGACTCTGCAGTAGTGCGCTGAAGTGAGATGCGATCCAGGCAAGTAGGATTTTCGATGCAACCAGTGTTCCGATTGATATCAGCACAAAAGCAGTAGCGGCCGTCTGGCTGCCTGAGGCGATGTAACTACCACCTACAGTAAGCCAGAACAGATAAGGGTAGGGACTTAGTAGATTAATTTTTATCGCAGTACTTAATGATCGTTCTTTGATCATTACAGAGGAATTGATGAGAGATTTACTCCTTATGGTGTTAAATGCCAAATAGAGCAGAAAAACACCCCCAATAAAACTGATCACCCCAAGTAACCTGTAGTAATGGTCCATTCGAGTCATTATGAGGAGTGTGAAGAGGATGATTGGACCATCGGTTATCAAGGGAGCCAGACTGGCCTTTAGTCCACTTCTAAATCCATGCGCCAATGACTGTTGTATAACCACCAGTGCCAATGGCCCAGGTTTGAGTCCAGCTGTTAAGCCGAAAATCAATGCAGATATGACATGCTCCTGCATGGTGACAGTCCCCTCTTAAGTGCACCTCTATTAATTGCTTGTGCCCTTAACTGGTAGATTTATTATTGAATAATCTGTCAAGAGGCAGCTGGTTCTGATAGTTGTTCAAGCCAGACTTCCAATAACTGGCGTGCCGCCGGTTCGACTACCCCTTGGACTTCGTGGCTACGATGGCGTAGCGCCACAGGGTCTATCTCTGCTGCATTCATTTCAAAGCAGTGTCCAATCAACCATTGCTCAATGTGTGATATATCGATTTCAGGATGAAATTGTAAACCAAGTATATTTCTCCCCAAAGAGAAGGCCTGATGGGGATAGTTGTCATTCCCTGCCAATAGCGTGGCACCATCGGGTAGGTTAAAAGTGTCGCCATGCCAGTGCAGGACAGGGATCTCTTCCAATGCTGCAAGACAAGAGTTTTTTCCCGCTTCTGTCAGTTGCAGTTTGCCCCAACCAATCTCTTTAATGTTTCCCGCATAGACCTCTGCCCCTGAAGCGGCAGCGATCAGTTGCGCACCCAGGCAGATTCCAAGCGTTGGGCGATCCTGCTTGATACGTAAGCTCAACGCCTCTCTCTCAATGGCCAGAAAGGGATATCGATCCTCTTCGTAAACACCAATGGGGCCACCTAATACAATAACCAGATCGGCTGACTCAATGGATACTGCAAGGTTATCAATACCAGCATCATAGGTTTTTACACGATGACTTCTGTCCACCAATACGGTTTTGAAAAGTCCCAGATCTTCAAATGCAAGATGTCTGATCACCGCAACAGTGGGCGTGAGGCTTTGAGCTTGCATAGCGTACTCCATTTTGATGATGACTCAACATATCAAATATGACACAATGTGTCATTAAGAATATAAATATATCAACCGCCGATTACTGACCTTATGGTGAATGTCAGAATATGAACAACTCAAAAAAGTCATCTCCCGGCAAACTACCAATAGCTGCTCGGTTAAGTACTCTTAGGATCACGGCGGGGTTTAGTCTGGAGCGGTTGGCTGAACTCTCTGGTTTGACGAAAAGCTATCTCTCAAAACTGGAGCGGGGGCTGAGTGAACCGTCAATATCCAGCGTTGCTCGCCTGGCAGAGGCATTTGGTATCACCGTATCTGAATTTGTCGGTGACCAGGTCTCCCAGGATGGATTCAGGATACTGCGTAATCAGAACCGAAGAGCACTGCCATCAGCTGGCGAGTCACCATTGTTTGAACTACTGCATGGTAACAGTGCACCGCAGGGAGCCCGGCTTAGTGTCTATATTCAATACCCTGAAATGGTCACAGATGAAGTTCACTCCGACTTACCACAAGCGATCCATTCCGGGGAAGAGTTTATCTATGTGTTGTCCGGTAAAATAGAACTTCGTGTGGCAAATAAAATGGAGATACTTGAATCAGGTGACGGAGCTTGGTACCAATCTGAGTTTGTACACAAACTGCGCTCGATTGGTGATCAGAGAGCAACTGTGTTAGTGGTTATCTGTAGCTGTGCAAGAGAGTCTCGGTAGACTCCATGTGACAAACACGCCTTTGATCAATTCATGAATCGGTTCGAGCTGGCAGAAAGTGTTACTTCAGCATTTGATAATGGCTTAATGTCTTCTCTATTACCATGATACGACATAGTTCCGCACACCATGTACCGACCCAGAATCGACAAAAGGCTCCAATTTTAAAAGCGATACAATGAAAGTTAACGAGAGTAGTACCCTGATAGTACAGCCTTATCAATAAGGTTCTGATGCAGATAAAACCCCAACATTGCTGCTGGTGCATCTTCGCTTAAATCGATATTGTCAGTTTTCAAGGCGTAAACTGTAATTTTATAGCGATGAGGGGCATCACCTGCTGGAGGACATGGGCCGCCATAACCAGGTTTACCAAAATCGGTTTCTCCTTGGCTGCTTCCTTCAGGTAAGCGATTCAGACTACTGCTCGCCCCTTTATCCAGGCTGCTGACCTCCACTGGTATATTGTAGAGACTCCAATGCCACCATCCACTACCTGTCGGGGCATCAGGGTCATACATGGTGATCGCAAAGCTCTTAGTCCCTTCCGGCGCGTTCTTCCAATGTAATTCAGGGGATAAATTTGCTCCCTCACAGCCAAATCCATTAAAGACCTGCTCTTCGGCTATACGTCCACCTTCACTGATTTGCGGACTGGTTAAAATGAACTCACTGGCGTTGGCATAGGGTGTCAGTGCGATAGTGCTGAGCAGAGCTACGGTTTTCTTTTTCATCTTAATTACTCCTGCTTGGTCATGATGGGAGTAATTGTGCCATTTCAATTGCGCTATGAATGTTCGCTAACGGTCAAGTCATGTTCGTTTTCGTTCACATTACTGCGAAATTCAGATGGAGAGAGGCCAAAGCGCTTGTTGAAGTTATTACTGAAACGAGAAGCAGACTGATAGCCACATTCAAAAGCAATCTGGGTTATCGGAAGAGAGGTTTGCAATAGCAGCATCAGTGCTGTGGAAAGGCGTTGTTCAATAAGTAGTTCCCGAAAGCCGGTCTGTTCGTTTTTCAGGTTACGGCGCAGGGTACTTTCGCTGATGGCAAGACGTTGGCAGATCTCAGAAATCTCCCATTTTTTTGATAAATCAGTAGCTAGAAATGCCCGTACCTTTTGGCTCCAGCTCTCCTGACTTAAGCTGTAGTTAAGTAGTCGACTATCCTCTTTTGCAAGAATAAGCAGAAGCTCCAGAAGTCTGTGATTCAAGAGATAGTCTTCAGAGTCAGAACTCAGGTAGTGTTGTAGAGCACGCAGCAGTAGATCATTGTGTTCAAATTTGAGAATTTCAGGAAATCTGTCACTTGTCGGCTGTGAGAATTCATGAATTTTATGTACTGATTCAAGATCAGACTGTTTAAAAGGGAGAACCAGGGTTCGATAGCGTCCTGTTTGGGGATCAGGTTCGTTTCTCAGGTCAAAACTGGCAGGCGAGGGCAGGGTGAGAACCTCTCCGGCATCACATACGATCTCCATGCCCTGGTTAAACATAGTCTTCCTGCCTTCAAGAATAAACAGTATACAAGGGGAATCAATTGGAACATGGCGAATACTTACCCGATTGGCACAGGCAATCAAACCATAGCTTTTAATCTCTGTATTTCCATTAGGGTTTGGTGAGTCTTCCATAAGGGAGGCCAGGATCTGTAGAAGCCTATTTGTTTTTTTGTTTTTCATGATGTTATATATGATGTCACTGCTGTCCAGTTTACTTCAACCATATTGGTTGTAACTGATTAATTGATATTGGTTTCTATTGGTGATTGAGAATTGGGATATGAAAAAGCATCAGCAGCAGAGGATCACAGCTAAAAAAACTTACAAATCATGAGTATCATAAATAGGTGGGGAGAGAAACTCCCCTCTCCCCTCGCGGGAGAGGGGCTGGGGGAGAGGGGGAGAATGAACTCCCTATTTTTCTTCAATAATCAGCAAGATAAATATGAACGATCAATGCGGTTTTATCTTTCAACCACATGAAACGCTTCGCGTACACCCTCTCCCCAACCCCTCTCCCGTAAAGGGAGAGGGGCTTTCAGAGTTGTTCTGAGAAGA
>JBEVWG010000013.1:0-19325 GCA_040506705.1 Candidatus Thiodiazotropha sp. 6PLUC1
CTTTGTTGGTCTTTGGTTCGTTTGGTCACTTACCATTTAACCAACGAGGCCACCGCCTCTTCAAATGTGCGAAAGAAATTTTACGTTATCTGTTTTAAAGAGCTTAATATGATGATTGATATTGTGCTGAATACGATAAAAAATCTATAGCAGTACATATATCAAAGCGCTTAGTTACTAAAGAGAACATCCCCGCGAATGCGGGGATGTACCAGAGTTATTACAGAATTATGTGCGACATTCAGCCGGTACGTACTTTGTATCGGTGGAGGTTGTGCAGTCCCACTCTACGCCTACAGAGGATTCGGTGGGTGTAAGAGTGACAGTAACTGTGCCAGCATTAGTTCCAGTGTCTATGTTTGCTGTGAGTACTCCAGCAGCACAAGAAACGGTTGTTCTGTTTATTGAGCCAGTGTTTACGCCTGCGCAGTCATCAGCTGCTCCACTTGCAATATTTTCGCCGACTGTAGCTTTTGCGCCACTAGCAATTGCAAGGCCTTCTGTAACCATAGCGCGTGCGGTGTAATCTTGGTATGCAGGGAGTGCGATCGCTGCCAAGATACCGATAATTGCAACTACGATCATGAGTTCAATGAGGGTGAAGCCAGATTGTTTATTCATAAATTTTCTCCAAACTATCAATGTTGTGTAGCGAGTTGTCGGCGATTTAGGTGGAAACTTTAATCCTGCGGTTCACCGGCATACATTAATTACAGCATCTTCCATGCCAGGTGTTCCTGGCTGCATGTTGTTGAAGGTTTAATGTTTGTCTAATTAATTGATAATTAAGGAAATATAGTGTAAATTGAGGCTGTGAGGAATTGGCGGTTAGATAAGGTTTTTTTGGAGTGGTTTAGTTTGCTGTTGTCAGAAAGTGACAGAAATTGTCAGATCGTCTTGGCATGTGAGAATTTGTTAATGAGGGATGGTGTTTATTGACAGGATTAGTAATTTAAAAAGTGATAACTGGTTCTCGTTTTATGGTTGTGGGGTTTGTTTTGCGTTAACTACACTAGCTGGCAATTTCAGATTCTTGATTTTAAATGAATCAGATGCAGTTCTGGGTCCAATGCTTCCATTCCATCAACACCAAAAAAACCTATTAACTTTTCCTTTAGTTGTTGACCATTAGCTTCTGTCCAAAGTGAAGATTCTGTTTTGTCCGTCCATTCACCGGATTCTCGGTTAAATAATAGTTGTCTTATACCAAGTTCGTTGAATGGGTACATGGTTAATTGCCATTTGCCATGAATTACAGCCAGTGTTTTTTTTCTCATCACGCTTGGGTACCTATCAAGTATGAGTTCCAATCGGCCCGAACTGTTGATGGTGAAAAACTCTGACATCGTATTGAGCAGGTCAGTATGAGAGGGTGATCTGGTGTTTAATGCAAATGTACTAAGTCCGGTTTCTAAAAATCTAAATCTGTCTGGGAGAGGCTCTTTCGGGTTAGATAAAAAGGGCGCTAAAGAGATGCCGGATAGTGATTTTTGTGATTCAGTGTCAATGGCCGTCAGTTCTAAAATGGTTGGCATAATGTCAATCAGAGTTGCTGGTGTTGTTTGTTTTGAATGTGGGGCTATCGGTTTGCTATCAATATACTGATTGATGCCCAACACGGCCTGGTTGATATTTGGTTCATTCAGATTGCTGCCATGACCGAATGAAAATTCCAGTGTTTTGAAATCATATGGGTTCTCACCTGCCGGTGGAATATTTGATTCAGCAGTAAACGTTCTTGTTTGGAAGCCAAGTCCCTCGCCGTGATCTGATAATAAAACAATAATGGCGTTTTTTAATCTGCCAGACTTGCCTAATGTATCAATTAATTGACCGACTTGATCGTCCGCTGCCTTGATCGCTTTATAGTGCCAATTGGTGCCTATGGGTGAGAAGTCCAGTTTTGGTGGTGGAGTGATGTTACCCCACTTATAAGGTGTATGAGCGATACAAAAATGTACCGCAAGGAAAATCGGTGAATCAAAATCCTGAGCTAATTCTCGATCTAGCTTGTCACTGAAGCGTTTGGGTAGATAACTTTTCCAGGCGGCACGGTTATAGGTTGTGAATGGAAATATTATTTCACTAACAGCAGGAAAAGCTGAAATACTTATATTAATGGCGGGTATATCAGATAGGGAAGACAATACGAAATCTGCTACACCTACATTCGGGCCGATAACTTTGTCAAAGCCCCACGAGTTGTCAATATTACTGAACTGACGGTCATCCATTGCTAAAAGTGTAGTATAACCAGCTGATTGTAGTTTTTTGGAGAGAAAGTCTGAGGTATCAATTCTATTCAGTGGAAAGAGGTTGTCCCTGGCGCCGGTTTCTCTAGGATACTTGCCACTCAGTATTGATGTCCAGGCAGTGAACGTTCTACCAAGCGGTGTTACGGTATCTACAAATTGTACAGAGTCCTCCATGATTTTTCTGATATTCGGCAAGTAATCCTTGTATGCCTCATACTGATTTATGCTGAACGAGTCCACACCAATTATAAATATGTTGGGTTTGTCAGAATGGTTATTTGCCTGAACAATAGTATTACTACGGTGCAGAAAAAAAGATAGGCAGAGAACAGAAACCACTAAACCTGCTGCGCGATAATTGATTCGTCCTCTCATCGCTTTAAAGAATAGTGACAAGAGTATAATGTTTGAGCCGATAATGACCGAAAGATTCAAAACGGTGTTGGAGTTGTAGACTATGCCTACTGCCCAATCGGAACGTGGAATAAGCATTGCATTTATAAAAGCAATCGATATATGCCAGAGTAATGTGTAGCCAACGCCAGTTAAGATTATCCGGAATGTGGAATAGTGAAGCACCGAGGGAACACGCTTGTATAAAGCTAATATGAAGGTGATGGGTGCGATATGGATGAGCATAACAGCAATGCAAAACTGCAGAATATCCCAAGCGGCACTAGGGTTCGACAATAGCTGCCTTAATAGGACCCATCCATGCGGCGGTATCGACTCTTCACCGTTAAAAGGAATTTGTAAATAGAGCAGGAAAAGCGCTATGCCGTAAGAAAGTAGAGATAGCTGAATGCTGGTGCTTTTTTTGATGTAAGCTTGAGTGTTATCCATGTAATAAATACTATTTTAATCAATAAGATGCGTGATTATTTGTCGTTAAGCCTGGAAGTTAGCGGGCATCAACAATAGAGACATAAGTACTATTCCTCAATAAGCATATCGGTAGAAAATCTTCTATCTTTAGAAGTGAGTGGTATATACTCTGGAGCCACCCCTATATGTCATGATGGCTGTCGCATCAATTGACATATTAACAGGATTTGTACTATTCAATGCCTAGTTTATTGAGTCTATATCGTAATGACCGAAGACTCATTCCTAACTTTTTTGCAGCCGCTGTACGGTTCCAGCGAGTATTTTCAAGTGCTTCAATAATCGTATCTCTTTCAAGTTGCTCCATTTTATCGTCAAGTGGGCGGTTGTTAAATTCGCTGCTCTGTTCGGCTAGTTGATATGTCGGAAGCTGCAGGTCCTTTGAGGTTAGTTCTGGTCCATCAAGCAGTGTGACCGAACGTTCAAGGATGTTCTCTAATTCTCTAATATTACCCGGGAAATTATAGGCTTTTAGTTTTTTTAAGGCATCTGATGCGAGTTTTAATTTTGATAGTCCAGACTCTCTCGCAAAACGCGTGAGAAAGTGCTGCGCAAGAAGGGGGATGTCATCGGTTCTCTCTCTTAAAGGTGGCAAAGGAAGCTCGATGACATTAATCCTGTAGAATAAATCTTGTCTGAATTCGCCTTTTTCTACAAGTTGACTTAAGTCCTGGTGTGTCGCGCTAATGATGCGTACATCAATAGGTATTTCCTTCTGCCCTCCAACAGGCCGGATCATCTTTTCCTGAATGGCTCTTAAGAGTTTTACCTGCATGTGCAGTGGTAGGTCTGCAATCTCATCGAGAAACAGTGTGCCTCCATTCGCACTCAAAAAAAGGCCTGCATGGTCATTGGTTGCGCCAGTAAAACTGCCCTTTTTATGGCCAAATAACTCACTCTCCATAAGCTCATGCGGAATGGCCCCGCAGTTGACCCCAACAAAGGGGTGATCGACGCGAGGTCCTTGATGGTGAATCATTCGGGCAGCCAACTCTTTTCCTGTACCTGACTCTCCACTGATGTAGACTGGCGCCTGACTTCTTGCCAGTTTATCAATCAGCTTAGCGATACGGGTCATGGCAGGAGAGTTGCCCAGCATCGGTGGGTGAGTCTTGGTTGATTCCAAGACAGCTTCCTTTTGTTCGGGTTTCCGCTTGTTTAGCTTGATCGCTTGTTGTACCAGCTTTCGAAGCATTTCCAGATCAACAGGTTTGGATACAAAATCAAATGCACCCGCCTTTAAAGCTTCTATGGCAGACTCCATATTACCGTGAGCAGTGATCATGGCTACTGGGGTTTGGGGATAGGTCTGATTGATATGCCGTACCAGATCAATGCCATTCCCATCCGGCAGGCGCATATCCGACAGGCAGAGATCAAAGCTATGCTCCTCTAATAGTTTATGTGCTCCAGCCAGATCGAATACTGAGTGAGCGTCAATCCCCATGCGCATCAGGGTGATTTCGAGAAGCTCGCAGATATCAGGTTCATCATCGACAATGAGTGCGGTAGGTTGGGTCATGCTTTTTGCTTCCGGCGTTGCCAGGTTTCAAAATGAAGGCGAAAACAACTTCCACCTGTTGGGCCGGGAATGTACTCCAGACGGATATGATTGGTTTCACATAACTCTTTGGCTATATATAGACCAAGCCCGGTTCCAGCGTTTCTCGTGGTGAAAAAGGGTTCGAATATCTGCTTTGCAGTTTCGGGAGCAATGCCAGGTCCATTATCCACAACATCGAGTATGGGGTGTGGGTAATCCTGGATAGTCCCACCGACGATTCTCAATAGTAAAGTCTTCGCGTCACAGTGCTCTCTTGCATTATTGCAGAGGTTTGTGAGTATCTGCCTTAACTGTTCTGGATCGGCAAAAACTTCTGTCACTTCAGGTTCGATCTGTAAACGAATGTTGTCTTCATTGAACCCCTGGTGTTTTATTAATTCGGCGATGAGTTTTTTCAGCCAAGGCCTCAGTTGTATCATAACCTGCTGACCTGGTTCGCGGCGTGAGAGCTGCAGGACATTTTCAATAACCTGGTTAACTCTTGCAGCATTGGTGGTTATGATTTCAGTTAAACGTTTGTCAGCAACATTAAGATCTGGAGACTCTTGAAAAAGTTGGCTGGCGTGGCTTATGGCACCCAACGGATTGCGGATCTCATGGGCTATGCTGGCAGTAAGCCGGCCTAGTGACGCAAGCTTCATCTGTTGCGCCTCACGGGTGATCTGGGATGTGTCTTCCAGGAATATCAACATGTCGCCCTGGCCTTCTTCGCTCAGGGCATTGAATTGAGCTTTTAGCTCCGGACCTTGACTTTGGCTGCGGAATGAGAGGCGCTGCTTCCGTTTCGGGGTACTGCGTTTGCGCAGGATATGCGCAAGTTCTGGAGAAGCTTTGGCTATATGACTTCCTGTTGTGGCGGAAGGCATTCCCAGCAAATGCCAGGCAGGATCATTCATCATGATGATTCTGCCTGATGAATCGATGACCAAGACACCCGTGCGCATATGTTTTATGACATAAGCATTGATCTTTGCTAAATGGTCCAGCTCATTGGCCCTCGATTCAGCAAGGCGTTCACTGGCTCTTGCCCGGCTGCTTAAAACCCAGGTAAGGAGCGCCGTGGCGAAATATACAGCGCCAAGGAAACCCGCTTGAATGAATTGAGGGGGTGAGGTTCTGCTTAGGCTGGCATGAATCTGATCTGTGATCACCGCTAAAGCGGCTATGGCAGCAAACAGCAGCGCAGCTCTCCCGCCCATAATCAGTGCGCCTGCAGTAATAGAGACAGCGATCAACATACCCATGCCTGTCTGGATGCCGCCACTGGCATGCATCAGGAGCGTAATCGCGAGAATATCAACAAATAGAGCCAGGTACGCCTGATGTTCTGGATTTGGGGAGCGCCACAAGAAGAATATTGCGGAGGCTATGGTTAGAGTTGTATAGGTATTGATTGTAATTGAAAAGAGCTTCGGATCTTTTGAACCCAGAAATAGCGGCCCACTGTCCGCATAGAAAAAAAACAGCAAAGCAAGGGATAGAGTGATTCGATAGAGTTGGAAAAGTCTCAGGGATCGCCAGTGTGATCCTTCACTTTGGTCCGTGGGAAGTGGCTGTGTAGCAACCACACTCTCCAGTTTCGAAAGCCAGTTACTCATTATCAGGTGGTATTTTCGATTCAGCAGCTAAGAGATGATCCTTGCTGCAAAAATAGACCCCTCTCTTTTCTACGGCCTCGTTTTTAGGTATATGCAGGCCACAGTGGTCACATTTCACGCTTTCCACCGATTTTACCTGTCGATTTGCACCCTTTTGATCAGATTTCAAACGAGCGAAATGGCGTACTATGAGGTAGATGCCCCATATTGCAAGTCCGAAGAATATAGTTTTAAGTCCCATTCAATCAATTGTTTATGATGTCTAAGACGTAGTCAAACCGGATTGGCCAATCGATGTGATATGTACGACCTTTCCTTGGTTTAGGGTTGTGGTTGTGGACGCTAGTTGCAGAGAAGCTTGCAACCTCGGTCACAATGGTCTGGAATGCGGCCTGAAATAACGCTGTCAGGAGTTATCGTTTGAATCTCAAAATACAGATTGCCCAGCTCAATTTTCTGGTTGGAGATATTGAAGGGAATGCACAGAGAATTATTGAGGTAGCGGAATCGGGCCGAAAAGATGTAGATGTGATTGTTTTTCCTGAGCTGGCGATTACTGGGTATCCCCCAGAGGACCTGTTACTGCGTAGCCATTTTATTCAACGGGTTGAGAGAGCGATTGAACTGATTCGGTCATCTGTACCGGAGATCTGTCTGGTGATTGGATACCCTCGGTTCAGTGAGGGGAAGCTGTTTAATGCGGCCGGGGTCTTGTATGGCAGTGAGGTGATTGCTGAATATGAGAAACATAAGCTGCCGAATTACAGTGTGTTTGATGAAAAGCGCTATTTCACACCAGGTCAGGAGGCGGTGGTATTTGATCTCAAGGGTATCCAGGTTGGAGTGACCATTTGTGAGGATATCTGGGAAGAAGAGCCGGTGGCGCTGAGTCGAGCTGCGGGCGCTCAACTCATATTAAACCTGAATGCATCTCCCTTCCACATAGGGAAGGCGCCTGAACGGGAGGCGTTGGTGCAGCGTCGTGCAAGTGAGAATCATATTCCGATTATCTACGCCAATTTGGTTGGGGGACAGGATGAGCTGGTCTTTGATGGCGGCTCTTTTGTGGTGGATGCTGAGGGAGATCTGATTCACAGGGCCGGCTTTTTCGAAGAATCTCTAGCCACTGTCGAAATTGAATGCAGGCCAGAGCCGATTCCTATTTCCACTGGCATAGAACCTCTGATGAGCGAAGCGCAAAGAGTCTATGGTGCTCTGGTGCTCGGTGTGCGTGATTATGTGCAGAAGAATGGCTTCAATGGTGCAATTATCGGGCTTTCAGGGGGGGTGGATTCCGCCCTTACCTTGGCGATTGCTGCGGATGCACTGGGTCCGGAACGGGTTGAAGTGGTGTTGATGCCATCCCGTTACACCGCAGAGATGAGTAATCAGGATGCAGTGGCCGAGGCTGAGGCTCTGGGTGTGCACTACCGAACGATCTCTATCGAACCGGCGTTTGATGCCTTCCTTGAGATGTTGAGCGAAGAGTTTGCAGGTAAGCCCGTCGACGTAACGGAAGAGAACATCCAGGCCCGCTGTCGGGGCATCATATTGATGGCGATCAGCAATAAAAAGGGTCGGATTTTGTTAACTACCGGTAATAAAAGTGAAATGTCGGTTGGTTACGCCACCTTGTATGGCGATATGGCAGGTGGTTTTGCGCCAATCAAAGATGTGCCTAAGACCTTGGTATACAAGCTTTGCAGATATCGTAACGGTTTGTCCCCGGTTATTCCTCAGCGGGTTCTGGAAAGACCGCCTTCAGCTGAATTGGCGCCGGATCAGAAAGATAGCGACTCTCTGCCCGACTATCCTGTTCTTGATGAGATTCTTGAGCGATATGTCGAGCAGGATCAGGATCTATCAGAAATAACGGAAGCTGGATTCAACCAGGCGATTGTTGAGCGGGTAATCCGAATGGTGGATCGCAACGAATACAAACGACGCCAGGCGCCACCTGGAGTGAAAATCACCAGGCGTGCCTATGGACGTGACCGACGCTATCCATTGACCTGGCAGAAATGAAGTATTATTAACTCGGTACCTGAATAAACCTGGATTCAGCAGTCGATCGATGAAAAATCGATGTAAGATGAAGAAATACGCTTTATATCAGTGCCTTGTATGATATTATTTCGTTTCTGAACCTTTGGAATTATAATATTTCACCCTTTGCGTTTGCGAGGGTACTCCGAGGATTGGCACAATCGAGTCGAACAGTGCTGAGATCCCGGTTTTATTAATATCTGAGCAACATTACTGGTATATCGGGGTGGGTCATAGACTAGCCGGATGGCTGGGCGTTACAATCCCTATTGCTATGATTATCCCTACGAGAGCAGAGTAACAATGAAAAAAGTTGAAGCAATCATCAAGCCTTTCAAACTCGAGGATGTACGTGAAGCCCTATCAGAGGTGGGTATAACTGGTATGACCGCCACAGAAGTCAAAGGATTTGGTCGACAAAAAGGGCATACTGAGCTCTACCGTGGTGCTGAATATGTTGTCGATTTTCTGCCTAAAGTGAAATTAGAACTGGTTGTAGCAAGTGATCAGGTTCAGGCTTGTATCGATGCCATTACCAATGCGGCGCGGACCGGTAAAATCGGTGACGGCAAGATTTTTGTCTCTCCTGTAGAGCAGGTAATCAGGATTAGAACAGGGGAAGAGAACGAAGCTGCAATCTAAAACAGCAGCAAAAAACAACTTTTTCTGACCTATATGACCCCATCGACTGTTGGGGTTTGTCAATTCGACCCGTCTGATTACATCGAATTGGCAAGGTTAGATCTTGTTATTCCGAGTCAGAAGTGGCTGGTTGAGAGAGGCGCCCGTTTTCCAGGTTGAGTGCCAATACCCTTTGGGCGTCAGCGGCTAACTCTGTCAAGCCCAGTCGATTATAAGCATCGACCATGATCTCCAGGGCCTCTTGCACAGAGTCTGTTCGTTGGAATTGTGTCACCACACGATTTGCACGATTTGCCGCTGCCAGATAGGCGCCGCGTCTCATATAGTATCTCGCAATATGAATCTGATACTTAGACAGATTATTCCTGAGATAGCGCATTCGCTGGTGCGCATCTGCAGAGTATTTGCTGTCTGGGTAACGACGAATCAATTCTGAAAAATCGTTGAATGAATCCAATGCGGCCCCTGCATCACGTTCGGAAGGATCTGTTGGCAGGATACTACTCAGGAAGCTCTGGTTCCGATTGTAGTTAGCTAACCCCTTCATATAAAAGGCATAATCTACAAATTGGCTTTGCGGATTGAGCTTGATGAAGCGATCAGATGCAGCAATGGCAGAATCTGGCTCGCCGTTTTTATAGTGAGCATAGATGATATCGAGTTGAGCTTGTGTTGCATAACGGCCAAAGGGATAGCGGGCCTGTAGACCGTTGTAGTTTTTAACGGCGGTGTCGTATTCTCCATCCAGCATGGCTGTTTTGGCCTCAGAATAGAATTTACTGGCACTCCAGTTTTTAGTGGGATCGGCCTGCTCCGGCAGGGAGCATCCTGCCAGCAGCAGAATGATCAGAATGGGTAACATGCTTTTCCAGTACATAGCCGATCTCTAGATTATGAAAAAAGATTTGACGCGAGAGTATAACGGAAAGCTGCAGTTTCGGTATAACCCGGTCAGCCAAACTGCTATTTCAGCTTGTTTCATGAGTGGATATTGCCTGAAGACTGCTGTTGGAATTGGGGCGATTTTATTACTCAAGATGGTATTTTAATGTCCGATCCTGAATCTTTATCAGAAGTTCCCACTCGTACTTTTAATGTGCCAGATGAGCGGGCTGGCACCCGTATTGATCAGCTGTTAGCAGAATTTTTTCCAGAATTTTCTCGTAGCCGTTTGCAAAATTGGATTAAACAGGGGCTTGTTGAGGTGGATGGCAACTCCTGTCGCGCCAAGGACAAGGCACGAGGAGGAGAGTCTGTGGTGCTGAGGCCTCTTCTGGTTGAAGAGGTGGAGGATGCTCCAGAGGAGATGGACCTTGACCTGATCTACGAAGACGAAGCCGTAATCATAGTCAATAAACCGGTGGGACTGGTTATGCACCCAGCCGCAGGAAACCCAAAAGGAACCTTGCTGAATGGGCTGCTCAATCACCACCCACCACTGAAATCAGTACCCCGTGCAGGAATAGTTCACCGGCTTGATAAAGACACCAGTGGCTTGCTGGTGGTTGCCAAAACCTTGCAGGCACAGAATTCGTTGGTGCAGCAACTGCAAGAGCGGAGTGTGAAGCGGGAGTACCGAGCACTTGCCCAGGGTATAGTGGTCTCGGGCGGCACGATTGATAAACCGATCGGTCGTCATCCTACCAATCGCCTGCGCATGGCGGTAGTTGTCAATGGTAAGCAGGCAGTGACCCACTATCGAGTGCTGCAGCGTTTTCAGGCATTTACTTATCTGCAGGTACATCTGGAAACTGGTCGTACCCATCAGATCCGGGTTCATATGAGCCATATCCACCATCCCCTGCTGGGGGATCAGCTGTATGGTGGCCGTCAGAAGATACCGGCTGGCATCAGTCAGGAGACAGTAGATGCACTGCGGCAGTTTAAACGTCAGGCGTTGCATGCAACCCGTTTGGAACTGATTCACCCCACCTCGGGGAAATCGTTGGCATGGGAGGTTCCGCCACCTGAAGATATGCAACACATACTGACATTGTTAAACCAAAATAATTGAGCCGTAGCTGGATGGAGCGGAGTCTATTCCAGAGTGCATCGATCCCGGATTCCGTTGCACTCCATCCAGGCTACGGTCTGAGGGGTAACATTAACAACGTTTGCAGGGACGTTGAAACTTGCCATCACCAGTGGATCCACTTGACTACTTGGTGGGGCACGGCCCCACCCTACCTGTCCATATAGGCGTAGGGTGGGGCCATGCCCCACCAGAAAAGCTTGTTTAGCGCAGAGAGTCTTCATGCTAGGCACTAAATTTTCTTAAGTAAGCGCCATTCGGCTATAGGGAATGAAATGCAAGATGATTGAGTTGATAGAACCAGATTGGCCTGCACCTGAAAATATCAGGGCTTGTACGACGACACGTATTGGCGGGGTCAGTCAGGGGCAATACGACAGCTTCAATTTAGCCGCTCATGTTGGGGATGATCCCGTTGCGGTTAAGCAGAACAGAAAACTACTTTTTAACCAGTGTCGATTTCCGTCTGAACCCTTCTGGCTGAATCAAATTCATGGTAGCAAAATTGCTGATACCTGCCAGGATCAACCAGGCTGTGATGCGGATGGGATGGTTACGGCGAAAACAGGGGTGGTCTGTGCTGTGCTCACAGCCGACTGTCTGCCACTACTGTTGACAGACAGTGAAGGCCGGGAAGTCGCAGCGGTACATGCGGGGTGGCGAGGATTGGCTGCTGGGATCATTGAGCAGGCGATTTCCCGTATGCAGGCACGACCTGAATCGTTGCTGGCCTGGATGGGGCCAGCGATCGGAGCTTCTGCATTTGAGGTTGGTGAAGAGGTTCGTCAGGCATTCATCGCTCATGCTGATGAGGATAAACAGGGCTTTAAGCCGGGTAGGCCCGGTCACTGGTGGGCTGACATCTATCTTTTAGCAAGGTTGAGGATGATGAGAGCCGGAGTGGGGTTCATCAGTGGGGGAGATTATTGTACAGTGACCGACCGCGAGCGTTTCTATTCATTCCGCAGGGATGGTGTGACGGGACGGATGGCCTCGTTGATTTGGCTAGTGTAGTGTTCCATGTCGTATGATCACTGCAATGATTTTGGCGGCACCAACATGCAGGTTAGAGACTAATTGTTAAGCTGGAGCCGTCAAACACTATGAAACACTCCAACAGAGTGATTTAGGGGACACTATGAAATGGCAGATGTTGACGCTGGTCGGTGAAGATCAGTCTGGAATTGTAGCGCAGGTGACTGATGCGCTGTTTCGAGGTGGTTGTACCCTTGGAGAGGCATCCATGCTTCGGTTGGGTGGCAATTTCACCATTATGATGATGGTCGATGGTGGACAGAGTGACCAGACCCTGAACGCCTGCATCGCTCCCGTCGCCGAGCAGTTGGGACTCAGGTATCACCTCGATCCGATGCATGGTGGTCTGCACCAGCATCGTGTACCTAACTTCCAGGTCAGAGTGAATGGTGCTGATCGTGCTGGAATTGTTGCTAAGGTGACCGGACATTTAGCGGAAAGTGGTTTTAATATTCTTGAGTTGGATTCGGATGTGGTGGGTAGCAGTGATAAGCCCGTCTACATTATGACAATTCAGGGTTATACCGAGGTGACCCTCGAAACCTTGGAAGCAGCGCTGGATAAGCTTAAGGCGGATGGGATTGATGTCCATGTGTCACCGATTGAAACCCTGATTGGCTGAGTCATGGCAATACTGGAAATATTAAAATTGCCTGATCCCAGGTTGAAGGTGATTTCGGAAGAGGTGGAGAGCTTCGATGATGAACTCATCTCATTCATTGATGATCTGGAGGATACCCGTCAGGCTGGTCCTGCCGCTGTGGGTATAGCCGCTCCCCAAGTGGGTAGAGCGCAGAGGATCATCATTATCGATTGCTCCACCACCCGTAAACCCGTTCCGAACCATGGACGACTGGTGCTGGTCAATCCTGAGATTACCGAATGGGATGGCTTTGAACTGGGGCGTGAAGGGTGTCTCTCTGTACCAGACTACACCGGTAATGTGATACGTGCTGAGCGCATAAAGTTACATGCGCTTACCCCAGAGGGTGAGGCTCTGGAATTCGAGATGGAAGGGTATGAGGCTAGAGCGCTTCAACATGAAGTTGATCATCTGGATGGGATCCTGTTTATTGATCGTCTGGTCAGCCGCCGAACAGACCTGTTTCAGCGTAAGACCTACCAAAAGGGCGGGAAAAAGCGTAAATAACTGAGCAAAATAACCTCATGACCTGAATTGCGTCCAATCAACCCTGCCCACAGTAGTCAGGTTAGTTAAAGCCCGTTTTTTAATGCAAATATGATCACCTTACTCCTTGTTGCCCTATTTCTGTTTTGGCTCGATCGCCGTTGCAATGAGGCGAATCAGGCCGACTGGGGGGCTTTGTGGCTGAATCGTCTGGATGGTTTGAACCGCCTCTTCTGCCGCTACTACCACAGACTTCAGCCCCAGGTGCTGCCACTGCCTGAACAGGGTGGGGCAGTTGTAGTCTCCAACCACATCTCTGGTCTGGATCCACTACTGATGATCGCCTCAAGCAACCGACCATTACGATTCTTGATTGCGCGGGAGCAGTATCAACGATTTGGCATGCAGTGGTTATTTCGTGCTGTCGGGTCTATTCCTGTTGATCGGGAGAGGTCTCCAGAGAAAGCGTTGAGGCAGGCCTTCAAGGCGCTTCGGCAAGGGGAGATCGTGGCGATTTTTCCCCACGGAAAGATCCACCTCGATAGTGATCCACCCAGGAAGATCAAAGCCGGGGCTTCCCGTCTTGCTTCGAACACTAAAGTCCCCTTGATTGCACTGCGCATCAGCGGTGTTTCTGCAGAGGGTCATGTGATGAAGCCAGTGCTTTTGCGAAGCAGGGCAGTTGTTCAGCTACAGGCGGTAATTCCAGTGGATGACCAAAGTGCTGATCAGCTGAATAGTCAGATAGAGGAGGCGCTGGATAGCTAGATAAATCTCCCAGAATGGTCTGGTGATGTGGTTTCCAATTCCGCAAACAAGTATCATTGCCGCCAGTTTGTGTTTACTACTTAAGGGATGACGATGAAAGTAACAGTTTTTGGTTCCGGCTATGTGGGTTTAGTGACCGGCGCCTGCTTGGCTGAAGTGGGTAATGATGTGGTCTGTATGGATGTGGACAGCCAAAAGATTGAGATGCTCAATCGTGGAGAGATCCCAATTTATGAGCCGGGTCTCGATGCCATGGTTGAGAGAAACGCCCAGGCGGGGAGACTCAGTTTCACCACTGATGCCGCCAAAGCAGTGGAACATGGTCTGTTCCAGTTTATTGCAGTGGGTACGCCACCAGATGAGGATGGCTCCGCTGATCTTCAATACGTACTTGCTGTCGCAGAGTCGATAGCGACCCACATGGACGAATATCGTGTGGTAGTGGACAAGTCGACAGTGCCGGTGGGTACCGCGGACAAAGTTAGGGCTAAGATCGATGAAACCTTGAATTCACTGGGTAAGCAGGTCGAATTCGATGTGGTATCAAACCCGGAATTCCTCAAGGAAGGTGCAGCTCTTGACGATTTCATGAAACCAGACCGTATCATCATCGGTACTGATAATCCCCGCACTACAGAGCTATTGCGCGCCCTCTATTCACCATTCAACCGTAATCATGATCGTTTGATAGCAATGGATATTCGCTCTGCGGAGATGACCAAATATGCGGCAAACGCAATCTTGGCAACCAAGATCAGCTTCATGAACGAGCTGTCAAATCTGGCAGAAAGACTTGGGGCTGATATCGAGCAGGTTCGTCATGGCATAGGTGCTGACACCCGTATCGGATACTCTTTTATCTATCCGGGATGTGGCTATGGTGGTTCATGCTTTCCCAAGGATGTCAGCGCTTTGGAGCGTACCGCGAAAGAGGTCGGTTATGATGCGCAATTGCTGACTGCAGTGGAAGCAGTCAACTATCGTCAGAAACGGGTGTTGTTTGAGAAGATCATGCGACACTACTCTGAAGACATACAGGGTAAGACCTTTGCGCTTTGGGGGCTCTCCTTCAAGCCAAATACTGATGATATGCGTGAAGCCTCCAGTCGGGTGTTAATGGAGGCGCTGTGGGATGCCGGTGCAAAAGTCCAGGTATTCGATCCGGAAGCGATGGAGGAGTGTCGTAGAATCTACGGTGAGCGGGATGATCTGGTCTATTGCGACAATCAGGAGGGCACTCTGGAAAATGCCGATGCCTTGATTGTGGTTACTGAGTGGCAGGTATTTCGTAGTCCGGATTTTGATTACCTCAAGCAGACGTTGCGCTCGCCGGTTATTTTCGATGGCCGTAACATCTATGATCCGCTGCGTCTGAAAGAGGCAGGATTCAGCTACTATGCTATCGGCCGTGGAGATTGATAGCTGTTAGCTCGCCTACTTGCAGCTATATCTATGGCCTGGTTAGTTAGTGCCCAGCTTATACGCTGGGCGCTCTTCGGCTGAAAGCAAAGTAGTTGCTCGCCGGGTTAATAGAATTCAGATTTTCTGCCATAAAAGTCGTTTTCTTCACTGAATTGCCGGAAATCGGTGGTCATTCGAGCAAGACGCCCTCTTCTTTTAAGCCCCACATCACTCCATAATTTACCCATATTTCATGTGTGGGGCTAAAATATTACAGTTATTTCAATGAGTTGCTGACTAAGCGGTTTGAATGATGAAAAGCGTGAGCTGGATTTGAACCATGATTAGCTTTCTGAGTCTTATGTTGCAGTGCACAATCAATTCGATATATGCTAAAGCCTCGGTAGTTGTATGCTGGGAAGGTGGTTGATGTGAATAAGTTATTGAAATATCGGGACTCTTACAGAGAGTTGCTGGTTCTGCCCAGTGGAGAGCGGATTGTTATTCGCTTGATCCAGCCTGGTGATAAGGCGCTACTATCGGATGGATTTGATTCGCTTTCGAAGGAGTCACGCTTTCGCCGATTCCTGAACGAGAAAAAACGACTCTCCAGCGATGAGTTGATCTATTTTACTGAAGTTGATCAGCAGGATCATTTCGCTTTGGGAATGGTTTCATTGGATGAAAACGGCATGGAAAAGAGCGGTGTTGCTATCGGTCGCTTCATTCGCCTGAATAATGATTCCGAATCTGCTGAAGTCGGCTTGACTGTGGCTGACGATATGCAGGGCAAAGGGGTTGGACAACAACTGCTGGAAAGATTGATCTCTGCTGCGCAAGAGCGCGGCATTAGTAAGTTTCGTTTTGAGTGCCTGCCTCACAATCTGCAGATGAAAAATCTGGTTCTTAAGCTGTGTGGCGATGTCAGGTTTAAAAGTGAAGGCGGTGTCACTATTGCTGAAGCAACCATCCCAGATCAGCCTGTTCCTATCTCAATACCCAGCCCGGTAGAACTGATCGATGGATTGGTTTGTCAGATGCAGGGATTTATCTCAGATGGTTTGAAATATCAGTCGGGATTAAGTTTGGATCTAATGCGTCATAGTCTGGATGTGCCATTCAAGCTTAAGCTTTAGTTGTAGAAGTGCAACAGCGGCGTTTTGATCTCTTGCCGTGCGCAAATACACGAAGTCTGGGTGTTGTGATACTTATCTCCTGGCTAGTGTAGTGCTTTCCTTCGGGCGAGACCCTAAGTGGTCATCCGCGTTGCACCCCAAGGGTACTTCCTTCGGGGCGTTGCGCGCCTTGGAAAGGGCATGCCATTCCCGGCGGTACGCGCCTAGCGGCTAACCGCTTAGGGGCTCGCTATAATCATCAATTTATATGAAGCACTACACTAGTAAATGTAGTCTGATGTAGATTTTGGAAAGTCAAGATTTCGCCGCCTTCGCCACTTTGTTACTATCCCGTCCTCGCTAATTTTAAGCCAGGATGTTCCATGACAATTGCGCAACGTATTGCTGATGAACTGAGTATACGAATCAACCAGGTCGATGCTGTAGTCGGCTTGCTGGAAGAGGGATCGACTGTCCCTTTTATAGCACGATATCGCAAAGAGGCCACAGGTGGGTTGGACGATACACAACTGCGCAATTTGGTGGAGCGTCTCGATTATCTCCGTGAGCTGGAAGAGCGCAGAGAAGCGGTAATTAAATCAGTTCAGGAGCAGGGGAAACTGAGCGATGAGTTGAAAGCTGCACTCCTGGCTGCCGATACAAAAACACGTCTGGAAGATCTCTATCTACCCTACAAGCAGAAGCGCCGTACCAAAGCTCAGATTGCTCGTGAAGCGGGCTTGCTGCCATTAGCTGAGGCACTCCTCAGTGATCCCTCTCTGGATCCGCAGCAACAGGCTGAGGCCTTTATAGATGAAGAGAAAGGTGTAGCGGATATTGATGCCGCCCTTGATGGAGCAAAGCAGATCCTTATGGAGCAGTTTGCTGAGGATGCTGAGCTTGTTGGACAGCTGCGCGAGCACCTTTGGGAGAGCGGTATGCTCTCAGCCAAGGTGGTCGAAGGCAAAGAGCAGGAGGGGGCAAAATTCTCTGACTACTTCGATTTTTCCGAATCCATTATTAAAATTCCATCCCATCGGGCATTAGCGCTATTCAGAGGTCGCCAGGAAGGGATACTCAGCTTGGAACTGAGTCTGCCTGAAGATGCTGAACTAAAAACCGGTGAGATGGGTGTGGCTGAGCGTATGGTTGCTCGGCATCTGGGTATTCGCGATGAAGGCCGGGCTGCTGATACCTGGTTGTTGGGGGTTGTGCGCTGGGCGTGGCGTATCAAAATTTTTACCCATCTGGATAACAATCTCAAGACACGGCTGCGTGAAGCGGCTGAAGAGGAAGCAATCAAGGTGTTTGCCCGAAACCTGCATGATTTGCTACTCGCTGCACCGGCTGGTCCACGCGCCACAATCGGATTGGATCCCGGCTTGAGAACCGGAGTGAAAGTGGCGGTTGTTGATGATACCGGTAAACTGCTTGATACCACGACCATCTATCCCCACGCGCCAAAAAAGCAGTGGCAGGAATCACTCAAAGTGCTGGCTGAGCTATCGGCAAAGTTTAATGTCGAATTGATCAGTATCGGTAATGGTACGGCTTCGCGTGAGACCGACCGACTTGCAGCTGACCTGATCAAGCTCCATCCTGAATTACGTCTCTCGAAAATAATGGTCAGCGAGGCAGGCGCATCTGTCTATTCAGCGTCAGAATTTGCTGCACAAGAGTTTCCAGGTTTGGATGTCTCACTGCGTGGCGCAGTATCCATAGCGCGACGCCTGCAGGATCCTTTGGCTGAGCTTGTGAAAATTGAGCCCAAGGCAATCGGCGTAGGGCAGTATCAGCACGATGTATCACAAACAAGATTGGCTAGACAGCTTGATGCAGTAGTTGAAGATTGTGTAAATGCCGTTGGTGTCGACATCAACATGGCATCGGCCCCTCTGCTACATCGAGTGGCTGGGCTCTCCTCGCTGATGGCAGATAATCTGGTTAAATACCGGGATGCAAATGGCATTTTCACTGATCGTAAAGCGATTCTAAAGGTGCCACGTATCGGCGAAAAGGCTTTTGAGCAGTGCGCAGGCTTTCTGCGTATCATGAACGGTTCCAATCCACTCGATGCATCCTCTGTGCATCCGGAAGCTTATCCTGTGGTAGAGCGTATTCTGCAAAAAACAGGACGGGAAATTTCATCTGTAATTGGTGAAACCTCATTTCTGAAATCTCTATCAGCCAGAGACTTTACCGACGAAAAATTTGGTCAGCCTACTGTTGAGGACATCATCCATGAGTTGGATAAACCCGGTCGTGATCCACGGCCAGAGTTTAAAACGGCTAACTTTAAAGAGGGTGTTGAAAACCTAAAGGATTTGGAAACTGGTATGGTTCTGGAAGGTGTCGTTACCAATGTAACCAACTTTGGCGCTTTTGTAGATATCGGGGTTCATCAGGATGGATTGGTGCATATCTCGGCACTTGCCGATAAGTTCGTTAAAGATACCCGGGATGTGGTCAAGGCTGGTGATCTGGTAAAGGTCAAGGTGATGGAGGTTGATATACCGCGAAAGCGAATTGCCCTGACAATGCGATTGAGTGATGACGCCTCTGCATCTCGGAGTGATAATCAAAATCGAAAAAAGAGTGCCGAGAATCACCGTCAATCAGCAAAATCCAAAAAGAGACCGTCTCCAGCGCCAAGGGGCGCGATGGCTGAAGCTTTTGCTAAATTGGGTAAATCTAAATAGTTTGATGGACTTGGGTATCCTCCCTGCCATTAATGGAGCGACCCTTGCCCTGCACCACAACAAACGCACACTTCGCGCTGCCCAACTGATCTTTTTAGGTTAAAGCCACAATAAGCAAAGAAGAGGTAGGGTGCGGCCCTGCCGCACCATAGTGTG